>JBPCMU010000024.1:0-19664 GCA_051001975.1 Jatrophihabitans sp.
CGGCCATCTGGTTGCTGTTGGTGACGTCCTCGATGCTGTCGTCGGCTACACGATCATCAGTGACCTCACTTGACGCGAGTTGCCCGCCGGCGAACGTACTCGCGGGCACATCATGTTCGGCAAGAACTTCGCCGGCGCCGCGCCCTGCGGCCCGGTGCTGGTGACCGCCGACGAGTTCGGCGACCCGGCCGCGGCGACGCTCTCCACCTGGGTCAACGGCCAGCTCCGCCAGCAGAGCAGCGTTGCGGCAATGCTGCACGGGGTCGCGGACCTCGTCGCCTTCTGCTCCCGGGTGCCGTTGCAGCCCGGTGACCTGATCGCCACTGGCAGCCCGAAGATCGCCCTCGCACCCGATGCACCGAAGTACCTCTCCGCCGGGGACGAGCTCACCGTTCGCATCACTGGGCTCGGCTCGCTGACCACCACGGTCACCGCCGGCCCCGCCACGTCAGGAGTCCGCTCATGAGTCCGTTCACACGTCGAGTCACACGTCGAGTCACACCTCGAGGAGCAACGATGAAGGCAGTCAAGTTCCGGGCAGCCGCGTGCCTGCTGGCGATCGCTCTGCTGGCCAGCGCCTGCAGCAGTTCCTCCGGCGGGTCTTCGCAGAACAGGACGATCCGGTACGGCATCAGCGGCGACCTGGCCATCTACTGGCACGTCTACGTCGGTGAGCAGATGGGGATATTCGCCAAGCACCACGTCACCGTCAAGAAGGTGACCACCCGGACCGGCTCGGCGACCGATCTGCTCGCCCTGCTGCTCGGCGGACAGGTTGACATGGCCGACGTGCTGCCCGACCCGGTGCTGGCCGCGTCGGCCAACACGTCGAAGGTCTCGGTACTCAATTTCACCGGCTCCGGGGCTTACCGACTTGTCGCCCGCAAGGGAATCACCTCGTTCGACCAGTTGAAGTCGCTGGCCAAGATCAAGGTCGCGGTGTCCAGCCCGACCACTGCCATCGCCGGTCTGTCCCGGCTGATCTTCGAGCAGCAGGGCATCTCTCCGGACAAGCTGCAGCTCATCGTCACCGGCGGGACCAGCGCCCGGCTGGCGGCGATCCAGTCCGGCTCGGTGGACGTCGGGTTGCTGGTCCAGCCGGCCGACTTCAAGGCACAGTCCAACGGCCTCAGCATTCTCAGTGACAGCGTCGGGCAGGCGCCCTGGTACGGGCTGACCGATGTGGTGCAGAGCAGCAAGGTGAAGCAGAACTGCTCGCTGTACAAGGACTTCTTCGCAGCGCTGGCCGATGTCCATACATTCCTCGTCGACCCGGCGAACAAGACCAAGGCGATCGACATCCTGGTCAAGGGCACCGGCGCGACCCAGAGCGACGCCGCGAAGACCTATGACCTGTTCCTGAAGGACAACGCGATGCCCGGCATCAACGACCCGACGAAGACGCTGCAGGAGACCAGCAAAATGCTCAAGGACCTCGGGACGAAGAGTGCCGCCGACCCGGCGAAGCTCGTGAACACCTCCTGCTCGTCATGACCGCTGCGGTCGACGACGATCCGGACCTTGAATTCGCCGAGGACGATCTCGACGCAGAGGCCACCGGATGGCGGGCGGTGCTGGCCGCCGGCTGGTTCAAGTCGTTGATCTCGCTGGCCGTCGGGCTGGGCATCTGGGAGCTGATCGGCCGGGTGTTCGTCACCGACCGGACATTCTTCGTGCCGTTCTCGACAGCGATGCAGAGCCTCTGGGACAACCTCATCCATGGCGACCTGCTTGGCGACATCAGGACCAGTCTGATCGAGTTGCTCGGCGGCTTCGGGCTGGCCGTTGTCATCGGGATCGGGGTTGGCGCAGCGATGGGACTGTCGCCGAAGATCCGCTCCGCGCTGATCTTCTGGGTCGACTTCTTCAACGCGACGCCGGTGCTGGCGCTGGCTCCGCTGTTCATCCTCGCGCTCGGGATCGGCATGTCGTCGAAGATCGCGTTCATCGCCTTCGTCGCCGTCTGGACGATCCTGCTCAACACCATGACCGGGTTCCTGCACCCGGACGAGGGCATGCTGGAGATGGTGTCCTCGTTCGGCGCGACCCCGTGGCAGCGGATGCGGCTGGTTCGGATCCCGTTCGCCATTCCGTCCATCTCGGTCGGTCTGCGGGTGGGCGTCGGCCGCGCGGTGGTCGGCATCGTGGTCGGCGAGCTGTTCGGGTCGAGCTCGGGCGTCGGATACTTCCTGTTCTCCTCGCGCGACCAGTTCGACACCGCCGGCATCTTCGCCGCCATCGTGGTTTTGGCGGTGATGGCGCTGGTCGCAGTCAACCTGATGGCTCTGTTGGAGCGGCGGCTGTCGAGATGGCGCTGATGCAGACCACGACGAAAGGGGTGGCGATGCCGACCCAGGAGAGTGGCTCGGAGATCAGTGTGCGGAAGCTGTCGAAGACCTTCCGCCGGGGCAAGACGGTCACGCCGGTACTGCGCGGCGTCGACCTGGAGGTGCCGGCCGGCCAGTTCGTCACGCTGGTCGGGGCGTCGGGGTGCGGCAAGACCACACTCCTGCGGACCATCGCCGGGCTCGTCGCACCGTCGGCCGGGTCGGTGACGGCGGCCGGCCGGGTGGCCGTGGTCTTCCAGTCGGACACGTTGCTCCCGTGGCGGACCGTGGCCGGCAACATCGCGGTTGGGTGTGAGATCCAGGGCCGGCCGCTGGCCAAGGAACGGCTCGCCGAGCTGATCGAGTTGGTCGGGCTGGGCGGCTTCGCCGAGCACTACCCGAAGGAACTCTCCGGGGGGATGAAGCAACGAGTGAACCTGGCTCGTGCGCTGGCCACCGACCCGCAGGTGCTGTTGATGGACGAGCCGTTCGCCGCACTCGACGCGCAAACCCGCGAGGTGATGCAGTCGGAGCTGCTCGACATCTGGGAGACCCAGCACAAGACGGTCGTGTTCGTGACCCATCAGATCGACGAAGCCGTTTTCCTGGCCGACCGTGTCGTGGTGATGGGTGCCAACCCCGGGCGGATCGCGCACGAGATGGCGGTGACCGAGGGACGGCCGAGGTCGCTGGACTGGAAGCGCACTCCGGAATTCGGTGAGATGACCGCCGACGTCTGGTCGCGGATCCGCTCGGATGTCTTCGCCGCCGCGCACTCGAAGGGATGACGATGGATCTGACTGACCAGCCCCGGAAGCCCGACCTTCTGCTTGCCGGCGGCGCCGTGATCGCCGCCGACGGCACGCCGGCCGGTGTCCGGGATGTAGCCGTCACCGCGGGCCGAATCACCGCTATTGCCGCCGACCTGCCGCGGGGTGCGGGGCGCGTCGTCGACTGCTCCGGCGCGTTGGTGCTGGCCGGCTTGATCGACGTCCACTCACACGTGCATGACGGGGTGTTCGACGTGGCGGTGCCGCCCGACGAGGGCCACCTGCGCCGCGGGGTGGTGGCGGTCAACGATGCGGGCAGCGTCGGGGCGTCCGGCTTCCCCGGCTTCCTCCGGCATACCGTCGCGACGGCCGGCCCGCGGGTGGTCTGCTTCCTCAACCTCTCCTCCGTTGGGTTGGTCAACATCCACGTCAGCGAGTACGCCGACCCGCACGCGGTCGACCTCGACAAGGCTGCCGGTGTCGCGGCCGACCATCCCGACGTGGTGCGCGGAATCAAGGTGCGGCTGTCCCGGTCCGAGACGGGGGAGCAGCCGCTGGCGATCCTCGATCAGGCGTTGCAGCTCGGCGAGCGGACCGGGCTACCGCTGATGGCGCATGTCGGTGCGACGGCGTGCGGGCTCGACGACATCCTCGACCGGCTGCGCCCCGGCGACATCGTGACGCACTCCTTCCACGGCAAGGGCGAAGGCCTCATCCAGGGCGGTCGGGTCGCGGCGTCCGCCTGGCGGGCCGGGGAGCGCGGCGTGTTGTTCGACGTTGGGCACGGCACCACCCAGATGTCCTACGCGGTAGCCCGGACCGCGATCGCCGAGGGGTTCCTGCCGGACCTGATCGGCTCCGACCTGAGCCGGCGCAACTGGATGAAGCCGGCCTACGACCTGGCCACGATCGCCGCGAAGATGGTGGCCCTGGGGATGACTCGAGAACAGGTCTTCGGCAGGGTCACGGTGGCCGCCGCCGAGGTCCTCGGGCTGGCCGACGAGGGATACGGCCGGCTCACCGTCGGTGGACCGGCCTGCATCACCGTATTGGCCGAGGCCGACACGGTGGTGCTGCCGGATGCCGCGCAGGACCAGTTGCAGGTCGACCGGTTCGAACCGTTGCTGACGGTCAATCACGGCGCGGTGGTTCCGCCTTCACCCTGGCGCGGACGATGACCGCCATGCTTGCGATCGGCGACCTCGTGGCGGTCGGCGATCTGCTCACCGACCTGTGGTTCGACGTCGATCATCACGACGGTGTCGGGGTTGCCGAACTGTTCGTACCGGAGGGCTCGCTCACGTTCGACCGGGCGACGTTCACCGGCCAGGAAGAGATCCGGCAGGTGTATCGCGATCGCGCCGCGGCCGGCACCCGGATCTCCCGGCACGTGCTGACCAACCTGCGGGTCCGGACGCACGGCCACGACTCGGCCGCGGTCTACTCGCTGATGACGCTGTACGCCGACGACGGCGCGTTCCCGTCCACCGCGGTGACCCCGGTGTCGGTGGCCGATGTGTTCGACGTGGTGGCGCGTACCACGGGTGGTTGGGCGTTTCGATCGCGATCACTGCAGACGTTGTTCCGCGATCCCGGCGCCCGCTTGGCGGTGCCCACCGAATGACTCAGCAGCCGGAGACGCTCGCAAAAGGAGACGGAGTGTTCGACACAGCAGACCCCCGCTCAGCGCTGGCCGGTGGTGGTGCCGCGAGACGCCCGCCCGGTCCGGTGGGCAAGTCCCGGACCGTCGAGGCAAGCACCGACCCGGCGGGTGAGCAGACCGCGACCGGCTCGCGTACCTGGTGGATTCATGACAATGCCTTCCTGGTGGGCTACACGGATCTCGTCGCGGGGGACTCCGTACACGTGCTCGGCAGTCCCACAGAGCACCTGCTCGTGGTGGCCTCCGACAGCACCGCCGTCACCGTCACGGCCGGCGCGGAGTCGGTCGAGGTGGACGAGCCGGCCGTCGTGGTGTGCCCGCCGGGGGACACGTCGGTGACCGCCCGCGACGCGACTGCTCTCGTGCGGGCGCTGCCCGCGGCAGCGGCCGCGGCGGTCGGTCGTTCCGCGGAGCAGGACGCAGCCGGGCCGGCGGCCGTGGTGGCAGGGTCTGGTGTCGGCGCCGCACCACCGGGTGGTTTCGCGCTGCGGGTGTACCCACTGTCGGGTGTGCCGGTCGACGCGGACCGCTTCGGCCGGATCTTCCGCTGCAGCTCGGTCATGGTGAACCTGCTCGCCCGGCAGGTCGGACCCCGCGACACCTCGTCGCTGTCGCCGCACTCGCATGCGGAGTTCGCCCAGTGCTCGGTCACTTTGGCCGGACGCTACGTCCACCATCTGCGCACTCCATGGACCCCGCGGCTCGACGAGTGGCGCGACGACGAGCATCGCGAGTGCACCAGCCCGTCGCTGACGGTGATTCCGGCCGGCATGCAGCACACCACCCGAGCCGTCGGGGCCGGCGAGCACGACATGATCGATGTGTTCGCCCCGCCGCGAGCCGACTTCTGCGCGATGCCCGGTTGGGTGCTCAATGCCGCCGACTACCCCTACCAGGCGGGCTGACCATGCTGCCGGCGAGCTGGCCGACCGGCCGATTGGCGTTGGGCATGTGGGTCAAGATCGCCGCGCCCGAGGTGGTCGAGCTCGCAGCGCTCGCGGGCTTCGACTTCGTGGTGCTGGACATGGAGCACGCGCCGTTGGGGATCGCCGAGGTGGCTCGGCTGGTGCCGGTCGCGACGGGCTCGGGGGTGGCCCCGTTCGTCCGGGTCCCGGAGGCGATTGGGTCGACCGCGGGCCGGGTCCTGGACGCAGGCGCCGCCGGGGTGCTGCTGCCACGGGTCGATTCCGTCGCGATCGCACACGCCGCGGCCGCGGCCTGCCGCTTTCCGCCGCAGGGCACCCGCGGGGCGGGAAACACCTCGCGGGCCGGAGCGTGGGGACTGCGACCGATGCCGGACTACCTGCGTGACGGCGCCGAGCAGGTCGCCGTGATCGCCCAGATCGAGAGCCGCGCGGCGGTCGACGCGGTGGCCGGCATCGCTGCCGTCCCTGGCATCGACGGGGTGTTCGTCGGCCCCGCGGACCTGCGCCTGTCGCTCGGTGGCGCGGGTCCCCGTTCCGAACTGACCGACGCGGTGCGGGCCGTCGAGGCGCACTGCCGAGCCGCCGCGGTGCCGATGGGCACCGTTGCCGCGGACGCGTCGGCGGTCGCCGAGCTGGCTGCGAGTAGATATCGCTTCGCAGTGCTGGGCAACGACGCGACGTTGCTCGCAATGGCTGCCCGCGACGTCGTGGCCGCCGGTCGAGCCGTGGGCTTCTACGCCTGATCAGTGTGTGGCGGCCGATCGCGCAGTCGCGATGTCATGCGGCTGTCAACCGATGCGGTCCAGCCTGAGGTCGTCGAGCGCTGCGTACTTCCCGGAGGACGATTGCGGTGAGCTGAATCCGACCTCGACCGATGTCTGCGCAGCAGGGACGGTGAAGTCGAGCTGGGTCAGGTAGTAGCCGTTGCTGGTCGGGGCGTTGTTCGCTCGCCACGCCGCTGCACTCGACACGCCGCCACCCGTTGCGGTGAGGACTGCGTCGCGGCCGCCGGACTGCAGCCAGCCGGTAAGTCGATAGCGAGCACCCGGGCGCAGGCCGGTGATGGTCTGCAGCAACGATCCCGGTGCGCCGGTCATGAGGTCGGCGATCGTCGCTTTGTACGAGCCCGTGTGCACCGCCACGTACTGACCGGCGTGCTCGGCGAATACGGCAGCCCCGGAAGCCTGCCAGCCGTCCAGGCTGCCCAACTCCACGCCCGCGTCGACGATAGGAATGCCGACCAGTGAACCGTCGACGATGTGGTCGATGACGAGCCGGCCGCGGCCGGTGGCCACGACTGTCAGGATGTGCTCGCCGGGCGCGAGCGGTGTGGATACCCAGAGCAGCCGCGGATCTCCGGTCGGGCTGCGATGGTCGATGGCTCCGGCGGGCTTTCCATCGAGCAAGACCCGAGCGCCGCCATCCTGTCCACGGGCCGGGCCGTAGATCGCGACGGTACCGCCGCTGACCGGGACGGTGAGCGCATCACCGCTCCGGCGGGTGGTCAGCACCGACCTCTGGTACGCGTGGACGGTGGTCATGACTCCATCCGTGCCCAGTGGTCGACACGGCTGGGTCCCGATCATCACGCGTCAGCGCGTCGGACACCGTCCACTCGACGGCGCTGACGCTCACCTGCGCCGCACGCCGTCCCGCGCTGAGTACCACGACGTGGAGACGATGGTCGCCGGCGGTCAGCCCGGTCGCGGACCACACCGGCAGGGATCCCCCGCCGGGGCGCCGGGCCTGCCTCGCCAGATCAACCGTTCCCCTGGAGGTGCCGTCCAGGAACACCTCGGCCTGTCCCGTGCAGGCCGACGCGGCGGCGTACCAGGCGACCCTGGGTCCGCAGAAGTCGAGGGTGAACGAGTCGCCCGGATGGCTGCTGGTATGAAACGTGCCGGCCCGGGTGGACGTGGCCGACCAGCTCCCGAGGTAGGAGAGGTGCAACCTCGGTGTCCATCACTCGCCACGGCAGGCACGCATAATCGAGGCCGTCGACGAAACGGTCCACCGCAACCGTGGTACCGGTGGTGCTGCTCGCAGCGGCCAGTGTCACGAGTGTCAGTTCGTGCCGGCCGAAGCTGATCTGGCCACTGCGCCACAGCGGCGATTGGGGCGTGGTGCTCGCCGCATTCGTGTCGACGGTCGCCTGCAGTGCGCCGTCCAGGTACACCTGCAGCCGACCTCCCGTGGGCCCCTTCGTGCCGTAGACGCCGACGCTGGTACCCACCAGAACATGTGTCGCCGACGCGCCCGGCGTGGTGGTCACGGTGGTGCTGCCGTTCCAGCTGCCGGCGTCCGCGACGCGCTTCCAACTGCCGTGCCAGGTGGTGGTCGCGGACCGGTCGTCCACGTCGCTGCTGCGGGTGTTGGCCAGGATCGCCCGGCCGGCCGCGGTATCGCGAAGCCGCCAGAGACCACTGAGCATCATGAACGCGGTCCATTGGATCGGCCACGACAGGCCATCGCCGCGTCCGTTCAAGCCTTGCGGTGAGTAGTCGATGACGCCGATGGCGGTGGCCTCGTTCTGTGCACCACGGCCGGTGTAGAACCGGTCATCGCCCATGGCACCGGACTTGTCGTCGACGTTCACCAACTGGGCACTGGTGTTCGCGAGATGCGCAGCGAAGTCGGCGTAGTGGCTGTCGCCGGTGGCGCTGGCGAGCTCGACGAACTCCGGCACCCACCCGACCCCGGCCACATCCGCGCCGGTGGTGCCGGCGCTGACGTAGCTGTAGACGGCCAGGTTCAAGGTCGGGTTGCCGCGGGTGACGACGTTGGTGCCTTCCTGACTCTCCCCGATCCGCACGGGCGCGATGTCCTGGATGACGTGCCAGGTCTGGGCGACATCGGCTGCCGTCCGGGCCCGGGCCAGCCAGGTACGGTCCTTCGTCGCGTCGAACAAGCGGAGGTACGCACGCAGTGCGACGTAAGCCGCCTCACGGTCGAGCTCCGGCGGGCCACCGTTGTAGTCGGTCAGCGAGTCACCGAACATCAATTGCTCGTGGCCGTGCGTCCATGAATACGTTCCAGACAGCAGCGCAGCGGTCCGGAATCGGTTCGCGCCGCCCGCCTGGTAGAGGTCGACGAGCAACGGGACGAGCAGGTAGCCAGCGTTACGGCTGAAGTCGGTTGGCTGGTCGGTGTAGAAGGGAACGTTGCCTTCGGCATCGACGAGTGCGAGCAACGCGTCGGTCTGGGTGGTCACGTAGTCGAGCCAATCGGCGTGGGTGGTGCCGTGGGACTTCTCGAAGACGTACCCGCTGATCACCGCCTGCAGGCCTTCGGTGCCGGCCCGGATGCCGGTGTCCTTGGTCAGATCGATGCTGATCTGGTCGGTCATGACCCGCCGGGCTCGAGACACGAAGCCGTCGTTGTGCTGTTCGGTGCCGATCCGGATGAGCAATGCGGCAAGGTCCGCCGCGCGCCAGAGGAACCCGCTCTCCGCTCGGGCTCGGCTGAACGTCCCGCCGTAGGTTGCGAGGTTGCCGCTGATCACCGTGTACGAGCGGTCGACCCACTCGGCGACCGCATCGACTGCTGCGCCGAGGTCCACTCGCGTGTCCAGCGTGGTGGTGGCATCCGTCCAGGCCGTGCGCCAGGTATCGGTCACCGCATGAGCGAACGAGTCGTGTGAGTCGAGCCGTAGCGATGCGCCGCTGCTCGATCCGGATCCGACCACCAGCGGCAGCATTCGCCAGATCGTCGGAGCGCCGGACACACCACCTTTTGCCGCTTCGTGTGGCCTGGTACCGCGACAGAACAACAACCCGGCAGCAAGACGATCAGGACGACACGAGCTGATGCGCCCGCTGGTAGGACACGCCAAGCACCTCACCGACGTCACGTAACGGCATCCCCGTGTCGGCGAGTTCCTTCGCCACTGCGCGAGCCTCGAGTGCGGCCTCCGACCGTGCCGCAGCCTCTTGCCGGCGCAGCTCCGAAGTGTGGTCGATGCGTCGCTGCACAGACTCGGGCAGCACCAGGTGCACGTCAGTGCTGAATGAGTCTGCTGGGACGTCTTCCATGATGGCGATCAGGTCACGTGCCATGGCGTCGAGTTCGCGGAGGTTCCTGGCTTGCGTCCACCGGTTGATTGCGGGGACGTGGATGAGCCAGAATCGGCCGTCTCGGGTTACGTCGATGCGGTAGGTGTTCACTTCCGCCACCATCCTTCGCCTAGTTTCTCTTCGCATTCCCGGTACAGCATCTCGGCCCCCAGGTTGCCTAGCTCAGCGTGTCGCGGGACTGGGATAACCAGTCCGTCGAGGATGTAGATGCTGTGCTTGGCACCTTCGCGGTCCATTTTCCATTCGAGGCCCGCGGTTTTGGCGCTCTTGCTGATCTTCTTGAGTGCGTCCCGCCGCTTCGTCATGAATGTAGTCTAGCCTGCACTAGACGTCAAGTCAAGCTCTCACTAGACAAATACGGGGGTGGTGCGCCGTGCCAGTCCTCACCCGCATCGACCACAACCTCGCCGAGCTGCAACGTGACCTCGCCGCCGCCGAGCAACACGCCGACCTCGACACAGCCCGCGATTGAACCGCCGTGCCGCTATCGATGCCGCGTTGGACGCCCGCACCGACCTGACACGACCGAAGGAGCCCACCCGTGGCTGACACTTCTCTCTCGCCATGGGATAGGTACATCGACCCGGAGATCATCAACGCCTGCGAATCTAGCCGACACAGGCTGGAGAGAATCAAGGCCGAAGCCCGAGCCAAACGCGACGCATCGGTCGTCAAGTACGGACCATTGGAGCCCATATCGTGACTGCCCGTGACGCCCTGTGGTTCGCCGTCGCTGTAATCGTGGTCGTTGTTGCACTGCTCGTACTGCATACGCATGGTGTGATCTGATCGCGCTTAGATCGTCCAGACCACCCGACAGTTACCGCACGTAGCCCGCAACACCTGCTCCTTACGGGACAGCCCAGTAGCGAACAGCGAAACCCCGGCAGTCAACACAGCGCCGGTCGCCTTGCCGCCGCTGATGCCGCGCTTCACCTTCACCCGGTCAGTACGCACAGTGCCCCGCGTCTGACAGTGCGGGCACAGCAACTCACCGTCCCGAGGGCCAGCCTCCACAACACGGACACGCCCCAACTTCGGCCCATGACGCCCACAGAACGACCGGCCCTGCACCCGCACCTCATGACACGGCCCGACAGCACACTCACTCATGGCGGTGATCATGTGCCCACCCGAACCCCACGTCACTGCCCGCGATGCCGAACCATCATCAACACCCCACGATGCGCCGCGTGCACACCAACACAACGCGCCATCACCTTGCAGCCACGTGCCACCCCAGCACAGCGCGGCTACGGCTCACACTGGCGCCGCGCCATCCGACCCGCCTACCTCCGCACCAACCCCTTGTGCGTCCTCTGCAAGCGGCTAGCCGAAGTACCAGACCACTGGCCAGAGACCAGAAGGTCAGTCGACGGCGAATGCGACCTCTCCGCCGGTGTAGACGAGCTTAGACCGCGAGGTGAAGTTGTCCGCGTCGTTGCCGTACCAGGATCCAGGTGCGAACCACTGCAACGACAGCGGGTCGCAGGTCTGCGCAGAGCGGACGACCAGGCCGGTTGCATAGCCGGTCTCGCCGGCTCCTACTTCCCGCACCGAGGTCTGCCGTCGGAGGTGCAGCCCGCGGCTGTCAGTGCTGTAAGTGTCGATGATGTCCACGACGCTCCCGCCGCTGGAGCGAATGCTGGCATGGGCCACGGTCTGCGAGCCCCTGCGTTGCGCTGAGCTGTAACAGGCATGGGATGCGCCGGACGCAGCGGAGGCAGTGCACACGTGGAGCTCGACGGGGCCCTCGGCGGCCTGCCACCGGACCGTCCCGGAACGGCTGATCGACAGTGTCAGCCCCCCGGCTGTCGGGACGAGTGAGTACTCGACCCGGCCGACCGAGCCGAGCGACACGGCCCGGCCGGCCGGCTTCGGCTTCGTTGCCCCGCGTGGTGCGACTGCGACGCCGGCGGCGACCCCGGAGATGGCGAGGAACTCACGCCGGGAGAACGGGCTCATGCTCCGGCCGCCCGGAGTCGGCCGGCCATGGCCGCTAGCGCGGATGCCTCGCGATGTGGGTGGGCAGGTGATCGGCGATCGACTGACATGGCGCGCTCCTTGGGGGTCGGCTGCGCCATGATCGTATAAGTAGTCAGATACCTTTGGGAGTATCTTCCCGCAAATTAGCGCACTATTGGGACGTAGGTAGCCGGTTAGACCCTAGGTGTCAGATACCTTTGCCAGGGCCGGGCAATGCCGCCGCGCCGGCAAAGCGGGCTCTCGCACCGGCTCGTGCTTCGATCTCCAGCAGCCGGTTCCATTTCGCGGTGCGCTCCGAGCGGTGCGTTGAACCGACCTTGATCTGCCCGGTCCGCCAACGCACCGCCAGGTCGGCCAGCCAGTGATCCTCGGTGTCGCCGGACCGAGCACTGAGCACCGTCGGGTAGCCCGCTCGCTGGGCGGCCTGAACCACCCGCAGCGCGCGGGTCACCGTGCCGGCCTGATTCGGCTTCACCAGCACGGCGTTCGCGACACCGGCTGAGACACCGCGATGCAGTCGGTCGAGATCAGTGGCGAACAGGTCGTCGCCGAGCAGCTGCCGGTCCGGGCCGAGTATGTCGGTTGCCGTCCGCCAGTCGTCCCAGCTGTCCTCGGCCAACACATCCTCGACGGACACGATCGGGTACTGGGCGCACCAGTCCGCGACCAGCGCGATGAGTTCGCCCGGCGTCAACGTCCGGTCCTCTCGCCGCAGCCGGTACCCCGGGGCCTCGTAGAACTGGTTGGCAGCGAGGTCGAGGGCGAGGGCGACCTCGCGACCCGGTTCGAGTCCACTGCCGGTGATGCCGTCGACCACGAAACCGAGCGCGGCCTCGTTCGCCGGGAACCGCGCCGCGAGGCCGCCCTCGTCAGCGACCATCGCGGGATTGCCGCCGTGCTCCGCGAGCAGGTCCCGGCAGGAGCGGCGAACCCGGTCCGCCCACTCGATGGCCTCGGCGAAGCTCGACGCTCCGACGGGTACAACGAGCACGTCCTGGATGTCGATCGCACCGCCCGCATGGGCCCCGCCGGAGACGATGTTGACCATGGGCAGCGGGAGCAGGACCTCGTCCGCGGCCGGGTCGGCCTCCCAGAGAGGGGTCTGCCGCGCCGCGGCTGCGGCCCGCATCGCGGCGAGCGAGACGGCCAGTACCGCGTTCGCGCCGACATGCGCCAGGAGCGGGTCTGGATCGGTGCGGGTGAGCCGGGCATCGATCTCGGACTGGTCGGCCGCATCTGCTCCGAGCACTGCCGCGCCAAGTCGACCACGCACCGACTGCACGGCCTGTCGGACGCCCCATCCGTCGTAGCGTTCGCCACCGTCGCGAAGTTCGACGGCCTCATGCCCGCCGGTCGACGCGCCGGCCGGGACGATCGCCCGACCTTCGCCACCGTCCTCGAGGACCACCGTGCAGCCGACCGTCGGACGGCCACGGGAGTCCAACGCCTCCCAGGCGTGTACCTGATCGATCGTGGTGGCAGTCATGCCCGCGCCGCCGCGTCTCGGCGGGTCGCCAGTTGATCAGGATCAGTGGCCGGTCGGGTCAGCAAGGACTCACCCAGGGCGTGGACCTGCCGGCGCTGCGGCTCGTCGAGATACTCTGCCGGCGACTTACCGTGCACCCGGGCGAGCAGGAGTGCCCCGGTATGGCCGAGTACGTACGACCAATCGGGTCGTAGTTCGGCATCGACGGCCTGCTGGTAGCCCTCGACGAATGCCCGGGCGGCGGCGTCGTAGTCCGCTGCACTGCTCGGTCGGTGCACCGCCTTCATGCTGAGATGACTGAGGAGGAAGGCCAGGTCGAACGCCGGATCGCCGAGGTGAGCCACCTCGAAGTCGATGACCCAACACTGCCCGGCCTCCGGGCCGACCAGCACGTTCTTCGGTGAGAAGTCCCCGTGCACCAGACAGACCTGGGTGTCTGCCATCCGTTCGATGAGCGTCTCGATCGGCTTGCTGAGGTCGGGCAGTTGCCGCGCGGCGGTGCGGTAATACGGGTCGACCCGGAGCAACTCGAATGCCTCTGGATCACGGAACTCTGGGCCCAGCCCTACTCCTCCGAATGTGCCGTTGTGCCAGGACGCCAGCTGGGTACCCAGCACGGCCGCGACCTCGACATCGATGTGGCCGGCCAGCAACGCCGTCTTCCAATCCCTCCAGGCCTCCGGCGCCGCCTGCAGACCGATGGCGAACCTGGCCGGATCGACGAACAGCGGGGTCGGCACCTGATCCGGCGTCAGCCCGTGGGTCAGCGTGAGGGCCGCGTATTCGGTGAGCACCCGCTCCTGTGGCGCGTGCCAGTCGGCGGCGACGCGGAGCCGGTCCAGCGATTGCTTGACCACCACCCCGACCGATCCGTCATCGACGCGGAAGACGATGTTGCTCACTCCGCCGCCGAGGCGCCGGACGGACACGCCGTCCCCGGCAACGCCGAGGTGCTGGGCTATCAGCTGTCGGCAGCCACGCTCGTCCAGCAGGCGCACCATGTCATCGAGGAATGGGTCCGGCACCGGTCCGACCTGCCTTTTCAGTAGGTTGCCCGGCCGCCGGACGCATCGAACACGAATCCGGTGGTGAACCCGCAGGCGGGTGAGATGGCGAAGGCGATCATTTCGGCGATCTCGGTGACGGTCCCGGTGCGGCCCATCGGGATCTTCGCCGTCATGTAGTCGACGACCGATTGCGGCTGGGTGTCCAGGAACGGTGTCTGCACCACGGCCGGGGCGATTGCGTTGACCGTGATGCCCGACTCGGCATACTCCTTTGCCTGGCTCTTGACCATGCCGATCATTCCGGCCTTGGTCGCGGAATAGCAGACCATGTTGGGGTTGCCCTCCTTCCCGGCGATCGATGCGACGTGCAGGATGCGGCCGTACGAGTAGCCGATCATGTGCCGCAGCGCGTACTTGCTGACCAGGAAGGCCCCGCGCAGGTTCACCGTGTACGTCGCATCGAACCCGTCGACGTCGACCTCGTGCGTCGGGTGACCGAGGGGGCCCTGCACGCCGGCGGAATTGACCACGGCATGGATCTGACCGATCTCGCCCGCTGCCGTCTCGAAGCACCGCATGACGCTGCCCTCGTCCGCGACGTCCGCTGGGACCGAGCGTGCCCGCCCTCCGTCGGCGACGATCTGTGCGGCGGTCCGACCGGCCGTCTCGGCGTCGCGGTCGACGCACACCACCGTCATCCCCCGGGCGCCCAGCAGGCGGGCCACGCCGCTGCCGATGCCTGATCCCGCCCCGACTACCAGCGCGCCCTGCCCGGCGAGCTGACCGGCCGGATCGATCCCGATCGACGAAGCGGTCATGAGGGCATCTCCCGCGACGCCCGGCGGATATGTTGTCGCTGCGTCCCGAGCCCGCCGATGGTCAGCTCCATGACGTCGCCGGGGGCGAGATACCTCGGTGGGGTGAAGCCCATGCCGACCCCTTGAGGGGTGCCAGTGTTGATGACATCGCCTGGATAGAGCGTCATGAACTGGCTGATGTAGCGGATCAGGAAGGCGACATCGAAGATCATGTCGGCCGTGGTCGAGTGCTGCCGCTGCTCGCCATTGACCCGCACCGACAATTCCAGCGACTGTGGATCGGGGATCTCGTCAGTGGTGATCAACCATGGGCCGAGCGGGTTGAACGTCTCACAGTTCTTGCCCTTGTCCCACTGCCCGCCGCGCTCCAGCTGGAAGGACCTCTCCGAGACGTCGTTGGAGATGGCATAGCCGGCCACGTGCCGCAGTGGGTCGACGTCGTCGGTCAGGTAACGCGCGGTCGTGCCGATCACGACCGCCAGCTCGACCTCGTAGTCGCTGGCCTCGCTGCCCAGCGGCAGCAGCACGTCGTCGTCCGGTCCGACGACCGTGTCCGGGGCCTTCATGAACAGGATCGGTTCAGCGGGTTCCGCGGCGCCGGTCTCTCGGGCGTGCTCGCGGTAGTTCAGCCCTACGCAGACGATCTTGCCCGGCCGGGCCACTGGCGGGCCGATTCGTAGTCCCGTGGCCAGCTCGGGAAACCCGGCGATCTGCCGAGGGTCCAGAGCGTTCGGCAGTGTTTGCAGGAACGCGGCGTCGTAGTCGGTCACGACGGGCCGGGCATCGCGTAACACCCCGTCGCTGTCGAGCACTGCGGGTGTCTCCCGGCCAGGCTCGCCTACTCTGAGCAAACGCATCGGACGGACTCCTCTACTTCTCGTGATCGATGATGATCTTGACCTGTCCGGGCTCCGGTGCCGCGGCCTGTGCGAATGCCTGGACAACGGCAGCCGTCGGGAAGCGGTGCGTGACCAGGGAGGCGAGGTCGAGCCGACCGCTGCCGGCCAGTCGCATCGCCAGATCCCAGGACGCGGAGGTGGAGGCGAGCACACCGGTGACGGTGATGTCCTCCACCACGAAGATGTCCGCGGGTATCTCGGCTCGGGCCGCCCCGCCGACGACGCCGACGACGGCCACGGTGCCGCCTGTCGCGCAGAGCCCGATCGCCTGCTCGAGAGTGCCAACTGCGCCGGCGCAGTCCAGCACCACGTCGGCGCCGCGACCGACTTCGGTCGGACTCCCGGCGGAGGCATCGGCAGTCTCGTCGGCCCCGAACTGTCGACCCAGTCGCAGACGGTGCTCGTCCAGCCCGATCAGGCTCACTCGCGAAGCACCGGCCAGCCGGGCCAACTGCACCCCGAGTAGGCCCAACGTGCCGTCTCCGATGATGGTCACGCGCCTGCCCAGCAGCTGCGGGAGACGCAGTAGGGCATGGGTCATCACCGCGGTCGGCTCGAGCAGGGCCGCGTCGAGCAACGGGATCTCCGGCGGCAGGACGACGGCTTGCCGGGCTTCGATGGTGACCAGCTCGGCCAGGCCGCCCGCCATGGTGAAGCCCACCTCGCGGTAGCCCTCCCGGCACAGTTGCGGACGCCCCTCGCGGCAGCGCCCGCAGACACCGCACCACCACATGCTCCGGCAGGCGATGCGGTCCCCGACCGTCACGCCCTCGACACCCGCACCTACGGCCTCCACGACGCCGGACCACTCATGTCCGGGGGTGACCGGATACCGGCTGAATGATGCCGGCCGGGTTCCCTTCAGAAGACTGACGTCGCTGCCGCAGATACCGACGTGGGCGCTGCGCACGAGGATCTGACCCGGAGTCACCGCAGGCTCCGGAATCCGGGTGAGCGTGATGGTGCCGCCGGGCTGGTCGATCACGGCCGCCTGGATCAGGCTCATCCGGTCGCGGGGCGCAGGTCGTCCAACAACGAGTAACGCAGATCGCGGGCGGTGCTGCGCAGCAACGCGCGCATTGCCTTGCGGGCGTTGGCGGCGTCCGCGGCCCGGACGTAACCGAGCACCTTGTCGTGTGCTGCCACCACGTCGGCGACCCGGGTGCCGCGCCGCACGTGGCCCTCGAAGCTGTGCGCGAAGCTGTGCTGCAAGGGGCCTTCGAAGCCTTCGAGCAAAAAGGCAAGCATGCGGTTGCCGCTGGCCAGCGCCAGCCCTTCGTGGAATGCGATGTCGGCCTGGTTGTACTCGCTCACGGTGTGCTCGTCGGCCGGACCGGCGTCGAGCGTCGTGGCAGCAGCGCGCATTCGATCCAGTGCAGCAGACACCCCGGAAACAGCCGCTCGCGTCGAGTTGCTGGCGGCCAGACCGCTGACCAAGACCTCCAGGGACTCGCGGATCTCGATCAGTTCGAGCAGCGCCCGTGGCTCGCGGCGACTGGCCATCCGCAGGTGCGCCGACAGGATCGAACTGTCCGGTTCGCAGACCTCGGGACGGCGACCTCGCCGCGACTTGACGAGGCCCCGCCCGGTCAGCACCTTCAGAGCCTCGCGGATGGTGAGTCTGCTGACGCCGTATTGGGCCGCGAGGTCGGCTTCGGCGGGAAGTAGCATCCCCGGTTCGAGATCGTCCAGGATTGTCTTCTGCAGACCGGAGATCGCGGTGTCCAGGGCCGTGACGACAGGCTTTGCTTCGGGCTCGTCCACCTTCGTATTACTACACCCGCCCGGCAGCGACACTGCCGCGGCCGGGATCTCCGCGACGTCTGCGATCACTTGACGGCTCCGGCGACCAGGCCTCGGACGTAGTACCGCTGCAGTGCCAGGAACAGCAGTACGCACGGCAGCATCGTGACGACGACGCCGGCTTCCAGCAGTCCCCAGTCGACGGTCCCGAGTCGGCCGCTCTGCAACGTGGTCAACAGCACCGGAAGGGTGAACTTCGACTGATCGCTGAGCAGGACGAGTGCGGCGAGGAACTCGTTCCAGGACGCGAAGAAGGCGAACAGCGCGACCGTGATCATCGCCGGCCGCACGATGGGGAACATGATCCGGGTGAGCGAGCGGACCGGGCCGCACCCGTCGATCATCGCTGCCTCCTCGAGCGCGATCGGTACCTGCGCGAACGCGTTGCGCATCAGAAATACCGACAGCGGCAACTGGAAGGTGACGTAGACCAGCGTTAGACCAGTCAGTGAGTTCTGCAGGTGCAACTGGCGCAGGATGTAGAAAAGCGGTGTGAGTATCGCCTGGAACGGAATCATGAACGTCAAGAGGATGACCATGAACAGCCCGCCGGCGAACGGGAAGCGGAACCGGGCAAAGCCATAGCCGGCCAGAGTGCTCAGCGCGACCGTGCCGACGACGGTGACCAGCGCGACGCCGACGCTGTTGGCCACGTAGTGCCAGATCCCGGCGGCGTCCAGCCGCTGATAATTGTCGAGGGTCGGTGCGGTCGGGAAGTAGGTGGGTGGGTTCTTCGCGAACTCTCCGGCGCTCTTGAGCGATACGACTAGCAACATGACCAACGGAAAGATCATCAGCACCGCGATCACGATGCACACCGGCCACCAGATCAGCCCGCCGCGCTCGCGCGGACGTGGCGCCGGGCCGGCCGTCTCATAAGGATCAGGGTCGAGCGCTGACGGCGGAGTGTCGATCAGCGTCATGTCATACCTCGTTGGTGTCGCGGAAGAGGCGTAGCTGGATGCCGCTGATGGCGGCAACGATGACCATCAGCACGAGGGACAGCGCTGAGGCGTAACCGAGCTGGAAGTGGGTGAAGCCCTGGTTGTAGATCCAATACACGGCGGTCAGGGTCTGGTTGGACGGACCGCCGTTGGTGAGGATGTAGAACTGGTCGAAGGCGAGGACGGAGCCCGCGATCGAGAAGATCAGCACCAGGCCGAGGGTCTGTTTGATCAGGGGCAGTTGAACTCGGAGCATCGTGGACCACCACCCGGAACCGTCCATGTGCGCGGCTTCGACGACTTCTCCCGGCACGGATTGCAGCCCACTCATGATCAGCAGCATGCAGAACCCGGCGGTCTTCCAGGTGACCACCACCAGCACCGCGGCCAGCGCCACCTTTGGGCTGGCGAACCACTGCACTGGATGGTCGACAAGGTGCAGATCGACCAGCATCCGGTCGATGACACCCGTGCCGGAGTTGAACAGCTGCAGGAACAGATAGGACGCGGCAGCGAATCCGACGATGTACGGCATGAAGTAGATCGTTCGAAAGATTCCCACGCCTCGGCGCGGAGTCTGCACGAGCACTGCCAGGGCGAAGCCGACGATCATCAGGATGGGAGTGAGCAACAGCGTGTACTTGCCGGTGAACAGCAAGCTGTGGCGGAATGTCGGGTCGTGCAGGGCGTCGGTGTAATTGCGCGTTCCCACGAAGCTGGGCGTACCGAGCAGCGGCCAGTTGTTCAGGGACATCCACACCATCAACACCAGTGGCGCGATGAAGAATGCCAGCACCATCAGCACGGCGGGCGCCACGAACAACAAGCCGACGCGCTGCCGGCGCCGCGTCAGCGCACTGACCGGGCGACGCCGAAATGCGCTGCGTCCACCGTTCGCTGTCAGTGGCGTCATCGTGTGCTCCTCACCTGGAACGGCGCCCGGGCCGCGATATGTCGCGGCC
>JBPCMU010000025.1:0-54037 GCA_051001975.1 Jatrophihabitans sp.
CTCCACGACGCTGCCGACGATGACTCGGCCACCGGTGGCCCAGACGTGCAGCGCCGCATCTTCCCGGTGATCATGACCGCCACCGCGGACGGTGTGGCCCGCGTTCCCGATGCGGAGCAGCAGCCCGTCGTGGAGGCCGTCATCGCCGATCGCAGCAGCAGGCCCGGATCGTGACTCACCGTTCGCCGCGCCTCCAGGAGGACCGCACAGCATGAGCGCACCCAGTGAAACCGCTCGACAAAGGGCATTCCGCGCTTGCATGGGGGCCCCGGTATGAGCATGCCGTTCTACGCGTCTGCCGAGCAGATCATGCGGGACCGCTCGGAGTACGCGCGCAAAGGCATTGCCCGCGGTCGCAGCGTCGCGGTGCTCAGCTACACCGGGGGCATCCTGTTCGTGGCCGAGAATGCCAGTGCATCGCTGCACAAGGTGAGCGAGATCTACGACCGGATCGGGTTCGCCGCCGTCGGACGTTACCCAGAGTTCGAGAACCTGCGGGTAGCCGGCATTCAGCATGCGGACCTGCGCGGGTTCAGCTACGACCGGCGTGACGTGACCGCGCGATCGTTGACGAATGCCTATGCACAGACGCTCGGTGCCATCTTCACCGAGCAGCAGAAGCCGTACGAGGTCGAGCTCTGCGTCGCCGAAGTCGGTCTCGACCCGGCCGGCGACCAGCTCTACCGGATCACCTACGACGGCACCATCGTCGACGAACCGCACTTCCTGGTAATGGGCGGCCAGGTGGAGGCCCTGACCACGAGCATGCGCGACACATTCCGGCCTGGTGAGTCCTTGGCCGAAGCCGTGGAGATGGCCGTTCGGGCGTTGGGGTCGGTCGGCGGCGAGAACGGCGCACCGCGGCAGCTCGACGCGGCCCAGTTGGAAGTTGCGGTGCTCGATCGCGCCAAGGAGGGTCGCGCGTTCCGGCGGCTGGCCGGTGCCGCGCTCGAGGAGTTGCTCCCGCCGCCCGCTGCCGACAAGTCCGACGATGCCAAGGACGCGGATGCCAAGGACCCGGATGCGACAGACCCCGACCCGGCCGAAGACGACGCCGACAGCGCGTCGGCCGACGGCGACGGGCCGGCGGACCCCGACACCGCTTAGCGGCACCCCGCAGGTAGCGACTGCCGAGCGCCTCGACCTCGTTGTCCAGCAGGGCCTTCGGCCGCTAGATGAGCGCGCCTTGCCGGTCGAGCTGATCGCGCTGACCCGACCTTCCTAGAGTGCGCGAACGCGGATGCCGCGTGTCGCCCATCCCGCAGTTCTGCCTGGCTGCCTGCAGCAACGTCACTAGAGTGGGGGAGGTGCAGCGACGGATCTTCGGGATCGAGAACGAGTACGGCGTCACGTGCACGTTCCATGGCCAGCGACGGCTGAGTCCCGACGAGGTTGCCCGCTACCTCTTCCGCCGCGTGGTGTCGTGGGGAAGGTCGAGCAACGTCTTCCTCCGCAACGGCGCGCGGCTGTACCTGGACGTCGGCAGTCACCCCGAGTACGCGACACCCGAATGCGACGACCTCAAGTCGCTAATCGTGCACGACAAGGCAGGGGAGCGGATTCTCGAGGGTCTGCTGCTGGATGCCGAGCAACGCCTGCACGACGAAGGCATTCCCGGCGACATCTATCTGTTCAAGAACAACACCGACTCGGCCGGTAACTCCTACGGCTGCCACGAGAACTTCCTCGTCGGGCGGACTGGTGAGTTCAGCCGCCTGGCCGATGTGCTCATCCCGTTCCTGGTCACCCGGCAACTCATCTGCGGCGCCGGCAAGGTGCTGCAGACGCCGCGAGGCGCGGTGTACTGCCTCAGCCAGCGCGCCGAGCACATCTGGGAAGGCGTCTCCAGCGCCACCACGCGCAGCCGGCCGATCATCAACACCCGGGACGAGCCGCATGCCGACGCCGAGCGCTACCGCCGGCTGCACGTGATCGTCGGCGACTCGAACATGAATGAGTGGACGACTTTGCTCAAGGTGGGTTCGGCCGATCTGGTGCTGCGGATGATCGAGGCCGGAACACCGTTCAAGGATCTGACCCTGGAGAACCCGATCCGGGCCATCCGCGAGGTGTCCCATGACCTGACCGGCCGCAAACCGCTGAAACTTGCCTCCGGTCGCACCGCATCGGCGCTGGACATCCAGGGGGAGTACCTCGCTCGAGCGCAGGAGTTCGCCGGCCGGGAAGGTGTGGACGAGGTGGGCTCGCAGGTGCTGGAACTGTGGGCGCGCACCGTGACCGCCGTGACCAAGGAAGACCTGAGCCTGATCGACCGGGACATCGACTGGGCGACGAAGTATCAGTTGATCGAGCGGTACCGGGGCAAGCACGATCTCAGCCTGTCCAGCCCGCGCGTCGCGCAGCTCGACCTGACCTATCACGACATCCGCCGCGATCGCGGTCTGTTCTACCTGCTGCAGACCCGTGGCGTCGTTGATCGGGTCGCCTCAGACCTGGCCATCTTCGAGGCCAAGAGCGTGCCGCCGCAGAGCACCCGGGCCCGACTGCGCGGCGACTTCATCAAACGCGCCCAGGAGCGCCGCCGTGACTTCACCGTCGACTGGGTGCATCTCAAGCTGAACGACCAGGCGCAACGGACGGTGCTGTGCAAGGACCCGTTCCGCAGCGTGGACGACCGGGTCGAGAAGCTCATCGAATCCATGTAGGGCATCCGCTGGGAGCTATCTGGGCGAGCCGATACGGCGGGTGCCGACGATCGCAGACGCCGCCTTCGCGGACTCTGGCCCGGTATTGGCGTTGTCGGGCATGTGCAATGCTCGATCGGTCCTCGGATCGGAGGGCCGGTGCCCGGTGTGCCGACGAGGTGTGATCGAGGCGGCTACCCATGGATGAGACCAATGTTGTTGAGCGCGCTGGTGCGGTCGGGGTCGATGACGAGCGGCTGACTGGGCTGCGGAGATGGAATCTCGGTCTGACTGTCCTGCACGCAGCGCAGGGTGTCGCCATCCTCGTGTTCGGCGGAGGGTTCGCGATCACCGTCACCGCGTCCTATCCCGCAGGGCCGCCTGGCACGACACCGAACGCACCGTCGGCACTGTTCGACGTCGCCATCGGGCCTGCCGTCGCGGTGTTCCTGTTCCTGGCCGCGCTCGATCATCTGCTGACCGCGACCGTGGCCCGTTCGGTCTACGAGGCGGACCTGCGCCGGGGGATCAACCGGTTCCGGTGGGTCGAGTACTCCCTCAGCGCCACCATCATGATCGTGCTGATCGGCTTCTACTTCGGCCTGACCGGCATCAGCACCGTGGTCACGATCATCGGCGCCAATGTGGCCATGATCCTGTTCGGCTGGCTGCAGGAACGCTCGAACCCGCCCGGACGGAGCGAGACGACAATGCTGCCGTTCTGGTTCGGTACCGTCGCCGGCGCCGCGCCATGGGTCGCCATCGGCATCAACCTCGTTGGCGCCGACCGGGTGCCCGGCTTCGTCATCGGCATCGCGGTGTCGCTGTTGATCGCTTTCTTCACCTTCGCGATCAACCAGTGGCTTCAGTACCGCCAGATCGGCCCCTGGCGTGACTACGCCTTCGGCGAGAAGATCTACCTCGTCCTCAGCTTGATCGCCAAGTCACTGCTGGCCTGGCAGATCTTCGGCGGCTCC
Source organism: Jatrophihabitans sp. (assembly GCA_051001975.1). Lineage (GTDB taxonomy): Bacteria > Actinomycetota > Actinomycetes > Mycobacteriales > Jatrophihabitantaceae > DATAEG01. Next base: position 3,623 of record JBPCMU010000025.1, read on the forward strand.
CTCGCCTCATGATCAGGCTCGACCGCTGATGCCGGCCAGAGCTGCCTGACGAGTGAGTCGATTTCAGTGGCGTTCCGCAAGTGTCGTTTGCGGCGGTGGCGCCGTTCTTGCCGACCCCTACATAGTCACTGTCAATCATTCGGTTGACAACTGTCGGAACGCGCAGATACGATCTTGTCAACCAAATAGTTGAGGTTCGGGGGCCGAGATGAGTGACCCGCTGTCGCAGATGTTCGCGGCCCTGGCCGATCCCACCAGGCGCGACCTGGTGGCGCGGTTGACCGACGGGGACGCCACCGTGGGGCAGTTGGCGGCACCGTATCGGGTGAGCGTGCAGGCGATCTCAAAACACTTGAAGGTGCTTGAGCAGGCCGGTTTGGTCAGCCGCTGCGCGGAGGGGCACCGCAGTCCGGTGCACCTGGAGGCGGGGGTTTTCGACCTGATGACGAAGTGGATCGAGCGCTACCGGCAGCGGGCCGAGGCCCGGTACCGACGGCTGGACTCCGTGCTGGCGGAGATGGACGACGACGAGCAGGCCGGGCGCCGCCCGACGCGCAGGGAGACGGCATGAACGACACGATGAAGAATGCTGCGATTGAGGTGGATCCGACTGTTCCGATCATCCGCATCACTCGGGACTTCGCGGCCACCACGGTCCAGCTGTTTCGGGCGCACACTGACCCGGAGCTGTTCGTTCGGTGGGTCGGCCCGGACGGGATGACGACCACCCTGGACCGCTGGAACGCCAGTACCGGCGGCAGCTGGCGCTACGTCGCCGCCCGGGACGGCATGGAGTTCGGCTTCCACGGCTGCTTCCACGAGGTGCGGCCGGACCGGATCGTGCAGACCTTCACCTGGGAGGGCGACCCGGATGGAGTCGCGCTGCAGACACTCACCTTCGAAGACCTCGGCGAGGGCCGTACCCGGCTGAGCGCGCAGTCGCTGTGCGACAGCTTCGAGGGCCGGGACGCCTGGCTGCGCAGTGGGATGGAGGTCGGCGTGGACCACGGCTACGCCAAGCTGGACGCCCTGCTCGCCGCCGGTGAGATCGCAAGGACCGCCGAAGGACCGCAGGCATGACCGTCCCTACCCGCTTGGCCGGGCGCCATCGCACGGTGACCGCCGGGTTTACCGCTCGGGTGCGGGGCGCGTCTGACTGGGACGCGCCGGCCCCGGTGTCCGGATGGCGTGCCCGGGACGTGGTCGGTCACCTGGTCGAGTGGTTCCCGGACTTCCTGAAGAGCGCGACCGGCCTGGTGCTGGACCGCGGTCCGTCTCCGGAGACGGACCCGGTCGCCGCCTGGCAGGTACACGCCGAGGCGGTGCAGCGGCTGCTCGACGGCCCAGAAGCGGTCACCCCCTTCCGGCACCCGATGGTGGGGGAGATGCCCCTGCCGGAGGCGGTCGACCGGTTCTACACCTCGGACGTGTTCATGCATACCTGGGACCTGGCCCGTGCCACCGGCCAGGACGAGCGGCTCGATCCGCAGGCCTGCGCCGACCTGCTCGCCGAGATGACGCCGATCGAGGAACTGATGCGGTCCTCGGGGCAGTACGGCCCCCGGGTGCCGGTGCCGGGCGATGCAGACGTGCAGACCCGGCTGCTCGGCTTCATCGGTCGCGACCCGCTGCGTGGCAGGGAATGACGTTTACTGCATGACGGCAGGCCGGGGACAGGAAGGTGCGTCCGCGCGGTGCTCATCTGCTCGGTGTGCCGTGGTCGGCCGTGGAGTTGCTCTGCTGCATGGCAGGGTCCACCCGACGACAACTTCGCGTGACCGCCCGCACTTCGGCTCGTGGCCAGTGGCGCGGGCCGCCTCAGGCGACGCGGGTCAGAGGGCAGCGGCGTGCTTGCCGGCGGCAGCGGCGGCGAGGAAGTACCAGTAGTCCTGATCGAGGGAGCGGCCCATGGTGGCCAGTTGCACCGGGCTCGCACGTAGCGCCTCGTCCAGCCCGTCGACCGAAACCTCGACCACATGCTGGCGCTCGGCCAATGGGGCGAGTTGGGAGCGCACCGCGGAAGCCAGATCGGCGGGCAGGCCAGCCGGGACGACCAGGTCTACTGGCGCCAGTGCCACCCGACCGAACGCGGTCAGGCTGTGGTGCGAGACGCCCTGGTGGCGTTCCCGCCGATCGGCCGCTGAAATGCGCAGCGCACCGACCGCCCGGCCGGCCAGCGTCCCGACGGCGTTGACCGTTTCTCCGGCGGCGACGCCGGAGAAACCCCACGGTGTCCCGGTGCCGAGGTTCCCGGGGCCTTGGGTGACGATGGCGAGATCGGCGCGCAGCACGTGTCGAGCGGCCAGCAGTCCGGTGTGCACCGTGACCGATTCGAGGTCGCCCCCGAACGACTGGCCGGTGGTCACCGTCCCGCAGAGTTCGCTGCCCAGTGCGGCCACCGTCTTGGAGAACCAGAGCGGCAGGGCGCCGCCGTCGGTGAGGACATAGGCCACCCGCGCGGCAGGTTGGGTGGAGCGGATTCCGGCCAGGATGGCAGGCAGCGCGGAATGCAGATCGGCAACCACGACTGGCATTCCGTCGATGGATGTCGCCGCGGCGATGACGTCGTGATGCGGCGAGCCCTGCTCGTCGACACCCTGGACCGTCGCCTGCGCCGGGGTGTAGCGCGCCTTGACGAGGTGACCGGCCGATTGCGTATCGGGCGGGAGTCGGTCCGGCAGGGCGATCACCAAGGCGTATCCACCGGTGCCGAGCCCCATCGCCAGCGCTGTCGTGTTCAGCAGGACTCGATCACCGAGCACCGGCGCACCCACCAGCGCCGGATACGCCAACGCGGGCACCGGCCCGTCTTCGGTCTCTACCTGTACCTCGCAGACCCCAGCCCATGACGACAGCACCGCGGACACGGTGCCTGCGCGCCATCGGATCATCCGCTGACCGTATCCGTCGCCTCGGTCTCCGCGGGAGGTCGGGTCCTGGGTGACGGCGACCCGGCCAGCCCCGAAAGGTGCGCGGTGCGCAGGGGTGATCCGCGGCGACCCGGCGACCCACCGGAACGTCGATGCGAACTGCTCTTCGATTTGGCATGATCACTGCGTGCCCCCGAGCAGATCCGCGGTCGACGCTGCGCGCGCCACTTCAACCCCCGCCAAACGAGGCACTACGTTCGAAGACATGGCAGCGCGCCGGGCCGAGCGAATGGTCAATCTGGTCCTGGCACTGCTGTCCACCCGGCAGTACCTGACCGCCGAGCAGATCCGTCGCGCGGTGCCCGGATACGAGGCAGACGACGGCACGTCCCGGGCGGACGAGGCGTTCAAGCGGATGTTCGAGCGGGATAAAGCCGAGCTGCGGGAATTGGGCGTGCCGCTGGAGACCGGGCGGACGAGTGCGTTCGACAGCGATGACGGCTACCGGATCGCCCGCGGCCAGTACGAACTGCCGCCGATCGAGTTCGACCCCGCCGAGGCGACCGCGGTCGGCCTCGCCGCCCGGCTCTGGCAGTCCGCCACCCTCGGTGAGGCGGCGCGTTCTGCGCTTCGCAAGCTGCGGGCCGGGGGAGTCGACGTCGACATCACCGGCAACCCCGGCGCCGTCCCGCACGTCGATGCCAGTGAACCAAGTCTCCCGGCGCTTCTAGAATCCGTCCGGTTGGGGCGTTCGGTGCGTTTCCACTACCGCAAGGCCGGCGCCGACGCTCCGCAGGCGCGCGCTGTCGAACCGTGGGGCGTGCTGTCCTGGCGCGGCCGCTGGTATCTCGTCGGGCACGACCGGGATCGCGGCGAGGCACGCAGCTTCCGGCTGTCCCGGATCGACGGCGCCGTGACGGCCGCCGGCGAGCCCGGGACGGTGCAGCGCCCGGAGAACATCGATCTGCTCGCGCATGTCCGAAACCGTTCGCCGGAAAGCAACCGCGAGGCCCGGATCCGGGTCACCGGCGCCGGGGCGGGTGCGCTACGGCGGATCAGCCACCGGATGGATGGCGACGACATGATTCTCGGATTCACCGACGTCGACTGGCTGGCCGACCTGATCGCGTCGGCTGGCCCGAACGCCGTCGCGCTGGAGCCGCCGGCGCTCGTTGCCGCCGTCGTGGCCCGGCTGTCGGTGGCTGCCGGCATCGACTGGCGGATGGACGGGGCCGACTCGTGAGCGGAGCGGCGGACCGTTTGCCGCGATTGCTCGCGGTGGTGCCCTACCTGCTGTCCCGGCCGGGCGTCCCGCTGGCCGAGGCGGCTCGCGACTTCGACGTGTCGGAGTCCCAGCTGCGTCGCGACCTGGAGTTGCTCTGGATGTGCGGGCTGCCCGGGCACGGCCCCGGCGACCTCATCGACCTCGCGTTCTCGAGCGATTCGGTCTCCGTCACCTTCGATGCCGGGATGTCGCGGCCGTTGCGGCTCACCGCTGAAGAGGCGTTGGCGCTCGTGGTCGCGTTGCGCACGCTCGCCGAGACCCCGGATCTCGCCGACCATGATGCAGTCGAGCGGGCTTTGGCGAAGGTGGAGACGGCCGCCGGCGGCCGGATCACCGCTGCCGATGCCGTCACCGTCTCGCTCGACGACGAGGCCCGGGCGCAGGCGCTGGCCGCAAAGGCGCTCGAAGATGGTCGCGCACTGCGGATGCGCTATTACACAGCAGCCCGCGACGAGACGACCGAGCGGACTGTCGACCCGATCCGGTTGTTCAGCACCGATGGCCGTCAGTACCTCGAGGCCTGGTGCCGAAATGCCGAAGGGTTGCGGGTGTTCCGCCTCGACCGCATCGAGTGGTCCGAGGTGTTGGACGAACCGGCGAGCATCCCGGAGCAGGCCGCCGCCGGTGAACGCCGCGAGGGCGTGTACGAGCCGGCGCCCGAGCACCTGCTGGTCGAGCTGGAACTCGGACCCGGTTACGAGTGGGTCAGCGAGTACTACCACTGCGAATCGGTCAGTACCGGCGACGGCGTGCGCCGGGCCAGCCTGCGGGTGTCCGACCCCGCCTGGGTGCGCCGGTTGCTGCTCGGTTCGGCTGGTCGGGTCCGGGTCCTCGACCCACCCTGGTTGGCCGATGCGATCCGGGAGACCGCTCGGACGGCTCTCGCGGCGTATCCCAGCTCCGGCAAGTAGAGTCCGAAGCGTGATCGGCTGGATTGCACTCGGCGTCGCGCTTCTCGTGGCGATCGTCGTGCTGGGCTTCTGCGCCTACGAGCTGCGGTGGAAGACTGCCCGGCTCCGGTCCGACCTGGAGCGGATGCGGACGCTGTCCGGCGAGCTGAGCAGTGTACTCGGTCAACTGACCGCGGCCCAGTCGAAACTGACGGCCGCGCGTACCTCCGAGAGCGACTGAGCTGCCATGCCGTCGATCCCGGTGCGACGTTCCAAGGCCAATCCGGACGGCCGGATGGCGGTTCTGGACCATCTACGGGAGCTGCGCCGCCGGCTGATCATCGTGCTGATCATCATCGCGGCCGGGGCGATCATCGGCTGGTTCATCTACAACCCGGTGCTGAACATCTTGAAGGAGCCCTACTGCCGGGTACCGGCGAGCCACCGTCTCGGCGGTGGCACCGGCAAGAACTGCCGCCTGATCTTCACCGCGCCACTGGACGGCTTCACGATCCGTTTGAAGATCTCGGTGATCCTCGGCGCAATCTTCACCGCCCCGTTCTGGCTCTACCAGCTCTGGGCCTTCGTGACACCGGGTCTGCGAAAGCACGAGCGCAAGTGGACGATCACCTTCGTCATGCTCTCGACCATTCTGTTCATCGCCGGCATGACCCTTGCCTTCCTCGTCCTTCGGGCCGGCATCTTGATCGTCATCCTGGCCGGCGGCAGCAGTACCCAGGCAGCCCTCACGATCACGTCGTACATCAGTTTCGTCACTCTCATGCTGACTATTTTCGGAGCCGCATTCGAACTCCCGCTGCTCATCGTCTTGTTGAACCTCGCGCACGTGTTGCCGTACCGACTGCTGAAGAAATGGCAGCGGCTCGGCATCTTCCTGATCTTCCTGTTCGCCGGTGTCGCAACGCCCACCGCCGACCCGTTCACGATGTGCGCGATGGCGGTCCCGATGGTCATCTTGTTCGAAGCCGCGGTGCTGTTCACGTACTTCCACGACAAGCGCCGGGCGAAGCAGAAGGCCGTGGAGACCGACACTTCGCTGGACGACCACGAGGCTTCGCAGATCAACCCGATCCCGGAGAGCCTGTCGGACTCCACTGATCACTCGGCGATCCCGTAACCCGATAGGTGGCATCCCGCCTGCGCCGGGCGATCTCTGCTTCGATATGCCGATGGGCAAGCCGCGAGTTGCGTTGATCGTCAACCCGGCGGCCGGTACCCACACCGTCGCCGACAAGGCCGAGGCGGTCGAGCGGCGGTTGGCACAGGACGCCGAGGTCACCACCTACGTCGGACAGAGCGCCAGTGCCACCCGGGCGCTGGCCCGCGAAGCACGGATGGCCAGCGATGCGGTCTTCACCCTCGGCGGAGACGGCATCGTGCACATCGTGCTGCAAGAACTGGCCGGTGGTGAGATCCCGCTCGGGGTCATCGCAGCCGGCACCGGCAATGACGTCGCCGACGTCCTCGGCATCTCGCGCGACCCGGTACTGGCGGCTGGTGAGCTGCTCGGCGGACTCAGTTCCGGCAACGTTCACCGGATCGACCTGGGCCGCACCGAGGACATCGATGGGACACCACCGCGCTGGTGGGCGACGGTCCTCTGCGCCGGCTTCGACTCCGCGGTCAACGAGCTGGCCAACCGGATGCGCTGGCCGCGGGGCCCACGCCGTTACGACATCGGGATCGCAATCGAGGCGCTGCGCCTCAAGCCTCGGCGTTACCGGCTCACTCTCGACGGCGCCCACGAAGAACTCGACGCGACGTTGATCGCAGTGTGCAACATGCCGCAGTACGGCGGAGGCAAGCTGATCGCGCCGGATGCCTCTCTCGACGACGGGCTGTTCACCGTCTGCATAGTCGGCCCGGTCACCCGGCGGACGCTGGCTCGGCTGGCACCATCGCTCGATGTGGGTGGACACGTACGCCATCCGGCTGTGCAGTTCCGGACGGCTCGGGTCGTCCGGATGGAAGCGGACCGGATCGCCTACGCCGACGGTGAGCGGATCGGTGCGTTACCGGTCACCGCCCACTGCGTCTCGGCGGCGCTGCCCGTCCTGGTCCCGCCCGGCGCAACGGTGAAGGGTTGGGACCGACACTAGGCTGAGCCCATGTCTCATCAGCCGGTGGCGAGGTCGCCGGCCGATCGGTACCGGGCCGCGAAGCACCGCAGTGCGCATCCGGAGTTGGCGAAATTCCGGATGGGCTACCCGTTCGCTCTCGATGACTTCCAAGTGCGCGGGATCGAAAGCCTCGACGCGGGTAACTCGGTGCTGGTCTGCGCCCCGACCGGAGCCGGTAAAACCGTCGTCGGGGAATACGCAGTACACAGTGCACTGGCCGTGGGGACGAAATGCTTCTACACGACGCCCATCAAGGCGCTGTCGAACCAGAAATTCCGCGACCTCGGGGAGAAGTTCGGCGTACCGAACGTCGGACTGCTGACCGGCGACGTCAGCATCAATGCCTCCGCGCCGGTGGTCGTGATGACGACCGAAGTGCTGCGCAACATGCTCTACGTGGGCAGCGCCTCGCTGACCGGGCTCGGCTTTGTGGTGATGGACGAGGTGCACTATCTCGGTGACCGGTTCCGCGGCGCCGTCTGGGAAGAGGTGATCATTCACCTTCCCGAGTCGGTGCAGCTCGCCTCGCTGTCGGCGACCGTGTCCAACGCCGAGGAGTTTGGTGAGTGGCTGGCCACAGTGCGGGGCACCACCGACGTCATCGTTCACGAGGAGCGCCCGGTACCGCTGTGGCAGCATCTTCTGGTGGGCAATCAGCTCTACGACCTGTTCTCCGATGCCCAGCAGACGACGGTCGATCCGCAACTGCTGCGGGCAGTATCCGAGCGCACCCGCCGGCTCGCCCCGGTCGGCTACGGCCGCGGGCGTGGTCGGGCCAGCGGCGCCGGGCCGATGCGGGGCTTCCGGCCGACGGCCTATCCGGACGTGCTGGCCCGCCTGGACCGCGAAGCGTTGCTGCCCTGCATCGTCTTCATCTTCAGCCGCGCGGGGTGCGAAGCGGCAGTACGCCAGTGTGTGCAGTCCGGCATGTGGCTCACCGGCGAGGACCAACGCGAGGAGATCCGGCGCATCGCCGAGGAACGCACGTCCGATCTCGCCTCGGAAGACCTTGGCGTGCTGGGCTATTGGGATTGGCTGGACGGGCTGCAGCGCGGCATCGCTGCGCACCACGCCGGGCTGGTACCGGCGTTCAAGGAGACGGTCGAGGAGCTGTTCACCGCAGGCCTGGTGAAAGCGGTCTTCGCAACCGAGACGCTGGCGCTGGGCATCAACATGCCGGCCCGCTCGGTCGTGCTGGACCGGCTGCGCAAGTTCAACGGGGACACCCACGCCGACATCACGGCGGGGGAGTACACCCAGCTCACCGGCCGGGCAGGGCGGCGGGGCATCGATATCGAGGGCCATGCTGTGGTGCTCTGGGGTCCGCAGGTTGATCCGCGGCAGGTTGCCGGTCTGGCCGCCACCCGCACCTACCCCTTGCGGTCATCCTTCCGGCCGTCCTACAACATGGCGGTCAACCTGGTAGGCCAGCTCGGCCGGCAGAGCGCTCGCGAGGTGCTGGAGACCTCCTTCGCGCAATTTCAGGCTGACCGTTCGGTGGTCGGGTTGGCCCGGCAGTTGCGCGTCCTAGAGCAGACCGCCGAGCGGGATACCAACGCGTCGACGTGCGAGCGCGGCGACATCGAGCAGTACGCCGCACTGCGCCAGCAGCTGAGTGAACTCGAGGCCGCCGCCGCGCGTTCCGGCCGCGCCGCGGCACGGGCCAGCGCGGAGGCCGCGCTCGAGTCGCTCAATGTCGGCGACGTCATCAGGGTGCCGAACGGACGCCGGGCCGGCCTGGCGGTCGTGCTCGCGACCAGCCGAGCAGGATCCGGCGACACCCGGCCACTGGTGCTCACCGAGGACCGCTGGGCGGGGCGGGTTTCGCTGGCCGACTTCCCGACGACCGTGGACGTCCTGGCTCAGCTGAAGGTGTCGAAACACTTCAACCACCGCTCGCCACAGGCGCGGCGGGATTTGGCGGCCGCGCTCCGGGCGCTCAACCTGCCGCGCCCGGCCCGGTCGAAACGCGCGGCGGATACCAGCGCCGAGCGTCAGATCAGCGAGCTCAGGTCAACGCTCCGGGCGCATCCGTGCCACGGCTGCCCGGACCGCGAGCAGCACATGCGCGGTATGCAGCGCGCCGCACGGGTCTCCCGCGAGCTCGCCACGATGCGGCATCGGGTCAGCGCTCGGACCGACTCGCTGGCACGCACGTTCGACCGGGTCTGCAAGTTGCTGGACGAGTTCGGTTACCTCGACGGCGACGCACGGACCGCCCGCGGCGAGCAGCTCGCCAGGATCTGGGGTGAGACGGATCTGCTCACCGCGCAATGCATCGAGGCCGGGGTCCTCGACGGACTGGCTCCGGCAGAGCTCGCGGCGGCCGCCTCGGCCCTCGTCTACGAGAGCCGGCGTGACGACCAGCCGGTCGCGACGCCGCCTGGCGGAGCCGTGGCCGAGGCGATTGCCACCGTCGCCCGCCAGTGGGCGGCTCTCACGGCGGCCGAGGCCGAACACGGGCTGCCGCGCACCCGGGCGCCGGACCCCGGGCTGGCCGGTGGCCTGCTCGCGTGGGCACAAGGTCAGCCGCTGGCCCGTGCGTTGCAGAGCCAGCCTGCTGGAGAGGAGTTGAGCGCCGGGGATTTCGTGCGGTGGTGCCGTCAGGTCATCGATGTGCTGGAGCAGATCGCTCGCGCCGTCGAACCGGCCGATCTCGCCCGGCGGGCCCGCGCCGCAGCCGACGCGTGCCGGCGCGGCGTGGTACTCGCCTGACGGTCGCCGGTAGCGGCACGACCATAGTCTCGTGACCGCGGCGGTTCTGGCGTTACCGGCCCCGGGCGGTACCGTGTGCGCAAATGCACGCTCCAGGCGGGCACCGGCACCAGCGGCACGGAGGTCGACAGAGCGATGGGACCGTACGGCAACCAGGGTGAGCAGCAGTGGCCTCAGCATGACCCGAACCAAGGCCAGCCCAGCCCGGGCCAGCAGCCGCCGGCGAACAGTGGGTACGGCCAGCCACCCCAGCAGCCGCCGGCCAACAGCGGGTACGGCCAGCCACCCCAGCAACCGGACTATGGTCAGCAGCCGCCGGCAAACGGTGGGTACGGCCAGCCACCGGCCGAGCAGGGCTGGCAGCAGCCCGCCACCGACCAGTCCGGCTACCCGCACACTCAGCAGTACGACCCGTACGCGCCACCGCAGCAGCCGGACTACGGCCAGCAGGGCTACCCGAGCACACAGCAGTACGAGCCCTACGCGCCGCAGCAGCCGGACTACGGCCAGCAGGGCTACCAGCAGCCCGGTTATGGCCAGCCCCAGCACAATCCGTACGGCGCGGGCCAGTACGGCCAACAGCCCGGTTACGGGCAGGGCTACCCCCAGCAGCCGCCGCAGAAGAGCAAGGGTCCGATGATCGCGCTGATCGCCGTCATCGTCATCGTGCTTGCCGGCGGCGGCTTCGGTTTGGCGAAGGTGCTCGGCAGCAAGCAACTCAGCCACACCGCGGTCGAGTCGACGATCGAGAAGCAGTCGCAGGACACCACTCAGAGCTATACGCCGCTGAGGAACGTTCAGTGCAACGACGGGAAGAACGTCAAGGTCAAGAAGGACGCGACCTTCACCTGCACCGCCGACGGTGGCAAGAAGATCACCGTGCGGATCACGTCCAGCGGTGCCGACTACACCTGGACAGTCACCGACTGATCTGCAGCGCCTTGCACAAGCGAGTCACGCTGCTGGCGATGCCGTGTCGTTCGGCCAACTCGGCGAGCAATGCGGCGTTGGCTGGCTCGGCCGGAATGACGTCATCCAGGTCGTCGAGTGGTACGTCGGTGCGCATCCGCACGACGGCGGGGGCAACCGCGAGGTAGTCCGCTGCCGCGAGGATCTTCGCCCGAGAGCCGACCGGGAACCCGTCCGCGGATGCCTGCGCCGCGGCCAGGATCTCCTCGATGCCACCGAAGCGGTTCACCAGCGCTGCTGCCGTCCGCTCGCCGACGCCGGGAACACCGGGCAGCCCGTCGCTCGGATCACCACGCATCGCGGCGAAGTCGGCATAGTGCTGCGCCGGGATGCCGTACTTGTCGGTGACCGCGGCAGGTGAGTACGCGGCCATCTTGGACACCCCCCGACCGACGTAGAGCAGGCTGACGCGGTCGGTCACCACACCGAACAGGTCCCGGTCGCCGCTGACGACCTCTACGAGATCGGCGTCCTTCGCCGCGAGTGTGGCGATCACGTCGTCGGCCTCGAACCCCGGCGCGCCGGTGACGGCCAAGCCGAGGGCGGCCAGCACGTCGAGCAGGATCGGTACTTGCCGGACAAGTGCGGCCGGCACTTCCTCACCGCCGTCGGCGGCCACCCGATGCGCTTTGTAGGTCGGCACGAGAGCCACTCGGAAGGCCGGCCGCCAATCGGCGTCCAGGCAGGCGACGAAGCGGTCCGGCTGCCGTTGCTGACCGAGCGTGGCAACCATGTCCAGGAAGCCGCGCACCGCGTTGATAGGGGTGCCGTCCGGAGCGGTCACGGACTCGGGCACACCGTAGAAGGCGCGAAAGTACAGACCGGCGGAGTCGACCAGCATCAGCGTCACGATCGCCGACGATAGCCTTTCCGACATGCAGATGAGCGATGCTCGCGGGACGAGCACGGTGACGGTGTTGGGTGAGGCGCTCATCGACCTGATAGCCGATCCCGCGTCGGTTGAGGGTCCGGTTCGCTACAGCGCCCAGGTCGGCGGCAGTCCGTACAACGTGGCGATCGGATTGGCTCGGCTGGAGCAGCCGACCCAGCTGATGGCCCGGCTGTCCACGGATGCGTTCGGACGGCAATTGCGTGAGCGGCTTGCGGGCAACGGCGTCCTGCTGGACGCCGCGGTCATCGCGACGGAGCGGACCACGCTCGCGGTCGCATCCTTGGACGCCGAGGGCCGTGCGTTCTATGACTTCTACATCGAGAACACCGCCGACTGGCAGTGGTCCACCGAGGAACTTGCCGCGTTCCCGCCCGCCTCAGCCGTGCTGCACACCGGTTCGCTAGCCTCTTGGCTGGCACCCGGTTCCGACCGCATTGCGGCGCTGACGCAGCGACTCCGGGACGCCGGCACGGTGCTGATCAGCTACGACCCGAATATCAGGCCGGACCTGTTCAGCGATCGCGACTCGGCCCGCGAGCGGGTCGAGCGCAGCGTCCGGGCGGCGCATCTGACGAAGGCCAGCACCGAGGACCTCGAGTGGCTCTACCCCGACTCCGGCACCGACGAGATCGCACAGGCCTGGTTGCAGCTGGGCTGCGAGCTGGTCGTCGTCACCCGGGGCGCGGACGGCATGTCGGCCTACAGCGACGCGTTGGGCCGCCGCGATCACGCCGGCAAGACCGTCGCGGTGGTGGACACGATCGGTGCGGGCGACTCCTGCATGGCCGCTCTGCTGGACGGGCTGGTGCGGCGCGATGCTGCCGTTCCCGGTGGTCCGGGTGCACTGACGGCCGAGGTGGTGGATGGTCTGCTCGACGACGCTGCGCTGATCGCCGCGATTACCTGCTCACGGGCCGGCGCCAACCCGCCGACCCGGGCGGAAGTGGCCGCAATCCGCGCTGATCAGTAGATGGACTGTGTCGGGTCGGTACTGCCCCGGACGACGAGTTCGGTGCTCAGCACGGACGCCTCGGACGCGCGGTTGGACTCGGTGGCACACAGCATTTCCGTCGCGATGCGCACACCCTGCTCGGCCACCGGCTGCCGAATCGTGGACAGATCGAGCAGGTTGGCCGATGCGTGATCGTCGAAGCCGATGACCGCGATATCCTCGGGCACCCGCAGACCGCTGCGCCGCAGGGCCCGCAGCGCGCCATAGGCCATCTCGTCGGACTCGGCGAATACGGCTGTGGGACGCTGCGCAACGCTGAGCATCTGACGCATCGCCTGTTCGCCGCCGTCGACGGTGAAGTAGCCCAGCACCTCGTGGGACGGGTCCGCGGCGAGCCCGGCGCGACGCAATGCGTTGAGATAGCCGTCGCGGCGGTGCAGGGGCGGCGTGAACCGCATGGGGTCGTCCGTATCGCCGCCGATCAGCCCGATCTTCTCGTGGCCGAGGCTGATCAGGTGGGTGACCGCGAGGTCCGCGCTGCCGATGTCATCGATGCGCACGGAGGAAAAACCGGCGCTGGTGGTGCCGATGAGCCCGATCGGCAGGCCGAGACCACGCAGCGCGACGTCCTCGGCCCCGGTCAGCTCCAGGCTCACCACGATCACCGCGTCGACTCGCTTGCGCACCGGCAATTCGGTGAAGAACTTTTCCCGCCCCGACGGTCCGGCCAAGTTGAACAGCAGCAGATCGTAACCGCCCTCGCCCAATACGCCCTGCACCGCGCCGAGCACCTCAGCGAAGAACCACCGGTTCACGAACGGAACGACCACACCGACCGTCGAGGTCCGCCCGCTGGCCAGCCGGGCAGCGAACGGCGAGGCGACGTAGTCGAGTTGGCGCGCAGCGTCCAGCACCCGGGCCCGGGTAGCCGGCGCGACTTCAGGCAGCCCGCGCAGCGACCGCGAGACCGTCGCGATCGATACTCCCGCCAGCCGAGCGACATCTTCGATGCTCGCCGAACTGCTCACCCGAGGTCACCACACGCATCTTTGGGTTGGCCCGCCGTACGGCGGAGTTGTCCGGACCGTATTAGATCGCGGAACCGCTTTCAACAGAATGCGGGTCACGTCTCCGTGTCGATGGTCCCGATCTCGGCCTGCGGGACGGCGACCGGCCGGTACGAGCGGTCGTGCTGTGCGCCGCTGGCACACTGCACGGGTGTTGACGTTGCTGCGTGGGGGCCGGATCCGCAGTCCGGCCGGACCCGAGCACACGGCCGTGCTGTTGGACGACGGCGTGATCGCCTGGGTCGGCGGTGAGGATGCCGCCGCGGGTCTGGCCGACGCTGCGGACCGCATCGTCCCGCTGGCCGGCGCGCTGGTCACACCGGCCTTCGTGGACGCCCACGTGCACCTCACCCCTACCGGTCTGGCCACCACAACCGTCGACCTGCGCGGCAGCCGATCGCTGGCCGAGGCGCTGGCCCGGGTAGGCGTTGCGGCGAAGGGGTCGGGCGGCGGCATCGTCCTCGGCGCAGGTTGGGACGAGTCGAGCTGGCCGGAGCGACGGGCGCCCACGCTGACCGAGCTGGCCCGAGTCACCGGACCGGATACTGCGGTCTATCTCTCCCGGGTGGATGCGCACAGCGGTCTCGTCTCCGCCCCCCTGATCGCCCGCCATCCGGAGCTGGCGGCCTTGCCCGGATATGCCGACGACGGCTGGCTGCGCACCCAGGCGCACACCCGGGCCCGTCAGATCGCCTTCGCCTCGCTCACCGACGATCAACGCCATAGCGCGCAGGTCACCGCATTGCAGCAGGCGGCGGAGCGAGGGATCGGTTGCGTCCACGAGATGGCCACTCCGCAACTGTCCAGCGAGACCGATCTTGCCGACCTGCTCGCGCTGAACACCTCGCCCGCCACATTTCCGCTGGTGATCGGCTACTGGGGCGAGTTGCACGGCGTCGAGACGGCGGTGCGCCTCGGCGCCGCCGGTGCAGCCGGCGACCTGAGCGTGGACGGGTCGGTGGGCTCGCACACCGCGGCGATGAGCTCGCCTTATGCCGACGCGCCGACGTCGGGCACGCAGTATCTCTCTGCCGACGAGATCGCCGCGCACGTGATCGGCTGCACCCGAGCCGGTATCCAGGCCGGTTTCCACGCCATCGGGGATGCCGCGGTCGATGCCGTGATCACCGGGATGGAGCACGCCGCCGCCGCGCTCGGCGGCGCGGCGGTCCGGGGGGCGGGTCATCGCATCGAGCATGCCGAGCTGGTCACCGACGTCCGCCGGATGGCCGCGGCCGGCCTACTCGCGTCGGTGCAACCGGTCTTCGACGCCACCTGGGGTGGCTCGGCCGGGATGTACGCCGACCGGCTCGGCGCGGAGCGAGCCGGCCGGATGAACGATCTGGCCGCATTGGCTTCGGCCGGAGTCACCCTGGCGTTGGGCTCGGACACTCCGGTCACGGATTTCGATCCGTGGGCCGCCGTCCGGGCCGCTGCCTACCCGCACCGCGCCGAGTCGGCGATCAGCACCCGCGCCGCATTCTCCGCGCACACCCGGGGCGGCTGGCGGGCGGCCGGGCGAAGCGAGCACGGCGAGGGGCTGCTGGTCGAGGGTGCGCCGGCCACCATCGCCGTGTGGCAGGCCGGCGAACTGGTGGCCGACGCACCGGACGAGCGGGTCGCGCGTTGGTCCACCGACCCGCGGGCCGGCGTTCCGGCGTTACCCGATCTGCGGCCAGGCCAGCCGTTACCGCGATGTCTGATGACGGTGGTCGACGGGGCCGTCGTGTACGACGCAGCCGGATCGTGACGGACGCCGGACGCGGCTCGGCTAGCCCGCCCGGCAGGGGCAGGGATACTGAACCGGTGCCTGACGAGCAGCCCGACAAGAAGGCAGTGGCACGGCCGCTGCTGGGCCGCCGTCGCTGGGCCGCCCTGGCGGTGGTCGCCTCGGGGCTGATCGGTGTGCTGGCCTTTCCTCCCTACGGCGTGTGGCCGCTGGCGGCGGTGAGCATCGCGGGGCTCACGCTCGCCGTGCACGGCCGGCGACCGCGAACCGCCGCGTGGCTGGGCTACCTGTGGGGCTGGACGATGTTCGGACCGCTGCTGGCCTGGAGCGGCGTCTACGTAGGCGCCGTGTGGTTGCTGCTGCCGTTCGCCGAAGCCGCGTTCATCGCCGTCCTCGCCGCGGCCATCCCGCTGCTGCTCCGCCTGCCGTTCGCGCCGTTCTGGGTGGCCTGCGCCTGGGTCGGCGAGGAGGCGCTGCGCGATCGGCTGCCGTTCGGTGGTTTTCCGTGGGGACGGTGGGCGTTCAGCCAATCCGACTCGCCACTGCGCTGGTTCGCCGCGCTGGGCGGGGCACCCACCGTCACCGGCGCCGTCGCGCTCGCCGGCGGGGGGCTGGCGCTCATGGTCCAGGCCGGCAGACAGCAGCGGTGGCGTGGTCTGGCGCTCGGTGCGGCGGCGCTGGTTGCTGTCCCGCTCGTCGGGTTGGTCGTCGCCGTTCCACTCAGGCCAGGCGCGCCATCGCGGACCGCCGTCGTCGCCCTCATCCAGGGGGATGTCCCGGACCGCGGTCTGGACTTCAACGCGCAGCGGCGCCAGGTGCTGGACAATCACGTCAAGCAGACGATGCTCCTGGCCGCCCAGATCAACGCCGGTACGGCCCCTCAACCCGAGCTGGTCGTGTGGCCCGAGAATGCGTCGGACATCGACCCGCTGGACAACTCGGATGCCAACCAGGAGATCACTGCGGCGGTGAAGGCAGTCGGCGCGCCGATCCTGGTCGGCGCGATCCTCGACGGCGATGACGGCAATCAGCGGATCAACGCGGGCATTCTCTGGTCGCCGACCACCGGACCCGGGTCGGAGTACGTCAAACGTCACCCGGTGCCCTTCGGCGAGTACATCCCGCTGCGCTCGCTGGCCCGCAAGATCACCAACAAGGTCGATCTGGTCCCGGTGGACATGACGAAGGGCAAGGGCAACGGCCTGGTCACCGGCGGTCCGATGCCGATCGGCGACGTGATCTGCTTCGAGGTGGCCTATGACTCGCTGGTCCGTTCTTCGGTCCAGGCCGGCGCCCAACTGATCGTGGTGCAGACGAACAACGCGACGTTCGGGCACACCGCGGAGACCTACCAGCAACTCGCGATGAGCCAGCTCAGAGCGGTCGAGCACGGCCGGACCGTCATCCAGGTGGCCACCAGCGGCAAGAGCGCGGTGATCGATCGCAGCGGCGAGGTCGTCGCCCAATCCGGCGCGCTGTTCACCCCGGCGATCATCGACCGGACGGTCGACCTGTCGACATCGACGACGCTGGCCACCCGGGTGGGTGTGTTGCCGGAGCTCGCCTGGTCGCTGCTCGCGCTGGGCGCGATGCTGGCTGTGCTGGCGCGCAGCCGCCGCGAGCGGGAGGTCGCGCCATCCGTGCCGATCCCACCGGACGAGACCGCGGCCGCGGCCGCGCCGACGACGAGGGCGACTCGATGAGCGAGCAACGAGCTGCATCCGAACACCAGTCGGACAGTGAGCAGCGGGTACTGGTGGTCATACCGACCTACAACGAGCGCGACAACATCCGGCAGATCATCGACCGGCTGTTCACGGCAAACCCGGACGTCGACGCACTGATCGTCGATGACGGCAGCCCTGACGGCACCGGTGCACTGGTCGACGCTCTCGTTGCCGACGACGACCGGGTGCACGTCCTACACCGTAGGGAGAAGGCTGGACTCGGCGCGGCATACATCGCCGGTTTCGGATGGGCGTTGCAGGGCGAGTACGACGTGATCGTGGAGATGGACGCGGACGGATCGCACGCACCGGAGCAACTGCCGCACCTGCTCACCGCGCTGGCCGACGCCGACGTGGTGCTCGGCTCGCGCTGGGTACGTGGCGGCAAGGTGGCGAACTGGCCGATGACCCGGGCGGTGCTGTCGGTGGGAGGCAACGTCTACACCAGGCTGGCTCTGGGCCTGAAGCTGCGGGACGCGACCGGCGGCTACCGCGTCTACCGCCGGAACGTGCTCGAATCGTTCGATCTCGCGTCGGTAGCTTCGCAGGGCTATTGCTTCCAGGTCGACCTGGCCTGGCGCGCGGTCCGCGCGGGATTCCGGGTGGTGGAGGTGCCGATCACGTTCACCGAACGGGAGCGCGGCGAGAGCAAGATGAGCCAGAACATCGTCCGGGAGGCGCTGGGCCGAGTCACCGTGTGGGGCGTCTCACACCGCGCCGAACAGGTTCGCGGGGTCGCCCGGCGGTTGAGCCGGCGCAGCAGACGCTGAAACGACTGCGAGCCGACCCCCGAAGGGGTCGGCTCGCAACGATGAGGGGTCGGATCAGGCGGACTTGACGCCCCGCCGGGCGCGAAGCACCTCGAGGCGCTCGGCGAGCACCTCTTCGAGATCGGCGATGCTTCGGCGCTCGATGAGCATGTCCCAGTGGGTCCGCGGCGGCTTGGTTTTCTTGGCCTCCGGTGTGGGGCCGTTCACCAGCTCAGCGGTGGTGCCGTCGAGGCGGCATTCCCATGTGGACGGGAGTTCCGCGTCGTGCGCGAACGGGACCGTGAAGCTGTGGCCGTTCGGGCAGGCGTATTCAGCGGCCTGCCGGGCGGCGACGTCGATGCCGTAGTCGGTTTCGTAGCTCACCGCGCCGAGGCGGCTGCCGCGCAATGTGCGATCTGCCATGAGTGTTGGACCTCCTGGCCGGAAGGGGCCTCCGGCGTTGATTCTCTCAAGCTGTACAACGAGGTTGACGCGCTAAGGATTCCCCTTTGTGGCAGGAGTAGTCACATCGCGCTCAGGAATCGGCCACCAGCGGCAACTGCGGGTCGTGGCGCTCGGCGCTGCCGAGGTCGCCGGTGCGGTAGTGCCGTCGGCACAGCACCTGGTAACGAACGGTGCCAGCCGCGGCGGCATCGGTGTCCGCAACGACGACTGTGTCGCCGTCGCGGACTATCGTTCCGCCGATCACCCGGGCATTGAGCCGGCCCGTCCGACCGCACCAGCACAGCACCTCGACGTGCACCGGGGTGACGTCGTCGGCCAGCTCCATGAGTCGTTTCGCGCCGGGCAGCAGCATGCTGCGGAAGTCCGTGGCCAAGCCGAAGCAATAGACGTCGACCTGCCATTCGTCGACCAGTTCGGCCAGCTGGTCGACATGCTCAGGATTCAGGAAGCCTGCCTCGTCGACGATGATGTAGTCGACTCGCTGGCCGGAGGCCCAGGTCTGGCGGACCAGTTGCCGGAGGTCGGTCTCGTCGTTGATCTCGATGGCATCGTGGCGCAGCCCGACTCGGGTGGTGATCATCGGGCCACCGGAGCGGTCGTACCGGGTCACCAGCAGCCCGCGACGGCCCTGGCGGGCGTGATTGAAGTCCATCTGCAGGGCAAGCGTCGATTTCCCGCAGTCCATCGGGCCGTGAAAGAACTTCAGGTGCGCCGACATCGTCAGCGACCGGCGATCCCCGGACGCGGGGACGGAAGCGAGGGCGCCGGCCGGGTCGTCTGAGTCGGACCATCGCGGTGTCTGCGCTGTCACGGGCGCCGAGCGTACCTGGCCGCCCGTTGCCGGCCAGATCAGACGCGGACCGGCGGGGTGTTGCCGCTGGCTTCGATCGCGCGGCGCACCGGGACGAGGGCGAGCACGACGAAGCCGATGACGAAGAAGGCCACCAGCGAGGCCAGCGCGGCCCGGTAGTTACCGGTCAGCTGGTTCACCACGCCGAAGACCAACGGTCCCAGCCAGCTGGTGCCGCTGTCGCTGATCTCGTAGAAGCCGAAGTACTCCGCTTCTGAGCCGCGCGGGATCATCCTGGAGAACATCGCCCGGGAGAGCGCCTGGCTGCCGCCGAGCACCAGGGCCAAGACGGTCGCCAGGGCGAAGAACTGCGGCGCGCTGCCCTTCTGGATCAAGTAGGCGGCGGCGATGACCCCGAGCCACACCAGCAACGACCCCAGCACGACCCGTTTGGCGCCGAACCGGCCAGCCAGCCGGCCCAGCCAAACGGCGCCGACGAACGCGACGAACTGGACCAGCAGGATTGCCAACAGCAGCACGGTGTCCGACAGACCGAGCTCCTTGTCGCCGTACACCGCGGCCACGGTGGTGACTGTCTGGATGCCGTCGTTATAGATCAGGAACGCGGCCAGGAACGCCAGCGTGAGTGGGAAACGACGCAGATGGCGGATCGTGACGGCCAGCTGACGGAAGCCGGCGAGCAGCGTGCTGCCCGGGCCGGCCGGGTGGCTGTGTCGCGGCAGCCCGGCCAGCTGCCGCCAGGACATCACGTTGAACGCAGCCCACCAGATGCCGGACGCGGCCAGCGCGACGCGGGCGAGGGTGGACTTGTCCAGAGCCAGGCTGGCCACGAACGCGACGGCGAGCAGCAGCCCGCCACCGAGATAGGACACGCCCCAGCCCACCGACGACACCCGGTCGCGCTCCGTGGGTGAGGACAGGTCGACCAGCAGCGAATAGTGCACGACAATCGCGCAGCTGTAGCCGACGAACGCGATCGCATAGAGGATCGCGCCCAGCTGGCAGTTGCCGCCACGCACCAGGAACATCAACAGGCAGGCCAGCGCGCCGACCCACCCGCAACTCAGCATGATGTCCCGTTTGCGGCCCGTTCGATCGGCGATTGCCCCGACCAGCGGCATCAGCACCACCAGCACAATGGTGGATGCGGTGACGACGTAGACGAACAGACTGCCCGGCGCGATCGGAATACCCGCGACGTGCACCCGGCCGTGCTTGCCGACGGCATGCTCGGCGACTGACGTCAGATACCGGGACATGAAGACGGTCGTCACCAGCGTCGGGAAGACGTGGCTGGCCCAGCCGTAGACGTACCAGCCGCGGCGTTGCAACGAGGTGCCGAAGCCGAGCGCGTCGGGCCCGGTCGGCATCCGGCTCACCGCGCCGGCCATGCCCCCCGCTCTCGCAGTACGTCACGCAACAGATCGGCGCGATCGGTCATGATGCCGTCCACGCCGAGGTCGAGCAGCCGGTGCATCTCGGCAGCCTCGTTGACCGTCCAAGCGTGTACGGCCAGGCCGCGACGGTGCGCGCGCAGCAGCAGTCGAGCGTCCACCACCGGCAGCCGACCGATCCGAAACGGGAGTTGGGCGACCCGGTTCGTCACGAGCGGCCGTTGGCCGCCAACGAACGGGAGTGCCCGCAACCGGAGTGCCTCAGACGGGCCCAGGGCACTGCATACTCCAGGACCGAGCACGGTGCGCAACAGGCCGAGTCGACGGTCGGAGAACGCTGCGATGCAGATCCGCTCGTGCGCGCGGGTGGACCGGACCGCATCGAGCGTTGCGGCCACCGCCGCATCGGACTTCACGTCGATGTTCACGAAGCAGTCGGGCCAGGCGTCAAGTAGCTCGGCGAGCCGCGGGATCGGCTCGGTGCCACCGATCCGTGCCTTCCGTACCCGTGACCACGGCTGATCGATCAACCGGCCCTGTCGGTCGGTAGTGCGGTCGAGACTCCCGTCGTGGAATGCGACGGCCACCCCGTCGGCTGTCACGCGTGCGTCGGTCTCCAGGTATCGAAAGCCGAGATCCACCGCTCGCTGGAACGCGGCCAGCGAGTTCTCGCTGCCCGGTGCGCCGAAGCCCCGATGCGTGAACGCGATCGGACATGCAGCGGCAAGGAAGCGGGTCATCGGCGGCCCGTCAACTTCACAGTCCGAGCAAGAGGCGCAGCGCTCTGGCCGACGGCGAACCGTGGCTCAACAGTTCGTCGTGCAACGCGCTTTGCGTCGCGCCCGGTCGTGCCTGGCGCAGATCGGCGGCAAGCGACCGAACCTCGAGGTAGCCGGTGAAGTACTCGCACAGCTGCGTCGAGCTGAGTTGCACGCGTCGCCATTTCCCTGCTGCTTCGCCGTCCTCCTGGTAGCCCGCACCGGTCATTAGTGCCATCGCCTCGGCCTCGGACAGGTCGGCGCAGTGGTAGCGGATGTCGAGAATCGTATTGATGGTGGTGCGCAGCTGCATCTTCAGCTGCTGTAATTGCACCGCCTTGGCTGCTCGGTCGGAGACGTCTCGCCGGTAGCCGTGCTCGGCCATCAGTTCTTCGCAGTAGACGGCCCAGCCTTCGATGAACGCCCCGTTGCCCCACGTCCTGGTGACCGGCGTTCCGGTGCGGCGGGCGGTGAGCAATTGCAGGGCGTGACCAGGCATTGCCTCGTGCACCGCCAGGTTGTGCAGCATGTGCACGTTGTATTCGCGGTAGAACGACTGCACACGTTCGGCCGACCAGTCCTCCGGCGTGGGGGAGACGGCGAATTCGGTGGGCAGCGTGGCCGTCTCCAGCGGACCGGGTGCGCGGCAATAGGCGACGGCGATGCCGCGGTCGATCTCGGGCAACTCGATCACCGTGATCGGCTCATCGGGCACGCTCATCAATTCCCGGTCGTGCACGAACGCGGTCGCCTCGGCCAGCGCTTCGCGGCACACTGTCAGGATCGTTTGGTCGTCGGCCACCTCCCGGCCCAACTCGTCCAGCACTCTGCGCACCGTCGCGGCATCGGGTCTGGCGTCTCCGGCGAACTGCCCCGCGGCGGCGAGGATCTGTTCGGTCACCCGATCGAGTTCATGCTCGGCGTGGCTCAGCAGTTCCGCCGGCGCCAGCTCGGTGTCCAGCGTCCAGCCCAGCTTTGCCGCGAACGCCTGCTCCCCGAGGCGCACCTCTTCGCGGGCAGCGGGCTGCGCATCGGCGAGCCACCCGAGGTGGACGTCGACGGCCGCGACCGCCGTAGCGGCTGCGTCAGAGACCGCATCGCGCAACGCGCTACCGGCGGCAAGCTGGGGAAGATCCGTTTCGCACAGCCGACGCAATCCGTGCAGCTGCATCCGAGCGGTCTGCACGAAAACCCCCGGCATGTCAGTCAGCCGGCCCCGTGCCGCGGCGAGATAGGCCGGCGTTGCCTCCAGCCGGCCTTGAATGGACCTCAACCGCTCCGGTAGCGGGGCGAAGTCCTGGGTGAGCAACGCGTTCAGCGCCGCGCCGGGGTTGTGCAGCATCGGGTTCCAGTCGGGCTCCCGGATGTCACGCACCTGGGTGAGCTCATCGGACAATCGGGTGGCGAGGGTCTCGACGTCGACGCGTTCCGCCAAACCGAGCTCACCGGCAGCCAGACGCCGCGCATCGCTGAGCTGTCGCTGCACCCCGGCAATTCGGCGATCGCGGGCGGACGGGCTCGGATCGGGCAGTTCCGCATCGAAGCGATGATCGCCGAGAAAGGTTGCCAGGCCGGGATCCGACTTGGCGGCCGACTGCAACACGTCCTCGGCCAGCTCGGCTACTGCGGCGGAGGGAACGTTGGCCAGGTCACTCACGTTTGAACTCCTGACAGCATCGACGGTGCCCGGAACGGACTTCGGCGATCGTATGGCTCCCGCCCACCGGTACCTCGACCGCCTCTCCGATGCAAAGGAGTACCTGCCGCGTGCATGTCGCGCCCTGGGTGTGGTTGGTGACGGTCGGTACGGCTTCGCTCTTCCTCGCCTTCGACATCTTCGTGATCGGACGGCGTCCGCACGAGCCGTCGATGAAGGAGACCGCCCGGGCACTGAGCCTGTACATCGGGATGGCGATCGCGTTCGGAGTAGGCGTACTGCTGATCTCGGGGCCGCGCTACGGCGGCGAATTCTTCGCCGGTTGGCTGACCGAGTACTCGCTCTCGGTGGACAACCTTTTCATCTTCCTGATCATTCTGGCCAAGTTCGGCGTGCCCCGGCAGTACCAGCAGACCGCGCTACTCATTGGGATCGTCCTCGCGTTGGTGCTGCGGGGGGTTTTCATCGCCCTCGGTGCTGCGGTGATCTCGAACTTCAGCTGGGTGTTCTACGTGTTCGGGCTGTTCCTGGTGCTGACCGCGGTCAAGCTGGCGAAGGAACAGGGCGACGACGACGAGGAGTACTCGGAGAATGCAGTCATCCGCTGGACCAAGCGGGTTCTCCCGGCCACCGACGAGTACCACGGGGTGCGGCTGTTCGTCCGCGAGAACGGCAAGCGGTTGATCACCCCGATGTTCATCGTGCTCATCGCGCTGGGCACGACCGACCTTCTCTTTGCGCTGGACTCGATTCCTGCCATCTACGGGCTGACCAAGGAGCCCTATCTGGTGCTGATGGCCAACATCTTCGCGTTGATGGGCTTGCGTCAGCTCTACTTCCTCATCGGTGGTTTGCTGCAACGGCTGGTGTACCTGTCCCTCGGCCTGGCCGTCCTGCTCGCATTCATCGGCGTGAAGCTGATCCTGCACGCGCTGCATGAGAACGAGGTCCCGTTCATCAGCGGTGGCGAGCACGTCTCGTGGGCGCCGGATCTTCCCATCTGGCTGTCACTCACCGTGATCATCGGCACCCTGCTTGTCACCACGGTCGCCAGCCTGGTCCACGACCGGCGCACCGCTGGGACCTGACCGGAGCAGAATGACAACTGGGGCCCAGGGTCTCTCCCGGGCCGCAGTTGTCATTTCGTGCGAGATCAGACGCTCTTGACGTCAGTCACCCGATACCCGTCCGAGGTCTGCGTCGTGAAGACCTGGATCTTCGTGCCGTCGCTCGTTGCGAAGATCGGGTTGTCGTCGAACGTCGTCGGGTGGAAGGACTTGCCCTCGAGCTGGCTGGTCATCGACGGCAGGTTGCCGTCAAGCGAGCAGGCCTTGGCCTGGTCTTCCTGACCTTCCTCTGCGGCGACCACGTACGACGTCGCCGCCAATGCGCCCGAAGAGTCGACCAGGCAGCCGGTCCCTGTGCTCGAACCATTGGTGCTTGTGTCCGAATCGCTCGAGGTCGTGGCTCCGTTGTCGCTGCTGTCGGTGTTCGAGTCACTCGACGATCGGGTCTCGCTCCCGGAACTGCTCCCGGAGTTGCTCCCGTCCAGGCCGCAGACCTTCCACTTGCTGTCTTCTTTCACGACCTTGAAGTGGATGGTGTCCTTCTTGCCGTCCGACTTCTTCGTCTCAGTGACGTCGACGGTCGCCGAGTCGCTGCCTTGCTTCGTCGTGTTGCCGTAAGAGAAGGTGTAACCGCTGATCGGGTCGTCTCCCTGGTCGGTGACGTCGGACTCCTCGAGCTTGCTGACGTTGGCCTTGCACACCACCGACTTGACCTGCGAGTAGCTCTTCGACTGGTATCCCTTCACATACTTCTTCACCGCGTCGACCGGGGCGCTGCCACCGCTCTTCAGCGTCAGGAACAGCACCAGGCCGATGACAACGAGGACAGCGACTCCACCGGCGATGAACAGCGGCGTCTTGTTCTTGGCGGGCGCAGCGCCGTAGGGAGGCTGACCGCCGTACCCCGGCTGACCGTACTGCGCCGCACCGTAGGGCTGCTGCCCGTACTGGGGCTGGCCCGGCTGACCGTATTGCGGCTGGCCCGGCTGACCGTATTGGGGCTGGCCCTGCTGGCCGTATTGGGGCTGGCCCTGCTGACCGTATTGGGGCTGGCCCGGCTGGCCGTATTGCGGCTGAGCGGGCTGCCCGTACTGGCCGGGCTGGGGTGGCTGACCGGGCTGGCCCCGGCCGTACTCACCGGGCTGGCCATGCTGACCGGAGCCGTCCGGCTGACCCTGATTCTGACCGGGATCGTTCCACGGTCCTGACATCGCTTCCTCCTAGCTCAGTCCCGCTCCCAGACGGGCGGGCGCATCTGTTATCCGGTTCCGGCGGTGACCGCCGCCGAGCAGTTCAGGCCGCGATGTCCACGCCGTTTGCCGAGTTGTTAACCGGTCCGTTGCCGCCCGGCTGGCGTTGCTGCAGTCCTGGATCGTTCCACGGTCCTGACATCGTGTCCTCCTAGCTATCCCACCCGCGAACAGCCTCAGGGCGGCCGTGTATCCGCCGAGACCGTACGGCATATGTATGCCGTGACCCGATCTGACGGACGACCGCACTCGTGACAGCCGACCCTGAGCGCCACCTGTGCTGGTCGCTAGACCTGCCCGTTGCGCCGCCGCGGTAAACCTCGGGGGTCCCCATGGCGACCATCCGTCCCCAGCCGGCATCTCGGCGTCGCTCCTTCCCGGGCCTCTGACAGCATCGGAGCATGACAACCGTCCGAGATCCGAGTGCGTGGATCGTTACTGCGGTGGGCCCCGTCGATCGGTCGACCTGGCGCGAGCTGTATCGGGGGTACGGCAGCTTCTATGAAGTGGACATGCCGCCGGAGAAGCTGGACCTGATCTGGAGTTGGTTGCACGATCCGGACGAGCCGCTCTGGGGCCTCGTGGTCCGTGCGGATGTAGCCGCCGCGGCCGTGGGGCTGGTGCATTACCGGCCATTTCACCGTCCGTTACACGGCTCGATCGGGTGTTATCTCGACGACTTGTTTGTGGCGCCGTCAGCGCGGGGGAGCGGGGCCGTCGACGCCCTTCTCGGCGCGCTGCAACGCATCGCCGGCGAGAACTGCTGGGATGTGGTGCGCTGGGTCACCCGCAGCAGCAACGCTCGCGCCCGGTCCACCTACCACCGGTTGGCCACCGAGACGGATCTGGTGACCTACGATCTGGCGCCGCTGCGGCCTGGGTCGTAGCCGCCGACGTCCGCGGGGCGCGACACAATGACGTCATGACCGATGACCGCCTCGGCCGGGCTACTGCCGAGCTGTACACCGCGCATCCGGACGAGTTCGTCGGCCGCCGCAAGCAGCTGGCCGCGGAGGCGCGAGCCGCGGGGGAAACCGCTGTCGCATCCGCGGTCATGGCGCTGCGCCGGCCGACCCTCGGTGCCTGGCTGGTCAACCGGCTGGCCCGCGTCCAACCGAGAACCATCGAGGGCCTCGTGGCCGTCGGCGAGCAGTTACGCGACGCGCAGCGCTCCCTGGATGCGGCCCGGATGCGAGAGCTCACGGCCGTTCGCCGCAAGGCGGTCGGGGCTGCGGTCATCGAGGCGCTCGCGGCTGTGGCGAACCGGCGGCCGACCGAATCGGTGATCGAGCAGGTCAGGGCAACGCTGGACGCCGCCGTCGCCGACCGCGATATCGGGACTGAAGTGACCAGCGGCGCTCTGACTCGTGCCCAGGAGTGGTCCGGTTTCGGTGATGTCGGCCCGGAGCTCACCGTCGTGCCGGCACCTGCGCCGCGCCGCGCGTCCACCCCGGCCCGGCGGGGCTTGGTCGCTGTGCCCAGTAGAAAGGCCGATCCGCAACCCACGACGAGTGGTCGGGTGACGATCGCCGTGGCCGAGTTGGCGGCAGCCGACGCCGCACTGGCCCAGGCGCAGGAAGCCAACGACTCAGCGGCCGCCGAGGTCGAGCGATGCGAGCTCGCCTTAGCCGAGGCGAAGAAGGGAGTGCGGGCCGCGGGGGCGGAACTGCGCACCGCAAAGGACCGCCGGGACAAGGCGGCCCGACGGTTGACTCGAGCAAACGCCTGACCCGATGACGAAGCCGGGCGGCGACAGCCGCTCGACCCGGCACCGTGGACGTTCTGGCAACTCATCGATGGCTCCGGACCGGCGATGATGCCGGGTTCGAGGCATATATGTCTGCAGCGGCTGCCCAACCGATGCGTGTCGAGGGCAGCGAGTAGTCGACGGATCTGGATCGCGAGAGCCGCTGCGGTGCGTCATCCGATCGTGCGGCGCAATCAGCCGATCAGTCTTCCGACAGCCGCAGCCACTCGTTCTCCGCTTCTTCTTTGGCCGCCATCGCGTTGTCCAGTTCCGCGGTCAGGGTTCCCACCCTCGCGTAGTCGGTCGCGTGTTCGGCGAGTTCCTTGTGCAGGTCCGCCTCCCGAGAGTCGAGCTTGGCGATCTGGCGCTCCAACCGCGCGAGTTCTTTGCGTGCCGCCCGAGGGTCTGGGCCGACCGCCTTGGCGGTGCGGGCGTCAGCGCCGCCGGCCGGGGCGTCGAGCGTCGCCGCAACGGTGGCGCGGCGGCGGCTGAGGTACTCATCGACGCCGCCGGGTAATGCCGCCAGCGATCCGTCGCCGAGGAGCGCGACGACACTGTCGCAAACTCGCTCGATCAGGTACCTGTCATGGCTGACTATGACGATGGTTCCGGGCCAGGAGTCGAGCAAGTCTTCCATCGCGGCCAGCGTGTCGGTGTCCAAGTCGTTCGTTGGTTCGTCCAGCAGCAGCACGTTCGGCTGGGTCAGCAGCAGCCGGAGCAGCTGCAGTCGGCGACGCTCGCCTCCGGATAGATCGGCCACCGGCGTCCATTGCCGCTCGTTCGGGAAACCGAACCGTTCGGCCAGCTGCGTCGAAGAGAGCTCCACGCCGGCGATCTCGGCGGTGGTGCGGACCTCCTGGACCGCCTCGATGACCCGCAACGCCGCAGGTAGCTCGACCAAGTGCTGCGAGAGGTGGCCAGCGTGCACCGTCTGGCCGATTCCCACTCTGCCCGAGTCCGGCTGGATCTCGCCGGCCAGTAGCCGTAAGAGGTGCGTCTTGCCGGAGCCGTTGATGCCGATGATCGCGATCCGGTCGCCGGGCCCGACGTGCCAGGTGACGTCGTCGAGCAGCAACTTGGTGCCGGCTCGCATGGTCACGTCCTCGACGTCATACACGCTGCGACCGAGTCGGCGCTGAGCGAGCGCCTGCAACTTCGTTCGGTCGCGGGGCGCGGGCTCGTCGGCGATCAATGCGGTTGCCGCCTCGATGCGGAACTTCGGTTTGGACGTCCGCGCCGGTGGTCCGCGGCGCAGCCAGGCGAGTTCTTTTCGCAGCAGGTTCTGTCGCCGCGCTTCGGATGCACCCGCCTGTCGTGCCCGCTCGGCGCGTGCCAGCACATAGGCTGCGTAGCCGCCGTCGAAGGGCCGCACGGTTGCGTCGCCGACCTCCCACATACGAGTGCAGACCTCGTCGAGGAACCACCGGTCGTGCGTCACCACCAGCAATGAGAACCTGCGCCGTGCGAGGTGTCGGGCCAGCCAATCGATTCCCTCGACGTCAAGATGGTTGGTGGGCTCGTCGAGGATGAGCAGGTCCGCCGGTTGGATCAGCGCGGCAGCGAGCGACACCCTGCGCCGTTCGCCGCCGGACAGCCGGGCCACGTCGACGTCCAGGCCGACCGCAGGCAGACCGAGGCCGGTCAGCACGTCACGGACGGCGGCGTCGCCTGCCCATTCGTGCTCGGCCGTGTCACCCACGACGACCGCACGAACGGTCGATCCACTGGGTAGTTCGCCGCTCTGGTCCACGACGGCCAAATGCAGTCCGCCGGTACGGGTGACCCGGCCCGAATCCGGTGTCTCCGATCCCGCGATCAGGCGCAGCAGGGTGCTCTTGCCGCCGCCATTGCGACCGACGACACCGATGCGCTCGTTCTCGCCGAGACCCAGCGAGACACCGTCGAGGACGCGTGTGGTGCCGAATGACTTCGACACGGTTTCGAGGTTGATCAGGTTCGCCATCGACGCACTGCGCTCGATTTCCGGGGTTCGCGTACGGAGGGAGGTGTTCCCTCGGTACCCATCCTCCCAGCCGGACGGTCGCCGACTGCGGCTGGACGGTGGCCGCGATGTTCCGGCAGTGCGACGGAGTGGCAGTCTGCAACCGGTTGCGATGCTGCTCGGCACGATCACGGCAGTTGGCGGGGGCGCGGTGCGCGACATCGTGCTTCGCCGTATCCCCGGGGTTCTGGGCGGAAACACGCTCTACCCGACCTGCGCCGTCGTGGGCAGCGGCGTGCTTGTGGTCTTGTCACGCAACGGTCATCCGACCCTTGGGCCGTCGCCGCGACGATCACCGGCCCCGCACTGTGTCTGCTCGCCAGGTGGCGTGGCTGGATGCTGCTGAGTGCCGACGCCTGGTCGCCTGGTCGCCCCGGCTCGGGACCGCGGACGGGGGCGCGAATCCGGGACGCGGCGTTCGGGAGACTGAGCTCGCAAGTTAGGGCACGGTGCGGGTGAGCCAGACGAGATCGCCCTTGTCGTCGGTGGTGACGTGGTGGCGGTGGAAGTCGAGCTTCTCGAGCACTCGGAAAGACGGTGCGTTCCAGCTGCGCACCGTGGACCAGAGGCGCCTCCTGCCAGACGCGATCGCGGCGTCCAGAATCGCGCGGCCAGCCTCTGTCGCGTAGCCCTTGCTGTGCACTCGCCGGAAGAGCTCGTACGCAATCTCCGGCTCGTCCCGGCTGGCCCGGCCGACGATCAACTCGCCGCGCTCAGTGACGAGTTCTCGGTAGTCGTCGACATCGGTATCCGCCCAGAGCTGCATCGTCAGCCGCTCGGTCTCGATGGGGAGAGACATCGTCCGGTAGTCGGTCACGCTGGGAGAGTAGCGCCCGCGCACGGCCGAGTTGCCGACCGTATAGAGCTGTTGGCGCATCCTGACATCTGCGGAAGTTCGGCCTCAATCTGGGACAAGCCTGAGCAACGAGCCGGCGGTTGAGCACTCGGCTAGCGTTTGACTGTGGCCGGATCAGACCTCAGCAGCGCTTGCCCCGGCACCGTGCAGTCGGTGTTGTCGGATTACGCCGGGCGCGATGCGATCGAGGTGCGGGACGTCGAGCGGGTTAGGCAACTCGTCCGCGCTGGGGACGATTTGTGGTCGCGTTCCACGGCGTTGCATGTCACCGCGTCGGCGCTGGTCGTCCACCCGCCGAGCCGGCGGGTGTTGCTGCGATGGCACGAGCGGCAGCGGGCGTGGTTGCAGGTCGGAGGCCACGGCGATCCAGGCGAGACCGATCCGATGGCAGTCGCGTTGCGGGAAGGCTTCGAGGAGACCGGGCTCGAGGATCTGACACCCTGGCCCCGCCCGGCACTCGTGCACGTTGCCGTGGTCTCGGTGCCTGCTTCGGTCACCGAGCCCGCGCACGATCACGCCGACCTGCGGTTCGTCCTGTCGACGTCCGAACCGGATCGCGCCCGGCCGGAGACTCCCAGCGCCGAGCTGCGGTGGCTGACGATTCCGGAGGCGCACGATCTCACCGCCGAGGCCAACCTTCGGGAGACGTTGTCCAGGGTGGAGCAGATCTTCGCGACGGAGTGATGCCGGGGCGTGAGTAGCAATGCTGCAGGATCGTGCGCTAAGCACGAACGCGGACGACTGGCCAGGCTGGCGATGCGGTGGGATCGCGCAGGGGCCGAAGTTCACCGGCGGCCCCCAGCTCCGGACCTTCCTCCGATGTCACAGTCGGCCGGCCTGTCTCGTCCCAGGTCATGGAAACAGAATCTGGGATCGAGAGGATTGATCATCATGCGGGTGTTTGTGGCAGGCGGCACGGGTGTCCTGGGTCGGCGGCTGGTGCCGCAACTCGTCGCTAAGGGCCATCAGGTGACGGCCACGACGACGAGTGCGGCAAAGTCCGGGCTGTTGGAGCAACTGGGCGCCACAGCGGCGGTGATGGATGGTCTGGATGCGGTATCGGTCGGCGAGGCGGTGGCCAAGGCCAGGCCGGACGCGATCGTGCATCAGATGACCGCACTGTCGATGGCCCACGCCGGCAAGCCCGATCTGAAGCACCCGGACCGTTTCTTCGGCCCCACGGTTCGGCTGCGCTCAGAAGGGACCGACCACCTGTTGGCTGCGGCCGAGGCGACCGGTGTATCGCACTTCGTCGCGCAGGGGTTCGGCAGCTTCAACGGACTGCGCGAGGGCGGCTGGGTCAAGACCGAGGAGGATCCGCTGGACCCTGGCCCGCCGAGCGCGCGCAAGCTCATGGAAGTGCTCGAACACCTCGAAACCGCGGTCGTCAAGGCTGACGGCGCCGTGCTGCGATACGGCGGGTTCTACGGGCCGGGCGCCACCGACGACCAGGTGGAACTGGTGCGCAAGCGGAAATTCCCGTTGGTCGGGGGCGGCACCGGGTTCTTCTCGTGGATACATCTCGACGACGCGGCGAGCGCTACCGTCCTGGCCGTGGAGCAGAAGGCGAGGGGAGTGTTCAACATCGTCGACGACGAGCCTGCGCCAGTGAGTGAGTGGCTGCCCTACCTGGCCGCGTGCGCGGGCGCGAAGCGGCCGATGCGCGTCCCCAAGTGGCTGGCCCGGATGCTGGCCGGGGAGATGGCAGTGACGATGATGACCGAGGGACGGGGGTTCTCCAATGCCAAGGCGAAGCGAGAGCTCGGCTGGCAGCTGCGCTACCCCTCGTGGCGCGACGGCTTCAAGAAGGAGTTCGCTTGACTCGGGCAGAGGAGTTCCAGGAGTTGCGGCCACTGCTGTTCGCGATCGCCTATCGAATCCTGGGCAGTGTCAGCGAGGCCGAGGACGCTGTGCAGGAGACCTGGTTGCGCCTGCAGACGTCCCCGACCCAACCCACGTCGACAAAGGCGTTCCTGTCGGCGGTGGTGACCCGGATCTCGATCGACGTACTGCGTTCGGCCCGGGTGCGGCGGGAGCAGTACGTCGGGCCGTGGTTCCCCGAGCCACTGCTGAGCGACCCCTACCAGGATCCGGCGCGCTCGGCTGAGCTGGCCGACTCGGTTTCGATGGCCGCACTGTTGCTGCTCGAGCGGCTCAGCCCGCTCGAACGGGCAGTCTTCGTGTTGCGAGAGGTCTTCGGGTTCGACTACCCGGAGGTGGCGACCGCAGTGGGGCGCTCGGAGGCAGCCTGCCGCCAACTCGCGGTACGAGCGCGAAGGCACATGGACGCGGGTCGGCCCCGTTTCGAGGCTGACCGCACGGAGCGGCAGGTACTCGCTGCGCGATTCTTCGACGCGTTCCGGGAAGGCGACGTCGAGGCTTTGCGCGAGATGCTCGCCGCGGATGTTCAGATGGTCGGCGACGGCGGAGGCAAGGCCCCGCAGTGGGCCAGAAGCATCGTCGGCGCCGAGAATGTGGTCCGGGTGCTCGCGGCGATCGTCCCGCCGCTGGTTCGGATCGGCGTGGTGATCGAGCCGCACGAGGTGAATGGTGAACCTGGCGCGATCATCCGCGACCGGGACGACAGGGTGCTGAACATATGGACGCTTGAAGTACTCGGCGGGCGGATCCAGTCAATCCGCTCGGTGCTCAACCCCGACAAGCTCGCGCACCTGGGTCCGGTCGCCGACGCCTGGGCGGTCGTTCGCGAGGTCAAGGAAGCGCGTCGCTCCACATCATGATCGGACGACTCCACACGCCGTGCGGGGAAGTGTGTCCGAGGCAGCGCTCCGGCCCACCGCAGCCCGCCGGTCGCCGCCGTGTGGCACGATTTCGGGGGTGACCAGTACGGCTGCGGCGGCACAGCACCTGCGCGACCTTGCGCTGCTGCGCCGCGTCCGCGACCGGATCGACCGGGACTACGCGCAGCCGCTGGATGTCGAAGCTCTCGCCCGCGGCGTCAATATGTCCGCCGGTCACCTCAGTCGTCAGTTCCGGCTCGCCTACGGGGAGTCGCCTTACTCCTATCTGATGACGCGACGCATCGAGCGTGCGATGGCGCTGCTGCGTCGTGGCGACCTCAGCGTCACCGAGGTGTGCTTTACGGTCGGCTGCTCGTCGCTGGGCACCTTCAGCACTCGCTTCACCGAATTGGTCGGTGTACCGCCCAGCACCTACCGCCGCGACCCGACGCGCACGACGGCGGGGATGCCTCCGTGCGTCGCGAAACAGATCACCAGACCGATCAGGAATCGAGAAGCATCAGGCCCGGAGCCGCACCTAGCCTGAGCTCCATGGACATAACAATTCACGGCAGTTTCATCCCGCACGACGACCCGGATGCCTCGCTGGCGTTCTATCGCGACACCCTTGGCTTCGAGGTCCGCAACGATGTCGGCGGCGGCAAGATGCGCTGGATCACCGTCGGACCCGCCGATCAGCCCAGCACCTCCATCGTGCTGCACCCCCCGGCGGCCAACCCCGGACTCACCGACGCCGAGCGCCAGACCATCGCCGCGATGATGGCCAAGGGCACTTACGCGACGCTGCTGCTCGCGACCAAGGATCTCGACGGCACCTTCGAGCGATTGCAGGCCAGCGATGTCGAGGTCGTCCAGGAGCCGACCGAACAGCCGTACGGGATTCGCGACTGCGCCGTCCGCGATCCGGCCGGCAACATGATTCGCGTTCAGGAGGTGCGCTGACATGACCTCCATCGCATCAATCACCCTGGACGTGCCCGACCCCTCGGCCGCCGAAGCCTTCTACGCAGCGGCCTTCGGATTGGGAACCCTCGTGGGTGTGCGCGCCGCCGAGGAACCCACCACCGGATTTCGCGGCTTCACCGTGTCGCTCTTGGTATCTCAGCCGAGCACCGTCGACAGCCTCATCGGCACCGCCGTCGACGGCGGCGCAACGCCGCTGAAACCCGCCGCGAAAGGGCTCTGGGGTTACGGCGGCGTGGTCCGCGCCCCGGACGGCGCTATCTGGAAGGTCGCCACCTCCTCGAAGAAGGAGACCGGCCCGGCCACCCGCAAGATCGATGACATCGTCCTGTTGCTCGCAGTCGCGGACGTCAAGGAGACCAAGCGTTTCTACGTCGATCACGGCATGACCGTCAAGAAGAGCTTCGGGAGCAGTTACGTCGAGTTCGACAGCCCGGCCACCCACATCAAGCTCGCGTTGTACGGGCGCCGTGCCCTCGCCAAGGATGCCGGCGTTTCGCCGGACGGCACCGGATCACACCGGCTGCGCATCGACAGCGATGCCGGGCCGTTCACCGACCCGGACGGCTTCGGCTGGGAGACCGCGTCAGTGCGCGACCAGGCGATCTGATGCCATGGTCGGGCGCGATCCGGTAGACAAGGTCACCCACACCGCGACCCGACGGCGGGTCTGCCGAACAGATGGAGACATGCCACGCATGGCCACGACGAAGGGCACCGCGTCTGCGGCACCGCACGGTGTCGACAGCCACGACCTGATTCGCGTGCACGGTGCGCGCGTGAACAACCTGAAAGACATCAGTGTCGAGATCCCGAAGCGACGGCTGACCGTGTTCACCGGCGTCTCGGGTTCGGGCAAGAGTTCGCTGGTGTTCAGCACGATCGCAGCGGAGTCGCAGCGGTTGATCAACGAGACCTACAGCGCCTTCCTGCAAGGGTTCATGCCGACACTGGCGCGGCCAGATGTCGATGTGCTGGACGGGCTGACAACGGCGATCATCGTCGACCAGGAGCGAATGGGCACCGACCCGCGCTCGACGGTCGGCACCGCCACGGACGCCAACGCAATGCTGCGCATCCTCTTCAGCCGGCTCGGCAGGCCGCACATCGGCTCGCCCCAGGCGTTTTCGTTCAATGTTCCTACGCGGACCGCGAGCGGGGCGATGAAGGTCGACAAGGGGAGGGGCAAGCGGATCGTTGCCCGCAACGTCACCTACCTCGGCGGGATGTGCGCACGGTGCGAGGGCCGAGGCGCGGTGAACGACATCGACCTCACCCAGCTGTACGACGAAAAGAAGTCCCTGAACGAGGGGCCGTTCCTGATCCCCGGCTACAGCATGGACGGCTGGTTCGGCCGGATCTTCATCGGATCTGGTTACTTCGATCCGGACAAGCCGATCACGAAGTTCACCAAGCGGGAGCTCGATGATCTTCTCTACAAGGACGCGACCAAGATCAAGGTCGAGGGCATCAACCTGACTTACGAGGGGCTGATCCCGAAGATCCAGAAGTCCATGCTGTCCAAGGACATCGACTCGCTGCAGCCGCACGTGCGCGCCTTTGTGGAGCGAGCGGTCACGTTCACCACCTGCCCGGAGTGTGAGGGGACTCGACTCGGCCCGCAGGCCCGGGCCTCGAAGATCAAGGGACGCAACATCGCTGACCTGTGCGAGCTGCAGATCAGCGATCTGGCCGACTGGATCCGCGAGGTGAAGGAGCCTTCGGTGGCGCCGCTGCTCGAGGCGCTAGGGGCGACCCTCGACTCGTTCGTGGAGATCGGGCTGGGTTACCTCAGCCTCGGCCGGCCGTCGAGCACGCTCTCCGGCGGCGAGGCGCAGCGCACCAAGATGATCCGTCATCTCGGGTCCTCGCTGACCGATGTCACATACGTCTTCGACGAGCCGACTGTTGGGCTGCATCCGCACGACATCGAGCGGATGAATAACTTGCTGCTGCAGTTGCGCGACAAGAGCAACACGGTGCTCGTCGTGGAGCACAAGCCGGAGGCGATCGCGATCGCCGACCATGTGGTCGACCTCGGCCCGAAGGCGGGCAACGAGGGCGGTCAAGTGGTCTTCGAGGGAACGGTCGAGGGGCTGCGGGGGAGTGGCACCATTACTGGCCGCCACCTCGATGACCGGGCCGTGCTGAAGGACGAGGTTCGAACGCCGGATGGCGTGCTGAAGATTCGCGGCGCCGACGCCAATAACCTGCAGAAAATAGACGTAGACATCCCGCTCGGCGTACTCACGGTCATCACCGGGGTGGCGGGCTCGGGCAAGAGTTCACTCATCCGCGGCTCGGTGTCCGGGCGGGAGGGAGTGGTGTCGGTCGATCAGGGCGCGATCCGCGGCTCTCGACGGAGTAACCCGGCGACCTACACCGGGCTGCTCGACCCGATCCGCAAGGCGTTCGCCAAGGAGAACGGCGTCAAGCCGGCCCTGTTCAGCGCCAACTCCGAGGGCGCCTGCCCCAACTGCAACGGCGCCGGGGTCATCTATACGGATCTGGCGATGATGGCCGGAGTAGCCGCACCGTGCGAGGTCTGCGAGGGGAAGCGGTTCCAGGCCGAGGTGCTGGACTACACGTTCGGCGGCAAGGACATCAGCGAGGTGCTCGCGATGTCGGTGGCCGCAGCTGAAGAATTCTTCGGCGCCGGCGATGCACAGGTTCCGGCCGCGCACAAGATCCTCGAGAGGCTCGCCGACGTCGGGCTCGGCTACCTGAGCATCGGCCAACCGCTCACCACGCTGTCCGGCGGCGAGCGGCAACGGATCAAGCTGGCCACCCGAATGGGTGCCGGCGACAGTGCTGTCTATGTCCTGGACGAGCCGAGCAGTGGCCTGCACCTGGCCGACGTGCAGAACCTGCTCGGCCTGCTGGACCGGCTCGTCGACTCCGGCAAGTCGGTGATCGTCATCGAGCATCACCAGGCGGTGATGGCGCATGCGGACTGGATCATCGATCTCGGCCCGGGTGCCGGTCACGACGGAGGCCGA
Source organism: Jatrophihabitans sp. (assembly GCA_051001975.1). Taxonomy (GTDB): domain Bacteria; phylum Actinomycetota; class Actinomycetes; order Mycobacteriales; family Jatrophihabitantaceae; genus DATAEG01. The sequence goes on from JBPCMU010000025.1 coordinate 40,340, forward strand.
GTCGTATTTCAGGGCACGCCCGCCGACCTTGTCGACGCCCGCAGCACCCTCACCGGCGAGCATCTCGCGGCCTACGTCGGACGCTGAGGAGGTCGCGGCGAATCATGCGCCAGTTGCTACTATGTAGCACATGGAATCGATAGGGGTTCGCGAGCTGCGCCAACATGCGAGCCGGTGGCTGGCGAGGGTCGCGGCGGGTGAGAGCTTCGAGATCACCGAGCGCGGTCGTCCGATCGCGTCGTTGGTACCGGTAGCCGGCTCGGACTGGGACCGATTGGTCAGTGCAGGGGCCGTCGCCCCTGGGACAGGACGACTGCGTGATGTCGGGCCGGCTACCGCCGTGGACGGGCCGGCTCTGTCGGATCTGCTGGCGGCCGACCGTGACGACGACAGGTGAACGTTGCGTACCTGGACACCTCCGCCTTGGTGAAGTTGGTCGTCCGTGAGGCCGAGTCTGAAGCGCTGCAGGCATGGATCCAGGACCGCGGACCCGATGTCATAGCGACATCCATGCTGGCGGGAGTTGAGCTCAGGCGCGCGTCGAGTCGGCACAGCCGGGCGGCGGCGGAGGTTGCCGAACGAATCCTCAGCAGCGTCGACCAGATCGCCATGACTCCAGATCTGCTCCGGGAAGCCGCCGCCGTCGAGCCGGCGGCTCTGCGCTCGCTCGACGCCATCCACCTTGCCACCGCGTGTCGAATCGGGTCATCGCTCTCGGCCTTCGTAGCGTATGACCTGCGCTTGCTCGCCGCGGCCGAAGCCGCCGGGCTGGCCACCGCGCAGCCGCAGTGAATTCGGCCTCATCGGACCTGACGTAGAAGCCGCCCGACCTACGGCGGTTGTCTCACCAAGATGACGCAGGGCTTGTCGTCGGGCCATGGGCCGTAGCGTCTGGTCACCGATGAGTAGGTCTGGACCGGGAGGTGCGAGCTGATGGGAGCCGCATCCAGGCTCGAGCGGATCCTTCGCTCGTTGCTTGCAGCGGTTCCCCGACGGGCGCGCTTAGCGCTGGTCGAGGTGATCCTTCTGGTGCTTGTCCTCGTGATCTTCACCCGCGTGCACGCGGCCGAAGGCACCGATGCCGCGGTAGCTACTACCAACGCCGATGCCCTGCAGTCCGTGGAACGCGCGTTGCACTTGGACGTCGAGCTCGGGATGAACAGGTGGCTCGCCGAGCACGAGGGGCTCATCGGGCCGGCTGTGCTGATCTACCGCGTGTACTACGCCGCCCTGCTGGGTGTAGCGATCTGGGTTTTCCTGAGGCACGCCGATGTCTACCCCCACATCCGGCGGACGTTCGTCGCGATGTCTGGTCTCGCGCTTGTGGCGTTCTGGGTGTTACCGATGGCTCCACCGCGTTTCACCCTGGCCGGCGTCGTCGACGTGGTCGCCGAGCACGACATCTTCGGGAGCCGGAGTTCACGCGACATCGGCAACGGCGAGAATCACTTCTCCGCAATGCCGAGCCTGCACGTCGGATGGTCGGCCTGGTGCGCCTACGCGGCATGGCTCGCCCTTCGGCGCACATACCCACGAGCGGCCCTGCTGACCTGGGTGTTTCCGCTGGCGATGATCGCGGTCGTGCTTGCGACGGGCAACCACTATCTCCTCGACGTGGTCGGCAGTGGTGTGCTGCTCACCGCGTCGATCGCCGTCGCGAACGGCTGGGACCGTCTCGTTAAGCGCTGGGCACGCACCTGGACAAATCGCTGACTCAAGAGTGCCGATAATCGACATTATGACAAATTGCTGGATGATCGTAGCCAACGCTCTCCTCCGCACGATGACCCCTCACGGTCCCTCAGCGGCCAGCTTCAAAGGTGATGCAGGCTCACAACACGGTGAGGATGCGAGGTCCTGCGTCGGTGATGGCGATGGTGTGCTCGAAGTGGGCACCACGTGACCCGTCGGCGCTACGCAGGGTCCAGCCGTCGTCGTCGATGCGGTAGTCGTCCTGGCCACCTGCCAGGAACCACGGCTCGATGGCAATGGTGAGCCCGGATCGTAGGCGCATGCCGCGGCCCGGCCGGCCGTCGTTGGGGATATGCGGGCTCTCGTGCATGGTGTGACCGACGCCATGACCCCCGAAATCGGTGTGTAACCCGTAGCCGCCCTCGCGAGCAGCGTTGCCGATCGCGGCTGAGATGTCACCAATGCGGGCACCCGGTTGTGCCGCCTCCATCGCCGCCTGGAGTGCGGCTTTGGTGCAGTCGATGAGCCTGGCGTCGTTGGCGCCGGCGTGCCCGACGCAGAAGGAGATCGCGGCGTCGCCGGTCCACCCCTCGAGGGTGGCGCCACAGTCGACACTGAGCAGGTCTCCGTCCTGCAACTCGTAGCGTGTCGGGATGCCGTGCAGGACGGCGTCGTTGACCGACAGGCACACCACGCCCGGGTATGGGGTGCGAGCGAATGACGGCTGGTAGCCGAGAAATGGCGAGGTCGCCCCGGCCTCGCGCAGCACATCGCGGGCAACCTGGTCGAGCTCGACGAGGCACACACCCACTTCGGCAGCGACCCGAGTGGCGGCCAGTGCGCGAGCGACGACGGCCCCAGCCGCGGCCATCGCGTCGATCTCCCCCGGGGTCTTCAGTTCGACCATCGCGTCCTCCTTACCGTGATTGTTATACCGGTATTAGTATCACAGTCATGGTCAGACCCATCCTGTCTCCCGCCGAACGTGCACGCGGTTGCCGGCTAGGCGCAGCGCTGCGTCACGCCCGCGGTGACCGCAGCATGGTCGACGTCGCCGCCGCAGCAGGCGTCCCAGTCGAGACCCTGCGCAAGATCGAGACCGGCCGTATCCCTACCCCGGCCTTCTTCACGGTCGCTGCTCTCGGCGAGACTCTCGGACTCGATCTTGCGTCGCTCGCTGCGGAAATCACGCCTGTCGACAGCGCCGCGACGGCCTGACACCGATCGAGTGTCGGATCGGGGCGACGGCGTTCGTAGAGAGGGTGAGGCCCGCCCACGAGAGGCGGCACCAAATCACAGGAGATGATCTTCCGATGCAGTACCTGGTGTCCGTGATCCACGACCAAATCCCCGGCATGGCCAACCCGTCCGAGATGGCCGCCATCGATCTCTTCAACGATCGGCTCAGGGCGGAGGGTCACTGGGTTTTCGCCGGCGGTCTCGGGGCTCCCATCGCTGCGACGGTGGTCGACAACACAGGTGCTGGGGAGGCTGTGTTCACCGACGGCCCCTTCGTGGAAACGAAGGAATACCTCGCCGGCTTCTGGATCATCGAGGCGCCCGACCTCGATGCGGCGCTCGATCTCGCGACCGAAGGGTCGAGGGCCTGCAACCGAAAGGTCGAGGTGCGCCCGTTCCTCAGCGAGTGAATGTGATCGACGTCCGGGACCCGATCACCCGGGCCCACCACGAGGAGTGGGCGCGGGTGGTCGCCTCGCTGACCAGGCGTTTCGGTGACCTCGACATCGCCGAGGAGGCGGCCGCCGAAGCATTCGCGACCGCTGTTGGGCGGTGGTCGGCCGATGGCGTACCCCCCAACCCCGGCGCCTGGCTGACCACCACTGCCAACCGCAAGGCCATCGACCGGATCCGGCGCGAGAGCAAGCGCGACGACAAGCACAAGGAGGCTCAGATGTTGTCAGTCGATGACCCGTCCGAGCCTCTCGGCGCTATCGACGACGAGCGGCTGCGACTGATCTTCACCTGCTGCCACCCGGCGCTCGCGATGCAGACCCGCGTGGCGTTGACGCTGCGCATGGTCGGGGGTCTAACAGTGGCCGAGATCGCCCGTGCCTTCCTGCTGCAGGAGGCTGCGATGGGCCAACGGATCACCCGGGCGAAGGCAAAGATCAAGGCGGCTCGCATCCCCTATCGAGTACCGTCCGCGGAGGATCTCCCGGGACGAGTGTCCGGCGTACTGGCGGTCCTCTACCTCGTCTTCAACGAGGGTTACCTCGCGACCGGCCCCGACACCGATCCGGTCCGTTACGACCTGACCACCGAGGCGATCCGGCTCGCCCGTTTGATCCGTGCCCTCATGCCGGAAGACGGTGAGGTGGCCGGACTACTCGCGCTGATGCTCCTCACCGAGGCCCGCCGCACCGCCCGGGTCTCGGCGGACGGCGAACTGATCACCCTCGGCGACCAGGACCGCGGGGCCTGGGATGCCGCGCTGATCACTGAGGGTCATCGGCTGGTACAGGAGCGCCTACGCGCGGCCGCCGCCGGGGTGGCTCCGGGTCGCTACCAGATCCTCGCTGCGATCAACGCCGTGCACACCTCCGCTCGCGACGTACGCGACACCGACTGGTCGCAGGTTGTCGCCCTCTACGACCAGCTCGTTCGCCTCGACCCCTCCCCCATCGTCGCCCTCAACCGTGCTGTCGCGGTCGCCGAACTGGACGGCCCGGATGTCGCGCTGGCAGCCGTCGACCGTCTTGAGGACGCGCTGGCCGGCTATCACGCCTTCCATGCGACCCGCGCCGACCTGCTGCGCCGGCTCGGTCGCAGTCAGGAGTCGCGCGCGGCGTACACCAATGCCATCGACCAAACGGGCAACACCGCCGAGACCGCCTACCTGACCCGCCGCCGCGACCAACTCGGGTAGGGCCGCGTCCAGCCGTGGGCAGACACCGCCAGTCGGGTCAGTGCTGTCTGATAGGAAGATCAGCATGTCAAACGAAAGCCGCAATGTCGCGGTCGACCAGAGCACCTTCGAAACCGCTCGTCTTGACTGGCTCGACTCTGAGACCAACGTACGCAACGTGGTCCGGCAGGAGATGATCGCTCGACAGCTCTCATCACACATCGCTGGGCGTACCGGTCGAGTTCTGGATGTTGGCGCCGGTCAGGGAATGCAGTCGATCCGTCTCGCCCGTGCGGGGCACGAGGTAGTCGCCGTCGAGCCTGACCCGGAGATGCGACGCGCCTTTCAGGCGAATGTCGTCCGTGAGGACGCCGACGTTCGCAACAGAATCGAGCTATTGGCCGGCTCTATTGGCGAGCTACCACCCAGCCTCGGCGATGCAACGTATGACACGGTGCTGCTGCTGGGAGTGCTGATGTACATGCCGGAGAGTCGGTCGGCGATCGCGCAAATCTCGCGATGCGTGGCACCCGGCGGCGTCCTCGCCGTGGCCGTACGTACCCCGGTGTCCGCGCTGTGGCGTCCGGCCGCGCGGCAAGACTGGACCGCCGCCCTAGCCGCGTTCGACGAGTACGACGATGCTCACGACCAGGGGCGCGATATGCGGTACGTGAACGAGATTGGGGCGCCCGCACGCTGCGACGACATCGACAGTCTGACCGCCGAGTGCGAAGCCAACGGACTTCGTCTGGAGCAGTGGTACGGGGTGCGTATCGCGGTCGACACTGCGGAAACTGATCCGAGACCACCGACGGATGCCACCCAGCTGGCCGCACTGTTCGATGTTGAAGAACGGCTGGGTCGAACCGACCCGTACCGGCAGCTCGGTCAGCTCGCCCACCTCATCTTGCGACGATCTCCTCCCGTCTAGCCAGGCGCGAGGAGTGTCGGCCTCATAGCGCCTCGTTGAGGCGTGCCGCCTGTCGGGTGAGGTGATCGCGCTCGGGGAGGTTGGTGGCCGCGCGGGCCGCATCGGCATACAGCCGAGCTGCGAGCGCGCGGTCGCCGGCGCGCTCCCGGAGGTACGCCTGTACCGCCGTGTATCTGGGAACCGTCGGATCGACCTGTTCGAGGGCGGCCAGACCGGCCGGTGCCCCGTCGGCCTCCCCCACCGCGACCGCACGGTTCAACCGCACGACTGGATTGTCGGCGAGGCGGTTGAGCTCGTCGTACCACTGCACGATCTGCACCCAGTCCGTCTCATCCGCGTCCCGTGCATCTGCGTGCAGGGCGGCGATCGCGGCCTGCGCCTGGTACTCGCCGAGCCGGTCGCGGGCCAGCGCCGTCTGGAGGATCGCCACGCCCCCGGCGATCAGATCGGTGTCCCACCGTGCCCGATCCTGTTTTGCCAGCGGGACGAGCGCGCCATCGGGTGTCGTGCGCGCGGCACGGCGGGCATGGTGCAACAGCATCAGTGCAAGTAGGCCGGAGGCCTCCTCGTCGTCGGTCATCGAGGTCACCTGCCGGGTCAGCCGGATCGCCTCGTCGGCGAGGTCGACCGCACCGGTGTAGCCCTCGTTGAAGACCAGGTACAGCACCCGCAGGACGGTAGCCAGGTCGCCGGGCTCGTCGAGGCGCACGCCGGACACGGTGCGCTTGGTCCGGCTGATGCGCTGGGCCAAGGTTGCCTCGGGGACCAGGTACGCCTCCGCGATCTGCCTCGTCGTCAGGCCGCCTACCGCCCGCAGCGTAAGTGCCACCGCGGACGCCGGAGTGAGTGATGGGTGAGCGCACAGAAAGTACAGCTGCAACGTGTCGTCGGTGTAGTCGGCCGGACCCGGTGCCGGCTCGGCCTCGACTTGGACCTCGCGGGTGTGCCGGGAGTGCTCCGTGCGGGTTGCGTCCAGGAACTTCCGCCAGGCGACGGTGATCAACCACCCCTTCGGATCTTCCGGTGGCTCTTTCGGCCAGGTTGCCAGCGCCCGGACCAGCGCCTCCTGCACGGCGTCCTCGGCCGTCGCGAAGTCGGCTCCGCGACGGAGGAGGACGCCAGTGACCGCGGGAATCAACTTCCGCAGCAGCGCTTCGTTCACTCGGCTCCTCGTCCCTCGTCGCCGCGGAGACGCACTATGCCCATCGGTTCGCTCGCAAGCTCGCTCACTAGGCTCCTCGTCCCTCGTCGCCGCGGCGACGCACTATGCCCATCGGTTCGCTCGCACGCTCGCTCACTAGGCTCCTCGTCCCTCGTCGCCGCGGAGACGCACTATGCCCATCGGTTGGCTCGCAAGCTCGCTCACTCAGCGACGGTGGGCGCGGCGGTCAGGAATGGGCGTAGCTCGAGCCATTCGTGGATCGGCTTGCCGTCCGGACCAGGCGCGGCAGACAGTTCGCCTGCGAGTTCGAGGGCTCGCTCGTAGGTCTCCACGTCGATCACCATCCACCCGGCGATCAGGTCCTTGGTCTCGGCGAACGGACCGTCGGTGACCGGCGCGTGGCCCTGGCCGTCGTAGCGGACGAAGGTTCCTTCCGGCGACAGCGCCTGCCCGTCCACGTACTCGCCCGAGCCCTCCAACTTCGTGGCGAAGTCACGCATGTACTGGAAATGCTCCTCGACCTCCGCCGGTGTCCACTGATCCATCTTGCCGATGTCGACGACGGGCGCAGGACCGCCGCGGTAGTGCTTGAGCAACAGGTACTTGGCCATTGGTGTTCTCCTTCGGCGTGACGCGACCATTGTGGCCGTGTTCGCATCGGGGACGGTGCACGCCGTGGATTCTCGACATCGGGTCAAGTATTCCTGCAGTCATTCTCACCGGACGAATTTCGTCCGGAACAGCGGCTAGCGTCGTGAGCGTGACAAACGATGAGATGAGCAAGCAGATCACCGGGCGCCAGTTCCTGGCGGCTGACGGCGTCGATGACTGGCGGCCAATCTGGGGTGACGGGTGGGCGTGCGCCTACTTCCGGACTGGGTCGTTCAGCAAGGGCGTGACCTTCGTGGAGCGGATCGGCGCATTGGCTGCCGCCGCCGAGCACTATCCCGACGTCGACCTCCGGCCGGAAGGCGTCACTGTCCGGTTGTTCTCCGGTGAGTGCGGACTGCTCAGTCGCCGCGACGCCGAGTTGGCCCGGGAGGTCTCGGTCGCTGCGCGCGGGCTGGCAATCCCGGCGGACCCAAGCCGCGTGCAGCATGTCCAGGTGACAATCGACGCGACTCTGGCCGCCGAGGTACGGCCGTTCTGGTGTGCAGTCCTGGGATACGACGAGTTCGGCGATGAGGACGTCTTTGATCCGCTGCGCCGCGGGCCCACGCTGTCATTCCAGGAAATGGACGTGCCCCGGCAGGAGCGAGGCCGGATCCACGTCGACCTCTACCTTCCCCACGACCAAGCCCGAACTCGCATCGCAGCAGCGGTGGCCGCCGGCGGACACATCGTCAGCGACGCGAACGCGCCGGGCTGGTGGACACTTGCCGACTCCGAAGGCAACGAAGTGGACGTGGCCATCTGGGGAATCGACTGATCGCCCGGTACGCCTCGCACTCAGATTTCCGGACCCGGTGTGGCCGCTCGCCGGGCGGTGTCGAACGGTAGCCGGTCAAAGATGATCTGCAGACGAGTGATCTTTCCGTCTGCAACAGTGATGCACTCTCCGGCCGGCGCGTGTGGCACCGGGAGAGTCTCGGTGTCGTAGATCAGCACGGCTGTGGTGTCGTCGCCGAATGCAGCGACGAGATCCGCCCGGGTGAGCAGCCGCGAGAACGGCTCCATGAAGCCACGGAAGGCCTCCGCGCCGGTCAGCTCTCCGGCAGGTGCCTGACACACGATGTCGTCGGAAACGTAGGTCATCGCAGTGTCGAAGTCGTGCCTCGTCCAAGCCTGGAAGTAGTCCCGAGCTACTTCAAGGGCCGTGCTGTCGTGTTCTGCCATGTCGAGATCCTTTCGTCGCGAGCCAGTGATGACTATTGAGACACCATCGACATCGCAAACGGAACGCTGCGCTGCGGATTCGCCACACCCTCGCACCGGCGGCGCGTGACACGATGCTCCGGTGAGCCGATCGACGCTCGACTTGGCGCGGGCCGGGGACGAAGCCGCCTTCGGCGAGCTCATCGCGCCGCACCTGCGCGAACTGCAACTGCATTGCTACCGGATGCTCGGGTCGCTGGCCGACGCCGAGGACCTCCTTCAGGAGACGTTGACCGCGGCCTGGCGCGGCCTGAACGGATTCGCTGAACGCTCGACGTTGCGTGCCTGGCTGTACCGCATCGCCACCAACCGGTGTCTGAACGCGATCCGGGACGGTAAGCGACGGGCACCCGCCGAACCCAGACCGCCGTTCGAGCCGCCACGCCCGTCCCGGTACGCAGAGGTGACCTGGCTGCAGCCGTACCCGGATGCGTGGCTCGCCGAAGCGGCGGCCCGCGCGCCCGGCCCGGCGGAGCAGTACCTCGCCCGGGAAACGGTCGAGTTGGCCTTTGTCGTCGCGCTGCAACGGCTCCCCCCGCGGCAGGCCGCAGCGCTGGTACTGCACGAGGTCCTCGGGTTCTCCACGCTCGAGGTCGCGGAAATGTTGCGCACCACCGCCTCTGCCGTCAAGGGCGCGGTACAACGCGCCCGCGCATCCCTCGACCGGTCCGAGGTCGGCTCCGGCCACCGGCCCAGCAGTGCTGGCGAGCTCGAGCGGGAGCGGGAAGTCGCCCGGCGCTTCGCGCAGGCGTTCACCGCCGGTGACATCCCTGGGGTCGTGGAGCTACTCACCGACGATGCGTGGCTGGCCATGCCGCCCGCGCCGCACGAGTACCACGGCCGCGACGCGATCTGCGCCTTCCTACGAGCCAGTGCGGGCTGGCGAGTCGGTCGCCGGCTGTGGCTCGTACCGACCCGCGCGAACACGCAGCCCGCGTTCGGCTGCTACCTGGATGACCAGGGCGGGCAACGCCGCATCTGGCTTGGCATGATCGTCCTGACCGTCCGGGGTGATCGCCTCAGCGCCGTCACCCGATTCCTCGACGGCGACCTACCGCAACTCTTCGGTCTCGCTGATCCCGCGCTGCCGTTACTCGGACGGATCACGGGGCCGGAGGCAGCCCGCAACGACTGAGGCCGGCTACGCCGGTCCAGCCACGCCGATCAAATGTCCCTCTGGGTCGGTGAAATGGCCGACCACGAGGTCCGTGCCCGGTGACCGGTCCGGCCCCATCTGGCGCGTCCCGCCGAGGCTCTCGGCCTTTGCCAACGCAGCCTCGACGCTGGGTACGCCCACATAGAACACGACATGACTGTCGTATTCCGGGCCGCCACCGATACCACCCGGGATGCCGACGCCCTCGCCTTCAGCCCCGCCCTCGGTGAAGCCGTAATCCCCTGCCACGGACACGGACGCCGCGACCGGACCACCGGTGGCGAACTGCCAACCGAACAGCTCACCGAAGTACCCGCGGAGTTGTTCGGGGTTCTGCCCGATGATTTCGAAATGCACAACCGGTTGTCCCATGGCCTTCCCTCTCTGATCGACTGGAACTCCACCGTAGCAGTGTGGTTGTTAAAAACAACTAGCTGATTGTTGAACCGAATGACGAGGGCTAACCTGGACGGCATGCCTACGAGTCGTACTTACGGGGATGGGTGCGGGATCGCTCGAGCCCTCGATGTCGTCGGAGAACGCTGGGCCCTGCTGGTCGTACGCGAGCTGCTGCTCGGACCGCAGCGATTCTCCGACCTACGGCACGCGCTGCCCAATGCCAGTTCCAATCTCATCGCCGATCGGCTTCACGAGTTGGAGGATCGAGACGTGGTGGCGCGGCGCAGGCTGCCACCACCGGCGGGCTCGGCAGTGTACGAGCTGACCGAGTGGGGGCAGCAGCTCGAACCGATCGTGCTTGCACTTGGCGAGTGGGGTACCCGCGCCCCGTTCCCCAGCGGACCGATCACGCTCAGCGCCTCCTCGGCGGTCATCGCTCTGCGAAGCTTCGCCCGCCCCGACCGTTCGAAACCCCCGCTAACCATCGACCTGCAGTTGGACGACCGGGCGTGGACCGCGCGAGCATCGGCTGGCCGGCTCCGGGTGCGGTCGGGCGCCCCCGGCCGGTCGGACGTGGTAGTACGCAGCGATCCAGTCAGCTTTGCCGACACTTTCGGCAATCCGGGTGCGCTGACCACCGCTGTGGCAGAGGGCCGCATCGTCGCCACCGGGGATGTGCCGGCCTTGCGGCGTCTGCTCAGGACGGTGCGGATCCCGTCACCGGTCGGCGTCCGGTAGCGCGAGCCCGAACGACGCGCACGACCGCCCGTCGTGCAGCGCCCTGCAGTCTCGTCACGCTTGTGAGTGCCAAGACGGGTGCGCGTTGAGTTCCACTCGCAGTTCTGTCCCGGGATCGGCAGGCCGTTCCCGCGACGCGGCGGCGGCTGGCCCACCAACTTTCGCGCCCGGAAGATCAGCGCACGAGAGTCGTCCGTGACCGGCTCGCTGTGCCAGCCACCACGCACGTCAACCTCTTTGAATCCAGCGCGTTGGAGATCGCATGTGATCTCCTCAGCCGTGCGGAAGTAAAGCACGCTCGTATAGATGGCTTCGCGCCCGTCGCTGAACAGGTTGTGGGCGTCGAACACCACGCGGCCACGATCAACTTCTGTGACGTCCAGCCACTCGCGGAGGCGGCCGAACGGGGTGTCGCGCTCAGAGTGGGTCGCCCGCCGGCTCCAGCGCTCCCATCCCCGATCGGCCGGGTTGCGGCTATCGAAGCTGATGGTTCCTCCCGGCCGGAGTGCTGCGGCGAGTGAACCCAGCACCGAGGGATACCCCTCGGGGCTCAGGTGCATCATCGTGTTTCCGGAGCTGACGACGAGGTCCGCGTCCTCCGCGGGCTCTACATGCGTTGCGTCCCCGCCGATCCAGGTGACAGCCGCTGCCCGAGGCTGTTTGCGCGCGTAGCCCAACATCGTCGCGCTCGGGTCGACGCCGATCACCGCCCTGCCAGACAGTGCCAGAGCGCGAGTCAGGAGCCCGGTTCCGCAACCGAAATCGATGATCTTCGTCGCCCGGATCTGGTCTGCGAGCGCGCGGTAGTAGGCGTGGTCTTCACCGGGGGGATTGTCGAGATCGTAGAGCTCGACGAGTTGTTCGTCGTGGTACGGATCTTCAACCACATTCGCAGGGTATCGGCCCTCGACCTCTTCGCCAGACGACGGCGGCCCTGGTTTTCCTGCGCTCTCCCTCGATCAGATCACTGAGGGCAGGCACCCGTGCCTCACCGTATCCCGACCCTGGCCGTCCCGATACTTGTAGTTTCGGCCAGCATTTCGACCGACCCGGACAGTCAGCCAGCGGTGAGCAACGCGGACCGGGCAACGATGAACTCCTCAACCGCGGCGACGAACGATGCCGTTTCTGTGGTGCCGATCTCGAGACTGAGCGCGAGCATTCCGCGCCTGGCCAGGTAGAAGCCGCGCTCCAGCATGTCGAGGTGGAACAGCTCGCGCAGCTCCCCCGCAGGAAGGATGTCGCCTGCGGAACGGATCGAGCCGTTCTGGAAGTGCACCGTCATCAGACTGCCCAGCCCGGTCCACTGCATCTCTGCTCCGTGCGCCGCGCACACCGCGTTGAGAGTGGCGCGCAATTGTTCACCGCGGGCGAAGAGATCCTCCGCGACGTCCGGTGTGAAGATCTCGGTGAGCCCCGCATAGCCCGCCGCCATGCTGAGCACGTTGTTGTTGAAGGTGCCGGCGTGCGGGATAGCGGCCGCGGCCCGCGGGTCGTAGACGGACATCAGCTCCCGTTTGCCGCCGAACGCGCCGAAGGTCATGCCACCGCCGATGTACTTGCCGAGCGTGGTCAGATCCGGTGTGATGCCCAGTCGAGCCTGCATGCCACCGCCGGACATCCGGGAAGTCATCACCTCGTCGAAGACGAGCACCGCTCCGGACTTGTCGGCGGCCGCGCGCAACATCGTGAGGAACGCTGGGTCGGCCGGCACGCAGCCACCGCTGCCGAGCATCGGCTCGACGAGGATCGCCGCGAGCCGATCGGAGTTGCCTTCGATCAGCGCGGCCGTGCCGTCGACGTCGTTGTAGGTGCCGATCAGCCAGTCGTACGGCACGTTGATCGGGATGCCTCCGTGGGTGAACGAGAGCACACCGCCGTGATATCCGCCGGTGAAGACCAATACGGCGCCTCGGCCGGTAGTCGCCGCAGCCGTACCCAGCGCCATCAGGTTGGCCTCGGTGCCTGAGTTGGTGAATCGCACCAGCTCGACGCTGGGGAACCGCGCGCAGACGACCCCGGCCAGCGGTGCTTCGGCGGTCCCCTGCGAGCCGAAGTTCCACCCTCGATCGAGGGCACCGTCGATGGCACGGCGGATCACCGGGTTGTTGTGGCCGTACAGCCCGGCGGTGTACTCGCCAAGCAGATCGATGTACTCGTGGCCGTCGACATCGATGAGCCGGCACCCGACGCCGCGCGCGACGGTGAGCGGAAACGGCGGGTAGAAGACCGTGCTGCGGGTGTTGCCGCCGGGCAGCACGGCCGTGGCTTCGTCGAACGCAGCCCGACTGGCCGGATTACCTGCCGCGAACTGCTCTCTTGCCCCCGCCACACATGCCGCGACGTCCGCTTCCTGAGAGCTCGTCACCGTTCGACTCACAGCTCAGCGAGCCGCGGGCCAGGCTGCTGAATCGGCTGTGGCGAACAGACCGTCTCGGCCAACTGGTAATGACGTCCCTCGAACGGACCGCCGTCCTCGCTCCACATCTGGCGGCAGATCTGCAGCGTCTCCTCGAGGCGTTCGAACCGCTCGCTGACCGGCGGGAACGGTACGCCGAGACCGTCGTGTTCGCGCTCGTACCAGGCAGCGCCGATGCCGAGTTGCGCGCGCCCGCCGGACAGCACGTCCAGGGTTGTGACGATCTTGGCCAGCAGTCCAGGATGGCGGTACGTCACCCCGGTGACGAGCAGCCCCAGGGTCATCCGTTGCGTCCGCGCGGCGACGAACCCCAGCGACGTGTAACCCTCGAGCATCGGCTCCGGCGGTCCGCCGAGGGTCTCCATCTGGAACCAGTGGTCCATCAAGGTGAAGGTGGCGACGCCGCCGTCCTCCGCAGCGCGGGCCGTCGCCGCAAGAGTCGACGCGAGCGAGTCCGGCG
>JBPCMU010000026.1:0-53512 GCA_051001975.1 Jatrophihabitans sp.
GTCCCTGGAAGTTCTGCGGCGCGCCCGGCCCAAACCGTTGCGGCGGTCCGGGCGGAGGCAGCTGCGGGCGCGCCGGTCGCTGCGGTCCGCCCGGCGGCCGTGGCGGTGCACCCGTAGGTCGGGGCCCGATCGGTCCGCGGGCCGGCGGCTGCTGGCCTTGTCGTTGCAGTCCGGGAGGCGGGCCGGGAGGCGGGCCGGGCCGCCGGGGCGGCCCGTTGGGACCCGGTGCGCCGGGCCCGCCCGGTCCACCGGGGCCGGTCGCATTGCTCTGCGGAGGAGGCCCCGGCCGCTGCGGCGGCGGCAGCGTCGGACCGACCGGGACCTGCGGCATCACCGGCGGTCGGCCGCGAGGATCGACGGGCTGGCCCGGCTCGGCGTCGGTCACCAACCGCCACGGTCGGTCACTTCCGGGGCCGGATCCACGCGTGGTGGTGCGCTCGTCCGGCGGGCCGGATCCGGCGGCCTTCTGGTCCGGGCCGCCGTCGGCTACATGCCGGCCGTGGTCGTCACTCGGTGGGTTACTGGTCATGACGTCCCGTCCGGCCCATTGTCAAACTGCCGCTCGGCCAACTGCACAAGGAACTCACCGCGCGAGCGCGAGACCCAGCGGCCCCGTCCCGGAGGAAGGCTTCCCACGCGTCTGGTTCCCACCAAGGTCCCTTCATCGGGAGGAGCGTCGAGCACGATGAACGGCGCTCCGGTGTCTCGTAGGGCGACCACGCCCGCGTCGTACAGCGCGCGGCTCGCCCCACGAGCGGTCCGGGTCGCCAATATGTGCAGACCGATGTCGTTGGCATACGGCAGCACCGAACCCAGCTCGCCGAGCAGGCCGGTCGCGGCAACCAGTTCCAGGTCATCGATGACGAGGTACATATGCGGCCCGGACCACCATGACCGAGACCGCAGCTGGGCCGGCGTGATGTCCGCGCCGGGCACTCGGTTCTGGATTGCCTTCACCGCACCAGCCACCATCGACGCGGCCTCGTTGCCGACGATCGCAGTTCCGGAGATCCATTCCGGCGCCAGTGTCTCCATCAGATCCCGGCGTGGGTCGACGACCAGGAACTGGGCGTGCTCGGGCGTCGTGGCCTCGGTGAGCCCGATCATCATCGAGCGCAGCAACGATGTCTTCCCCGTCTCGGCATCCCCGAAGACGACTATGTGCTGGTCGGACTCTGGATTCCAGAACAGCGGCGCATAGTCCTCGTCCAAACCGATGAGCACACCCTTGCCGTCGGTGGTCGGGTCGGGACGATCTACCTGCGCTGCCAGGTCGGTGTAGGTCAGCACGGCGGGCAGCAGCTTCACCGGGCTGGCCGGCTCGCCGTGCCACGCAACCGACACGGCTTCGACCATGGCCGCGACCGGGCCGCTGAGCTCGTCGGCGGAGTCCTGCGCGTCGATCCGCGGCACCGCCCCGATGAAGTGCTCACCCTGTTGGGTCAGACCCAGGCCCGGATGGCCGGCGGGGACCAGCGCCGCCTTCTTGGAGCTGATCTCGGAGTCGGTGGAGTCACCGAGCCGCAGCTCGAGGCGGGTTGCCATCAGATCGCGCAGCGCCGGACGCACTTCCGCCCAACGGGACGCGGCGATCAGCACGTGCACGCCGAAGTTCAGGCCCCGGGAGGCGATCGAGGTGATCACCGGCTCGAGGTCCTCGTACTTGTCGCGGAGAACTCCGATGCCGTCAAGCACCAGGAACACGTCGCCGTACCCGTCGCCGGCGATCTCGCCGGCTCGGACCTTGCGACGCCACGTGGCGATCGAGTCGACACCGGCGGTGACGAACGAGGCCTCCCGACGGTCGAGCAACCCCGCGACCTGGTTGACCGTGCGGTTGACCAGGTCCTGTTGCAGCCGGTTGGCCACCACGCCTACGTGCGGCAACGGGATCAGCCCGGTGAGCGACCCACCGCCGAAGTCGAGGCAGTAGAACTGCACTTCCTCGGGCGTGTTCAGCAGGGCCAGCGAGGAGATGATGCTGCGCAGCATCGTGGACTTGCCCGACTGCGGGCCACCGACGATGGCCCCGTGCCCGGCCGCACCGGAGAAGTCCAGCAGCAACTGCTCCCGGCGTTGCTCGTAAGGCAGGTCGACGAGTCCGGCGGGCGCGGCGAGACGACCGCGCAGCCGCGAGTGAGGCGAGGTGAAGCCGCGATCCTCGGTGGTCTCCAGGCCGGGAATGAGCGAGTCCAGGGACGGCGGCTCGGCCAGCGGCGGCAGCCATACCCGGTGCGCCTCGGAGCCGTGATCACGCAGCCGACCGAGCACCACGTCCATCACGCTGGGGACCTGGCCGGTGGCCGGCGTGATCGCGCCGGAGCTCTCCTCGCCTTCGTCGTCCGCCTTGTCCGACCAGAGTTCGTACTTGCTCCAGCTCAGCGACGACCGGTCCACGACACCCGCGGCCTGGCCCACCTTGTACGGCCCGGACACATAGGCCGCCTTGAACCGCGTCATCGAGTCGGTGTCGTACTTGAGGTAGCCGTTGCCCGGCGAGGTGGGTAGCTCGTAGGCGTCGGGCACTCCCAGTACGACGCGCGACTCGGCAGCGGAGAATGTCTTCAATCCGACGCGGTAGGACAGGTAAGTGTCCAACCCGCGGAGCTTGCCTTCCTCCAACCGCTGTGATGCCAGCAGCAGGTGAACACCGAGTGACCGCCCGACGCGGCCGATCATCACGAACAGGTCGATGAAGTCAGGCTTGGCACTGAGCAACTCGCTGAACTCGTCGACGACCACGAACAGCGTGGGCAACGGCTCCAGCTCCGTACCACTGGCCCGGGCCGCGTCATAGTCCCGCAACGACGCGAAGTTGCCCGACGTGCGTAGCAGTTCCTGTCGCCGGTTCACCTCGCCGGAGATGGCGTCCTGCATCCGATCGACCAGGGTGAGCTCCTCGGCCAGGTTCGTGATCACCGCAGAGGTGTGCGGCAACTCGTCCAGCCGGGTGAACGTGGCGCCACCCTTGAAGTCGACGAGGATGAAGTTCAGCGTGTCCGGCGAGTGCGTCATCGCCAGGCCGAGGACGAGGGTGCGCAGCAACTCGGACTTGCCCGAACCGGTGGCCCCAATCAGCAGCCCGTGTGGCCCCATCCCACCCTGCGCGGCCTCCTTGATGTCCAGTTCGACGGGTGCACCGTTCGACCCGACGCCGATAGCCACCCGCAGCCGCTCACGTTGCGGCCTGGGCCGCCAGGTGATCGCGGGATCGATCGTTCGCGCATCGCTGACGCCCAGCAGGTCGGTGAGACCGGTAGCCACCGACAGCGGCTGATCGTCGTCACCGTCCAGCGGCATCCGCGTCGGGGCCACGACCCGGGCCAGTTCCAGCGCCTCGACCCGCGACATGCTGTCCTGCTCGGCGACGGGCGTGAGGATCTCCTGACCGATTCGATCGACCTCGACCGCGGCGACGTCCTCGCCGTCCGTGCGCAGCCGAATCGACTGCAGCTCCGGCGCCGGCGGCAACGAACGGCTGAGATCGAAGACGGTGACTCCCTGCAGTCCCCCGTTGCTCAGCTGACCCTCGTCGCTGGGCTTGCCTCCGTCGACGATGACGATGACGTGCGGCCGGTCGATCAGCGGCTCGGTCTCCCGGGCGAACCAGGGCCGGCCGGCGAGATCGTCGGCGAGTAGGTCCTCCAGCTCATCCAAGTCGTCATTGACGTACCGCACGGGTCCGGAGCTGTCGGCGTGCGTGGGGTGCTGAAGATGCGGGACCCATTTCAGCCAGTCCCACTCGCGGGCACCCTCAGCGTCGACACACAGCGCCACAACCAACTCGGTCGGCGCGTGCCAGGTGATCGCCTGCGCAACGATGCCGCGCATCAACTCCCGGCGGGCCGGCACCGGGCCTTCCATCAGGATCCGGGCAAAGGATCGGATCGCCACCGCGACCGGAAGATCCGGCACCACTCCGTTGACGCGGGTGAATCGGCGCAGCGCCGCGGCAGACAGCGGCTCGACGTCCTCCATCGGCTGTGTTTCAGGAAGCTGCAGCTCCAGCGCGAGTTGCTGAGAGCCCCGGCCGAGCCGGACGGTGCCGAAGTCCGCATCGAACGGGCGCCGCTCCCACAGCCGATCGGTGGCGGCGAGTGACAGCAATCCGAACGGTTCCGGGTGCAGCCACCGAAGTGCCTCGCGCTGCTCGATCGAAGCGCTGCGCGCCCGGCGCCGTACCTGCGACAGGTGCCGCATGTAGTCGCGACGTTCGGCGGTGAGTCGCTTGCGCCGCTCGCCGCCACCCATCCGGCCCAGCTGCGCGGCGCCCATACCCAGTGAGGACATGCCGAACATGACGCTGGAGGCCATGTTGGTGCTTCGTCCGCCGGAGCCGGCGAACATGAACGCCATCGAGCCCACGCCACCGAGCATCGGGAGCGCCATCAGCCACTCACCGGCGCCGCCTTTGACCTTCTCCGGGACAGCGGGCGGGCTGTGCAACTCCACCGCGCCGGACGGCATGGGCGGTGGTTCGCGCCGCGGGGGACGGCGGAACACGGTCAGCGCCACGCTGCCGTCACCTCCTCCGCCGGGGAACGGATCCCAGCCGGTGCTCTGAAGGCGCGCTGGTCCGTCTCGGCGTGGAGGGGATCGGTCGCGCCTGGTCGTCGGGATAGATGGTAGTTCGCCCGGCAGAGTTGCAAGTCCTCCGCCTCGCGGGATGGCAGGGAGCGGCAACAGAGAGGACGTGTGAGGATCAAGCGGTGCGACGTTCGACAACTCCCCATGCGAGGAGCCTCCCGACTGCGATCGGCCGGCTCGTCGCGGCCGGCACTGCTGCAGCACTTCTGACGGCCATGCCCTTCGGGACCGGAGCCGCCCGGGCGGCGCCTGCACCGGCCTGCAGTCCCGCGCAGCAGCAGACCGCGCCGTCGGTCACCACCGACCAGTCCGGCTACCTGACCAGTCTGCAACCGCAGGCGGCCTGGGCGCTGACCCGTGGCGCCGGGGTCACCGTGGCGCTGCTGGACACCGGCGTGGCCAGCCCGTTGAGCGGCACGGTCCTCTCCGGCCGGCTCCTCGACGGCGGCAATCACGCGGGAGACAGCGCAACCTCCGGCCTGCTCGACTGCGATGGCCGCGGCACCTCCGACGCCGGCCTGATCGCCGGCCACGACGGCTCCAAGCGACTGCCTGGGATCGCTCCCGACGCCACCATCCTGTCCGTTCGCATCCAAGCCGGTGGCGACACACCGCCGCCCCCGGCCCGGGTCGCGGCCGGGATCGACGAAGCTGTCTCGCGCGGCGCGAAGGTGATCGTGGTAGCCGCGCCGTGCGCCGACTCGTCCGCGCTCAAAGCGAGCGTGCAGCGAGCGATCAGAGCCGGCACTGCCATCGTCGCTGCTGTCGGGGACGACCCGAGCGCCAAGAGCAGCTACCCGGCTCAGTACGACAACGTGATCGGCGTGAGCGTGCTGCCCGCCTCCGGTGGTAGCAACCAGGTGCAGGGCAAGTTCGTTGATGTGGTCGCGCCGGGCACCAACCTCGCCGGGATGAGCGTGAACGGCCAGAAATACCGACTCGGGTACTCGGGTTCGTCCGCTGCGGCCGCACTCGTCGGCGGCACGGTTGCGCTGATGCGGGCCGCGAGCGGCGCGATCCCGGTCGCCACCATCGTCTCGCGGCTGGAGTACTCCGCGGACCATCCCGCGGCCGCCTTGCCATCGCCGACAGAGGGCTGGGGAACGGTGAATCCGTATGCCGCGTTGGCCCTGCCGGCGTCGATGACCGCCCCGCCGAGTCCAGCGGCCGGACCGCGGATCAACGCGGTCAAGCTGGCCGCTCCGGATCAACCCGGACACCGCTTCGCCGGCGCATACCTCGGGATCGGGCTCATCGGTGCCGCGCTGGCTGCCGGAGCGGCGCTCGCCGGAGTGCGACGGGCGCGCCGGCGCAGGTGGGAGACAGCCTGACCGGCCGGCAGATCAGTCGTCGAGAACGGGCTTGACGCCCGGGTCGGCACCGTAGAGGTCACGGTCCTCGACCAGCCAGGTAACTCGCTCGGCGTTCTCGCCTCCGACGACGCCGTGCGGGCTGAATCCGCCGCGGCCCATCGATCGGGCGCCTGCTGCGCCGGCGCCGGTTGCTCCACCGAGCTGGCCGGGCACCACACCGCGCTGTCCGGCGGCCATCATGGCCCGCTCTTCTGCGGTCAGAGCACCGCGCTCGCTGGCCAGCATCGATCGCTGTTGGGCGGCAAGCGCCCGCTGCTCCTGCGACATCATGCCCTGCTCGCCGGCCAGGATGCCGCGCTGCTGTGCGTTGAGCGCGGCCTGCCGCTGGAACGACATGGCTTCGCCGCCTTCCTCGGCGACAAGCCGCTGCTGGGCGAGCGCCCGCTGCTCGGCGAGGGCCAACTGCTGTGCTCGGGTTGCTGCGGCTGCCTTCGCCAGCGCAGCCGCTCCACCGATGACCGCGGCACCGGTGAGCAGGCCGGTGGGCAGGCTCCCGTTGCCGCCGCCGTAGGTGCCGAGTCCGGTCGTGGTCGAGTTCGAGTTCGAGTTCGAGTTCGAGTTCGAGTTCGACGAACCGTTGTCCCCGATCGTTGCGGTGGTGCCAGTCGTCCCGTCGGTTCCGTTGCTTCCGTTCTGCGAGCCGGTGTACGGGTTGGGCGGGAAGTGCATGACGTGCCCACCGTCGGTCGGCGTGGTGCCGTACGTCGTGGGGATCGGCCCGCCGTGCCCTCCGGGATCGGACACGGTCGTCGTCCCGGTCTGTCCGGACCGGTTTCCGGCCGGCTGCGTTCCCGAGCCGCCGGGCAGGGTGGGACCGGTCTTCGGGGTCGGCTCCGGGGTGTTCATCTTCGCGGCTTCGGACTTGTAGGTGTTGGCCAGCGCCTTGGCCATCGCCACGGCCTTTTTGTCGTCGGCCTGCGCCTGACTGATCTTGGTGAGCATGTTCGCAGTGCGCATGCTCATCGCATCGCCCTGGTCCTTGACCGCTCGTTCGAAGTTCTTCTGCTGGGCCGCCACCGGGGTGACGGGCGGCTCCGGGATCGTGGTCTGCGTGGTCGACAGCTTCTCGTGCGACGCAGCGAGCACCTGCGAGATGCTGCCGGCCGACTCGACCACGTGAGCGCTCTGGATCCGGTGCACGTAGTTCACGGTGCCGGACATTGCGTTGTAAAGGCGAGTGCCGCCCTCGTCCGTCCACGCTCCGTTGAGCTTCTTCAGGATGGTTTCCATGGCGGTCATGTGATCTGTGACCGTCTTGTGCATATCGGTGATGGCCGTGTTTGCGGTCGCCAGCGCACCGAGCTGCCCCGCCTTGACGGCCGCATAGATCTCATCGTGTGTCATCGCGTCGAAATCGGTCACTGCTGGCCTCTCCTACGTCCCGTCCTGCCGACGGCCCACATTGTTCTACGAATGAGCCGGGCGTTGGATACCCCATTCTCCGGCGCCATACACACCGCCGCGGAACTGCTTAGATCGGCCGAGCGCCCCCATGCGACACTGGCTCCGGACCCTGCGGCGCCTTCGCCAACGCCGTCTCGGCAGCCGCGAGGCTCGTATTGATGTTCGTCATCGTCGTCGCGACATCGGCATCGGACATGCCGGTCATGCTGGCCGCGGTTCGCGCTGCGCCGGCCAGCTGCTGGAGGATGCCCATCGACGAGTACAGCCGGGCCTGCACCTCTTTCAGCTGGTTGTTCAAGGCATCGGCGAGATCCACCGCTTCCTCGAATTGCCCGAAGGCCGCCCGGTCGAACGTCACAGATGTGAGCTGCTTCGCCAAGGCGGCAGCTTGGGTATCGGCAGCGTTCGCGAAGTCGATCAGTTCCTTCGGCTTCATATGCAGATCAGTCATGACCCGTCTTTCACCTTCCGCTCAAAATCGTCCGGAAGAACTGCCCGGAATGGTCACAAGACTACGATACGAACCTGTGTACGTCGCAGCCTGCAGACGGATCCTGGTTGCACTGGCAGCCATCGGGTTGCTCGCCGCCTGCTCCTCGTCCGGCCCTCCCGACAAGAGCACCTCGCCGACTCCGCCAAGCTCCAGCACGCCACCCTCCACCACATCGGCCTCGACCGGCGGCTCGACCTCGGGCTCCGGAACGGACTGCCCGACCCCGGCACCTCCGAAAGTCAAGAGCCTCCTACCCATGTTGGCCTGCGTTACAACCGACGATCTGACGACGAAAGCCAAGTCGGCCGGCCTCACCACTCGGGACACCGGCAAGTCCGCCACGCTCGGGGTCGCGTTGCTGTACTACCGGCACAAGTCAGCCACCCTGACCTCGGAGCAGAGTGTGACGATCCTGCACCAGGACAACGGCGAGGTCGCTCAAATCATCTGCGACGGGGTGATCGGAGCCAAGCTGGATGCGGACATGTCCGTGTGCACCGACGCTGGTCCGCCCAGCCGCGCCGATCAGCCCCAGGTGCGGGCATGGGCGCTGAAGGCAAGCGCCACACTGCGGAAGAATCCGAAGGCAGTCATCGAGCTGACCACCAGCAACATGCTGTTCGCGGCCTGCGGGGACATCCGGTTCCCGCCACCTGGCGTTGGGGTGCTCAAGGCACAGATGCAACTCTTCGTCCAAGAGCCGAAGGGCGTCTTCAACCCCTCGCTCTGTTTCCACGGGATCTGATCGCCGTGCCACCGCGTGGACCACCAGAGCCTTCGGGTCAGGAAGTTGCCTCGCAACCTTGCGCAGCAGTGGGCTAGGCTCCCAGGCATCATGCTGCGCGCGCTGCTCCTTCGCCGCCGCGACGAGAACCGGTAACAGCCGGTCGGCCCCTCGTCGCGGGACGTAAGGCTGCGCCGACCGGATCCCTTTCACCCGGTCAGGAGCAGTACCAATGAGCACCAGCAATCCGCACATCGTCGCCCAGCCCTCGGGTATGCCGTTTCACCGCTACGCCCGCTTCCCGCAAGTCGACCTGCCCGATCGACGATGGCCGTCGCGGCGCATCGAACACGCGCCAAGGTGGCTGTCCACCGATCTCCGTGATGGCAACCAGGCGCTGATCGACCCGATGAACGCCGCACGCAAGCACGCCATGTTCGACCTGCTGGTCAGGATGGGCTACAAGGAGATCGAGGTCGGCTTCCCGGCCGCGAGCGCGACCGACTTCGACTTCGTCCGCGAGTTGATCGAGGGCGGCAAGGTCCCCGACGACGTCTGCATCTCGGTATTGACGCAGGCCCGCGAGGACCTCATCGAGCGCACCGTGCAGTCGCTGATCGGCGCGCGCCGGGCGACCGTGCACATGTACAACGCGGCGGCGCCGGTCTTCCGCCGGGTGGTGTTCGGGTTCCCCGGCGACGGACGCAGCGACTGCAAGGGCGTCGCGGTCAACGGCATCCAGCACATCATGAAGTACGCCGAGTACCACCTGGGCGACACGCAGTTCGGCCTGGAGTACTCGCCTGAGATCTTCATGGACACCGAGCTCGACTTCTCCCTGGAGATCTGCGAAGCGGTGATGGACGTCTGGCAGCCCGATGCCGATCGCGAGATCGTGCTGAACCTGCCGTGCACCGTCGAGCGCTCGACACCGAACGTGTACGCCGACCAGATCGAGTGGATGTCGCGCAACCTGTCGCGGCGCGAGTTCGTCTCGCTGTCGGTGCACACGCACAACGACCGGGGCACCGCGACCGCCGACGCGGAACTGGCGGTCCTCGCCGGTGCGCAGCGCATCGAGGGCTGCCTCTTCGGCAACGGTGAGCGCAGCGGCAACGTCGACCTGGTCACGCTGGGGCTGAACCTGTACAGCCAAGGCATAGATCCGATGATCGACTTCAGCGATATCGACAACATCCGGCGCACTGCTGAGTACTGCAACCGGATCGGGGTGCACGAGCGGCACCCATACGCAGGCGACCTCGTCTACACGTCGTTCTCCGGCTCACACCAGGACGCCATCAACAAGGGATTCGAAGACCTGGCCGCGCGCAGCGTGGAGTCTGGAACACCGGTCGATCAGATGCTGTGGCAACTGCCGTACCTGCCGATCGATCCGAAGGATGTCGGCCGTTCCTACGAAGCCGTGATCCGGGTCAACTCGCAGTCCGGCAAGGGCGGCGTCGCGTACATCATGAAGACCGAGCACTCGCTCGATCTGCCCCGCCGGCTGCAGATCGAGTTCAGTCAGGTCATCCAGCGCTTCACCGATGGCGAAGGCGGCGAGGTCGACGCCGACCAGATGTGGGCGATCTTCCATGATGAGTTCTTGGCACCGGGGGCCTACGCCCTCGAGAAGTTCTCCAGCAGTAGCGACGACGGCGTCGAGCGGGTCACGGCGGTGGTATCCGCACACGGCGTGAACCGCGAGATCACCGGCATCGGCAACGGCCCGATCGACGCCTTCTGCTCTGCCCTCTCGGCCGCGGATCTCGGTGGCGACGGGTCACACGTGCGGGTGCTCGACTACGCCGAGCACGCGCTCACCAGCGGCCACGACTCCGAGGCTGCGTCCTATCTCGAGCTCGAGGTGGGTGAGCGGGTGCTGTGGGGTGTGGGCATCAGCGAGTCGATCGTCGCGGCATCGCTGCGGGCAGTGATCAGCGGCATCAACCGGGTGGCCCGCCGTCAGCCGGCGTGATCGCCCGGCGGTGATCCGGTCCATGGCGGAGGCGGTTGCTGCCACCGGCCGCCGGGAATCTGCGGCGCGAGCGCGGTCGGTGGCTGGTGCCAATGGTGCGGGCCGGGCGACGGCGACAGGGCTCCCACCACTCGCCGCCGCGGCCATCCGGCGATGATCAGGACGATGAGTGCCAGAGCGGCCACTGCGAGTGCGGCGACCGCGCGAAGAGTGGTGGAACGGGTCGGCGCCGTCGAGCGCACTGCCTTACCGGGGGTAGCGGGAACAGCGGCCTTCGGTGTGGGCAAGGCCTTCTGCGAACGGGTCAATGATCGCAAGTACGGGTCGGCGCCGGCGAAGACCGGGTTCGGCGAGGCGTCGGTGACGGTGGCGCCGGCCGATCGGCCCGGGTTGATGATCCCGTAGCCGTAGCTGCTGTCCCTGCCCTTCGGGCCCGCATCGCTGAGACCGGCCATCAGGCGTGCGGCGATCTGCCGGTTCGTCTCCTTCGGATGAGCCGACCAGATCAGCGCCAATGCACCGCTGGTCAGCGCGGCAGCCTGCGAGGTCCCATCGCCGACGTACAGCACCCCCGCCCGGTTCAGCGAGAGAACGTGGACGCCGGGGGCAGCCACCGTCACATAGCGGTGCCGGGAGGAGAACTTGGCCACTGCCCGGCTGGAATCCACCGCGGCGACGGAGATGACGCCGAGGCAGACGCTCGGGTCCTCGACCGGGCTGCCGGCCCCGGAATTGCCGCTGGAAGCCACCAGCAGGATGCCTTCGAGTAGCGCCCGGAAGACCGCGGCCTGCACCCCGGGGCGGCACGGCTGCGGACCGTCCTCCTTCGGATCGCGCTCGGCGCCGAAGGACATGCTGATGATGTTCGCTCCGTGCGACGCGGCGTAGTCGATGGCGTCGGCAGTGCGGTCGGTGTCGGTCATCGACCGGACACCTTGTAACGGGATCGCGATCGGCAGGATCGACGCGCTCGGTGCCACCCCCGACATTCCCTGCGGCCCGTTGCGAGCCGCAACGATCGACGCCATCCCGGTGCCGTGCGAGAACGCCTCGACCATCCGATCGGTCTGGCCGTTCCCGCCGAGGCCGGTGAGGTCGACACCCGGCTTCAACGCGGCCGAGAGTTCAGGGATGCGTTGCACACCGCTGTCGATGATGGCGACGGTGATCCCGTTGCCCCGATGGCCGGCCGCCCACAGAGCCGGGACGCCCCACTGATCCCACCAGTACTCGGGGTACGCGGTCGGCCCCGGCACTGCTGCCGCACCGGGCGCGACGAGAACGAGCCCGGACGCGGTTGCCAGTGCGACCAACAGCACGGCGGCGAGGCGCCGGAGCGTACTCACGGCGTCATCCATTCGACGGTGCCCGGCCGTGACACGTAAAGCTGCGCGCGGAAGTCAATCCGCACCAGGCCCTCGCTCGGCTTCGGCTGATTCTCGAAATCGAGAGACGTCCAGGTGGCGTTCACCATGAACGACCCGGAGACGGTCACCAGCCCGTCCGCGCTCTTCGGGTCGAGCCGGTAGCTCGGGGCATCGGCCGATGGCTGCGTGCTGATCGTGCCACGCAATGTCCCCGGTACGGCTCGGCTCTGCTCCGGAGCAAAGGAACAGAGAACCGATGCGGCAAAGGACGCCAGGCAACGCTGCGCCGCGGCGTCCACACCGGCGCCGAGTGCCTTCTGGCCTGCCGCGGAGAGCCGCACGTCGATCTCGGCGTCGGAGTCCGTGGCCAGCGAGACGACCGTCGGCTGGCCGTCGGCTTGCAGGGCGGGCGTGTCGAACTGGACCGGGACGAGGCCCGGGAACATCCGCACCGCCCCGGACGGGATGGCTCCGCCGCCGATGGTGATCCGATGTGCGGCGGTGCCGACCTGCACTGTCACAAGAGATGACGTCCGATCCAGTTCCCAGCCTTTGCCCTTGCGGTGCAACGTGATCGTCTCGTTCCGGCTCACCGGGCCCGGTCCGCCGATCCGATAGCTGACTGCAACCCGGGACCGGCGCTTGTCGCCGCTGCTGCTAACGACCCGGAAATCCTCGATGGGCGCGACCTTCTGCTGGCCGCGCAGCACGGTCGAAGTGAGCAGATGGCTATCGCCGGTCGGCGCCGTGCCCAGGCTCAGTGCCTTGGCCGCATCACCGTTTTGCAACGCACGGAAGTAATCCGCAACGACGGCGGTCGAGCTGTCCACGTGGACGAGCGCAAGAACACCGACGGTGCCACCGGCCGCGAGAACGACGACTGCGGCCGCGGCGACGAACAACCTCCGCTTGCCGCGCCGCCGGCGCTGAGGCACCGCGCCGAGCGGTGGCCAGGGAGGCGAATCGGCCGGTGTTGCCCAGCCGGGCGGCCCGGCCTGCGTCGGGTCACCCATCGACTCAGTCGACCTTCCGCCGGCCGGAGAAAGCCCGGCCCAGGGTGACCTCGTCGGCGTATTCGAGATCGCCGCCCACTGGCAATCCGCTGGCCAGCCGGGTGACGGTCAAGCCGAGTGGGGAGACCATCCGGGCCAGGTAGCTGGCCGTCGCCTCGCCCTCCAGGTTCGGGTCGGTGGCCAGGATCAGTTCGGTGATCCCGCCGTCGGAGAGCCGCGCCATGAGCTCGCGCACCCGCAGGTCGTCCGGGCCGACCCCGTCGATCGGGCTGATTGCCCCACCCAGCACGTGATAGCGACCGCGGAACTCGCGAGTGCGTTCGATCGCCACGACGTCCTTGGGCTCTTCGACGACGCAGAGCACCGATTCGTCCCGGCGTGGGTCGCGGCAGATCCGGCACTCGTCCTGCTCCGCGACGTTGCCGCAGATCTGGCAGAACCGCACCAGTTCCTTCATCCGCACCAGTGCCGTCGCCAGCCGCTGCACGTCCGCGGACTCCGAGGCGAGCAGGTAGAAGGCGATGCGCTGGGCGCTCTTCGGCCCGACACCGGGCAGCCGGCCGAGCTCGTCGATGAGGTCCTGGACGGCCCCCTCGTACATTGCTGTCACTGTGTTTGCCCTAAGCGCCTGGACCTACGGTCGGCGCACACACGCCAGCAGTGAGCGTTGTGCCACAGCTCGTCGACCGAAACTGTCTGCCCAGTGAGCCTCATAGCCCCGGTAGGCCAAGGCCCTGGGTGAGGGGACCCATCTTCTCGGCGCTGAGGTCCGATGCGGCCCGGGCCGCATCGTGCACCGCGGCGACAACCAAGTCCTGCAGCGTCTCGATGTCCTCGGGATCCACCACGCTCGGGTCGATGGTGACCGACCGCAACGCGCCGGATCCGTCCATCACTGTGGTGACCAGACCACCACCGGCCGACCCGGTGACCTCAGCGGTCGCCAGCTCGGCCTGCGCGGCCGTGAGTTGCTGCTGCATCTGCTGCGCCTGCTGCATCAGCTTGGCCATGTCGGGCATGCCGCCAGGTTGCACGAATCGTCTCCTTCGCCCACGCCGGACCGTCGCCGGGGACGAACGGTCACTCCGGGTCGCCAGCGTAGATGACGAACCCGACGAGGAGGCGCGAAGCGGGCCGCGCCGCGGGCCGAGTGGCGCCGCCGTGGCCGCTACCCGCAGAGTGGGCGTGATCTCCGGCCAGCCACAATGGCCGTGCCGTCCGCATGTTCGAAGTCGGGGCCGCGGGGTAGGTAGGCGGGTCCGCCAGAGGCGACATCGGAAGAGGGCGTATGAACGCATTTCTCAAGAACCGCAGCAAGGTACTCGTCTGGGTGGTCATCCTGGTCGCCTTCGCGGGGTTCCACTTCGTCAAGTCGGTCCGTCCCACTGGCTGCAACTGGACGGGGATGAACACAGTCGCCACCCTGCAGCCGGATGGTTCGATGAAGGTCGAGGAGACCGAGACCTACGAGTTTCACGGCGGTTGCCACGGCGGTCTGCGACGGGTGGACCTGTCTGCTTCGCCGGTGGCCGATGACCGGTTGGGTTCGACCGACTACGACATCGGGAACATGACCGTCACGGAGAACGGCAAACCTACGCCGATCGCCGACTCCGGACCCGGCTTCGTCAAGTGGGGATCGACCGACAAGACCGTGTCCGGCAAGCACACCTACGTGGTGAGTTACACCGTGAAGAATGCCGTCGCCCTCGCCGACGACACCGCGGTCCTGTACTGGAAATTCCAGGGCACCGACACCACGCACAAGATGAACGTCGACGTCCGGGTGAAGACCCTCGCGACCTCCCGGGACCAACTGCAGGCCTGGGGCCACGGCGTGCTGGAGGGCGAGCTCCGCTACGCCGGAACAGACGTGCTCCTGCACGTGGCTGACAACCCTGCGCACAACGCAGTCGAACTGCGCATGCTCGAGCCGGTCGCCGCGTTCACCGGACCGCGCTCGGGGACCGCACTCAAGGCCGACATCCAGAAGGCCGAGTCCGACGCCGCGAACGAGGCAAACGCGAAGCGCCGCGAGTTGCAGGCGAAGGTGCATCGCGACCACGTGATCAGCGTGGTCGGCGGCGTCGTCGGCATCCTCCTGGCACTGCTCGGGCTGTTGTTGGTCGTGCCGATCTTCCTGCGCCACGGCAAAGAACTGGCCAAGCCTGCCGACGTCCCCGACTGGGTCCGCGATCCACCCGCCTATCCGCCGGCGTTCGTCAAACCGATCCTCAAGTTCGGCAGTATCGGCAACGACTCGTTCACCGTCACCCTTGTCGACCTTGCCCAGCGCGGTTACTTGACGATCACCGAGACCGCGAAGAACGACTTCACCTTCGAGCAGACCACGAAGGAACCCACCGACCTCAATGCTTTCGAGCGCAAGGCGTTGACCAAGGTCTTCGAACGAGGCCCCTCGATCACGCAGGACGAGTTCACCGAATTCCTTCAATCCGATCGCGAGGCGTCCAGCAGCTGGATCAGCGACTTCAAGTCCGAGGTCCGCTCCGCGTACAGCCCGATGCATGCCGAGGACAAGAGCGCCGCCTGGAAGTTCCCGGCCGTGCTGGGTACCGCGGTCGCACTTCTGGTGATCGGTCTGGTCGTCAGCCTCTCGCTGCACAACCTGTTGGGCATCGTGCCGGCGATGGCCGGCGTCGGGATCCTGTTGGCCAGCCCGACGTTGCGTAAACGCACGGCCGAGGGAAACCGCGAGTTCCACATCCTGGAGGGCTTGAAGCGGTATCTCACCACCTTCACCCGGCTCGGCACCACCAGCCGCTACTGGGACGTGGTGCTGTACGAGCGGTTCCTGGTGTTCGCAGTCGCACTCGGTGTGGCCAAGGAATTCATGGACGGTGTGCAGACGCAGTTCCCGCAGGAGCTCGCCACCTCCGGCGCGGGTGCGTTCGCGCCGTGGTACGTGCCGTATGCCTATGGAGCCGGCCTCGGCAGCGACCACTTCGCCGGGCTGGGCAACATGGACTCGTTCTCGCAGAGCTTCACCTCGGCCACATCGGCCGCGGCATCACCGCCCAGTTCGTCCGGTGGCGGTGGCGGCGGGTTCTCCGGTGGCGGTGGTGGTGGCGGAGGTGGTGGCGGCGGGGGCGGCTGGTGAGCGCCAGATCGGGCCGGCGCCGTCTCGGGCGCACGATCGCACTCGTGGTCGGCGGCGTGCTGTTCGCCGGGTTCTCACGCTGGTGGTAATCGGCACCGCCGAGGACGCGAAGGGGTGCCACTGGACCGGCATGGACACCACTGCGACGCTTCGCCCGGACGGCTCTATGCACGTCGTCGAAGGCGAGTACTACGACTTCCACGGCGAGTGCCACGGCGGCATCCGCTTCCTGAACGCTGCCGCGCCGCACGTCACCGACACGCTCGGGTCGACGCAGTACACGCTGAGCACTCCGTCCGTGACAGAAGACGGCGAGAAGGTGCCCAGCGCAGAGTCGCGACCCGGCTACGTGAAATGGGGCTCGGCGAAGAAGACCGTCTCTGGAGAACACGTGTACGAGGTCAGCTACGACGTCACCCACGCCGTTCACCTGGCTGCCGACACTGCGGTTCTGTACTGGCAGTTCCTGGGCACCGACGCTCCGCGAATGGACGTGTTCGTCACCCTGCACACGAAGGCCGCGAGCGGGGACGACCTGCAGGGCTGGGGGCACGGAGTCTTGGAGGGCGAGCTGGCTACGACGGCACCGACGTGCAACTCGCAGTCGAACACAACCGGGCACACAACGCCGTCGAACTCCGGCTGCTGGAACCGCTGGCCCCGTTCACCGGAGTGCCGGACGGCCAGCCGCTGAAAGCGGCGATCTGGCAGGCAGAGACCACCGCGGCGGGCAAGGCGAACACCGAGCGACTGCACCTGCAGGCAGCAGAACGCGCCCGAGCACATCGACACGACATCGCCGGCATCGTTGCGCTGGCCGGGGCGTTCGTGCTCGCTCTACTGGCTCTCGGCGTCTTCCTGCGCGACGGCCGCGAACTGCGCCGCCCCGCAGACATTCCCGAGTACTGGCATGACCCACCGGACTATCCGCCGGCGTACGCCCAAGCATTGCTGCGCTTCGGGTCGATCAAAGACGATGCGTTCAGCGTCACGATCGTGGACCTCGCGCAGCGCGGCTAGCTCACCATAAACGAGACCTATCGGCGGATCCGGTTCTCGAGATCCAACAAGACCACCGCAGGTCTGCTGGACTTCGAGAGGGGTGCCCTGGGCAGGCTGTTCGGGAACAAGCAGAAGACGACGCAGGCCGAGTTCATTGATCGGCTGAAGAACTCCCCCGATGCGTCGGCGACCTGGATGCGGAAGTTCAAGGAGCAGATCGGCGAGAGGTACCGGAGCCTCGGCTGGGTGGATACCTCGCGCGGTTCCAAGCACGCGATCGTCTGGATCCTCGCCGGCGTTGCCCTCCTGCTCGGTCTGGTGGTCGGCATCGGGTTCAAGCAGTGGCTCGGTCTGGTACCCGTTGTCGCCAGCATCGGTATCGCCCTGTCGATTCGTTGGTTGCGCAAGCGTTCGGTCGCCGGGAACCGGGAGTTCCGCATCCTCCAGGGACTGCGCCGGTATCTCACCACGTTCACCCGCCTCGGCACCACCAGCCGTTCGTGGGATGTCGCGCTGTACGAGCGGTATCTCGTCTACGCGGTGGCCCTTGGCGTGGCGAAGGAGTTCACCGAAGAACTGCGCACTCAGTTCCCTGCGCAGATGGCCGACCAGCGCGGTGGCGGATTCGCCCCCTGGTACGTCGGCGCTGACGGAGGTGCAGGCATGCAGCACGCGACGTCAGTCGGCGACCTCGGGTCGTTCTCCGCCGGCTTCGCCTCCGCGACGAGTGCGGCGGCATCCGCGCCGTCTTCTTCCAGCGGCGGGACGGCGGGTTCTCCGGCGGCGGAGGTGGGGGCGGCGGAGGTGGGGGCGGCGGCGGGTGGTGACCCTTCACCCCTCTTCGCGGCGGACCTGATCGGGCGTCTTGTCCGGCCGCAGCCCACGCCAGACCGGGAAGCGCAGCCTCCCATCCAGAGTCCATTCCATGAACTGCACCTCGGCGACCAGGTCCGGGCGGATGAACCGTGCGCCGCGCATCTCGCTCTCGGGCAGGGACGAGCCGAACGGGTTGCCGATGGACACGGCGGGAGCGAAGCGGCTCAGCAGGTCGTCGATGGCGGGTTCGGTGAGCCCGGTGCCGACACGCCCGATGAACGTCAAGGCGCCCTCACCGTCGGGGATGCCCATCAGGAGCGCACCGAGCCTGGATCGGCTCCCCTCGCCCGGCCGCCAACCCCCCAACACGACTTCTTGGGCGCGGAGGTGTTTGGTCTTCACCCAGTCCGGCGAACGGCGTCCCGGCAGGTAACTGGAGTCCAGCCGCTTGGCGACGACTCCCTCCAGGCCGTGCTGGTGGCTGAAGTCCAGCGCAGCGTCCGGATCGCCGGTGAAGACCGGCGGAATGGACGCACGGGTCTTATCGATCGACAGGCTCTCCAGCAACTCGCGGCGCGCCGCATACGGCAACGGCATAGCGGCGGTGCCGTCGAGCCAGAGCACGTCGAACACGAGCAGGTGCACCGCGACCTCAGCGGTGGCCAGCCGGATCTGCTCGGCGTCGCGCACGTTCATCCGGCGCTGCAGCCGACCGAAGCTCGGCCGCCCGTTGTCGTCGAAGGCCACGATCTCCCCGTCCAGCACAGCCGGCAACCCGTGCAGCGAAGCGGCCAGCTCAGCGAGGTCGGGATAGCTCTCGGTGACATCACGACCGGTCCGCGACTGCAGCCGCAGCCGCTCGCCATCGATGTAGCAGATCGTCCGAACGCCATCCCACTTCAGCTCGTACGCCCACTCTTGCGGACGCGCCCGCGGCACGGTGCCGCGGGTAGCCAGCATCGGCGACACGCCGCGCGGCATCGGCTGGCCGATTGCGCTCATCGCATGATCTTCCCGCGTTGCGACAATGAGTGTGAGTTCGGTGGGCGGCGCCTGGGACACTGACCAAATGCAGGTGTCGATCCTCGGTCCGGTGGAAGTGCGGATCGACGGCGATGTCGTCCCGGTCGGTGGTTCCCGGATCCGCACCCTGCTGACCCGGCTGGCGCTCGCCGGTGGGTCGCCGGTGTCGGCGAGCGAGCTCGTCGACGCGGTGTGGGACGGCGATGCGCCGGTCGACCAGCTCAACGCACTGCAGTCGCTGATATCCCGATTGCGCCGGGCGCTTGGTGGCGCGTCCCGGGTAACCCAGGAACCTGCCGGCTATCGGCTGGCGGTGAAACCCGAAGACGTCGACGCGCACCGCTTCCGCGAGCTGACGAAGGCGGGCCGGAGGCATCTGCAGGACGGTGACCCGACCAGTGCGACCCGACTGCTCTACGAAGCCTTGGCGTTGTGGCGCGGGCCGGCGCTGGCCGAGCTGACCGGCAGTTTGGGTTCGGCCGCAGAACTGGAGGAGGGTCGGGTCGCGGCGCTCGAGGACCGCATCGACGCCGACCTGCAGCTCGGCCGCGCAGCCGACGTCATCGGCGAGCTGGAGGCGATCGTCGCCGCACATCCCCTACGCGAGCGGCCAGCCGCGTTGCTGATCGACTCCCTGGATGCAGACGGACGCCCGGGGGCAGCGCTGCAGGCCTACGAGCGGGTGCGCCGAGCGCTGGCCGACCAGCTCGGAGCCGACCCGTCGGCCGCCCTGCAGGCCCGGCACGCAGCGTTACTCGGTGCCGCCCCCCCGGATCGGCCGACGGCAGGCACCCGGCTGAAGACGAACCTTCGTGCGCAGCTCACCAGCTTCATGGGCCGCGAGACCGAAATGGACCGGATCCGCGAGCTACTCCGCGTCGCTCGGCTCGTCACGCTGATCGGTCCCGGCGGTGCCGGAAAGACTCGGCTCGCGGCCGAGGCCGCTGCGCGGATGTTGCCACAGGTGCCCGACGGCGTCTGGCTGGTCGAGTTGGCTCCGGTGACCGACCCGATCGACCTGGCCCAAGCGGTCGTCGGGTCTCTGGGAGTGCGCAGCACCGCGCACCTCGACGGCCGGCAGACCAGCCGCCGAGACGCGTTCGAACGTCTCGTCGATGCGCTCACCGATAAGCAGGCCATCCTGCTGCTGGACAACTGCGAACACCTGATCGACGCTGCCGCCGACCTGTGCGACCGGCTGCTCTCACACTGCCCGCAGCTGCGCATCCTGGCCACCAGCCGGGAGCCGCTGTCCATCACCGGCGAGGCTCTCTGCGCCGTCCCTCCGCTACGTCACGACACCTCCGGCGGCGGGGTGGCCGAGGCGCTCACGCTGCCTGCCGTTCAACTGTTCGTGGATCGCGCCCAGGCCGTGCATCCGGGATTCTGCCTCGATGACATGAGCGTGCAGCCGGTACTGGAGATCTGTCGCCGGCTGGACGGCCTGCCGTTGGCCATTGAGCTGGCCGCCGCGCGCACCAGGACAATGGCCATCGAGCAGATCGCCGACCGCCTCGACGACCGGTTCCGACTCCTGACCGGCGGCAGCCGCACGGCACTGCCGCGACACCGCACCCTTCAGGCCGTCGTCGACTGGAGCTGGGAACTGCTCACCGAACCGGAGCGCGATCTCGCCGAGCGGCTGGCCGTGTTCCCTGCGGGCGCCACCCCGGAGAGCGCTTCGGCAGCACTGGCCGTACCGGCGCCCGCGGACGACCTCCTCGCGGCCCTGGTCGACAAGTCCCTGCTGCAGTTCGTCGGAGGTAGATCTCCGCGCTACCGGATGCTGGAGACCATCC
This sequence comes from Jatrophihabitans sp., assembly GCA_051001975.1. GTDB lineage: Bacteria > Actinomycetota > Actinomycetes > Mycobacteriales > Jatrophihabitantaceae > DATAEG01. Next base: position 20,704 of record JBPCMU010000026.1, read on the forward strand.
GCGAGTACGGCACCGACCGACTGGTGGAGCGAGAGTTGCTGACCGAAGCCCGGGACCGTCATGCCGCATATTTCCTAGACCTCGCTCGGCGTGCTGAATCCAAACTCCGCGGCCGCGAGCAGCTGATCTGGATCGAGCGCGTCGACGCCGAGCGCGACAATTTCTACGCCGCTCTGACGCATTTCTGCGATTTGCAAAACGCGGAAGGAGCGATAAACCTGACCTCGTCACTCAGCTGGTTCCTGACGATGCGAGGCGATCACGACGTTGCGCGGAGTTGGCTGGCGCTCGCGCTCTCGGTTCCCGGTGGCAAACCGAGCGCCCGGCGCGCGGCGGCCTCCGGTGCGTACGCGATGAACATGATGATCGTCGTGGGGATGGACGAGGGCATGAAGATGCTCGCCGAGGTCGATGAGGAGCTGCAGCCCTATCTCGGCACGGATTCTCTCCCGGAGATCGTGATGATGGGAATCGTGTCGGCGCTGTTTACCGGCAACGACAAGGTTGCCGCGACCCGCGTCGAACTCGGTATGCAGAACTCCGATCCGTGGGTGCGGGCAGCCGCTCAGCTGATGCGCGCGGTGTTCGCCGACAACGCCGGCGATGTGCAAGCGATGCGGGAGGGCGTCGAACAAGCACTGACCCGGGCACAGGATGTCGGCGACCGATTCCTGCTGTCCAGCGCGCTCGAGGTGCAGTCCCGACTGAGTCTTCTCGACGGCAACCTGCCCGGCGCGATTGCGGCACTCGAGGAATCGGCCGACCTGGCCGACGAGTTCGGCAACCACGACGACGCGGTGCGATCGCGGGGTATGGCTGGCGGCTACTACTTCCGGCTGGGGGACATCCCTGAGGCACAGCGGCGCATCGAGGCTGCTCGAGACCGGATCGACGAGCTGGGATCGGTGCACGGGATGATTTTCGTGGGCGGGCTGTCTGCGCAGATCGCCCGGCTGACCGGCGACGAGGCCGCCGCCTTCGAACATGCTCAGGAGGGTCTGCGCCGAGCTCGGGAGATGTCCACCGGCGGCCCACCGCAGGTGATCGCCATGGCGCTGACCGAATGGGCGGCGGTGTGCATCACGGCGTCCGGCGAACACCACGACCTAGACGCAGCGTCAGGCGCGCTCAGCGAAGCACTCGACAACGCCCTACGCGCCAAGGACATGCCGGTGACCGCTGAAGTCACCATCGTCTTGGCCCTGCTGCGCGAGGCAGAAGGCGAGCACAGCACCGCAGCGTCTCTGCTCGGCATCGCGGACCGGCTGCGCGGCAGCCCGGACCCGACCCAGCCCGACGCGTCTCGCCTCGCCACCGAACTGTCCGCTGCACTCGGCCCAAACGGCTTCGCCGCGGCCCGCGAGAATGGTCTCGTGTTGGGCCGCGACGAAGCCGTCGAACGTCTCCGCTCGGAGATCCAGCGCCAATGATCACTTCGCGCCGACCAGCGGTCCAGGCGCGCAGCGCCCGAAGTTGGGCGCCAATGATCACGTGCGGCGGCGGTAGGAGCGCAGGGCCAGCGGGAAGAACACCACTAGCATCCCGACCATCCAGCACAGCGTGTAGGTGATCGGCCGGGCGGTCGGCCCACCGAGCATCAGTCCACGTACCGCGCTGGTGAGGTGCGTCGCCGGATTGACCTTGACGAACGCCTGCAGCCAGCCGGGCATGCTGCCGGTCTGCACGAACACGTTGCTGCCGAAGGTCAGCGGGAACATCGCCAAGAAGAGGATGCCCTGCACCGCGCCCGGCGTACGGGCCAGCATGCCGATGTAGACCGACGCCCAGCACAGGCACAACGCGAACCCGATCGCGAGCAAGCAGGCCAGCACCGCTTCCACCGGGTTGGTACCGATCCGGAAGCCCATCACGTACCCGGTGATCATCAGGACGATCGTCAGGATCACGTAACGGATCACGTCGGCCATCACCGCACCGACCAGAGGTGCCGACCGGGCGATCGGCAGGCTGCGGAATCGGTCGAAGACGCCCTTGGTGATGTCGGTGTTCAGGTTGACGCCGATGGCCACCGAGCCGAACAGGATCGACTGCACCAGCAAGCCGGGCAGCACGAACCGCAGATAGTCGTGGGTCGATCCGGCGATCGCACCACCGAACAGGTAGACGAACAGCAGCAGGAAGATGATCGGCTGCAGCGTCACGTCGATGAGTGCTTCGGGCGTGCGCCAGGTCTTGAGCAGCCCGCGCTTGGCGAGGGCGAGCGCGTGGCGCAGGGTGCGGGCGGGGCTGTGCGACGAACCGGATTGCTGGGCGGTCGGGCTGCTCGGGCCACGGCCCGGCACCGAGAGCTGCTTGGGTTGGGTAGCGGTAGCAATACTGGCGGTCGGGGCCGCCGCGAAAGCGTGGAGCGCTTTTTGCGGAGCGGTTTCGGGGGGATAAGTCATGCTGCGGGCTCCTCTTCGGCGGCGACCTGACGCCCGGTGAGGCTGAAGAAAACCTCATCCAGGCTGGGCAGATGCAGGGACAGTTCGGTGACACCGATCGCAGCGGCGTCCAATGCTGTTACGGCGGTGGTGAGCGCGGTGTCGGACTCGACCGGCACGCTGAGCACGCCGCGGCGGACGACCTCCGGCTCCACCGCAGCCAGACCGGCCAGGATCCGGCCCACATCGGGCAGCCGGCTCGGGTCGGTCGGTTGCACAGTGAGACGCTGGCCACCGACGACCCGCTTCAGGTCGTCCGGGGTGCCGTTGGCGATGACCCGGCCGTGGTCGATGACCATGATGTCGTCGGCCAACGCGTCGGCCTCGTCGAGGTACTGCGTGGTGAGCAGCACGGTGGAGCCGTCAGCGACGAGCGTGCGGACCACGTCCCACATCTCCTCGCGCTTGGACGGGTCCAACCCGGTGGTCGGCTCGTCCAGAAAGATGACGGCCGGCCGGCCGACCAGGCTGGTCGCCAGGTCGAGCCGCCGCCGCATGCCACCGGAGTAGGTCTTCGCCGGTCGGTCGGCGGCTTCGGTGAGATCGAACCAGGCGAGCAGTTCCTTCGCTCTGGCCTTGGCGGCGTTGCCACGCAGGTCGAGCAATTGCCCGATCAGGACGAGGTTCTCGGTACCGGTGAGGTCCTCGTCGACGGATGCGTACTGCCCGGTGAGTCCGATGTTCTCGCGGACCTGGCGGGACTGCTTCACCACGTCGTACCCGGCCACGGTGGCGTGCCCGGAATCGGCGCCGATCAGAGTGGCCAGGATGCGCACCGCGGTCGTCTTTCCGGACCCGTTGGGGCCTAGCACGCCGAGCACGGAGCCCTCCCGGGCGGTCAGATCGATCCCGGCCAATGCCTGGGTCTTCCCGAACCGCTTGGTCAGGCCCTCGGCTTCGATTGCGTAAGTCATGTTGGTAGTCCTCTCTTCGTAGCTTGCTGAGGTCAGCCTGCCGGTGCCCGCGCACAGATCACGCACACGCCGCTGACACCCGCTGCCACCACCTGCCAGTGACTGCGGCTGTGAGAAATGGCGCAGCTCGTTGCCGCGCCAGCCGGGCAGGATGAGGCAAGTGATCTCGTCCGCCGACCAGCCGACGCTGGATCCGAACCGGTGGAGGGCATTGGCGGTCTGCATCACGGCGCTGGCGATGACACTGCTGGACGTCAGCACGGTGAACGTCGCGCTGCCGTCGATCGGCCGCTCGATCGGTGCCGGCGTCGCCCAGCTGCAATGGATCGTCTCCGGCTACGTGCTCGCCTTCGGGATGGTGCCGATCATCGCGGGGCGGCTCGGTGACGACCGCGGCCGACGCACCGTGCTGCTGATCGGCATCGCCGGCTTCGTCATCAGCAGCGCCGTCGTCGGCTTCGCGCCGAATCCGGCAGTACTGGTCGGCGCCCGGCTCGCGCAGGGCCTGTCCGGCGGACTGATCAACCCGCAGGTGTCCGGGCTGATCCAGCAGTTGTTCCCGGCCCGAGAACGCGGGGTCGCCTTCGGCATGCTGGGCAGCGCGGTGGGCATCTCGACGGCGACCGGCCCCGTCCTCGGTGGGCTCATCATCGGACTCGGTGGCGACGATTGGGGCTGGCGGCTGACGTTCCTCATCAACGTGCCGGTCGGGTTGACCGCCTTCCTGCTCTGCCGTCGTTGGTTGCCGGCCACCGAGCACGTCCGCCGACATCGGCCGCTGGACCTGCCGGGCGTCGCCCTGCTCACCTCGGGGCTGTTCTGCATCCTGTTCCCGGTAGTGCAGTACGACTCGCACCACGATCCGCAGCTGGCCTTCGGGCTCATCCCGGCAGCCGGGCTGCTGTCGGCGTTCGTGGCCTGGGAACGCGGCCCCGCACGACGCCGCGGCTACCCGCTCATCGACATCTCGCTGTTTCGGATCCGCTCGTACGCCGATGGGTTGACGCTGGCGATCTTCTACTTCTGCGCCTACTCCGGGCTACCGCTGGTGCTGTCGCTGTTCCTGCAGGACGGTCTGGGCTTCAGTGCGGAACGCTCCGGATTGACCGCCGGCGCGTACGCCCTCGGCGCGACCGTCTCTGCGCCGTTCGCCGGCCGGTTGGTCGGCCGGCTCGGTCGGCGCCTGCTGATCGGGTCATTGCTGCTGTTCACCGCAGGCATCCTGGCCATCGCGGTGACGCTGCACCTGGCCGGGCGCGGCGACCCCGGCGGCTGGCTGGCCCTGGCTCTCATCGGACCGCTGGTGCTGGCCGGCATCGGCGGCGGCAGCGTCATCACGCCGAACCAGGCGCTGTCGTTGGCCGAGATCGACGTCCGCGGCGGCTCGACGGCAGGCGGGATGCTGCAGACCTCGCAGCGGATCGGCTCCGCGCTGGGAACGGCACTCACCAGCGCGGTGTTCTACGCCGCCGCGCGGGGCGGCCCGGCGACGGGAGTTGGGCACGCTCGGCACTACACGAATGCGTTCGCCACGGCGCTACTTGTCTGCCTGACGTTCTCGCTCGCGGCGCTCGCGGTGGCGTTGCGCGAGATCCGGCGCCGCAAAGCGCTGTGAGGCCGCTGCGAACCGGGTTGCAGTTGGGCCAACACTCCGGTCAGTCGCTTGTGAAACTGACGACTGGGACTCAAGATCATTTCCGTCGGTCCGGACAGGCCCGACATGGTGCGCAAGGACCGGGACCTCTGCGCGTCAGCAGCGTGGTGGAGGTGGGCCGTGCCCCGGGTCACGCGTTCACGGAAGTAAGCGGGCACCACAATGAGTATCGGCATTCGGATCCACCCTCCCCGTCGATTCCCGATGTCCTTTCGCCGCCCGGCACCTCGTCCCGTCTCGCCCAGACCTGCCAGGCCGGCCAGACCTGCTGGTGCGACGCCACTGCGTACCTCTCGCCGGCGATCTCGTTACGACCGTTGGATCGGGCCGATCATCATCGTCGCGGTGCTGGCGTTCTGCGGCGTCATGGGCGTCGCGGGCCTGCAGGTGGTACACCAGGCGCTGACGAACCGCTGACCCTCTCGGCCCCAACCACCGGACCGCCGGTCAGGCCCGGTCCGGCTCCATCGGCTTCGCACCGAGCGTGTCGCTGAGCAGCGCCAACGCGTCCGCCTCCGGATTGTGCCCGGCCGCGTCGTCGGAGCTGTTGTCGCGCGGATCGGGTTCGGCCTCGGCCGACGGCGCTGGCGTGCGCGGCGACGGCGTGCGGGGCGGTGGAGTGCGTGGCGGTGGAGTGCGTGGCGGTGGCAGCGGACCGGGCTCCGGTCCGTCGTCGGGGGTCGGCGGTGGGGGGCTGCCATCCGCGACCACCGTGATCCGCCAAGTGCCGCCGACCAGAGTGGTCAACGCGGTGGCGACCGCTGCGGCATTGCTCTCCTCGGACAGCAGCCGGGCCAACGGCTGCGACGAGATCGACAGGGTGACCTGCGAGCCGTCGACGGCCGAGACCTGGGCACTGTCCAGCAACGCACGGGCCCGGCGACTGTTCTGCTTAACCAACTCGAGCACCTCCGGCCATAGCCGGCGCAGGTCCGCGGAGTCGAGGGTGCCGTCCTTGGCCTCGATGGCTGTGGGAGCCGGTGCCCGATCCGGCGTGGGCTGAGGCGCCGATGCACCGACCGGCTGTTCGGCACTGGCCGCCTTGTCCGGGGCGGCTGGTGCAGGCTCGCCGTCCGTCGCCGGGACCGTCTCGGCCGCGGGACTCGGCTGCGCATCGGCAACTTTCGGTGCCACTGCGGGCGGAGTGGGCCGCTGCGGCGCGGCCGGTCGGGGGGTGGCCGATGGCGTTACCTGAGGCGCGGCGACCGACTGCGGGCCCGGCGCGTCACCGCCGCTCAGCTCGTGACGGCGCTCCAATCGCTCCAGCCGTTGCAGCAGGGCGGCGGAGTCGGTGGCCGCGTCGGGCAGCAGCATCCGGGCGCAGACCAGCTCCAGGACCAGACGCGGGGCGGTGGTGCCACGCATCTCGCTCAGCGCGGCGTGCACGATCTCGGCGTAGCGCACCGCAGAGGCGCGACCGATCCGTGCGCTCTGATCGGTCATCCGGCTCAGCGCGTCGGCCGGCAGGTCGAGCAGCCCGTTGGTCGCCGCCTCGGGAACCGCGTCCAGGATCAGTAGATCGCGGAAGCGCTCGAGCAGATCAGCGCCGAAGCGACGTGGGTCGTGGCCGGCCTCGACGATCCGATCGACGGTTCCGTAGACCGCCGCCGCGTCGCCTGCGGCGAGTGCATCGACCATGTCGTCGAGCAGGCCCGCATCGGTGACGCCCAGCAAGGCGACCGCGTTGGCGTAGCCGACGCCGTCCGAACCAGCACCGGCGATGAGCTGGTCGAGGATGGACAGTGCGTCACGGGCGCTGCCACCGCCGGCTCGGACCACCAGCGGGAAAACCGCCTGCTCGACGCTAACACCCTCCAGCTCGCAGATGTGCTCGAGATGCTTACGCATCGCGGTGGGCGGCAAGAGCCGGAACGGGTAGTGGTGGGTGCGCGAGCGGATCGTCTGCAGCACCTTGTCCGGTTCGGTGGTGGCGAATACGAAGACGAGAAAGTCCGGTGGCTCCTCGACCAGCTTCAGCAGGGCGTTGAAGCCCTGCGTGCTGACCATGTGCGCTTCATCGATGATGTAGACCTTGTAGCGGTCGCGGGCCGGCGCGTAGAACGCCCTCTCCCGCAGCTCCCGGGCGTCGTCCACACCGCCGTGGCTGGCCGCGTCGATCTCGATGACATCGATGGACCCCGACCCGTTGGGGGCAAGCTCCCGGCAGGAGTCGCACACCCCGCAGGGCGTCGAGGTCGGCCCCTCGGCGCAGTTCAGCGACCGGGCCAGGATCCGCGCGCTGGAGGTCTTCCCGCAGCCGCGCGGGCCGGAGAAGAGGTAGGCGTGGTTGATCCGGTGCGCATCCAGTGCGGCGCTCAACGGGCCGGTGACATGCTCCTGGCCGACCACTTCGGTGAACGTCGCCGACCGGTACTTGCGGTAGAGCGCCAGGTTGCTGCCCTGCTGGGGTCCGGACTGCGGTGCGCTCACGGTCCCGAGACTAGAGGACCGGACCGACCGTCCGCCGCGTGCTCACACCCACTCGCTCGAGCACTCGACGTGGGAGCGGGAAAGCGTCTCTGGTGCGAGAAGTAGCCCACACCAAGGCGAAGTTCTCGCGCCACGACATCGAGACGGTCGTCGGCGGGGGCAGAAGACGACCCCTCGCGCACCTGGCAGAGCCTGCTTATCCTTGCTGCCTTCCGGCCCTGGGGAGGTTCACAGGGTGCGCACCGCGCGAGGGGTCGTCGCACACTCTAACGGCCACCATCGCCCGCCCGCCAACGAGCGCCCGGCTCACACCCGTCGCAGGAACGATCTCGACTCGACGAGGATGCACTTCGTGCGCTTCGAGTGAGCAACGTTCTGCTGCGCCTCGGGATCAGCGGCGAGGCGCTGGCGGTACACCTCGTAGTCGGCCAGCGAGGCGAAGTCGATGAGCGCCACCGCGTAGTTGTTGGCGCCCTCTTTCGGCAGGTAGTAGCCGGTCAGCGCACCACCGCATCGCTCGATGATGGGTGGCCAGGTGGTCGCGTATTCCTCGAAGGCGGCCACTTGGTGCGGGTCGAAGGTGTACTGGATGCAACAGGTGATCATTTGCGCGGCTCCTGCGTCGTGGACGGTGGCCGCGGTCGCGACCCGGCACAGGATCCCCCCGATTCCGTTCGGTGAGCGCCGAACAGTTGCCGGTCCGGCCCAACCAGGCAACGACGCCGGGTGGAGCGGATTGGGCCCGGCCGGCCAGGCCACGTATCCTCTCCGGCGGAGGATTCGCATAGTGGCCTAGTGCGCACGATTGGAAATCGTGTTGGGGGAAACCCCTCAGGGGTTCAAATCCCCTATCCTCCGCCAATGTCGTGAGCCGCGTCCGGTTTCGGTGCTCAGATGGTCGCCGCGTGACCATCTGACTACCGAACGGCTGGCCTGGGGCTGGGTCAGTGGCCGAGATAGGCGAGCACGGCTAGCACTCGGCGGTTGTCCGCATTGTGCTGCAGCAGTCCGAGCTTCACGAAGATGTTCGCCGTGTGCTTCGCGATGGAGCGCTCGGTCACGACCAGCCGCTCCGCGATCGCCAAGTTGGACCGGCCGCCAGCCATCAATTCGAGCACCTGACGCTCGCGCCGCGTCAGTCTGGGCAGTTGCGGACCTGGTGCCTGCAGTGTGGACGTCATGCGCATCTCCCCTCTGTCTGATACCTCTCGACTGTGCTCCGCGCTGCGCACAGATCGCGCACACGCCGCTGGCAGCCACCGTTCGCGGCTCCACCAGCGGCGCCGCGTCAGGTCAGCGAGTCATCTGAGCCCTCCGCTGTCGCGCGGATCTTGGCCTTTTCGAGAGCGTCCAGCAGCACCGCGGCCACCACGATGACTGCGAGCGAGACGATCCACCACGCCGGCGCGGCCAAACGGGCCGGGAAAGCAAGCCGCTGGTGCCAGCCGAAGATCTTGATCACGAACGGCACCACCCCCTCATAGATGCCGATCAAGAACACGAGCGAGGACAGCCCGTCGTAGGTCTTGGCATCGTTCATGCCTCCACCGTGCCGCGGCTGGGTTCTGCCCACATCGGCCGAAGGTCGAGAGCGGTCTGACGAAAGTAGGTCCCCCGGTAAACCTGGGAGCTCAGCGGTCGAGGTAGGCCAACACGGCGAGTACCCGGCGGTTGTCGTCATCGCTCTGGTGCAGTTCGAGCTTGCTGAAGATGTTGGACGTGTGTTTGGCCACGGAGCGCTCAGTCACGACCAGCCGCTCGGCGATCGCCGCATTGGACCGGCCACCGGCCATCAACTCGAGCACTTCGCGCTCGCGCGGGGTGAGCTCGGCCAGCGGCTCACGCCGGGAGTTATGGGTGAGCAACCGGGAGATCACCTCCGGGTCCATCGCCGTGCCGCCGGCGGCGACCCGACGCACCGCGTCGATGAACTGGTCGGCGTCGAAGACCTTGTCCTTGAGCAGGTAGCCGACTGCCCCCACCCGATCGGCCAGCAACTCCCGGGCATACAACTGGTCGACGTGCTGGGAGAGCACCAGCACCGGCAGCCCCGGGATCTCCTTGCGCGCGGCCAGCGCCGCCTGCAGCCCTTCGTCGGAGAAGGTTGGTGGCATCCGCACATCCACCACCGCGACGTCGGGACGGTGCTCGAGCATTGCGGCGAGCAGATCCGGACCGGTCTCAGCCGCGGCCAGTACCTCGAACCCGTGCGCTTCGAGCAGCCGGACCAGCCCGTCGCGCAGCAGCGCCTGGTCCTCGCCTATGACGACTCGCACGGCACCTCCACGGTCGCGACGGTCGGGCCCCCGTCAGGGCTGGTCACCGATAGCGTGCCATCGAAGGCGGCCAGCCGACGTGTCAGCCCGTTCAGGCCGGTGCCGCGGGACGGGTCGGCCCCGCCCACCCCGTCGTCGACGATCACCGCTCGCAGCATCCCGCTGGCCAGCGTCATGACGATGCGACCATGCTCCGCCCGTGCGTGCTTCACGGCGTTGGTCAGCAACTCCGAGACGCCGAAGTAGACGGCCGACTCGATCGCCGGGTCGACGGTGCGCGGCACGACCGCATCGACGGTCACGTCGAGCGGACTCTCCAGCGCCAGCGACCTGACCGCGTCGGCCAGTCCGCGGTCGGAGAGCACCGGCGGGTGGATCCCTCGAACCAGAGCGCGCAGCTCGGCAAGAGCCTGGGCCGACGACGCCCGCGCTTCGACCAAGCGGGCCTGCGCGCCGTCGTGCAGATCGCGCTCGATACGGCGGATCTCCAGCGCCTGGGTGTCCACGGCATCAGCTCGGCTGCTCGACAGTTGCTCGACCCGTTGAGTGAGCCGGGCCGCCTCGGTGGGCTTGAGCAGCCATCCTGTCCACCGGCCGTGCAAGCGGATCACCGCCGGAGCCAGCCAGATGCCGAGGACGAGGTAACCCGCTCCGATCGGGGCCGCCCACAGCGCCACCGACTCACTGTCGACGCCCCAAAGGAACGGGAAGAAGGTGGCGCCGTGCCCGATGTAGATGAACAGCCAGGGGAACAACAGCCCGAAGATCCCGCCCAGCAACAGGGACAGCGGCAGCAGCGCCAGCGTGGCACCGACGATCGGGTCCAGCAGCAGCCAGAGCCCGTCGCGCCAGGTCGTGCGCTGACCGAGCAGCCAGATCGTCCGCTTGCCCCAGCCGACCGGATGCGGACCGAACCGTGGCGTCAGCGCGTAGGGCCGCTCGATCCGCGTGTCGGACCAGTCGGCCGCCATCGCTCGGGCCAGATTGGCGAGCTGGTGAACGCGGAGGGTCAGGACCGGGAACAGTAGGACGCCCACCCCGAGCCCGACGAGGCCCAGCGAGACCGACCAGAGCGAGAGGATCAGGATCTCGGGGATCACCCGCAGGAAGAGCACCCAGCCGCGCGAGGTCGCCAGCAGACCTCGCCCGATCACGGCGCCGGCAGCCATCGTTTCCTTCTCTTTCCGCGGTGTTCGGGGATGTTCGGGTTGCTCGCGTCACCCATTGTCGCTGCCTGCCAACGGGCGCACAGTGCAGCCAGCCAGTGAGTCGGAGGTGTACTCAGCAACACCCACCAGCGGCCGGAATGACCACCGTCGGAGGAACCGTGATCGTCATACGAGGGGGCGCACCGTTTCGTCGACCCTTGTGTCTGGATCATCGGCACGGTAAAAGTTCGGCATGCGTCCCCCCGGAAGCGTTGACGTGGTCACGTCGACCGCACGCCCGTCGGGACACAGCAGCCTGCTGCACGGACTGCTCCGAGTGGGCGCGGACATCGCGGTGGTCGCCCCGCCATCGGTGCCCGATCAGGCCATCGACATCGACCCGGCGCAAGCGGTCCTGGCACCGCATCCTGTGCGCCGATCATCTCGTTGCGGATGAGTCAGCTGCCACTCCCGCGGGTGGCGTCCGACGCCGAAGCGTTCCGGGCCGAGGACACACCGACGATGGGCGCGGAGGTGCTCGACCGCACCGAGGTGGCCGACCGCATCCTGTCGGGACTGCTCGCCGCGCTGGGCACGGTGGTCGCCGGGTGCGGGCTGGTCGCGCTGCGCAGCCAGTCGCGCTGGGGGTGGTGACTGGTCGCCATCGTCGCGGTGGTGTGGCTTTCTGCGCTCGCGGGCGTACGCCGGCGCAGCGCGACGTATCGCGATGATGCTCCCGGGCATCTTCGCGCTCGGCGCGCTCGGCGCGCGACTGGGCGCCAACGGCAGCCGGACCGTCCAACTCGTCGCCGCAGCCGTACTTGCGCTCGCGGCGGTCGCCTGCCTGCTCTTCTCCGCCCGCGTAGACCGGGGCACGGCATTCCCCTTACGTGGCAAGGCTTCTGGACATCGCCGAGTTGATGTCGATCATTGCGGTGCTGCCGATCACCGGCGCCGTCATCGGCGTCTACTCCACGCTGCGCAACATCGGCCGATGAATTACCTCCGCCGGCCGCGCACCACGCGGCCGGCGGAAGAGCGCGCTCGATGCATTCGCTTCTGACTCGTCGTGAATGCTGGGCGGGAAGGTGGCACCGGGTTTTCCCGCTGCGCCCTCACCGACTCTGGCTCAGGGCGTCGGCCACCGGCCGCCCTGGCGTGATGCAGCGCGAGTTCCAGTCGTACTCGGTCCCTATGAAATACTGCCTCGCTCACATAGATCACGTTGTATTGGTACCGCGACTGGAAATCACGCGCAATCGGTATCATGCCGCGATCGAAGAAGTAGGAGGACACCTCAGGAAACAACCACTCCTGACCCCAGTAAGCTCGATCCTCTACCTCGATGATCGCGACATCAGCCTTGCCAACTGTCCCGACGGCTCCCGAGAGCACTTCCTTTGCTGCTCCCTCGACGTCAATCCAAAGTGCACCGCGTTGGAACGTGTGGTCGGCAAAGAAGGAATCCAACGTAGTCGCTTCCACCGTGACCTCGGTAAGGCCGTTCGAGGCCTCATGACTTCGCAGCAACGACCCTTGACCGTCAGCTTGGGGCATGCCTGCATCGTTGTGGTTCACATGAAAGGTAACCGATCCGGGTCGGTCGCTCAGCGCCAGATGCCGGTAATCAACATTTGCTGCGGCGAAATCATGAAGCGCGCCAAACTTCTCGTACGTAAACGGATTGGCTTCGAACGCCACCACTCTGGCGGTCGGCAGGTACCGGCGAATCCGCAAGGACGTGCTCGCCTCCTTGGCGCCCGCTTCTATGAACAGGTCGGGTTCGGTGACCCGTACCAATCTAAAGAATAGATGGGTCAGCTCGGCCACAGACCGATTGCGCTCTCTGCGTTGCGCTAGATCGTAATATGAGGCTTGATTGAACATTGCCAAATCTAAAGCGTGCAACGTCGCCACCTTGTGGTCTGCAAGGCTTGATCGGTCGCAAGATTCCAAGGAGCCTGTCATATCCATCCGTTCCTATACCGCCGGGTTTTGGCTGGGCTGATTCGGCAGACGGGCCGATGACTGACGTCCAGCATGCCATGAGTCCTACCCGCCGACTCCCTGACATCCGAACCGGTTGGAACTATTATCGCTCGAACTGCGAGGCACCCCCGAAATAGTCATCCAACCACTTCGCTGCGCGCTCCTGCTGATAGATGGTTGCATCCAGCGAGTCGTTGACGCAGAACGCATCCCGATCGCGCAGTCGCGTCAGCCGGCGCATACGGATCCACGCTCTATCGTCCGATAGATCGAAGTAGTCGTAAGAGATTGAACCGGGCTCCGCCTCACCCACCAGGTAGGCGTAGTAATGGTGTAGCCATTGATTGACCTCGATGTCAGTAGACGCTCGGAACTGATTCCGCCAAGTTCTTTGGAATTCCGTATGGTACCGCGATTCCAGAGCACTCATAATCTGCTTTTGTTGTGCAATCGGAGTATGAAAGAAGGCGTTTGACGGGGAACTCCCAAAGTCACGCTCCAGAATCTGGGCGACATTTCGTCGAGCGGACTCGTGGGCGGGTGCGATGTCCGGTGAAGAATAGCCTAACGTTGACCTAGAAAGAAAGAAGCGCGAATGTCCGTTGCTCTGAAAGAACGATGTGGGCCAAACTTCTCTCCCCAGAAAGACATCATCGTTGAAGTGAAGGTAGTGATCGGACAGTCCGTCGATATGGTGTAATCGGGCGCCAATAGCGTGTGAATTGAAGGAGGGCAGGCTTCCGTTGCTTCCGAATATCTCGGTATGGTCAATAACGGTGAGTAGTGGGCTCTGTAGGTTGAGCCAGCGCGGCACTTGCTGATCGGTGACCAAGTATACCCGGCGAATCCATGGAGCGAACCGCTCAATCGACCGCAACGAATAACGAAGCTCCCCGCCATCCCGAAAGCGCGCATCGTGCGATGCGCTCGTATCTACAGACAATCCGTAACGTGCCAGTGTGGCCGCCTTTCGGGCAAGCCAGCTCGGGTCGCTTCCATCCACCCACATGTACACCGCATCTATCGGGAAGTCGATGTCGAACAAGCCTCGCTTCGTAAACGGCGTGTAGGTCGGCAGCGCGCGGCCTGCCTGTTCGAGTGTGGCGCCGCCTTGGAACAGCGGGGCTATCGCGGTAGCGACAGCATTGCGGGTTGGCGCGTGGAGTGCACCTTCTTCATCCCGATCCCACCTTTCGACCAGGCACGCCCAGGGCCTATCAAATAGCTGTGACCATTCGTTGTCAGCCATGACCCGGAATACTTCGATACTTCGCTGTTCCCGGGCCGCCCTTCGAACGTTCGCTTCGCCCGTGAGCCCCGACCAGCGGCGGCGTCCACCGGACCGGGCCCGGGCAGCGAATCCGACGTACAAGGGGACCGTCTCACCGTGTCGGAGAAGCTGACCGACGAAGTCACTCCACCGCTCATCGGCAATGCCGATCCGTAGTTGCTTGGTCGCGCTGGGCGGCACCGCGAAGAACGGAACCCCCACCTTCTCGCACAGCTCAACTGCCAAGTCACGGTTCAACCTTGTTGCCAGCGGGCCGGTGATCTCGGTATTCCGCTGGACCACCCACAGTCGACCTCCTTTGCGTTGGACCCACCGCGCCTCGCTGGATCCAGTCCAGGCCGGAAGGTGGCGAATGTAGCGCGCTCTCTCCAAGCGATTGGCGACCCGATATGGCCAACGTCCTCGACGAAGTCGCTGCGCGACAGACCGGCGTGGCACAGGGGGAACAAACGGCTGACTCCGGTCGCTCGTTAGCCCGTCCCAGCTCGCTGCCACTTCTGCCGTGGATCGATCGCGGGGTAACGCTCGAATACCGGCGAGCTTCTTCATTGCGACGAGATATCTCCGATATCGGGACCGTAGCCTGAGCTCGTAAAGCGCCAAGCTGGACGAGCCGGTTCGCTCGCGATTACGCGACATTACCGCCAGCGCCGATCTTGATGCGGCAACCTCGGACAGGATCGCTCGGCCCTAGACTCCTGCGTGCGACGGCACGCGGAGCCGAACGTGGACACCAAAAACGAAGGAGGGCGTGGTGCTGAGGGCACTCCGGCGCCACGCTGCCCGATGGCTCCCCGAGCCGCTACTGCGTCGGCTGGTGCAACTGCAGCACGGCGAACTCTCGCACCAACAGCGACTCCGCGGCGCCGGCGCGGTACCGGATGGGTACCTCCGAGTTCGCGCGCTGGATGGGCAGGTCCTCGCACGGGTGGTGGGCAGATTTGCCGCCGAGGTGTGGCGCGACGAGACGGCGCGCGCCCTGATCGCCGCCCTCGACGACGCCGGAGTCGGCGTCGTGGCCCTTCCCGCACCTCGCGGGTTGATTCGTTCCCTGGGTGTCGCGGCCGAGGACGAGCTGGCCACGTTGCGCGCGTTGGACACCCTGCCTGGGCTGGAGTGGCAGGTTCGCCGACGTCGGCCGGAGCCCGGGTCCGGGATGCCGGTTCGACCGATCACTCGGGCTGATCACCGCGGCCAGCCGGAGACCGTGGAGGCCTCCCGCTCGGCGTGCTCGTCGACCGGACAGCTGCTGATGGGTTCCGACGCAGCGGTGCGCCTCGAGTTCTGGAGGCAGATCGACCGCGACGACGTCGAGCGCATCGACGGCGAGCGCCACGAGGCGGGCACCCGGATCGCGCCCGAGCCGAACCTCGTCGTCGGCTATCTCTCCCCGGCCAATTGGAGCGCGGCGGTCGGCTCGCCGGCACACTGGCCGGTGGACCGACCCCGTCCGCACGTATTCGATGTGACCGAGCCGATCGATCTCGTCTACACCTGGGTGAACGGCGCGGATCCGGCGTGGCAGCAGCGCAAGGCGGCCTGTGCTCAGAGTCCCGGCGACCACACCCGCAATGCGACAGCGGCGATCGAGGCGCGGTTCGCCTCCTACGACGAGCTGCGGTACTCGCTGCGGTCGGTGGCGATGTACGCCAGTTGGGTCCGGCACATCTACCTGGTTACCGACGGTCAGCGGCCGGAATGGTTGGACGCCAGCCACCCGAAGATCTCAGTCATCGATCACACGGAGATCTTCACCGACCCGGTCGCCCTGCCGGTCTTCAATTCACATGCGATCGAGTCGCAGCTGCACCACATCGACGGTCTCTCCGAGCACTACCTTTATCTCAACGACGATTTCTTCTTCGGTCGCCCGGTTGCCCCGGAGGCGTTCTTCCACGGCAACGGCATCGCCAAGTTCTTCCTGTCGCCGGGGACCCTCGACCTCGACGAGCCGAGCAGCAGGGACCTGCCGGTGATGAGTGCCGCCAAACGCAACCGGGCGTTACTGGAAGCCGAGTTCGGGGTCACCATCACCCAGAAGTTCCGACACACGCCGCAGCCACAGGTGCGCGGCGTCCTGGCGGAGATGGAGCGCCGCCATCCCGACGTCTTCGACCAGGTCTCCCGATCGCGGTTCCGGCATCCGGACGACGTGTCGATCACATCCGCGCTGCACCACTACTACGCCTACCGGATCGGTCGGGCGGTGCCGGACGACATCGGCTACTCCTACCAGGACATAAGCCTGCCGAATACCGCCCGCCGGCTCGATTCATTCCTCCGGCTGCGGCCCGAGGTGTATTGCTTGAACGACGGCTCGTCCACCCCGGACACCGCGCAGCAGCGGCACCGGATGCTGGCGGAATTCTTCCGGCAGTATTACCCGGTTCCCAGCCCTTACGAGTTGCCCGGCACCGACGCCTGAGTCGGCCTGGCGCCGGGCGCCGGTATCATTTCCGCCCGTGCTCACCGGTCCGGCCTGCCAGGTCGTCATGCTGAAGCCGATGCCGTGAGGCCGCAGGTCGTCATCCTTGCCGCGGGCAGCGGCACCCGGCTGGGCCGCCCGCACCCCAAGCCGCTCACACCGCTCGCCGACGGGCGCACGATCATGCTCCAGCAGCTGGACAACATCGCCGCCGCGATGCCCGATGCGCAGACCTACGTCGTGGTCGGCTTCAAATTGGAGATGATCCTCGAGGCACATCCGGAAAACGTCTTCGTCTACAACGAGGTCTTCGACCAGACCAACACGTCCAAGAGCCTGCTGCGGGCCCTAAAGGCCACCGCCGACGGCGGCGTCCTCTGGATGAATGGTGACGTCGTCTTCGACGCAGCAGTACTCGAGGCTGCCCGGCCGATGCTGGCAGCCGACACGTCCTTCGTCGTCGTGAACGATGCCGTGGTCGGCGCCGAGGAGGTCAAGTACACGCTGGGTCCGGATGGCTCCATCGCGGATCTCTCGAAGACGGTGATCGACGGGCTCGGCGAGGCCATCGGGGTTAACTACATCAGCTCCGTCGACAAGGCGGCGCTGATCCGCCGGCTCGACGAAGTCGACGACCAGGACTACTTCGAGCGGGCGATGGAGTTGCTCATCGCCAAGGACCACGTCCAGTTCGCGCCGCTCGTCGTCCCGGAACTCGGCGCCATCGAAGTCGACACCCAGGCCGATCTCGACCGGGCGAACCATCACCTCCGGCAGACGAACACCCGCGCCCATCCGGGCGACTGGGCTGCTCGCGCGTGATCCGCATCCGGTTGGTCGGGCCCACCGCGGCCCGGCCCGACCGGCTGATGGAGCAGCTCGACCGGCTGCCGGTTCGGGACTCGGTCGTGGTCGTCGGATCCGCGACGGGTACCGCCACCGACCAACTCCGTGCCGTGCTTGCCGATCTCGAGGTGTGCATCGAGGCAGGTGCTGCGCTGGGCGTCCTGGACGACGCCGTCACCGTCCCTGACGAGGCGATCCTGATGATCCTCGACGATCCGGGACTGACCGTCGCCGCCTTGATCGCACTACCGGCCGGCGCCCACCCGGTAGTCACCAACGGCTCGATCGCGCTGTCCGCGGGTACCGCCTCGCACCCTGTCGCACAGGCCGATGGCGATTCGCTGGGCGTGCTGGTCGTGGCGGCAGGGGCCACCCCCTCAGCAGCGGCCGCGGTTGGGATGGCACTCGAGGAGACGACACCCGCTTGGGACGGCGACGACCCGCACGACCTACTACTCACTGTGCTCACCCGAGCGAGCGCCCTCCCCGCGCCCGTCGCGGTCCCGCTCGGTGCGCTGCCCGGCGGGCGCTCCGCCGACCCGCTGCACCGGGCTGCGCTGGACACGGCGATCGAGGCGGCCGACGTGCCGGACCTGGTCGCGCGCAGCGCCGCCCGACCCGGCGACGGCTTCTACTCGACGTACGTGCTGCGGCGGATCTCTGCACGACTCACCCCCAGTGCGGTGCGCCGCGGCGTCTCGGCGAACGGCGTCACCATCGGCTCCGCGCTGGTCGGACTGCTCGGTGCGGTGCTCTTCGCAGTCGGTGGCCGTCCTGCCCTGGCCGGGGGCGCCATCCTGCTGCAACTGTCCCTCGTGCTGGACTGCGTCGACGGCGAGATCGCCCGCGCCACCCGCACCCGTTCGGCGATCGGGGGGTGGCTCGACGCCGCGACCGATCGGGTGAAGGAGTACGCCGCCCTCGCCGGGTTGGCGTTTGCCGCCGGTCATCTCGGCCACCACGTCTGGTTGCTCGCCGCGGCGGGCATGGTCGTGCAGACCGCCCGTCATCTCGCCGACTTTGCCTTGGCCAAGGAGTTCCTCGCCGCGCACCGCGCGTGCGCTCGGGACAGCCGCCCGATGTCCGATCACAGTCTGTGGCAACCATCCACCGGTGCCGGCGCCGACGCCGACGAAGCACCGTCGCTGTCGATGTGGGTGCGTCGCACGTTGCACATGCCGATCGGCGAGCGCTGGCTGGCCCTCAGCGTCTGCGCATTGCTGGGAGCACCGACGGCCGGGCTGGTGGCCTACCTGGCACTGTCGACGGTGTCCTTGATCTGGACGGTGCTCGGCGGGATCCGACGCACCGCCGCGGCAGCGGACGGCTTCACCGGCCCGGTCCTCGAGCGTCTCGTCGACTTCCGCGACGACGGCCTGCTCCGGCTGGCCATCGGCCGGCGCTGCCCGCGCAGCGTCGCCGGCTGGCTGCTGCCCGCGGCGGTGACGCTCCTGGAAGGTGGGGTGGTGATCGGCTGCGTGGCGGCTGTCGCACCGACGTGGGCCGGCGCCGGATTCGCGCTGCTGGCCACGCTCATCTGGCACCGCTACGACCTGGTGTACCGGCGCGCCGCATCGGGCCGAGTGCCCGGCCCAGTCGACCTTCTCGGGCTCGGTTGGTTTATTCGGACAATTGCCATCGGATTGGGTACCGTGTTGAGCGTGTTGCCCCCTCTTCTGGTCATGTGCGCCTCCTGGCTGTTTGTCGTTTACCTGCCGGAGAGCCTGCGCGCGGCGAGATCGCTGCTACATCGCCAGCCTGGATGAGCACGACAATGACGCTCGCCGACCTACGCGAGCTCGCCCAGCCGCCCAACGTTCTCGGTCGCCGCAACTCCGAGCATTGGGCCGGCGCGCTGTATCTGCGCCGACTCTCGATCTATGTCACCCGAGCGCTGCTGCCCACCGGGATCTCGGCCAACGGCGTGACCATGATGATGATCGTGGCCGGTGTTGGCGGCGCCGCCGTCCTCGTCTGGTCGTCATGGTGGTCCGTGCTGATCTGCGCCGTGGCGATGCAACTGCAGATCCTGTTCGATTGCTCCGACGGTGAGGTCGCCCGGGTGCGGCACACCACCTCGCCCGGTGGTGTCTATCTGGATCGGGTCGGCCACTACCTCACCGAGGCGCTGCTGCCGATCTGCATCGCGATCCACGTCGACGGTGGCCTTACCGACATCGACGGGTGGACGACCCTCGGCGCTCTCACCGCGGTCGTAGTGATCATGAACAAGGCGTTCGGCGATCTCATCCATGTCGCCCGCGGGTACGCCCGCCTCCCACTGCTGTCGGAATCCGCCGACATTGCGGCGCCCCGGAGCGGTCGGCTGGCCAAGCTGCGGCGCTCGTTGCGGGCCTTCCCCTTCTACCGAGCCTTCGTCGCGATCGAGTTTTCGCTGATCTGTCTCCTGGCGGCTGCCGTCGACAAGATCGGCGACCACCACTTGCTACAAGCGTGGACGATCGTGATGCTGCCGCTGATCGTCGTTCTGAGTGCCGGGCACTTCGCGACCATTCTGCTGTCCCGGCGGCTGACGGACTGACTGCGGCGGTCAGTCCGCGGCGAGTGGCGGTGTGGTGCGCAGGAACAGGGCGTGCCGGGCGTCCAACGCGATGACGGGGCAGGGCAGCATCGCGGGTAACCGGGAGTGACCGGTGGACGGTTCGCCCGATGAGGTGTCAGAAGTGCGCGCCGCACCGACCCGCACCGCGATCTCCTGACGTAGCGAACGGCTGGCGTCGCGCCGCAGTGTCACTGACCAGCAGGTGAACGCGCTGCCTGGTGCCAGCGTGCCCAACGCGGCCAGCGCCGGAACGACCAAGGGCGGCTACGGACAGGTGACGCCGTGCGCTCGCACCTCGACCGGATCCGGGACAAGACCGGCCGGCGACGCCGCCCGGAGCTGACCCGGTTGGCCATCGGAGAGGGCATCGCGCACGAGTCGCGCTGACCATCTGATCACGCAGTCCGGGCCGCGGGCATCACTATCGGTTGACCTGCCGGGCAAGATGGGGTCATGTCGCGACCACTGCACGCCGTCGACGAAGCGTCATCCCCGGCCAGCCCCCGGTTCGCCACCTACGATGAATTCTGGCCGTACTACGTGGCGATGCACGGCAAGGCGATCACTAGGAAGCTGCACTTCCTCGGCACGACGACCGGCGCGCTGATCGCGTTGAGTGGCGTCCTGACCGGCCACCTCCGGCGGGTGCTCGCGCTCCCGGCGATCGGCTACGGCGTGGCTTGGCCGTCGCACTGGATCATCGAGAAGAACAACCCCGCCAGCTTCGGTCACCCGCTCTGGTCCTTCCGCGGCGACCAGCAGATGATGAGTTATCTGCTGCGCGGTCGCGACGGCGAACTGAGCGAGGTGGCGCACCGCTGGCTGGCCACCCATCCTGAGGACCGTACTGCGGGCAACTGGTCGGCCGGCCCCATACTGCGAGCGGCC
This sequence comes from Jatrophihabitans sp., assembly GCA_051001975.1. Taxonomy (GTDB): domain Bacteria; phylum Actinomycetota; class Actinomycetes; order Mycobacteriales; family Jatrophihabitantaceae; genus DATAEG01. The sequence goes on from JBPCMU010000026.1 coordinate 41,572, forward strand.
TGATCGCGGCTACCAGCGACTGCCGCCGCCGCTCCCCCCGGATATCTCCCGGACGGATGGTCGTACGTCGGCGAGGTAGACGAGCGTGGCGATGATCGAGATCAGCGCCAGGAAGTTGAGCGGATCGAAGAAGAACCCGATCACGGCACTCAGCCCGGTGATCAACACCCACGCTGGTTTGGTCAGCTTGCCGGCCGCGGAGAAGGCTGCGGACTTGCGGACGAGGCAGTCCAGGAACGCCCACATCCGGATCACGAACAGGCCCCAATGCAGGATTCCGATGATCCAGATCTCGATGTCAGCCATGACGACGACGCCGGGCGCTTCTGCTAGCACATCGCCAGCGTAACCAGCGGCGCGACATCGCGCCGTGCGCAGGCCCCCGGCACACGCCCGCGTGGACGAAGCTGCCCCGCACCGACAGGATCGGTACGGGGCAGCGGCAGTAGTCTCGCCGGACGGATCAGGCCTTCTTGGCCGGGGCCTTCCGGGCGGTGATCTTGCGTGCGGTGGTCTTTCGAGCCGTGACCTTGCGTGCCGTGACCTTGCGTGCCGTGACCTTCTTGGTCGGGGCCTTCTTGGTCGCCGGCTTCTGTGCGGCCGAGCGACGGGCGGTGGCCTTGGTGGCCTGCGCCTTCTCAGCAGCACGCTTGCGGGCCGGCTTCGCCGCGGCGGTGAGGACCTCGTCCTCGGTGCGGTCGACGAGCTTGATGACCTTGCTCAGGCGCGGGTCCTTGCGCAGTTGGACGGTGACCTTCTCGCCGCGCTCGGCGAGCGCGTCGAAGGTGGCCTTGGCCTGGAACAGCACGCCATCGACGGTGCTCTTGGCTACCTTCACGCCCTCGGCCGGGGTGAAGCCCTTCGCCGTGGTGACGGCCTCTTCGCTGCGCTCGCGCAGTTCGGAGACGGCCTCGCGCAGCTGGCCCTGGCCGGTGGCGGCGAATGCCTGCGCCTTCTCCTGCACGGAGTCCACGCTGCCGCTGGCCTTGGCGATGCTGCGGTTCGCGGTGCCGACGAGCTTCTCGCCGTTGGCGCGCGCCTCGCCCGGGAACTCCTCGACACGCTTGGTCACGGTGGCGACGGCGGCGTCGCTCGCGCCGATGACGGCGTAGGCCTGCTTGCGGGCCAACTCGGCGAACGAGCCGGCGAGGTGCCTGGCGTCGTCAGCGGCGGCCGTCGCGTAATCGCGCGCCTCGCCGCGGACATTGGTGAGCCGGTCCTGGGCGGTGCCGACGATGTGCTTGCCCTGTTCCAGGGCGATCTCCGCGTAGCTGCGGACGTCTGTTGCGAGCGACATGCCGCTCCTTCCGGTGGTGGTGTGCGGCTCAGGCCGTGCGGCCGGCCGCGGGGTGCTGATCGGAGCTGTCGTCGGACCGGGCGTTCTCCCGGCGGAACGATTCGTAGATCTCGATCAGGACGTTCTTCTGCCGCTCGGTGAGAGCGACATCGCTGATGATCGCGGTGATGATCTGCGGGTCCCCGTCTCGTGTCTCCAGGATCCCGGCGCGCACGTACAGCTGCTCCGCCGAGATGCGCAGGCCGTTGGCGATCTGTTGCAGGATCTCCGCCGATGGCTTGCGCAACCCGCGCTCGATCTGGCTGAGGTACGGGTTGGAGACGCCCGCGAGCTTCGACAGCTGTCGCAGGGACACCTGCGCCTGCTCGCGCTGCTCGCGGATGAACGAGCCGATGGTCCCGACCTTCTTGGCCTGGTCCTTGATCCCGCCCACGTCCATGAGTCCAGGGTGCCGAGTAGTGCTTGCAATTGCAAGCAGGCTGCTAGCAATCGTGCCCGGACTCACATGCGCGCCGCCAGATACCCGGTCGGCACCCGGTCAGGCGAGCCAGTCGGCGGTCTGCCCCAGCACTCTGCTGCCATCCAGATCGGCCAGCGACAGGCTGGCGAAGGCAACGGCCGACGCTGAGGTCTGCCACCGGAACTTCGGGTCGGTCGTCGTCGCGGCCTCGACGACGACAGCCGCCGCGTCCTGCGAGGACTGCGCCGCACCGTAGGACCCGGAGGTGCGCCGCACGTACGCGGCAAACAGGTCCGCATACGGATCGTCCGGGTCCCGCTCGTCCATCGACCCGTCCACGTTGGTGACGAACTCGCTGCCCACCGCAGCAGGCTCGACGACGCTGATGCCCACACCCACCCGGGCGGCGACCGGTGCTAATGCCTGCATCAGGCCCTCGACCGCGAACTTGGCGCCGCAATACGCATCGGCGAAGGGCTGCCCCACCACCCCACCGACACTTGTCACGGTGACGACCCGACCGCGCCCGGCACCGCGCATCGCCGGCAGGACGAGCTGTGTCAGCCTCGCCACCGCGAGGTAGTTGACGTCGAGTTGCCCCTGCAGGTCCTCCTGGGTGAGCTGCTCGAGGGTGCCCACGTGACCACGACCGGCGTTGTTGACCAGGACGTCGATCGAGCCGTGTGCTGCGAGCACCTCCGCGACGCATCGTTGCGCCGCCACCGCGTCGGTGACGTCCAGAGCACGGACCTCCGTTTCGACGCCGGCCGCCTGCGCCGTGGCCCGCAGCGCGTCCGCCTTGGCCGGGTCCCGCATGGTCGCGACCACCCGAAGGCCTTGTTTCGCCAGGCCAACCGCTGTGTGCAGACCGATCCCGCTCGAGGTTCCGGTGACCAATGCCACCCGCTGTTCGCTCATGGGCCCGATCATTCACGGTCGCGTGGGGTTGCTGAAACCGGTGCCGGCCGGACGCGGCCGTGAATGGGTACGTTGACCAGATGAGCAACACCCCTCAGGCCGCCGAGTCGTTCGAGCGCACCGGTCGTCCGTTCGCCGACCGAATCACCGCCGACGGTCGCGACGGCTGGCCGGTCGAAGCGGGCCGCTACCGCCTGGTGATCAGCCGGGCCTGCCCGTGGGCCAGCCGGGTCGCAGTTGCCCGGCGGCTGCTCGGGCTGGAGGAGGCACTACCGCAGGCGGTCGTGGCGCCGGTCCAGGAGGAGGTCGAGGACACGAAGCAATGGGCGTTCACGGAGGCGACCGGCAGCCCGGGCGGCCGCGACCCGGTGCTGGATATTCACCTCATCAGGGAGGCCTACCGGGCCCGTCGCGAGCAGTACCCGGGCGGTGAGAGCGTCCCGATCATCGTCGACGTGCCCAGCGGCCAGTTGGTCACCAACGACTTCGACCGCATCAACCTGGACCTCGAGACCGAGTGGAGCGCGCTGCATCGCCCGGGCGCCCCCGAGCTGTACCCGGAGGCACTGCGCGACGAGATCGACTCAGTGAATGCCGACGTGTTCCGCGACGTGAACAACGGGGTCTACAAATCCGGGTTCACCAGGAACCAGGCGCATTACGCCGATGCAGTAGCCACTCTCTTCGCCCGGCTGGATGCCCTCGAGGTCCGTCTCGCGGATCACCGCTACCTCGTGGGCGACACCATCACCGAGGCGGACATCCGGCTGTTCGTGACGCTGGTGCGCTTCGACGCCGTCTATCACGGGCACTTCAAGTGCAACGTCCGCAAGCTGATCGAGTATCCGGCGCTCTGGGCCTACAGCCGGGACCTGTACCAGACTCCCGGATTCGGTGACACCGTGGACCTCGTGCACATCCGGCAGCACTACTACATCGTTCAGGACTCGGTGAACCCGTCGAGGATCGTCGCCGTCGGCCCGGACCCGGCCCAGTGGCTCATCCCGCACCACCGCGACAAACTCGGTGGCCGGCCGTTCGGTGACGGCACCCCACCCGGGCCGCCACCGGACGCAGATCTCGTCGCTCATCCGGTGCCGTCATGAAGTTGCCGATCCCCAGCCCCGGCGACATGGTCCGACTCGCCGAGCAGAGCTACGGGGCAGTAGAGACGGCGATCGGGCTGGTGCCTCGGCTGGTGACGATCGTCGCCGAGGTGGAGGACGTCGTCGCCCGGGTGAAGGTGCTGGTGGGTGACATCGACCGGACCCAGAAGCGGGCGGCGCAGGTCGTCGGCCGCACTGAGCAGCTCACCGAACGCATCACGCCGCTGCTGGACCGCTTCGAGCCCACCCTGGACAAGCTCGAGCCGATTGTCGCGAAGCTGACGGACACGACCAGTCCGGCCGAGGTCGAGGCTGTTGTGCAGCTGGTCAACCGCCTCCCCGAGATCGTGCAGAAGGTGGACGCCGACATCCTGCCGATCCTCGACACACTCGGCACCGTGGCACCCGATCTGCGCGACCTGCTGGACGCATCGAAGGAGTTGAACGAGATGTACGGCGCGGTGCCCGGCCTGGGTCGGGTCAAGCGCAAGATCGAGAAGGAACAGGATCGCGAGGACGCGGCCGCGGATAAGCCGGCCGACTGACCTCATTTCGAGCCTCTGAGCGGTACCTGAAATTGACTCCGCGCACTGTCGTTAACCGGCCAGAATGACCTCGTTTGCCCGCCGGAAACCTACCCACGTCAGGGTTGGCCCCGAGGACAAATGTCAGGGCTTATTCGGGGGTTACCACCCTGGTCCGGGCCCCCGGCAAGCAGGAAGTCTGTAACACGCTGCGCGGGGTGTCCGCCCAGCGCGCCATTCCGATCGATCGCATACAGGAGAGAACACCGATGACGAAGATCGCCCAACTCGCCATCCGGCGACGGTGGTGGATTGTTGCAACCTGGATCGTCGCAATCATCGCGATCCAGGGCCTCGCGTCCGCCATGGGCGGTGCGAAGTACAAGGACGACTTCAAGCTGCCCAACACCGAAACCGAGACCGTCGGCAAGCTGCTGAAGAACGCCGGCCTGGACCAGCAGAACAACGCGTCCGGCACCGTGGTGCTGCATGCCAAGAGCGGCACTCTCTCAGCGTCGCCGACCAGCCTGCAGGCCGCCTTGCAGGCGTTGTGCAATGACACGAAGGCGAGGGTCGGTTCGATCTCGACGCCGTGGTCGACCGTCAGTTGCTCGACCAAACCGGGTGGGAGCAATTCCACCGCCAAGCCTGAGCTGCTCAGCAAGAACAAGCAGACCGGCATCGTGATGGTCGACTGGTCGGTCGAGAACCCGACCCCTGACACCCTCAATGCCGTCTACAAGGACCTGAAGACAGTGCGCTCGGACTCGCTGCAGGTCGAGTTCACCGGCGAGTTCTTCACCGGTGTCGAGTCCGGCAACAGCGGTGGCAACACCCCACAGCTCGTCGGCTTCCTCGCCGCGGCCATCATCCTGTTCTTCGTCTTCCGCACCTTCGGCGCGACGGTACTTCCGTTGATCAGCGCGGTTGCCGCGTTGAGCTCCGGGGGTGGTCTGATTGCGATCCTGACACACGGCATGTCGGTGGCGAGCTTCGCGCCGTACCTCGCTGACCTGATGGTCATCGGTGTCGGTGTCGACTACGCGCTGTTCATCGTCACCCGACATCGAAGAAACCTGACGTCCGGGATGAGCGTCAACGAGTCGATCGTGACCGCGCTCAACACCAGCGGCCGGGCGGTGCTCTTCGCCGGGACGACTGTGTGCATCGCGTTGCTCGGCCTGTGCGCACTCGGCGTCAGTTTCCTCTACGGCGTCGCAGTTGGTGTTGCCATCGCCGTCGCGCTGACCATGGTGGCTTCCCTCACACTGTTGCCCGCGATGCTGAGCTTCCTCGGCCTCAAGGTGTTGCCGCGCAAGCAGCGCAAGGCGGTCCGGGCCGGCAACTTCGACGAGGCGCACGGCCAGGGATTCTGGTACCGCTGGTCGAGCCTGGTGCAGCGACGCTCGGCCATAATGGGCGGCGCGGCGCTGATCATCCTGGTGTTGCTCGCACTGCCGTTCTTCTCGATGCGGCTTGGTCACGCAGACCAGAGCAACGACCCGAAGGGCACCACCACGCGCAAGGGTTACGACCTCATCCAGCAAGACTTCGGCAAGGGCTACAACTCGACGTTGCAGCTCGTGGTGTCCGGTCCAGGTGCGTCGGACAAGACCTACCTGGACAAGGTCACGGGTGCGCTCGCGCAAGTCTCCGACGTCAACAAGAGCAGCATCGCCCAGGTTCCATTGAACAAGAACGTCTCGATGATCTCCTTCAAGACGATCAGCGGCCCGCAGGACGTGGCGACGGACAAACTGGTGAAGCAGCTGCGGAACAAGACCCTGCCGCAGCTGTACGAGGGAACCAGCAACCACGTCTACGTCTATGGCATGACGGCGATCTTCATCGACTTCACAAAGGTGCTGTCGGCCAAGATGCTGCTGTTTTTCGTGGCCGTGATCGGACTGTCGTTCATCCTGTTGATGATCGCGTTCCGCAGTGTCGTCATCCCGCTCACCGCGGCGGTGATGAACCTGCTCGCAGTCGGTGCATCGTTCGGCTTGCTGGTGGCGATCTTCCAGTGGGGTTGGTTCGGTGATGCGATCGGTGTCGGAAAGGGTGGGCCTATCGAGGCGTTCTTCCCGGTCATCTTCTTCGCTGTGCTGTTCGGCCTGTCGATGGACTACCAGGTGTTCCTCGTCAGCCGGATGCACGAGGAGTGGACCCACCGCCGGGACAACCACCGCGCGGTCAGCGTGGGCCAGGGCGAGACCGGCGGCATCATCACCGCGGCCGGGCTAATCATGATCACGGTGTTCGCCAGCTTCATCCTGACGCCCGACCGGGTGTCGAAGATGCTGGGCATCGGGTTCGCCGGTGCGATCTTCCTTGACGCGTTCATCGTCCGGACGTTCGTGGTGCCGTCGATCATGCACTGGCTGGGCAAGTACAACTGGTACTACCCGAAGTGGCTGGACAAGATCACCCCGCAGGTCTCGATCGAGCCGCCCGAGGCGATGGCCAAGGCAGACGCCCCGGCCGAGGGCGGCGACGACGACTCGCGGCTGGTGCGAGTCTGATTCAGCGGCAGCGCTCACGACAGCGGCGGTCCTTTTTCGGGGGCCGCCGCTGTCGTGTCCGCGCCGTGCGAGAGTGACGCAATGCCGCGCGTTCCCCGTCTCGCCGCCGGGCGGGCGCGTGCACTCGGAGTGCCGACCCGGGGGACCACCAATCCGAATCGGCTGCGGCGGATGGATCGGTGGATCGCGGCGACCCTCGGCCGCTCGCTGCAAGCGGCAGCCGACCCACTGGTGGTCGATCTCGGTTACGGCGCCAATGCGATCACTGCCGTTGAGCTGGTGACGAGGCTGCGCGCGGTGCGCTCGGACATCCGAGTGGTCGGCCTGGAGATCGACCCGGATCGGGTGGCCGCTGCGCTCCCGTCGGCCGACCCGCCGCGACTCGACTTCCGGCGCGGCGGTTTCGAGCTGGCCGGTCTGCGTCCCGCGCTGGTCCGCGCCGCGAATGTGCTCCGGCAGTACGACGAGACCGCGGCGGCTGCCGCGTGGCAGACGATGCTGCCTCTACTGGCAGACGGCGGGTTGCTGGTCGAGGGCACCTGCGACGAACTCGGCCGGCGCGGCACCTGGGTGCTGCTGGATCGCGACGGCCCGCGCTGCCTGACGCTTGCCTGCCGGGTGAACGACATTCGGACTCCGGGCGATCTCGCAGAACGTCTGCCGAAGGCGTTGATCCACCGCAATGTCCCCGGCGAGCCCGTGCACGACCTGCTCCGCGCCTTCGATGCTGCCTGGCGGGCTTCAGCAGCACTGGCGACCTTCGGTGCGGAGCAGCGATGGATCGCGTCGTGCGAATCGCTCAGCAGCAACTGGCCGGTACTGGATCGCCGCACCCGATGGCGCTTCGGCGAGCTGACCGTCGCCTGGGACGCTGTCCGGCCTCGGTGATCGATCAGCTCGGCGCACCCGGACTACTGGGCGTGGATTGCTCAGGTTTGGCGTCCTGCCGGTAGTAGGCCGCGCGATGCCGTTGGATCTGCACGGATTCGAGACCGAGCCCGCTCAACGTGATCTCGTCGGCAGCCAGCAGGGTGTGCGACACCGGATCGAAGTACAGCACCGACATCTCCAACGGGAGCGGTTCGTCCCCCTCGAGGTTGCGCAGCCCCGCGCCCCCCGAGCTGCCCTGCGTCAGCGTCACGGTGTCGGCTGTGGCGGAGTGGGCGCGATGGTGGATGTGGCCGTCCAGGATGAGCGGAACATGTCCGTCCAGCGGCTTCGCCATCGCCGGCTCGTGCACCAGTGCGACGTCCACCTTCGGGCTAGAGGCGTCGATCGCGGTGGCCAACTGCTGGCCGGCCGCCGCGAGCCGGGCATCGCCGTCGTGCCCGTAGTCGACGGTTTGGTCAGGTGTGAAGTTCGGGTCGCCGATGCCCGCCCAGCGGATCCCGGCGATCTCCTCGACCGCGCCGTTGTCGAGCACATGCACGTTGGGCATCTTCTCCAGGTATGCCTGCGTCGTGCTCGAGTCGTGATTGCCGCGGACGTAGATGTAGGGGATCTGCAGATCGGCGACAGGGTCGTAGAGCTTGTTCTCTGCCGCCGTCCCGTGGTCGCTTATGTCGCCGGTGTCGACCACCGCTCTGGCGCCGAACTGCGTCACCACGGACTGCATCACGGTGAACGCTTCGGGGTTGTCGTGGATGTCGGAGACGAACAGCACGGGGATCGCGTCGGGCGAGATCGAGCCGGGCAGCGTCGTAGTCGCGTCGTAGAGCTTGGTGATGTTGGTGACGATCTTGGCCAGCTCGCGGCGGTAGGTGTCGAACTTCGCGGGGATGTCCTCGACGCTGCCGATCAGTGTCGGCGCTGAACTGAGCACCCCGGAGAAACGCGGCTGGGAGAAGGCGTCCGACCGGAACGTGACAACTCCAACAGCGCCGGTCACGACCAGCACGGCCGCCATGGTTGCGGTGCCAAGGACGGCGGCGCGCGGTCTTCGGAACACGATGAGGACTGCACCGGCACCACCGAGAATGCTGAGCAGGATCGCCTTCACCACGAGGACGATGAGCGCGTGCTTCACGTCGCTGGTGACCTGCGCTTCGATCTGGTCGGTGGTGAGCTGTCCGTGTAACGCCCGTTGTGCGGCGGCCAGATCAACGCCGGTGACCGTTGCCTTCAGGCGCACCGGCGCCGAGTGACTGTCCACATACAGACGACCGAGCGGCGGGATGTCGATCTCGGTACCGCCGTGCCATCGCGGCTGCAGGCTGAAGCTCGCCCGCACCGGGCCGACGTTGGAATGCACACTGCCCCAGAGCGTGATCGCGACGAGCCCACCGGCGATCGCGGTGAGGCAGACGAGGGTCCGGTAGCCGATCCGGCGCCTGAGCTGCCACCGCCAGGCCGTCATCAGCCGGTTGTGCGACGCTGACAGGAGCAGTCGGGCGCCGGTCGGTTCGGTGGTCACAACCGACCATTCTGCCTGCGGGAGGAAACATGGACGCGCGGTCGTGGAACGAGCGGTACGCAGCAACCGAATCCGTGTGGTCGGCCGGTCCGAACAGATGGGTGCAGGAGCGCTGCGAGGCGATGCCCGCCGGGCGGGCGCTCGACCTGGCCTGCGGTGAAGGTCGCAATGCGCTCTGGTTGGCCGGCCGCGGGTGGGACGTCGTCGCCGTCGACTTCTCCTCGGTGGCTGTCGAGAAGGGACGCGCACTGGAGGCGCACCGACCAACCAGCGGAATCCCCATCGACTGGCGCGTGCTGGACGTGGTCTCCCAGCCGATCCCCGGCGGCCCGTTCGACCTCATCGTGATCGCCTACCTGCAGTTGCCGATGCCGTCCCGTCGTTCCGCGCATGAAGCCGCGGCCGATGCTCTCGCCGTCGGCGGTGCGTTGCTGGTGGTCGCGCACGACTCGTCCAACCTTGCCGACGGCGTGGGCGGGCCACAGGATCCAGCGGTGTTGTTCACGGCCGACGATGTGGTCGCCGAGCTCGCGGGCACCGTCGCGCTGCAGGTCGACGAGGCCGGCGTCGTGCTGCGACCGGTAGAGGGCGCGGACCGATCGGCGCGAGACGCTCTGGTCCGGGTCACCCGTACTGGATGACGCGGACTGCGGCTCCGCGCTGTCGGGTGGTTCTCGGTGGTCGGGTCTACTGCGGCAGGGACGGGGCGTGGACCCCTGGTTTCGCGGCCGGGCGGCGGTTCGCAGATGTGCTGTCTACTGAGGCAGCGACGGATGCGTGGACCCCTGGTTTCGCGGTCGGTGGCGGTCCCTCGGTGGTGCTGTCTACTGAGGCAGCGACGGATGCGGGGCGCTGGCTTACGCGGTCGGGTGTCGGTTCTCGGTCGGCTCGTCGCCCGCGACGTGAGTCCGCCGTTTGCCTTATGGGATATGGGGAAAGGCTTTCGATTCGTGCCTGTGGATAGCCCGAAATTGTCGGTGCCAGACCGTAAAATTGGTGCCATGGACGACGGGGAATCAGACCGGGACGGCGAGGTTACTGTGCCGCCTCCGTTCGAGGTGTTGATGCACCCAGACGAGTCGCTCGCCGTTCTGGCGCGGGTGGCTCCGTCGACCGATTCGGTTCATGCGGCGTGCTTCGCGAAGCCCTCTCTGCTGTCGGATGCTGGCCGGATCGATCTGCTGGATGTGTTGCGCCGCGAGGAAGGTTTCGACGCGGCCCGCAAGCTGGAACTACTCGCCGTCATCTCCCGCGCCGACGGCTCCCGGGACGAGTGGTCCACGCAGGAGATCGCAGCCGTCTTGCGCATCGCACCGGGCACCGCGGCGACGCTGGTGCACCGAGCGCAGCTACTCACCTCCACGTTGACCGCGACGCTCGCTGCGTTGCAGGTCGGCCAGATCTCCGCGCGGCATGCGGATCTGCTCGCGTCTGCCGTGATCGGCCTCGACCCTGAGGTGGCGCGTGCGGTGGAGGCTCGGGTCCTGGAGCGTGGTGCGGAGCAGACGTTGGCGCAGTTCCGGAAGTCCGTCACCCGCGCGGTGCTGCAACTCAATCCGGCCGGTGAGGCCGAGAAGCATGCTGACGCGCTGGCCGAGCGGCGGGTCGTGTGTACTCCGGAGCCGCATGGGATGAGCTCTGTCTGGGCGTACCTGCCCACTGACGGTGCCGCTTGTCTGATGACCGCGATCGACGGCCTCGCATGCGAGACGGTGTTCGGGAAAGGCGGCGACCCGCGTACCGCCGATCAGCGCCGCGCCGACGCACTCGTGCAGATCGCGGCGGGGGTCTTGGGTGACCCGCGCCTGACGCGCCGCCACGGCGGCCGCCCCGCGGTGCAGCTGACCGTCGCAGCGTCGACGCTGCTCGGGTTGGATCAGCAGCCCGGCGAGCTGGCCGGGTACGGACCCATCCCCGCCCAAATGGCGAGACGCATCGCTCAGGATGAGACCGGAACCTGGCGCCGGCTGATCACCGACGACCACGGCCGGCTGATCGACTACGGCACCCAGACCTACCGGCCACCAGCACGCCTGGCGGCGTTCATCATCGCCCGCGACCAGACCTGCACCTTCGCCTCCTGCACCCGACCCGCCGTCGCCTGCGACCTGGATCATCTTCGGTCTGCCAAGGACGGCGGGCCGACCTGCGAAGGGAACCTGCACCCGCTGTGCCGGCGGCATCACCGGTGCAAACACGAAGCCGACTGGCTCCCGGAGCGACAACCCGACGGATCCACCACCTGGACCAGCCCCACCGGCCATCAATTTCACACCCGGCCCGACCCGCTACCCACCACCATCGACCTCAGGCCACCGGAACCACCACCCGCATCAGTCAGCGACCCGGACCGGCCGCCGTTCTGACCGTTTGGACAGCCTCCGATGTGCGCCCGAGGGTCTGACCCGGAACGCGGCTCGCCCGAATCAACCGTTCCGCAGGGCGTTGATCAGTTGCTGCTTCGACATAGACGACCGGCCTTCGACGCCAACCTCGTTCGCCCGCTTGCGCAGCTCGACGACGGTCCACTCGTCGTAGGCGGGAGACTTGCCGCCCTTCCTCCCGACGGCCTTCCGCGAGGACGCCGCGGCGGCATTCGCGATGCGCGCGGCCTTCTGTTTGGAGTTGCCTTCATCACGTAGTTCTTCGTATAGACCGGCGTCCTTGACGCTGGGTCCTGGGGTGCGGCGCGGCACGGCGG
>JBPCMU010000027.1:0-21070 GCA_051001975.1 Jatrophihabitans sp.
GGACTCCTAAGCCGGGCGTCGCGTGTTCGAATCACGCCGAGGGCACCGCTGGGAGCCCTGAATTGACTGGGGCATCGTCCTGAGCGACCGGACAATAGATCAGCTCAGGCGGGTAGATCCTGATCCAGGTCGGCACTTCGGTGTCGGTACGCATGCCCGCGACGCACACCGTCTCGCCTGAGGTCCTAGACGGCTGCGGATACGCCTTGACCGTCACCAGGACCTGAATCTGCTCATCGATCACGCTCGTCCTACATGCGTAATCGTCGTCGTAGCCGGCCGGTGGTCGCGCAGCGACACGCGAAGCCCGATCAGCCAGAGCCGAAGCCGGACCGCAAAGGCAAGCCCCCGGGATGGTCCATCGCGGCGAGAAATGCTTCCTCGGCCTCCTGCAGGGTGTCCAGATCGCTGAAGCGCGACGACTCCGCGGACAGATCGTGTCCGGCGAACAGGATGGCGGGCCGACACATTGACGGGGTCACCCTCGACCCCACCAAGGTGTCTGACTTCAAGGAGTAGTTCGCCGCACGGTCGATCGGGATGCGGATCACCTGGAATGACCAGACGGTTCGACTCGGCGACGAGGACGTCCACCTGGGGCCCACATCTATGACTTGCCGGGTGCACGTTGATCTCGACTCGATCCCTGATCATCCCGTTGCAAACGACGAAATGACCGCAACCTTCACCGCCGCAGACGGTGAAGGAATGCGGGTTGCGCGCGGCGTACCGCCGAATGCGCAGCCGAGCCCCGACCGCAGTCCTGGCCGCGGCCAAGTCGCCTTCGCCCTAGTGTTCTCGTCGGGTAAGCCACCGGGCAGGCCATGATCGGCGCTGGCGGGGTGAAGACGAAGCGCCACATGTTCGTGTTTTGGCTCGCCCACTCGGATCATCGACACCGGCACCGGCAGTGCTATCACCTCGCCCGCACCCTCTCGCCCACCGGGCCGCCAGCTGGCTACCGCCCGCCCGCGTTAGCGGTGACGGGCCGCATCCTGCCGCGACCCGTTTCAGAAGAGTCACAATGGAGTGCAATTTGGCAACCGACCCAACCCGGAGGATCGGGCCGACCGTATACAGGCGTGGTGACGATGCAGCCGACCGCCCAGCGCTCACTGAGCGCTCGCGACCCGGATTTCGGGATGTGGGTGTGGCCTCATCTTGTCGCGATGCGCCGCTTCGCAGTCACCCTGACATCACTGGACGAGGCTGATGACGTGCTTCAGGACTCATTGGAACGGGCCTGGATCAAGCGTTCTCAATTCGATCCCGACCGGGGCTCAGCCGCGGCCTGGCTGCTGGCTATTGTCGCCGACCGGGCCTGTCAACGCTGGCGGCGACGAAGCCGCGAGATCAGGCTCACGGCCGCCGCTGAGGACCTCAAGGGAGAGGCATCGACGCTTGGCGGCTCTGCACCGGCGACGGTTGATGTGCGAGCAGCGATTAATGCTCTGCCGCGGCGGCAGCGGCAAGCCGTTGACCGTGACTCCCAATCCAGCCGCGCTAGTGATGTTCGTGACCGACGTGTACGTACCGTAGGAGTAGTCCGACTGATCTGCCGCGACGACCATTCCGTAGGCCTTGGCGACACCGTTGGAAGCGACCGAATAGACAGGACCACCGCTAGCTCCCGGCGTGAACGCCGCATGGTCGGCCGTCTGATGCGCGTCCACCTGATTTCGAATGGTCTTGCCGCTGTAGCTGACGCTCACCGGCCAGGCGTCAATCCGGACGCTGCAGGTCTTACGATTCGGCGTGCCGCCGGTGCATACCAATGTTCCGACGGTCTGGCTGGGCGAGATCGCGGTGACCTCCCGGGTCGCATGCGAAGCCGACGGGCCAGACCAGACATCCGGCGAGTTGCTCGACACGCGAATCGTTGTGCGTCCAGACGTCCGCAACTCGACCAGTCCACTCTGCTCGTAGCTCCTTGCAGATTCGCAACGACGCACCAGCTTCCTGACCGCAATGCCACACAGCCACCCGATGGTTAGTGCTGACGGCCGCAGGCGCCGATCTCCTGTGCGGAGCGTTGTGCCGATCTGCCTGGCTAAGGTAACAATTCGCCGGCGCCTTCCGGTTGCGGCCGGTTGTCGGGTGATGATGACCGTCGGCTCTGATGGTCGGTAGTGCTTTGGAGGGTTGTGGTTTCGTGCGCCGCGTGTCGCTGTTGGTGCGCGGTTTGTGGTGGCGTCGCGGGTTGAACGCGGGGGTTTTCGCAGTGGCCGTGGTGACGATCGCGGCGGCGGCGTTGGGGCCTCTCTACGCGCGGGCCGGTGCGGAGTCGACGCTCAACGACCACTTGACGGGGGCGGGGGCGGCGACTGGTCTGCATATCAGCGCCGATGTCGATGTCAGTCGCCCGGGTGCGGTGGCGAAGGTGACAGCAACGCTTCCGAAGCCGGGTTCGGTGCGGGGCTATCCCCGTTCGATCAACGGGATCTATACACCTGCGCCGGTGAGCGTCGCCCTCACCGGAACGGGTCTCGGTGGAGTGAAGTCGCACCTGCTCTGGCGACAAGAGGTGTGCCAGCACTTGGTCATCGTGCACGGCCGGTGTCCCGCTCGGGCTAACGAGGTGCTGGTCAGCCAGCGCACCCTGGACTCCGGCGCGTATGACTGGCACCTCGGCACCGCGCTGTTTCTCTTCCCGATCAGGGTTGAGGGTTTCCCGTGGGCGCCTAACGCGAGCCCGACCGCGCTGCATGTGGTGGGCACCTATCGGCCGCGTGACACGGCGGATCCGTTTTGGTTCGGTCAGAACTACTTCGACGCGCACGCCACCGCGCATGAGGGCGACACGGTCGACACGATCATGGTCACCGAGTCGACTTTTGCGGCTCTGCCGCAGCCCTCCTACGCCGAGGTCGACGTCGACTATCCACTGGATTCGGCCAGCCTGCGTCTGGCGAATGTGCGATCCGAACGTGCCGCGCTCGCGGGCATCGTGCGCCGGTATGGACCGCCGGCTACCACGCAGCCGACGACAGGTCTGCCGGCTGTGTTGGATTCCGCGCGCCGCGAGCAGCGGCTCGTGGACACCGGCACGCTGTTGGTGACGGTGCAGTTGGGGCTGTTGGCTTGGCTGGTGCTGTTCCAGCTTGTGGCCGATGCGATCGACGCGCGCGGGGATGAGATCGCGATGGCGAAGCTGCGTGGCTTGTCCACAGCGAGGACGGTGCGTTTCGGGTTGGCGCAGCCGATCGTGTTGCTGGCGTTGGCGGTGCCGGTCGGTCTGCTCGCGGCGTGGCTGGTGACCCATGTGCTGGCGGGGACCGTGCTCGCGCCGGGTACGCCAGTGGTCTTCGCCGCAGCGCCGCTGGTAGCTGGCTTGGTCGCGTTCGCCGGCGGGCTGATGGCCGCGCTGCTGGCCGGTTACCGCACCTTCGCCCGAAGCGTGCTGGAGCAGTGGCGGCGCACCACGCGTCGGCCCGCCCATGGCCGGCTCGGACTCGCCGTGGACGTGGTTGTGGCGGTGGCTGCAGGGACTGGGCTGCTGATATTGCGCGGGCAGCACCGGGGCTCGGGCGGCCACGGCTCGGCGGCGTTGCTGGCGCCTGGGCTGCTGGTGTTGGGGACTGCGTTGCTCGGTGTTCGGCTGCTGCCGGTGGCGTGCCGGTGGATCGCCGGCCGTACCCGGGCCTCGCCGCGGCTTGGGCTGTTCCTGGCCTCGCGGCAGGTGGCGCGCCGCACAGTCGGGTTGCGGCTTGCTGCACTGTTGGCTGTCGCGGTCGGACTGGCGACGTTCGCGGTGGCCGGGGAGTCGGTGGCCGGCGCGAATCGGGGTGCCCGGGCACGCTCCGAGCTGGGCGCCGCGCAGGTTGCCTTGATTCAGTACGACTCGACCCGCGACCCGGTCGATGCCGCGCGGCGGGCCGACCCGCAGGGTCGCTGGGCGATGGCGGTCGCGCGTTGGTTGCCCGATGGTGGCGACAGTGTGACTGGAACGGTGATCGGCGTCGACAGTGCACGGCTGACGTCGGTGGCGTATCCGGCCGCGGGCGGTTCACCGCTGTTGTCGTTGCGCCGCGATGTGGGCGCATCGACGGTCCCGGTGATCACGCTGCGCGCGGCGCGGTTACGCATCCACATCACTGCCAGCAATCTCAGCGCTGACCGGCCCGTGGTGCAACTGAACTTGCGCACTGCCCGGCAGCCGTTCCTCGACGTCGAGCTGCAGCCCATGCAACCCGGCGCACACACCTACCCGGCAGTCCTGCCCTGCGGGCAAGGTTGCCAGCTGCGAGGTATCACCTGGGACCGGCCGATCACCGTGGCCGGACCGATCACCGGCACCGCGCTGGTGACCGGCATCGACACCGGTGATGGCAGCAACTGGACGCCACTGGACGCCAGCCTCACCCACGCCGACGCGTGGCGCGCAGCCACCCCGCAAGGCCAGGCGACCGACGAGGTGCACGCCACGCAGGGCGGGGTGCAGGATACGTTCGGCTCGGACAACGGCGGATACGGCGGCATCGTGTACGCAGACGCGCCATCCCCGATTCCTGCCGTGGTCACGCCCAGTGGCATCGCGGCTGGCGTCACTCAGCCAAAGATCCTCGATGGTTTCGACACCGTCGCTGCGATCACTGTTGTCAGCACCGTTGACCTGCTACCAGGGGTCTTGGATAACGGCGTGATGATGGACGTCACGTCCTTGCAGGCTGAGCTGCCCGCCTTCTCCGACGAGGCTAGCTGGGAGATCTGGATCGGCCCGCACGCGCCGCGAGACGCGGTCGCGCGGCTGACCGCTGCGGGTCTGCAGGTGCAGTCGGTACACAGCGAAAGCGGCAGGGTGCGCCTGCTGGCCCGGCAGGGACCGGCCCTTGCGCTGCTGCTACTGCTGGTGTGCGCGGTAGCCGGCGCGGTGCTGGCGGTCGGCGGCACCGCCATCTCGATCAGCGCCAGCGCCCGGCGCCGCTCCTACGAAATCGCGGCGCTACGCGCGGTCGGATTGGGCCGAGCCGCGCTGTGGCGAGCCAGCCTGATCGAGCAGTTGTTGCTGCTGGGTACCGCGGTCCTGCTCGGCGTACCGGCTGGCTTTCTGGCAGCCCGGCTAACAATGCCGGTGATCCCCGAATTCTCCGACTCGACGCCGATCGCGTTGCACTACCTGCCGAAGCTCGCTCCGACCGCGGTGTTCACCGGCGCGTTCATCGTGCTGCTCACCGTGACCGCGCTGCTCGCGGCACTGTGGCTTATCCGGATCGCGGTACCGAGTCGGCTACGGGAAACCGAAGCATGACCACCACCGTCACCGCCGGCATCGCCGTGCGCTGCGCCGACCTGGGCCACACTTATCAGCTCGACGGCGAAGACGTGGTCGCCCTCGACGACGTGCACCTCGACGCACCCGCCGGCATCCGCCTCGCGGTGTTAGGCCCGTCCGGTTCAGGCAAATCGACGCTCAGCAACATCCTGGCCGGGCTACGCCGGCCCAGCCGTGGCCAAGTATGGGTCGGCGACGATGATCTGACAGCAATGACCGAACGCCAACTGCTGCGCTGGCGCGGGCAGCGCATCGGCATCGTCCTGCAAAACCCGAGCCGCACCCTGCTCCCGTACGGCACAGCCGAGGACAACATTCTCTTCGCCCGCCGCGGCGCCCGCACCACCGGACTACCCTCGCCGCAGCTGCTACTCGAGCAGCTCGGACTTGCCGATCTCGCCGGCCAGCCCGTCGCCCGGCTCTCCGGCGGCGAACAGCAACGACTGGCCGTCGGCGTCGCCATGTCCCGCCAGCCCCCACTGCTGCTGGCCGACGAACCGACCAGCCAACTCGACAGCTCAAACCGCGACCGGCTAGTGACACTGCTGGTCCGCGTCAACGCCCAACTCGGCACCACCCTCATCGTCGTCACCCACGACCCAGCCGTCGCCGACGCGATGCAGCAGCACATCACCCTCGCCGACGGACGAACCATCGACCAAGCGAGCCACCAATGAATCAACGGCGCCAACCATGACCGGCCAGCACGCGGCCCCCGCCGACGACGAACCGGCAAACATCGACCTCGACATCCGCATCGCCGACCCGGCACCATCCCCGCAACACCCGATCACCGACGCGTTGGCACTGTCCGCCGAACACATCATCTTCCAGCGCCACGGCCGCACCATCCTCGACCATGCATCGCTCACCGCACGACCCGGCGACTCCGTTGCAGTCGTCGGCCCATCGGGAAGCGGAAAATCCAGCCTGCTCGCCATCCTGGCCGGCCTCGAACGCCCCGACTCCGGCACAGTGCACCGCCCCGACGTCCGCATCGGACTGATCCTGCAGGGCTACGGACTGGCATCAGTCCTCACCGCAGCCGAAAACGTCGAGGCACCATTACAGGCCGGCCAACTAGGCCCGCTCCCGGCCAACGAAGTCCGCAAGCGCGCAGCCACCGCGCTGCAACTCGTCGGACTAGACGCGGTCGCTGACCACCTCGTCGAAGAACTCTCCGGCGGCCAACAGCAACGCGTCGCCATCGCCCGCGCACTAGCCATCGACCCCTCCGTGCTGCTCGCCGACGAACTCACCGCAGAACTCGACCACCACTGGTAACAACGCACCGTAGACCTCGTACTCGACATCGCCACCCGCGGCGGACTCGTCGTGATCGCCACCCACGACAACAACATCGTTGACCGCTGCAGTCACCGCATTTACATCACCGACGGCCGAACATCCCCGCAGCCCTAGCATCGCCCATCGATACTCCGGGCAGGCCCGCCGCGCGGGTGAGAGTGCATGTCGGCCAACTCCTCGCCGGCCACGGTCACGACCCGAGCGCGGCCTGGCGCAACCCGGGCCGAAGCGCTCGCCGCAGTCAGCCGCGTCTGGACGACCCGCGAAGACCTGCGGATCGCGATCGTGACCTGGACCGAACGGACCTACCACCGACGCCAATACGCCCTCGGCCGGTTGACCCCGATCGAGTACGAGATCATCATGACCACACCAACCGCTCAGGTTGCGTGACTAGCCACTGTCACCAGTTCGTGCAGCAGACCCGTTCCCACGACGGGGTTGTCTCCAAGATCCGGTGGTAGGAGATTATCGCGCCGTTCTTCTCGACCACCGCCACATCGATCGTCGGCACATCGGCACATCGGCACATCGGCACAATCCCCATCTGCATCCGCTCATCGCGGGGCCACGATTCGCTTGATAGATCGTCGGGTCCGCGAACTGCGACAGCGTCGGGCGGTGGACACCGCCGCGACCGCGAGCTCGGGTACTGCGCGTCTGCGCGCAATTGACCAACGAGGCACCGACCCGATCAACTGATCCGGCCCCGTTGAGCGCGTCGGTCAGGAGTGATAAACCTCGACCGCCCCGTAGATCTGTTCGGCTTGTTTTGGGTCGTCGATACCCATGTCCAGCAGCCGACCTGAGGCGCTATCCATCAGCATCGTGAGCACAGTTCCGGCCGTGTGGGGCTGTGATCCGGATGGCCCGGCGTGGGTGAGCGCGAACGTCCCGACCATCCGGATCACGACCACCGGCTGCTTGCCATAGCCGGTGGACCCGTCGATGTAGGTCATCGCGTCGGCCCGGGTGGACGTGCCGTAGGACACGCTGTGCACGTTGGCCGGCCACGCCGTTCCGGTGGTGGGTGTTCCTCGGACCTGGCCGTCGATGATCGGCAGCGTGCGGTTGGCTTCGTCGTGTGCGCCGGCGTTCGCCAGCGCCACTTCCCTAGCGCTCAACGCGCCGACCGCCGTTGGCTCGGCGGCTGCTATCTGCCCTGCGTCATGCATGCGGTCTACCCCACGATGCCGGTGGATGCCGCGACCACGGCGATGACGACGGCCGCAGCCAGGATCGCGGCGTCATCGCGCTTACGCTTGGTCGGGCCACCCTCTTCTCAACAAGGCACGCCGACGCGGGCGACGGTGAACTGCATAACCCCGCGGATGTTTGCGGTGGGTCGATCACGACTGCGTGCACGCCCAGTCCGACATGCCACGCAGCGGTCTTGTACTGCAGATTGCGCATCGTGGTACGGGAGTGGCCGAGTTCGCGGTCACTTCAGCTCCGTATTGCGAGTCCGCCGGCGACATTCGAGGTCGAGCGGTACGTGTCAGATCGAACGTCACCCCCCCCACGTGTTGGTGCCGCGATCGAAGATTCGCAGCGGCTGGTAGGTCAATGTCGGGTTTGGTGCCGATCTCGTGCGAGGCGTACGCGTGGTCCGGCCTCAGGTCCGCCGAGCATTCGAACCGGCCTGGGCCTTGCGTCGGCCCGAGTCAGCCAGGGAGCCGAGCTGCAGGAACCCGACTTCGACTCAAGCCGAGGCGGTCGCCGTCGACAGCCAGATCTCATCCGTGGCAAGGGTTGTCCCTAGCGCGCTCAGACGAACGCCCGCCGATCACGTTTACTCAGGCTCGGGCAGGTGCGGGTACTGCGTCGGGTAGACGGCTGCGACGAAGGCATATGCCTGGTCTCCGTCGCGAGGCAGGCGACTGAACTCGTCGGCCAGGTCGAACATGCGCTTGCGGAAGGCTCGGATGTGCTGTTTCGGGATGCGCGCGTGGCGCAGGATGGCGGACAGATCGTCGTCGGCGTGCGCGGGGGCCGAATCACGTGCCGCGATGACCAGGTAGTTGCTGCAGATCGGCTCGCCGGACTCGTCCACCGCACGCAGTGCCCCGACGAAGTGCAGCCGAGCCGTGCGGCCGTAGTAGCTCTCCGTGACCGCCCGTACCCGCCGCGATCGGACCACTTTGACGATGTCGGCCTCCTGCAAGACCTTCACGTGATAGGCGACCGTACCCTTCGGCCGACCGAGCGCAGCGGCGAGTTCTGACACCGTTGCAGCACGCTCCAGCAACAGGTCGAGGATCGATTCTCGTAGTGGTTCGGCGATCGCGCGAACCCCTGCGAGCGTGGTCAACTCCATGCGGTCGTCGAGGTCGTAGTCCAGATCCCGGTTGCCTTCGGCCATGCAATGAGATTACTCTTCCCGAACGTTTGAAATAGTTCGATTGATCTGGGAGGTCTCGTGCAAATCGTTCTCGTCCCCGGCCTGTGGCTCAACGGCGAATCGTGGCAACCGGTAGCGGACCGCCTCGTCGAGGCCGGCCACACCGTCCAGTCGCTGACGCTGCCCGGCATGGAGTCGAAGGAGTCCAGCCGGCACGGCATCAACCTGTCGGACCACGTCGCAGCTGTCGTGGCCGCCGTCGACGCAGCCGGCGACGAGGTACTTCTGGTCGGCCACTCCGCGAGTTCCGCTCTCGCGTTCTGCGCGGCCAACGCCCGCCCCGACAACGTGCGCCGGGTCGTCTACGTCGGCGGGTTCCCGGCACCGGACGGTGAACAGTTCATGGCCGGTTTCGAGCCCGTGGGCGACGATGTGCCGTTCCCGGGTTGGGCTGCCTTCGAAGGCCCTGACAGCGCAGACATCGACGAGCCGACCAAACGTCGACTGCTGGAGGAGTTCATTCCCTCGCCGGCCGGTGTCCTCGCCGGAACGGTCCGGCTGAGCGACGAGCGGCGCTATGCGGTGCCGGCGACCGCGGTCTGCCCCGAGTACACCCCTGATGATCTGCGGGCGTGGATCGCGGCAGGCGACGTCCCCGAACTCGCGAGGACCGCTCACCTCGAGATCGTCGACATCGACTCAGGTCACTGGCCGCAGCTCACCCAGCCGGAGAAGTTCGCCGACCTGCTCCTCACCGAGGCGCAACGCTGACCTCGAGCGGAAAGGCGTCAGGGCGAGCGGACCGGTGCACGGTCCAGCTTCGCCACGGTGAGCAGGACCGTCGCGTCTTCGATCGCTTCCAGGCGATGCCGCCCATCGGGTACGATCAGCAGGTCGCCGGATGAGCCGTCCCAGCTGACATCGCCGGCGACCAGTCGCACCCGTCCGTGCAGCACCTGCACCGTGGCTTCACCAGGGTTGTCGTGGTCGTCGAGACATTGCCCGGCGACGAGCGCGATGAGCGTCTGGCGCAGCACATGCTCATGCCCGCCGTAGACGGTGTGCGCACTGCGGCCGCTGGAGGCGGACTTTGCCTCTTCGAGTTGGTGTCGTGCCAGTGCGGTGAGCGAGGACTTCTGCATCGATGCGGCCTTTCCTGCCGGTGTCAAAGGCGTAGCACGACGGTGCCCGCTGCGGTGCGACGACGATATCTATCAGATGGATTGTCGGTAACCGAAGAACTCGTGATCTTCGTTGTAGCCGCCGTAGCCTCCGCCGACCTCCGCGTAGGTTGCCACGAACTCGATGCCCTTGACCCACTTCACCTGTTTGAAGCCGAGCTGGATCTCGTTGCGTAGTCGCAGCGGGGCCCCGTGCCCGAACGATAGCGGCTGGTCGTTCATGTCGTAGGCGAGCATCGTCAGGTGATAGGACATCTGCTCGATGGGATGGGCGTCGTAGTAGATGCCACCGTCTGGTCCGTCGCCGAGGGAGTAGAACACCACCCACTTCGCTTCTGCCGTCGGCTGCACGAGATCGATGAGCGCTTGCATGGACACGCCGGCCCACTTGGCTATGCCGGACCAGCCCTGGATACAGAAGTGTTGAGTGATCTGCTCCTGGCGCGGGAGGGCACGGAGTTGGGTGAGATCCAGTTCGACCGGATGGGCGACGAGACCGTTGATCCGCAACCGGTAGTCGACGAAACCGCCGTCCTGCAGTGCGGTGTATGCGGCGGAGTCTGGGTAGACGCCGTTGTGCCAGAAGTACGGGGAGATGTCGTCCTCGGTGTACTGACCAGGTTTCGCGTCCAGATGCTCGAACAGTCGCTGCGCCGGCCCGATCAATGCGTACCCTACCCGTTGCACAACACGCGGATGGCTGAAGGTGAACGGTGTGGCCGCAACCCAACCGACGACCACGATGACCATCGACGCGGCGAAGATCCAGAACCCGGTCCAGCCGCCGCCGCTGCTATTGGCGTACACGTGGTTCAAGTTGTGCAGCAAGCCGGTCGTGAACACCAGCGCAACGTGCACCACGATGAAGATCAAGAACCAGACCAGCACGAGGAAGTGCAGTGAGCGCGCGGTCTGGATGCTCAACACGGAGCTGATCCGCCGGAACCGGGTCGACAGCGCGGGTGACATACCCAGACCGGTGATGAACGCCAGCGGTGCGGCTATGAACAGCGTGATGAAGTAAGCGAGCAGTTGCAGGCTGTTGTAGGCACCGCCGGTCGTTTCGGGCGGCCAGGTCAGCGACACGTACTGGATCAATGTCGACACGGCATTGGGGAACACCGCCCACGTCGTCGGCACCACCCGCCGCCACTCGCCCGTGGCGAACAGCAGCGCGTAGAAGACGACCCCGTTGACCAGCCAGAGCACGTCCACGCCGAGATGCCACCAACGGGCCAGCCCGATGGAGTGCCGAATCCCGGGCAGTCCCACCTGACCCGGCAGGTCGATCGAGTCCTTCTTGGCTGTCCAGAGTGGGTCGGCCGGGACGGGTTTCTGAATGCGGAACCAATCCCGACCGGGAGTGCTGTGCCGCGTCCAGTACAGCCTCGGGTGGTCGGTCAGGATCTGCAGACCTGACCGGATGATGAAGATCAGCAGGAACAAATTGAAGAAGTGCTGCACCCCGACCCAGATGGGGAGCGCCGCCGATGTGGGTGCGGCGCCGTCGGAGACGGTGCCCGGGTGGTCGCCGATGAATCGTTGGACCGAATCGACGTTGCGAAGGCCTTTCGCTACCGCGACCGCGACGATGAGCAGGACGAAGCCGATCGGGAGTAGCCACAGCAGGTTGAACCACCGGCTACGTCCGACCCGCACCCGCGGGGCGATGCCATGCGCGATCGGGACGGACCCAGCCCAGGTGCTCGGGTCGACGGTGTCCTCACCAGAGGACAACTGCGATCGGTAACTGGCGGCAGCGTCGGCTGGAACAGGGGTACGCGGGGTGCCCATCAATTCATCCTTCGAGTCGGATCACGCGTCGTGTGAAGCGACATTTCGCGCTGCATGGGCGGGGCCCCTTGACGGCGAGCCTCGCGCTCACGCAATCGCGGCCTATGGCGACGATCGCGGTCCCAGACCGGCGAGGTCTCAGCACCACCAACAAGACTCCGCCGGACAGCCACTGTCAAGGCGACCGGCTGCCGGCGGCTCGGGCGGGCTCGCTGACCGGTAGCGACATCGCCCGCCGTGCTGAAGTAGGCGGCTCGGCGGCGCAAGTGCCGACGCGGGTTGCCCGGCCTGCCGGCGGGCTGGTCGATGGCCGCGATGCGGTAGAAGAAGTGCTTGCCGATCTCGATGAGTCCGAGATAGCCGACCACCATGCCGGCCAGGGCCAGGAAGAAGGCGGCAGGCAGCGGGCGGAATCCGAGCGAGTGTGCCAGCGGCGTGGCCGGCAGAGCCGAGCCGATGATGACGACGCTCAGCGCTGCGAGCGTCATCGGCAGGCTCGGGTGACTGCGGAAGAAGGGAACGCGGCGGGTCCGGATCGCGAACACGACCAGGATCTGGGTAGCCAGCGATTCGACGAACCAACCGGAGCGGAACTGCGCCGGGCCGGAGTGAAAGATCCACAACATCACGCCGAAGGTGACGAAGTCGAACACCGAGCTGAGCGGGCCGAAGCAGAACATGAATCGACGGATGAATCCGATGTCCCAGTGCGACGGTCGGCGCAGCTGCTCCTCGTCGACGTTGTCGGTCGGGATGGCGAGCTGACTCGAGTCGTAGAGGAGGTTGTTGAGCAGGATCTGCGACGGCAGCATCGGCAGGAACGACAGGAACACCGAGGCACCGGCGGCAGAGAACATGTTGCCGAAGTTGCTGGACGTTCCCATCAGGACGTACTTCATCGTGTTCGCGAAAATCCGGCGGCCTTCTACAACGCCATCGGCCAGCACGTTCAGATCCTTCTCCAACAGGATGACATCGGCGGCGTCCTTGGCGACATCGGTTGCCGAGTCAACCGAGATGCCGACATCTGCGGCGTGCAGGGCGAGTGCGTCGTTCACCCCGTCGCCGAGGAAGGCGACACCGCCCCCGGTGAGCCGCTGTACGCGCACGATGCGGGCCTTGTGCGCCGGGCTTACTCGGGCGAACACGGTGGTCTGTGCGATCGCGGCGGCCAGCTCGGTGTCGTCGAGGGCATCGAGGTCTGCGCCGGTCATCGCCTGCGCATCCCCGAGGCCCAGGTCGCGACACACCTTGACTGCGACCGTTGCGTTGTCCCCGGTGACAACCTTCACGGTGATGCCGAGGTCGGCCAAGCGCTTCAGCGCGCCGGCCGCATCCTGCTTCGGCGGATCCCGGAAGATCAGCAGTCCGGTGAGCGCGAGACCGTGCTCGTCCTGCGCACTCAGCGGGTGCGTATTGGCCGCGCCTCGGGTCGCCACCGCGACAACCCGGTTCCCAGCGGCGAACTCTTGCTCGAGCGCTTCCCGGGCGACGGCCGGAACGTCGACGCATCGGTCCAGCAGCGTCTCCGGCGCACCTTTGGTGACCAGGGTCAGCGCGCCGTCGCTCAGCGACCGGACCAGGACCGACACCATCCGCCGGTCATGGTCGAACGGCAGTACGGACAGCCGGGTGAAGCTGGTCGGCGCCGCCCGCTCGTCGGTCGCCCCAGGTGATTGCCAGAGCGCCTGGTCGAGTGGATTGCCTCCGACGGCGTTACCGTCCGGCGTCGCGTTCTCGGTGCAGAGCAGCCCCCAGCGCAGGACGGCGTTGGCGTCGCTCGCGTCGAATGGCACTGCCCGGGCGAAGTCGATACGACCCTCGGTGAGGGTGCCGGTCTTGTCGGTGAACAGCACATCGACATCGCCGAGATCCTCGATGCAGACCAGTCGTTTGACGAGCACCTTCAACCGGCTCATGCGCCGTGAGCCAGCAGCCAGGCTGGTCGATACGACCGCCGGCAGTAACTGCGGGGTGATGCCGACCGCGATCGCCAGGGAGAACAGCAACGCGTCGATCACCGGTTTGTGCAGCGCCACATTGACGATGAAGATCGAGGTGGTCAATGCGCCGGCGACGTAGACGAGCAACATCGAGAACTGCCGCAGCCCGATCTGGAACTGGGTATCGAGCTGGCCGGTGTCCAGCCCGGCCGCGATCGCGCCGAACTCGGTTCGCGGGCCGGTGGTGACCACGACTGCCCGCGCCGAGCCGGCATGCACGACGGTGCCCATCAGCGCGCAGCCGGACAGCTCGGCCAATGCCGTGTGTGCGGGCACAGCCTCCGTGTTCTTGTCGGTGGGCACGGCCTCTCCGGTAAGCACCGACTCGTCGCATTCCAGCCCGGTGACATCGAGCAGTCGAACGTCAGCCGGAAGGATGTCGCCAAGCGCTAACTCGACGATGTCACCCGGTACGAGATCGGTGACATCGACGGAGTGCGCCGCGCCGTCCCGGAGGGCGACGGTTTGATGAGTGATCTGTGAATGCAGCGCCTCGGCGGCTCTCTCCGCGCGGTACTCGTTGACGAAACCGAGGCCGATCGACAAAGCGAGAATCGCGGCGATGATGATCGCGCCGCTGTGTTCTCCCACGAAGTAGGAGGCGACGGCTGCGGCCAGGAGCAGTGCCAGTAGCGGCGAGCGCAACTGGTGGCCGAGCACCGCTGCGGTCCGGGCGCGATGCGACGCCACCGCGTTGCGCCCGTACAGCACCAGCCGGCGCGTCACCTCACCCGTGGACAAGCCTTGCTCACCAGACGTCCCTAGCCCGTGCAGTACATCGTCAGCCGACAGCGCTGCCGCGGCGACGATGCCGGCCGGCGCTGTGGTCGGTGTGGTCGGTGTGGCCGGCGCGACGATCGTCATCGGTCGTCCTCTGGCGAAGCGGTCATCGAACGGCGAGCGCTGGATGTCCGTCGCCGCTCGGCGCCAGATCGGTGCTGATCACGTCGGACAGTGGCCGGCGCGGGCTGGCCGGGGTCGGATCCGCGACGCCGACCCGCAGCAACAGCTGGGGATATCCGGTCAGCCGCAGGTCATGAGATAGCTGAGCGCGGGTGCTGGGCTCCTCGACTACCTGCGACAGGACACTGGCCACGAAGCCCGCGCTGGTCAGCTCGAGCAGGACCCGGCCGAGTGCTTGGCCGGCCACCAGCCAATCCCGCATCGCGTCGCCAGCGGTGCCCAATAGAACCAGCGTCTGCGTCATCCTGGAATGCGTGTCCGCCGGCAGTTCGCCGGCGCCGGCGGTGTCGAAGTCGCGGATCGGGATCTCGTCGTGCGCCTCGCCGGTGACGTGCGGGACGGCGCCGGCCGGGACGCCATCGCGCCGCTCAGGGTCTGCGGTGGTCCAGGATCGCATCTCGGCGCGGTAGGCCGGATCGGCGTGCTGCATTGCGTCCGCGTGCTGGCTCAGCGACGCCAGCGTGACTCGATCGGTCTCGTCGCGGACTGGATGCAGCCAGGCACCCTCTACGTCCGCGGCGTGGATCAGCGCGGTCAATGCACCTTCACTGAGCAGTTCCTTGGTGAACTGGCGACG
The DNA here is from genome assembly GCA_051001975.1 of Jatrophihabitans sp. Lineage (GTDB taxonomy): Bacteria > Actinomycetota > Actinomycetes > Mycobacteriales > Jatrophihabitantaceae > DATAEG01. Next base: position 15,440 of record JBPCMU010000027.1, read on the forward strand.
GTTGCTGTGCCGCGACTCGGCTGCGGCATCCAGACGCCGGGCGTCCGGGTCCGGGTCGGTGGTCGTCCCGACAACCTCGATCGAGGCGAACAGATCTGGTTGCGCGGCATCGGGCAGCAGCACGGTGACGGCGTCGATCCGCGCCGCGGCAAGCGAGGCGCGCACCGCGAACACGGCTGCACCGCAACTGAGTGCGAGCTGCCGTCCGGTGGGGTCGACGATCGGGACGCGCCAGCGGCGGTCGGCATATACGTCCAACACCCCGGCACGCACGACGAACCGCCACGGCTGGGTGTTGTGGATCGACGGAGCGAGGGTGGCCCGCGCGGCGGCCTGGTACAGGGTGCTCTGGACGTCGGGTGTGACTGCAATGGACATGTGGTGTCTCCCTAGCGAGGCTGGTGCAGCGGCGGAACGACGACCAGGGCGCACGGCGGATGGTTCATGCAGGCCTGGCTGACCGAGCCGAGCAGCCGGTTGTGGTGACGGGCGCCCAGCACCAGCAGGGCAGCTCCGTCCGCAACGGCGATGAGCTGCTCGGAGTAGGCGCCTTGCACCACCTCGGCCCGGATCGACACGGTCGACTGCTTCGCCTCGGCGCGCTCTGCCTGCACGGTGTCCACGGTCTTCTGCAGCTGCTCGAGGATGTACGTGCCCGGGTTGGTCTCATCGGTCCAGAGCACCGGGTAGCCCCAGGTGTTCGGGTAGTGCCAAACATGCACGGCGAGGACGTCAGCACCGCGGTAGGCGGCCTCGGTGGCCGCGAAGCGCAGCGCGGTGATCGACACGGCATCGTCGTCCATACCGACAACCACTCGATTGCCCATGGCAGCGAGGTCGGATGTCGCTGGGATCTGTTGCGGTGCGGTGATCGTCATAGTTCGATCGTGCTGCCGGCGACGGCGTCCTGGTAGGACCCACCGTCCCGTCCTGGTCGGGACCTTGGTCGCTACCCCATCCGCGCGCTGGAGGCCAGGCTGGTCCGGTGACAGTCACCGCGCCATCGTCGGAACACACCTGCAGCCAGCACGATCTCGATCTCATCGACGCGTACTGGCGCGCCGCGAACTACCTCTCGGTGGGGCAGATCTACCTGCTGGACAACCCTTTGCTGCGCGAACCGCTACAGGCCGAACACGTCAAGCCTCGACTGCTCGGGCACTGGGGCACTACGCCCGGGCTGAATCTTCTGTACGCACACCTGAACCGGGCCATCAAGCAGCGAGACCTAAATGCCCTTTACATCACCGGACCCGGTCACGGCGGTCCAGGTTTGGTGGCGAACGCCTATCTGGAGGGCACGTACAGCGAGGTCTACTCCTCGATCGGGCAGGACGAGGACGGGCTGCGCCGGCTGTTCCGGCAGTTCTCCTTCCCCGGCGGCATCCCCAGCCACGTCGCGCCCGAGACGCCGGGCTCCATCCACGAGGGCGGCGAGCTCGGCTACGCCCTGGTGCACGCCTACGGAGCCGTCTTCGACAACCCGGACCTGCTGGCGCTCTGTGTGATCGGCGACGGCGAGGCGGAAACCGGGCCGCTGGCCGCGAGCTGGCACTCGAACAAGTTTCTCAACCCCGCTCGGGACGGAGCGGTGCTCCCGGTGCTGCACCTCAACGGGTACAAGATCGCCAGCCCGACTGTGCTGGCCCGCATCCCCGAGTCCGAACTCGCCGACCTGCTGCGCGGCTACGGCTACGAACCGCACTTCGTCACCGGCGACGACCCGGCCGCGGTGCACCGCCTGCTCGCCGACACACTCGACGAGGTGCTCGACACGATCGGCGCAATCCAACTCGCGGCACGACAGGGCGGGAACACAACCCGGCCGATGTGGCCGATGATCGTGCTGCGCACGCCGAAGGGTTGGACCGGGCCCAAGGAGGTCGACGGGTTGCCCGTCGAAGGCACGTGGCGCGCCCATCAGGTGCCGCTGGCCGCAACGCGCACCAACGCCGAGCACCGTGCTCAACTCGAGGCGTGGATGCGCAGCTACCGACCCGAGGAACTCTTCGACGCAACCGGCCGGCTCATCGAGGAACTGGCCGATCTCGCACCAGTCGGCGCTCACCGGATGAGCGCGAATCCGCACGCCAACGGCGGACTGCTGTTGCGTGATCTGGTGATGCCGGACTACCGAGACTACGCCGTCGCGGTGGACCGACCAGCGACCGAGTTCGCCGAGGCGACCCGGGTGCTCGGCACCTTCCTGCGTGACGTGATCGCCGCGAACCCGGACCGGTTCCGCCTGATGGGTCCGGACGAAACCGTGTCCAACAGGCTGACCCCGGTGTTCGAGCAGACCGACCGTGCCTGGGACGGTGCATCGCTGCCGACCGACGATCACCTAGCCGCAGACGGGCGGGTGATGGAGGTGCTGTCGGAGCATTTGTGCCAGGGCTGGCTGGAGGGCTACCTACTCACCGGTCGGCACGGCCTGTTCAACTGCTACGAGGCGTTCATCCACATCGTCGACTCGATGTTCAACCAGCATGCGAAGTGGCTCAAGACCACCCGGCACATACCCTGGCGGGCACCGATCGCATCGCTGAACTACCTGCTCTCGTCACACGTGTGGCGGCAGGACAACAACGGCTTCTCCCACCAGGACCCGGGCTTCATCGACCATGTGATCAGCAAGAAGTCCGAGATCGTCCGGGTGTACCTGCCGCCGGACGCGAACACGCTGCTCAGCGTTGCCGACCACTGCCTACGCAGCCGGAACTACGTGAACCTGATGATCGCCGGCAAGCAGCCCGCGCTCACCTACCTGTCGATGGATGAGGCGATCGCGCATTGCACCCGCGGACTCGGGATCTGGCCGTGGGCCAGTAACACCGACGGCGAGCCGGATGTCGTACTCGCCTGCGCCGGTGACATCCCGACCCTGGAGACACTCGCCGCCGCCGACCTGCTGCGCACTCACCTTCCAGAGTTGAAGGTGCGGGTTATCAACGTCGTCGACCTCATGCGGCTGGAGCCGGAGACCGAGCACCCACACGGGTTGTCCGACCGCGATTTCGATGCGTTGTTCACCGCCGACAAGCCGGTGGTCTTCGCGTTCCACGGCTACCCCGCGGTCATCCACCGGCTCACCTACCGGCGCACCAACCATCGCGACATCCACGTCCGCGGTTACAAGGAGGAAGGCACCACCACCACGCCGTTCGACATGGTGATGCTCAACGATCTGGACCGGTTCCACCTCGTCATGGACGTCATCGACCGGGTGCCGTCGCTCGGCAGCCGTGCCGCGACGCTGCGGCAACGCATGTCCGACGCGCGACTGTCCGCCCGCGCCTACACCCGCGAGCACGGCGAGGACGACCCGGCGATCTCCGGATGGACCTGGTCGGGGCGGGACTGACCGGGTGCGCGTCCTGGTCGTCAACGCCGGCTCGTCGAGTCTGAAGCTCCGCCTCCTGGACGGCGTCGATGCACTCGAGCAGAGCTCCGATCTGCCCGCCGGAGCGGACGGGATCGACACCGACCGGCTGGCAGACGTGCTGCGCGACTGGCCCACGGCCCAGGTGGTCGGGCATCGCATCGTGCACGGCGGGTCGCGGTTCACCGGTCCGGTGCGAATCGACGCCGGGGTGCGCGCCCAACTCGGTGACCTGACCGATCTGGCGCCGCTGCATCAACCCAAGTCGCTGGCTGCGCTGGACGCCGTCACGGCCCTGCTGCCCGACGTTGCCGCGGTGGCCTGTTTCGACACCGCCTTCCATTCGACAATCCCGCCAGAGGCGTCCACCTACGCGATCCCGCGGGAGTGGCGCGAGCGCTACCAGGTCCGTCGCTACGGCTTCCATGGTCTGTCCCACGCTTACTGTTCGGCGACGGCGGCCACTCTCGTCGGGCGGCGACTCGACGACCTGCGCGTCGTCACCTGTCATCTGGGCGCCGGCGCCTCCCTGGCGGCCGTGTTGAACGGCTGCAGCGTCGACACGACGATGGGGTTCACGCCGCTGGAGGGTCTGGTCATGGCGACCCGGTCGGGCACGGTCGATCCCGGGCTGGTGCTCTGGTTGGAGGAACACGAAAATCTCACGCCACACGAGGTAGCAACCGCTCTGGAAGAACGCTCCGGGCTCACCGCGCTGGCCGGCACCGGCGACATGCGGGAGGTAGAGGCAGCGGCCGACCGTGGTGAGGCAGATGCGCTGCTCGCTCTGGACGTGTACGTCCACCGTCTGGTCTCCGGCATCGCGGCGATGAGCGCCGCGACGGGAGGCATCGATGTGCTGGCGTTCACCGGCGGTGTCGGCGAGGCCTCTCCGCTGGTGCGTCGTCGCGCCGCCGACCGACTGGGGTACCTCGGCGTCGCGATCGATGCCGAGAGCAACGAGGCGCGGCCCACCGATGCGGACATCAGCGCGCGGCCGGCGTCGGTCCGGACCGTCGTCGTCGCGGCTCGGGAGGATCTTCAGATCGCCCGCGAGACCCGCCAGCTCATGGCAGCCGGCTGAGTGGCCTCAGGCCACCGGGGAGGGGATCACGGCGACCGGGCAGGTCGCGTGGTGCAGGACGCCTTGGCTCACCGAGCCGAGAATGGTCCCGACGAGCGGGCTACGCCCGCGGGTGCCCACCACCAGCAGGTGCTGTGCCGTGGACGCGGCGACCAATCCGGTGACCGGGTGGTCACGGACCACGCCGCTGTGCACCACGACATCCGGATACTTCTCCTGCCAGCCGGCCAGCGCCTCGGCCAGCCAGAGATCGGCGAGTGCGGGTGCTGGTGGTTCGGCCCGCCACATCATCTCGGCCAGCAGGTCGGGATGCCAGCACAACACCGCGTGTAGCGGCACATCGCGACGGCTGGCGTAGTCGAACGCGTAACCGATCACTGCTTCCGAGCCGAGCTTCCCGTCAACGCCAACTACTACGCCTGGGTGCTCGGCCGCCAGTCCGGCCAGACCACGCAACACCACAACCGGGCAGTCTGCGCGGGCGGACACCGCAGCGCCGACCGAGCCGAGCAGCACAGAGCCGGCCGCGCCGAGATGTCGCGAGCCGAGCACCACCGTGCACGCACGTGCCGACTCGTCGATAAGTGCCAGCGCCGCGTCATCGCCGACAGCCGCGGAGTCGACCTCGAGATCGGCGGCGAGTTCGTGCACCCGAGCCACTGCTCGGGCAAGCAGTTGCGCCGCGACACCCCGGACGTATGGCAGCTCCGGAACCGGCAGGTTGCCGTAGATGGGTACCGCTGAATAGGTCAATGCGGCGCCGTACGCGTAGACGAGGCGGATCGGGACGCCGCGGGACCGCGCCTCCTCGATCGCCCACATCAGGGTGAGATCGGTGCCGGGTGATTCGTCGACACCAACGACCACCGGCGCTCGCTCAATGCTCATCGCTTCTCCTTCTGGGACGTCGTACTGAGCTCAGTCTGGCGCCCTCGCCGACCGGGCTGCAGAGGCTTAAGGCCCAACAGTCCGCAGTAGCAATGACGGTCATTGCTCGTCGCCCTAGAGGCGCCCTCGGCCTTGAATGCGCCGGTGGGTCGTGGCCTTGAGTTCGGCCACGACCCGTCGGGCTGGGGTGTCAGGTTGGGTGATCGGTTTGGTCAGAGTGCCCAGCGGTGGCGCTGGACGAAGGGGATCTTGGCCCAGCTGCGGCCCAGTCCCCAGG
>JBPCMU010000028.1:0-61812 GCA_051001975.1 Jatrophihabitans sp.
GCCTCGATGTTAGGAAAGGGCGGGGGCACGTCGAGGTCTGGTGTGGTCCCCTCCAGACCCCACGCACCCCCCCCCCAGCCGAACGAAGTGATATCAGAACAGGGTTTGCGCACCGACCGTGATGTCAGCCCAACGGCTCGAGCACGATGCTGATGGCCAAGCCTCGACCGCTGGTCGAGTTGCTGACCGCGGTGCCACCGCTGTAGGTGCTCCCAGACACCGGACCCCCCGAGTCTGCGACGACGGACGTATCGCGCCCGCCACCTGCACCGAAGGACTTGCCGCGCGTGGCTACAGACGCGGGCACCGCCCAACTCGTTGTGCCAGATGACCGGTCCGCCCAGAACGAAACCACCCACGAACCGGCGGTCGCGACGGCAACGGTCGGCGTGACGTGGTTTGCAGTCGTGACATCCGCTGCTGACTTCACCACAAGGGCGTTGAGTGCTACGCCCGAATACACGGCCATCTGAATGTCTGCGTCTGTCGTCGCGCTGAGCGTTATACCGACCGTGGACCCCGAGTCGCCGCTCACCGCAGTACGGCGATAGACGATCGTGGTCATTGGACCGGAGGTCTGTCGAACCTCCTGCGTCCAACCGGTCAACCCGGTCGGCAGACCGCTGGTGACGGCATCTGCCACGGTGACGTAGAGCAACTCGGTGTCGCCGGCCGAGATGCCGGCCGGTGCGGTCAGCGACACGGACGTCGACCTCGCGTTGGCCGCTGACTGCCCGACGAATCCGAGCGGCTCGGCAGATGCCTGAACAGTCACGGTCCCCGACCAGGCGCTGCTCTCACCGCCCTGATTGTCGGTAACTACCAGCGATACGGTGAAAGTGCCGCCAACCGCATACCGGTGCGACGGTGCAACCCCGGTACCGGTCGTGCCGTCACCGAAGTTCCACGCGTAGGACGACACGCTGCCGTCCGGATCGGATGACCCCGACCCGTCAAACGCGCAGGTTTGACCGGTGCATGTCGCGGATGCTGTCGCGACCGGCGGCTGGTTGGGGAACGACGGCGGCCCGTAGGCGAACAAGCCGCGGCTACGCCAGTCATTGCCATCGGTGCTAGGTCCGCTGATCACTGAGTCACCTGTCGTGCTGACGGTGCTGTTAGCGAATGGCACGGCATGAAGCGTGCCGTCCGTTTTGCTGGCCCAGTACAGGGTCGCGCCGGACAGGAACATGCCGGCCACCCTGCTCATGTCCGCACCGGCGCTGGCAAACTCAACCGAGCCGACAATGCCGCTTTCCGGATTGAACAACCTCCAGAAGAGCCTCGACTGGCCGGTGAGCGTGTAGTACATCCTGCCGCCGGAGTAGAACGCCCCGGTGACCGAAGAGAGCTCGCCGTAGTACCCCGGAACCACGCCACGGTACGTCTGGCCCGAGCCGGTGGACGCAGTAGACCAATACGGGTCGTTGTACGGGTCGAGCTGCACGGGAGTGCCGACCGTCGAACCGTTGAACGTGGTCCGGTAGAACGAACCTGCGGTCGTGCCGTAGAACATAGAGTTCCCGGCCATAAATGCACCGCGCGTCGAGCCCCAGCTAATTCCGCCGCCATTGACCTGAGTAAGCGGGCCGATGTGCGCGCCGCTGACCGCCCGATAGTCCAGGTCGTCGACTGAGCCGGATGGCGGAGTGCCTTGCTTCACGATCTCGATGCCGTCGATCAGTGGGTTCTCGACCTCATGCGTGAGGTCGATGGTGACCGCACCGGGACTCGTTACAGCAAAGGACTTCATCGTTCCGGTCTGGTCGCCGGCGTCGGCCACGATGTCGTAATGGTCGAGGACCGTGGTGCCATCGATCGCTACGTCGAACACCCGCTGGCCTGCGCCGCCGGTACCGGTGTAACGGTTGGCGAAGTAAAGCCGCACCTCGATCGGAGTTCCTGCGGTCACCGGGAAGGTCCAGTGCGACTCGCCCCACCGCTCGCTGTTGAATATCGCCGACGGTGTGGTCTGAGGTACCGAGGAGTTGACCGAACCGACCGGGTCCCATCCTGCGGCATTGCTGCCGGTGGTCCGGTACTGCGCGCCGTCATCACTGTCGGTCTGATCTGCCATCCAATCGGGACCGTTGTCGATCGCCCCAACAGCTGGACCACCGGTGTCGACGCGGTAAAGCACGTTACTGGTGTTGGCGTTCGGCAGCTGACCGGCGAGGTAGACGTTGGCCGGCAACGTGGCGGTCGTCTTGTCGGGCACCGTGGTGCCACCGGCGAGTGGGAAGAACGCGACCTTCTTGTGGAGGTACTGGAAGTTGCCGATGTAGTCGGTGTCGCTGCCCACGTATAGCCCAGTATCTGACGCGAACAGTGCGTAGGCGCCAGCGCCACGTGGATTTCGACCGGGATTCCAGGTGAACGGCACGCCGCTGTCCGGGTCCAGCGCCGCAATGCCCGGACGAGGGACCGAACCTGCGCCTGCGGCATCGTAGCCGTTTGAGTTGTTCAGCCACCGTTGGTGGCCGCCGACGTAGATGGCTGACCCCGTCACCGCAACTGACCAAAGGCTGTCCTGACCGGTGTAGTCGACCCAGCTGGGTTGCACATTGATACCGGTGCCAGCCGTTTCAAAGCGCGCTGCCGCGTCACAGAGCGACCGCGATCCGTCCACGTTAGTTCCGCTACCGCCCGTTGCCACGACGATGAAGTACGAGCCGTCCGGCGAGAACTGCACGTCACGGACATAACTGTCGAAGGCGTTGTTGAAGCAAGCAGCTGTGTAGCCGAGAGTCGACCAATTCGCGTCGATCGTCGCTGACGTCGCAGTCAGATCGATCATCGCGACCTGGTCCCGGCTCAGTCCGTCGGCCTGGGTAAAGTTTCCGAGGATGAAGGCCCGCGTACCGTCCGGGCTGATGTCCATGGCCTTCGGACCGACCGCGCCATTGGCACCGCTGCCGTTGTAGTTGTGGTGGCCGGTGAACTGGATCTGCGCGTAGTTGGTAAGCGCACCGGTCGTCGGGTTGAGAGACGCGATGCCTTGGCGGATCGAGGCATTCGCTTTCGTGAACGTACCGGCTATCAGCAACTGGTTGTTGACCGTGCGGATCGAGTTCACCAGGCCGTCGATCGCTGGTGGCTTGAACCCGTTGACAATTGCACCGGTCGTCGTGCTGAGGAGTGCGATCCCCTTGCATTTGACACCGTTGACGTTGTTGAACTGCCCACCCACGTAGATGGTGCCCGAGACCGGGCCCGGCCATAGCGCGAGAACCGTGCCGTCCAGTGTCGGCGCAAACGTGGTGCTGACTGCTCCGCTCGTCGCGTCGAAGCCTAGGGCGTAGGTACGAGTGAGAGCCGTTGAGCTGCCCTTCGGTGTGACGCTGGTGAAGCTGCCGCCGTTGAAGACGATGTTCCCCACCTGATTGATCGCGTACACGACACCGTTATTGATGTTGGGCGTGTATGACGCTGCCGTCGTACTGACGATCTTCGGCTGGAGCGTGCCCGCTGCGCTCGCCGGCGCCGCTTCAACGACGAGAACCAGACCGAGCAATGCGGTGGAGACCACAGCTAGCAGACTTGCGCAGCGCTGAATAACCCGTCGAGACATTGGACTTCCCCCGTGTAGTGGCCCGCAGGCCCACTCGCGCATCCCCCCGGACTACGCGTCGACAGATTGTGCGTAAAAACTTCCGGAAAAGCAAGTCGGAGACCGAACGAGTTTTTCTCCCAGTCAGGAGAGCGCGCCGGTGTGGGCCTGTCGGCGCTCGGTACGCCAGCGGCCTGGCAGCCCGTTCATCCGGCGAATGACCATCCATGCCAGAGGCCCCAGAAGAAGGCTGCCGACGAGCGCGGATGCGGTCACGCCCGTGGGAACGCCCAGCAACTTGAGGCCGGAGGCCAGCAGCACAACGGCGATCATGCGCCGGACCACCATCTGCGGCGCGCGGCTGGACACTCTCGCTCCGATGAAGGCGCCAGGAACCGCGCCGACTATCAAGGAGACCGTCAGGCCAAAGGCGACATGGCCAAAAAGCACATGGCCGAGTGCAGCCGACGCGACTAGCGGCACAGCTTGGACGAGATCGGTACCAACGAGTTCCCGGGCATTCAGCATGGGATAGGCCAGCAGTAGCGCAACGATAATGAGCGACCCCGAACCTACAGACGTCATCCCAACGACCAGCCCACCCAAGGCACCGATGGCGATGGTCAAAGCCGGCCGCGCCGCAAACCTATCCGCGCGATCCTTTCGAGACGTACCTTCGCGCACCGCAGCCGCGTGCCGACGTACCTCGAAGAGGCCCTTGAGCAGCATCGTCGCGACAGCGAGCAGCAGTGCTACGCCCAGCCCGACCGTCACTACAGAATTTACGCCGGGGCCAATGCGGCCGAGCAACTTGAGGAGCAGAACTCCGAGAAACGCCGCGGGAACGGAACCGAGGCTCAGGTATTTGACTAGGTCCCGGTGCACGGTTCCGTGCCGTAAATGGACGAACCCACCGACAGGTTTCATGAACAGCGACGCCACCAGATCGCTCGACACAGCGGTAAGTGGGTTGACATTGAAGAAGAACACCAGCATGGGCGTCATGAGCGCGCCACCGCCCATTCCGGTTATTCCTACAACAAATCCCACAGCGCAGCCGCCGGCAACGACGGCAAGATCCAAAGACATGGCCCCCCTGGTACTGGTGATTGCGTGCCCGCCCGAGCCCGCACGCGGGCGACCCGCTCGCTCGAGGAAATCATCGCACGATCCGCCCGTCCAGCGGGATCTGCGCCGGCGGATGGCTGGTCGGCGGGCGGCGTTGCGGTAGCGCCACGATTATGTAGGTCCTACACTTTGCTCCACTTGGATCTTGGGCGGTCCGGTGCCCGACCCGCGATGCATCGGCCTCAGCCGACCAATAACGCGGCTCGGCTACATCTGTGGGCGGGTCCCACTGCATGGGGGAGCAATGACACAGCACCATCGCGCCAATAGGGTGCTGACGCCGGGGCAACGTTCTGTAGCCAATCCCACTACGTCGCCAAGCTCGGCTGCGGGGGTACGAGCGCGCCACGCAGAAGCTGCGCCGCCCGATGACGATCGGCTCCCCAATAACCGAAATAGCCTAAACGCGATCCGTCTGGTCCTGGCGCTCGTCGTCGTCGTCTCACATGTGCCGAAGATCCGAGGTGGGGACCCGATAGCGATCGGCGACCTTGAGATCGGCGGCTGGGCAGTGGCCGGTTTCTTCGCCCTCAGCGGGTGGTTGGTCACTCAGAGCAGACTTCGCCTTTCGATGGGTCGGTTTCTCTGGCGACGAGCGCTGCGCATCTTTCCCGGATTCTGGGCTTGCCTGTTGACCACGGCGTTCGTCGCGGCGCCCATCTCGGCCATCTTGGGGCCGGGTTCGTGGCGGCCAATCACCGCAGCACGGTACGTCTTTTCCAATATTGCGCTTTACATCGCGCAACCGACTATCGGCAACTCTCTGGCCGGCCGGCCAGATACAACCACGTGGAACCTCTCTCTCTGGACCCTCTCGTATGAATTCGCATGCTATCTAGGCATCGGTCTGTTGCTATCTCTCGCCGTGGCGCGCCGTCGGCCGGCAGTCACAGCCATCGCCTTTGTGGCGGTAGTCCTGGTTCATGCGGTTCTGGTGTATGGCGGGACGGAGCGGGACACCACGCTGCAACTCGCCTTCCGTCTCGCGTCATTCTTTCTTGCCGGTGCTTTCCTCCGACGATTCCAAAATATTAGACTAACGATGCCCGGCGCAATCGCTGCATTAGTAATCCTCGCCTTCGCTGCCCACTTCGGTCAGGTCCGGGTGCTCGCCGCACTGCCTATGGCCTACCTATGTCTTTGGCTGGCTCGGGTGCTGCCATTTCACAAACTCGGTCGCCGAAACGATATTTCCTACGGCATGTACGTGTACGCATTTCCGGTGCAACAGTTGCTGACATATACGCCGATGGCCAAGTGGCACACGATTCCGCTAGCCCTCTTGTCCATGGCGGCGGTGACCCCGCTCGCGTTCCTGAGCTGGCGGTTCATCGAGCAACCCACGCTACGGTTCAAATCCGCCACTTGGCCTTCGCGCAACCGCCGAATATCGTCGGCGGCGCCACGCTGAGCGGCCGAGCAGCGAGAGAGCGAACGGGATGTCGTGAATGATGTAGCGACGGAACATCCGTCGGGGTTCCTTCACTAGCCGATGTGCCCACTCCAAGCCGAAGCGCTGCATCCATCCGGGCGCGCGCGGTACCTCGCCCGCGATGAAATCCAGTGCCGCACCGCAACCTACGAACCAAGCATCGGACATGTCTGCGCGCAGGGTGTCGATAATCCGCTCCTGCTTCGGGAAGCCGAATCCACAGAAGACTAGATCCGGCCGGGCCGCCAGGACGCGGTCGCGGATCGCGGCCATACCCGCCACGGTGCGTTCCTGCCCGAACGGTGGTGACCACCCGTCCACTGACAGGTTGGAGTGCAGCCGTTTGAGCGCGATAACACCAGCTTCAGCAACACCTGAGGCGCCGCCCAACAGGTACACCCGACGGCCCTCGTTATCCGCCCGGGCGCAGAGTGCCGGCAGCAGAGCTGCGCCTGTGACCCGCTCTGGCAGGGGGGTGCCCTGTAACCGGCTAGCCCATATCAGGGGCATCCCGTCCGCGACGACCACATCCGCACCGTCCACCAAAGCCCGGACGTCTTTGTCGTGCACGATCCTTCGCAGGATGTCGACGTTCGGTGTGAGAATCCACCCTCCCCGCGCACTCTCATCACCAGTGGACAGACGCCGGAACACCCAATCGACGACCTCTACTTCGGTCACAGAACTGAAATGAAGGCCGAGCAGGTCCACCCGCTCCCTTTCCTTCCGACGATTTCCCAATCTCACCCTCCAGCCAGGGCGCCCGCGCCGTAGCTGAATGACGGCCCACGTACGGCCGGGTCATAGCTCAGCTTGCGCCAGGCAGCCAACGTGCCTGCCGAACTGTCCGGACGAGTGTCACCGGCGTCCTCCCCTGCCGGCGGGGCTGGGGTGTCGAAGTACACCAACGCCTTGATCCAGGGGTACTTGCCGATCTCGGCAGCGACCGACGCGTAGAACTTTGCCTTACCCGTAGGATTAGTAGAACTCTCCCGCACCCCCCATTCGCCAATCATGACAGGGATACCGGGATGTACCGAGGTCGCCCAATTGTAGAAACCAGGAAAGCCTGCGCCAGTTCTGTTGACCAGCGTGTCGAAATCCCCCGACATGTAACCACTTGCATCGCCTGCGGCGTACGGATCGATAGCGAGCCAGTCGACGACGTCGTTACCCGGCCACAATTGGCTGAACCATGATTTCTGTGCCCAAGGCACATATCCCATATAGTTCATCACCGACACGAACTTCGTTGCACCGTCTGCGCGTAGTCGCGTCACTACGTGGTGGAACATGGCGGCATAGTCCGAAGCCGTCTTGCCGGAGCCCGTCGATGGATTCACATCGTTCTCTGGTTCGTGCCAGATCGTTAAGAAGAACGCGTAGTTGAACGACGTGGCGAGGTAACGCGCCTCGGCATCGATTCGTGCATCTGCCTTCCCGTCGGCCACGTCCCGCCAGGACATGTCGGTGGCCGGTTTCCAATTCAGGTACAGCATTCGGTTGCGACCAGGCTGTAGAGCCAGGTCTTTCTCCGCGGCGGTGGGGAAGAGGGTGCCATTGACATGGTACTGGTGCACGATGTCCATCGGCCGTTGCGCAGCCGCCTCGTCTTGGGCCGTGCCGTCGGTCACCGAGGTCGAAGTGAAGCAACGCGGAGCGATTCCCCACCATCGCCCGCATGAAGGAACGAGCTTGGCCGACACAGCACAGGCCGGCCGCAAGAACGACCCGTCGCCCGGCGAACTGGGACTTGACGTGGATGGCGTGCTCGACGGAGCGCTACTGGGCGCCCGATGCGTCGTCGACGACCCGGCCGTCGTCGGCGATCCGCTTGCCGGCGCACTCATGGAAGCGCTGCCCGAAGGCGCGTCTGCGCCAACGACCGTCAGAATCAGTAGCGGCTCACCCGCCGATGCCTCACGTGACCGGAATCGAGCGACATCTGTAACAGACGCCGACGTCACGGCAAACGACGCCGAGCCGCCGGCGCGAGCGGCCGCGGTGACGTCAAATACGGTGATGACCGTCGAAGAAGTGTTGATGACAGTCTGCATCGGAGCGCCGAACGTCGGCGCAGTGATCGCAGTTGTTGTCTTCTCGTCCCAGGAAGACGACTTCTCAGCGGGTACCAAATGCAAGCTGACCGGACCACTGAAACGATGATCGTCACGCGTCAACCGGAGATTGGCGCTGGCAACCCTGTTGGTCAAGTCGGGAGGTATGTCGAAGCGAAGGTAGGCAGTCTTAGCATCGCCCGGCTTGGACGAAGCCGAAAGCCGAACGGCGGAGCCATACACTTTTTTCTTGGCCGCCGTCGAGATGTACGTGTCGGCGGCCGCGAGGAGCTTGACGGTCGTAGTCTGCAGCTGGGCCGCCCGAGCCTGCTGATGATGCTGCGTAGTCAGGGCGGCACCGACGGCAGTACTCACGATGAGGACGAAGCCCACAGCAGCCGCCACCGATCGACGCGTCGCACCGACCCATAGGCGGCGCCGACTCGTCGACGTCGCAGCTCGATGACTGGTGGCCCCGGCGCGCTGCCCTACCGGAGGCCTTAAGTGACGAGGTCTATGGGTGCGGAGCGGTGTTCGGGATGCCACTGGCTTCCTCCGGGGGGTCTCACTCGCGTTCCGTGTGGAACTGGTGTCGACTGTTATCCAGCCGATATGGAAATCGCCGCCCCGGCGATGCGCTGATCCAGTACTGTAGCGGACCTTCGATGACTGAGCATGTCCAGCTCGTGATCGGTGATGCTCTTCCTGTGATCTGCCCCCTGACGCGCGTTGTACAAATCCCCGCGCTGGACGTAATCTGGCGGTCAGATCATTCCGGGGGGAATACATGATCGTCTTGATTGTCTGCTGTCTCGTTGGCTTGGCCATAGCGGTTGGCGTGCCTCGGTGGGCATATCGGTCCGACGTCCAGATCACCTGGCTGGCACCGGTCTCGTGGGGACGCGGCTTGGCTGCGCGGACCACCGCGCCCGCAGCGGCGCTCATCATCGGCGGACTCGGCACTCTGGCCGTTTTTCTGGTCAGTCTGCCGATGGGCTTCCTAGCTAAGTCGCTCGAGGACAGCGTCGACTGGCCCGCTTTTCGATGGATCCACCCGCGAGTCCACGACAGTCCGTTCACCAGCGCCATGAACCTGCTGACGAAGATGGGAAACATCTTCGAAATCCGCGTCATATGTGTGGTCGGCGCGTTGCTACTTGGCCTGGCGTGGCGTAGGCGCTTTTACATTCCGCCCATCGTCATCCTCAGCACCTTCCTGCTGGAGAAGTTCAGCCAGAAGCTCCTCGCCAAGATCGTCGACCGCGGTCACCCACCCACGACGCTGGGCACGTTCCCGTCGGGTGGCTGCGCGCGCCTGCTGACGATCTACGGAGTGATGCTGTTCCTTGGGTTGTTGGTGATGCCCACCCTCGCTCGAAAGTGGAAGTTCACGGCGTGGACCGTCCTGACCGTGGCAGCGTGGCTTGAGGCGTTCAGCCGCACCTACCTTTCCAAGCACTGGTTGACCGATGCGGTCGCCGGCCTGATCTTCGGCGCCTTGCTGTTGCTCGTCGTGATCAGCGCGACTGCGGCGTTGACCCGCACCGTCGTGCCATTCCGGGCTGACCACAGCGGGACCGAACCAGACGGCCTGAAGGTGATACCGAGTGGATCAGTCGGACATGCGGACCAGTAAGGATGGCGGGTGGTTCGGCAATCCGTCCCTGCGCCGGCGGACCTTCTTGTTCGGCTCGGCTGCAGCAGTCGCGGCGGGAGGTGGGGCGGCCGCGCTGGCGATGAACGCCCGCACCGGCAAAGAGTTCGACGGTGGTTTGCGGCCAGTGTGCATGGCGATGCACGTGCATGCCTCGGCAAGCGAAGGTCCGGCAAGTATGGAAGCTCAACTCGCCCAAGCAGCCCGGACGGGCGTCGATGTCGTGTGGTGGACTGAGCACGACTTTCGAATGTCGGGTCACGACGCCGCAGACACGGTCCG
The DNA here is from genome assembly GCA_051001975.1 of Jatrophihabitans sp. Taxonomy (GTDB): domain Bacteria; phylum Actinomycetota; class Actinomycetes; order Mycobacteriales; family Jatrophihabitantaceae; genus DATAEG01. The sequence goes on from JBPCMU010000028.1 coordinate 10,104, forward strand.
TTGCACCGGTTCGACAGAGAACACCACTGACCTCCACCGATGGACCTGGACCTCGTCTGTGTCAGGCGCACCGGGGTCGAAGCAGCTCGTGTTCTGCACTCCGACGGGGCACCCCCTGCTGGGTCGCCGGCCAAACGCCTTGCTGATCGGGGCCACCGCGGCCAGCGCGGATCCGATCCGACACGTGCTGTCCGGTCAGTCTGAGAACCTTCTCAACCGCACTTCGCTGGCAGGTCAGTCAATTTCCCTCGCCGTCTGTCCGACGAATATCAACTCTGACAACTTTCTATCTATCGAGCTGACGACGTCCTTTCGGCCATCCCGGGCGGGAATTCCGTCCGCCAACTACGTTATCTCCTACCGCTTCGGGGGGCTACAGCGTCCCGGGACGTCGGTCTTAGCAAACGCGACAAAGGCAGCGATCACGCTGGACGCCCCGGTCGGCAGATGGACCACGGTGACCATTCATCCGGACCAAGACATCGCTCGTCTGTGGCCGGGCACCGACGGTGAAGACTCGTCGCTCTTTGACTTTTCGCTCGTAGCGGTTGCGAGCGGCAAGGGCAACACGGCGGCCGGCTATGCTACCGACATTCGATTTATCAGAACAAGCTCCGGTCAAAGACCTTTAGCTACGCAGCGCAGCTTAATTACCCATTACTCCGACGCATTTCCCACCGTCCAGCAGTTGCAGGCTCTCGAAGTATCGCTGACCACGCCGCATCTGGGCTGGTATGGCGGATCCATAGCCCTGCCCGACTACAGCCAGGCCGGCCCCTTCCCGAGCAAGGACGAGGACGTAGCCGTGGCTGCGGTAACCCGCATTCACGCGAGCGGCGGCATCGCATCATATTGCCATCCGTTCGGCACCGCAGTTGGAGAACTTTCGGCAGCGTTGCAGGAGCGCGCCAGGGCGCAGAAGTCGGCCGAGCTGGTAACAAACCGGGCGCTGAACTGCGACTTGCTCGAAGTCGGGTACCGATTGCGCGGTGGGTGCAATCTCGAGCAGCACGAGTCAGTATGGGATAACTGTTCGCGAAACGAGATCTTTCTAACTGGAATCGGCGTAAACGACGATCACAAGGGCCAGGATTGGTCGTCGGAAATTCTGAACTTCGCTACTTGGGCGTGGGCACCGGACCATGACATGTCTTCCTTGCTAACCGCACTGCAAGCGGGCCGCGTCTTCTTCGGCGACCTGGCCCGCTTCCACGGCCAACTGGACCTGCGTCTCGATGGCCGGTCGGCCATGGGTGCGGTCTCGGTGTCCCAAGCCGAGCAGCGCACCGTCACGGTGTATGCGTCCGGGCTTCCCCATGGCGCTCGCGTCCAGGTTATTCGGGGATTGGTGGACCTCGCCGGCCCCGGTGACACGACACCCAAAACCTCGGTTACCACGCTTGACGCGTCCCGTTTTTCCGGCGACGGATCCACGTCAATTACCACGGACACCCGGACGCCATGTTTCGTCCGGACAGTTGTCGTCGATTCCTCTGATCTCCCAATAGGCTTCAGCAACCCCGTCTGGCTACTACGGGCCTCCCCGCGTCAGGGAATCCCGCGAAGCCGGAGGACGGCCGGGTGAAGGCACCCGACCAGACACCGCAGTCCGGAAGGGAAGAAACCGCCAAACCACGATTTGCCCATGGCTGGGTTAATCTTGTGCTGTTCCGACGCGCTACTCGTAGCTCTTCGGCACGTCCGGTCCGCGAACCGCTCACGAGTAGCAAGTCGGTGATGACGTTGTCTAGCCCTAGGGCGCCAAGAGGCTCCGAGACCGGTGGGCTGCGTGCCTTGCTTCAACGCGGCTGGATCGCCGTCACCGTCGCCGTCATCGCGGGAATCGCCGGCGCGGCGGCGGTGACGAAGGTGGAGACGAAGCAGTACACCGCCTCGGCATCTGTTTTGGTCACGCTGACGGGTGTGTCCGACTCGGCAAGCCTCGCCAATGCCCGTACCTCCGGCACCATCAACTTGGACACCGAGGCACAGCTCGCAAAGTCCACGCAGACCGCAAAACGCGTCCAGGAGTTGGACCCGTCGCGGAAGTCGACCCCGACCGCCACGCTGTTGAAGAACCTGACGATCACCGTTCCGCCGAATACGCAGGTCCTGCGGATGAACTACACGGCCACGTCACCCGCGACTGCCGCGCAGACTGCGAACGACTTTGCAACCGCCTACCTCGACGCCCGCAGCGCGGACGCACAGGGCACGCTGGACGCGCAGATCAACAAGCTATCCGACACCCTGCGGACGAAAAACACTCAATTGAACAGCGTGTCGGACCAGTTGACGACCCTGCCTGCAAACTCCAAGGCGCGAAGTTACGCGTCTGCGCAGCGAGGTCTGCTAATCAGCGCGATTACCACGCTCAACACTCTGTTCAACAGTCTCTCCGCCACCGTCATCACTCCAGGGCAACTGCTCTCCGAGGCCACGATTCCCGGTAAAGCGTCCAGCCCGTCACTGCCGCTTAACCTCGCTACCGGGCTAGCCGCGGGCCTGCTCATCGGCCTGGCGATCGCGTGGCTGCGCTTCGCCAAGCTACGCCGGATGAGCCGGCCGGATGACGTCGTGCGACTTATTCGTCTCCCGGTGATCAGCACTATCACTCGACTACAAGACGGAATGGTGGAGAGTGCCGGTTCGCCGCAGGCTGCTCAGTACCAACGCATCGTAAATCTCCTGGGAGCGAGCGTGGGTGACGCGGGCATAATCTTGCTCACAGGAGCGGCGCCCGCGACACCAACCGACACGGTCGCGGCCAACCTCGCGGCGTCCCTGGCGCACACGGGCGTGCCGGTATGTGTCCTCTCCTTGACGAGTACTGCAGATCGGCTTGCCCCCCAGACGACGACTGCGGTCCGCTTTGTGGAACGCAATCCGGATCTTGGCGACGTCGGGGCGATCAGCAGGGCGAGGTTGGACAGGATGCGATCCAATGGCTACTTGATCATCGCAACCGACGACCCGTGTAGTTCCGCGGATGCTCAGACCCTCGCTTCACTCAGCGACGCGGTGCTGCTGGTGGTCGCCGCGCAGTCAAAGGTGAATGACGGGCGCAGTGCGATCGATGATCTTGACGCCGTAGGCGCTCCGGTGTTGGGCGCCGTCCTCGTCCCGGGAAGTAAGCAGCATCACCTGCCTAGCAGCTCGGCGAGCGAGGCCGAGCTGCCTACGCCGGACATCGGATCCCAGGGAGAGGGAAAGTCGGACTCCACATCACCATCGGAGAGGTCGACCGGCCGAACCTCGCAGCCGCTGCGGCCGCCATCAACCCCAGATGGTGGTGGCGGATCAAATCAGTCGCGCGCGAGGAGCACGGCCGTGGGAGCAGGCCAGCGAAGGCCTAGTGCCGACCCATCAAAGAGGTCGGACATCCCGCCGAAAGAGCGCCGCGGCGCTTCTGCGTCCGCCTTGTTGCGCTCCCGCTCGCGAGCCAGGCTCGATCGCTCGAGACGGTGACTGGGCCCACTCCCCGTCGCCTGCTCGACGCAACTGCGCGGCTGCGCCTAGACGGAACCGGCTCGCGGCGCATCCACACTACCAGGGGGAGGATCAGCCGTCCTGGCATGCAGCGGACCGCAACAGCACCGAACCCTTTGGTGATCATCGAGCCGCGGCACCTGCACGGGGGGGCTGGGGCCTCGCCCAGGCCGCAAACCGGCGGACGGTCGGACCTGAGCACAGTGCCTCCCCCGCCTGATGCACATCCGGCGGACGGTGTATTCGATCGTGGTCACTTCGCGTACGTATTGCGTCGCGACCCCGCAGGCCGGTTGCGCCTTGCCACGGCGTGGCCGGTATGGGCGTTACTCGTGCTGTTCCCGCTGTGGTGGGCGCTCGGTCTAGGCAGCTTCATATTCGTGATCTTGGCGATCCCGATGGGCGTGGAGCTACGCCGACGCAGACCCCTCCGATTGCCGCCCTGGTTTTGGCTCTGGGGACTGTTTCTGGCTTGGACTGTGCTGAGCCTCCTGATGTTCTCCCAAAATCCTCCTGGGACGACAGCCGGGACGACCGGCGGTCGGCTGGTCTCGATCGGTTTCGCGCTGGCCGACTACGCCTCGGCCACCGTTGTGATGTTGTTTGTTTGCAACCTTTTACCCGCCGAGTTGCCACAACGTCGATTGCTCGCGTGGCTGAGTTCGCTATTTGTCGTCACCGTGCTGGGAGGGTTTCTCGGAACATACCTGCCGTCGTTCCAGTTCACCTCCCCGACCGAGCTGCTACTGCCCACGGGCCTGCGCTCCGACCCTTACATAGCCGCCCTCGTACACCCAAACGCGGCACAGATCCAATCTGTGCTCGGGGATGAGGGCGGCCGCGCCGCAGCACCATGGGGTTACACAAATTTCTGGGCCAACAATATCGCCATTCTGCTCATCTGGTTTGTGATCGCCTGGGGCGTCGGCGCGCCAACACGCAGGCGATTGCTGTGCGGCATCGTCCTCACATCCAGCCTGGTGCCGATTGTCTACTCGTTGAACCGCGGGTTGTGGATCGGGCTGTCCGTGGCTGCACTCTGGGTGGCCGTGCGGCTGTTGCTTCGAGGTAGAGTTCTCGCCCTGTTCGCCGTCGTGGCGGTCGGGGCAATCGGAGTAATCGCATTTGCCGCGACGCCACTGCACGGAGTTATTGGATCCCGGCTGAACCACCCGGGAAGTAACAACATTCGGGCCTTTCTAAGCGCTGCTGCCATCGATGGCGCCAACCATTCGCCAATCATCGGCTGGGGCGGGACGCGCAAGACGATCGGTAGCTACTCTTCAATCGCCATCGGCAAAACACCCCAGTGTCCGCAGTGCGGCCAGTTCACAGTTGGCAGCAATGGGCAATTCTGGACGATCATCTTCAACCAGGGCTGGGTTGGCGCAGGGTTCTTTCTGGGATTCTTTGGAATGACGGTGTGGACCTACCGGCGGGAAAGATCCGCAGTCGGGCAGGGTGGGGTGGTCGCGGTCGGTCTCACTCTGATCTACATGGTCTTTTACATTAGCGTGCCGTCAGGACTGGTGATCTCAATGATCTCGGTTGCGCTCTTGGCACGGTCTCGCCTGGACCGCGAACCGGCGCAGATCGCATGAACAAGCCAGCCGGGCACCCGATCCGGACCGACGCTGCAGCCCGGATCTCTTACCTCGACGCCGCGGCGGCGCAATTGTGGCCCGGCGCCGAGCGCGTGCGCAGCCGCGCTGAGTCGCGCGCACCCGGCGAACTGTTGATCGCACCCGGCACGCGGCTACCCAGGGTCCTGCTGCCCGCTGCCAATCCCCGCGCGGCGGCGAACGCAGTGCTTGCACAAGGCGTCGGGTCAGGACTCTCTGCACGGCTGCAACGCCGCGCCCTCGCCGCAGTCTGCCGCGCTGGACTAGCCCCCCGAGTCATGCCACACCGCCTCCGGCCGGATGCATCGAAGCCGTCGATCGCGGACCACCTTGCGGAGGTGCTTGGTCGGCCAGTGGTACTTGGCATGGCACTGACGCCACAACGAGCGAACCGCAAGCCGGTCCTTCAGCTGCTCGATCCGGCAGGGCGAACCCTCGCGTGGGCGAAGATCGGAATGGGCGGCCTGACCAGCGCCCTCGTGCGTGACGAGGGTGACGCGTTGCAACAACTGACGGGTGCGGATCGTCCGGAACTGAGGGTGCCGAAGATCCTGCATCGCGGGGAGTGGCACGGCATGCAGATCCTCGTCCTTTCCGCATTGCCGACGGCTGGAGCCACCCGGGCTTCGACTACTGCGCTGACGGCAGCGATGCGAGCCGTATCCGTCACTCCGCTACGTTCGACCACAAACGTAGGCAATTACGCACTGGTGTTGGAGCGTCGCGCAAATGAACTGTACGAGCAGGTCGACGAGGCAGACCAAGCCATACTGGATCAGCTGCTCCGCGTGCTCGCCGACTTGACGGCGGCGTGTGTGCACCACCAGCTGATCACGGCTAGTTGGCACGGCGACTGGACACCGTGGAACTGCGGTCAGCGGGACGGCGTGGTACTCGTTTGGGACTGGGAGCGAGCTGCTAGCGGCGTGCCGCAAGGTTTCGACGCCTTGCACTATCGTATGCAGGATGCTCTCGTGAACGGCGGCGTGGCGCACCCGGTCGCGGCCCGGGACTGCATCGAGGGGGCGCCCGAAACGCTCGCGGTTTGGGAAGTCCGCCCTGAAGCAGCGCGGCTCGTTGCCGCGCTGTATCTCACTGAGATCGCGCTTCGCTACATTGCAGACGACCAACGCGCTGCCGGCGGTTATGGCGGACGTGTGGAGACGTGGATCACCCCAGCCCTCGAGGGCTATCGAGAGTCCGCAAGTTTCTAAGTTCGGAGAGGTATCACGCATGAAGACGAATTCCCTGCCGCCGTGGGCGCAGCATTATGGGCAGGAGGCTGTTCTGCGCATCGGGCGCATTACCGCTGGTGCGCGCGTGTCACCTGACTTCCTCATCTGCGGCGCGCAACGCTGCGGCACCACATCGATGTACCGGGCGCTGAGCCAGCACCCGGCGATCCTCAAGGCAGTGCTGCACAAAGGAGTGCATTACTTCGACACCGGCTACCTCAATGGGCGCGGCTGGTACCAGGCGCACTTCCCCCTGACAATGAGCGCAAGGCGCGTCGCCGCAAAGCAACACGTCACGCCGATGACGTTCGAGTCGAGTCCTTACTACTTGTTTCATCCTTTGGCCGCAGCGCGCATCGCTGCGGATCTCCCAGGAGTCAAGATCATCGTGTTGTTGCGCGATCCGGCCGAGCGCGCGTACTCCGCCCACACTCATGAGCGGGCTCGCGGCTTCGAGACCGAGGACTTCGAGCGGGCCCTGGACCTGGAGGACGTCCGTCTGGAAGGCGAAGAGCAAAAGTTAGTCGCCGACCCGGCCTATAACAGCCACAGCCACCAACACCACAGCTATTTGCATCGCGGCCGATACCTTGAGCAACTGGAACGAATGGCCCGGGAGGTGGGTCGCGACCGGTTGCACGTCGTCGACTGCGACGACTTCTTTGTCGATCCGGAGCCTTCGTGGCGTGCGGTGGTCGACTTCCTAGGCCTGCCTGATCGACATCTGCCAGTCTTCGACCAGCACAACGCGCGACCCCGCTCGCCGATGTCCGAGCAGTTGCGCACTTCGTTGCGCGATCGCTACGTCAGCGACGATGAGGCCTTAGCGAAGTGGTGGGGTCGTACTCCCTCCTGGCGACGTGACTGACGCCAAGATCAGATGCCCCGCCCGCAACGGTGAAGCATGCGAAGAATCAGCGATGGCGTCAGTAAGCGTGATGCCGCCAGCAACGCGAGATAGCCGCGAGGTTCACGCCAGCGCAGCCGGCTGGCCTGCACGGCGCTGCTGACTGCCTCCCGGCGCTGCCCCGCCGCGGCTTGAGCGAACGCCATCTGCCCGAGCAATCGGGCGTATCCGACCCGGCTCGTTCGCAGGTCTGGATGCTTGGCGACAATCCAATGCATCGCATCGATTTTCGACTCCCATGCCCGGGCGAACATCGAAGTACTGCCCCATCGCACCGACACCAACGGTTCGTCGAGGTGGGCAATGGAGTGGTGACGGCTGAACCGCAGCAAAAGGTCCCAGTCCTCGTTCTGGCTCAGGGGCGCGGATTCGTCGACCATCCCCGCCGACACGAGAGCCTGACGACGGATGAGGAATGTCGACGAATGCAGCATCGACATGCGGGATGCAACGAGCTGCCCGTGAGTAACGGAGGATGAATGTGCCAGCCGGGGCGAACGACTCCCGCGGAACTCGACCCGTATTGCCGTAGTAGCGAAGTCACCTCCGGCCTCGGCTAACCAGTTCACTTGCCGACTCAGCTTGTTGGGGAGCCAGAAGTCGTCGTCGTCGAGGAAGGCGACCAGCTCTGCTGAACTCGTCTCGATGCCGGAGTTCCGCGCGCCGGCCAACCCCGGAGTCCGGCAATTGACAAGTACCCGCACCGGCACCGGACCAGCGGAAACCAGGTGCCAGTCCGGGGCGACGCCGTCGAACACAACCGCGATGGCAAGGTGGCCTTCGTACTGCTGTCCCCGGACCGACTCGATCGCCTGATTGAGCGTGTCGGGTCGAGTACCACGTGTGGGGATCACGACCTCAGCGGAGGGCGAGGCGCTCATCCGGCCACACCGTCATCTGGACTGGGCCCGGCGGCCAATGCGTAGCCGTACCGCATCATCAGGGGAGCAGTAAGAGCGGTGACGAGCCGAACGTCGCTCGACGGGAACTCCCGGCGCCATGCGTCGTCCTGTCGCAACCGGAGACTTCCCGTACGGAACCGCATCGGATTGCCGGCCACCTGATGGGTCTCGCGCAATTGCACGGTATCGCCATGCAGAAACCCCGACGCAGCGTCAGACTTCACCCCGAGGAAGTCGGCGATGCGGGCGACGCCCAGCTCCGGGTCGGCCAGGAACCGTTCGTAGAACACCCTCCGCGTCGGCGTTCCCAGCCGACCCAGTGCGGCGAAGGCCAAATTGTGGGCGTCCCAGAGCAGCGCGGACACCGTAGGCGAATATCGTTCCATCCATTGTTCCCCGTCAGTATTTGCAGCCTCCGGGCGGGCGACCTGCTTGGTCCACGAATAGGCTGCGCCGCGGCTGTCGCGGACCACGTGCAGCACCTTGAGCTGGATGTCCTGGTGAGCGCGCAGCGCGAATGCCGTCGATGCGTTCTTACTCGAGTCAACAACCACGCCCGCACCGCTGACCCTTGCAGCGGCCGCGTACACCCGAGCGAAGTAATCGGCGTACTGGTTGGCCACAGCTCTTCGCGCAGACAGCCGTCCGGACACGATATCGATCGGGATGTAACGCATTCGGTCGACTTGACCATGCAGCCGTTCGACCACGTCGACGTCGATGTTGTGCCAACCGCCGAATGCTTCCTCGCCGACCCGTTGCCAGAAGGGACAACTGCGGAAGGGCTGTTGGCAGGCGCACAGTTCGTTGTCGCGCACGCCGCGCTGCCAAAGGTGCAGCACCTCGCCCAGCGCACACACGCCAGGCAGCTCAGCAATAATGCGTTCCAGCAGGGTCGACCCGCTGCGGCCCAAGCCGCCGATGAATCCGACAGCGGTCATGACACGCGGGGCCGAAAGTAAGGATCCTGCGCGATGGCGCTGAAGGCTCGTAGCGATGAGGCGTCGGTCAACGCAAATCTGTAGTAAACGGGGTCCTTCGGATCAGTCTGATCGAACCAGGCGACGGCCTTGATCCCTGGGTGCGACATGACATACTCACACGCCTCGGTGATCCACCGCGCGCGGTCAGCACCGTAACTCGTACCAACCCCGAATTCACCAATCATGATCGGCTTGTTCGGGTGTCCGGCCGCCCAGGTCATGAAGGCCTGGGCCAGCGAGGGGAACGACTCGTACTTGCCTTTGATCCAGGGCGTCGTGGGGTAAACGTCTGCACAAATCCAGTCCACCGCGTCGTCTCCGGGGTAGTACGCCCCAGCGGTGCCGTTGGCGAAGCCACCAGCAGTCGGACACCATGTCCAAGCGACGTTGCCCACATGATTCGCAGCAAAGATCGCTCGAATATGCTTCCAGGCCGCGATGTACGTCGCCGGGTTGTGCACGACGCTCCGAAGATTCGCCCGGTCCATTTCCCACCTGATCTCTAAGAACACGCCGGTGGGTAGCGCCCGAATCTGTGTCGCCCGTTCGGCAATCAGGGCATCCTGCGATCCGTCCAACACCTTGGTGAGATCTGGCGTCGCCCACGAGATGATGAGGAAGCTGCCGCGTTCAGCGAAAGTCAAGTCGCTCGGCGTGCCAACCGGCTGTTCCCAGGTGCGGTACAGGTGCACGACGCGCAACTGCGCGCCAATCTCGGATTCAAAATTCTGGAGTGCATCGACCCGCCCCGGCTGGGAGAACACGGCTGGTTTGACCCACGCCCCGAGGTAAGCGCCAGTCTTGGGGACCGCAGGTCGGCCGTGGCCGGTCTGGATCCCGGACAGTGGACGCGGCGAGCTGGCAGGCTTGGAAGCCGATCGGCTAGGTGCGCCCGCCGACCCCGAACGCCGACCCGACCAGGTGCACGCGATCACCCCGGCCGTGGCGAGCACGACCACCAGCAGGGCGCAGAGTAGCCAGCCCCGATGTCCTAGCACCGCCCTGCGGTGGTACGTCATTGCGTCGCCGAGTGCACTCGCCGGCGTAACATGCCGCCGAGCTCGAAAATGCCGCGGGCGCGCCACAACATAGCTGCGTAGAGCGCCGCCCCGAGCAGCAACGCCCCTGCAGTCGCGACCTGACTCCCGGTGGTCACGCTGATCACGATCGGCAGCACAACGAAACATCCACCGGTGGTCATAAGCGCCAGTCCGAGGCTGCGACCACACGGATGCAGGCCCAGCCCACGCCACGCCAGTGCCAACGGCACGAGATTGGCGGCCGCGATTCCCGCGCACCACCCGGCTGCCGCGCCGACGATGCCGTACGGAGGAATCAGCACCAGGTCCGCGACCACGTTAATGCCGAGCGCGGCGATGGTGGTGCCGAGATTCCACGAGGTGCGCCCGGCCATGATCACGACGCTGTCCACCAGACCGCAGGTGCTGGCAAGCAACATCGACGCGGACAGCACTACCACCACTGCCACAGCTTCGTGATACCCGTGACCGAAGAGCACTAAGTAGGTCGGCGCGAGTGCGATACAGGCACCGAATACCGGCCAGCTGACGAGTACGAGCCAGGTCGTGGACACTCGGTATAGGGCCTTGGCACCGGCTCGGTCGCCGGCCGCGAGCAATGCGCTCAACCGTGGCTGCACGGGCGCGGATACCGCCTGGTTCACGAACTGCCCGACCACAACGAACCGGGTGGCCGCAGTGTAGAGAGCAGCCGCTTTCAGCCCTGCCAGAGCAGCTACAAGGACGATGTCGAGACGCTGCATGAGGATCTGGGCGACACCGGCGGCAGCGCGGGGGGCGGTGAACTGCCAGAACTCACGGCGTACCGCGTGAAGTGCCTCTGCGCGGCCACCGGGCGTGGATTTCTGGACACCGATTCGCTCGAGCATCCAGACCGCTGTTGCTACCGCGGCCAGGTAGGGAAGCACCCACGCCACGCCCAAGCCGTCCTGCCACCCCACCAGCAAGACCAGCGAGACCAGTGCCAGCTGGAGGATAGGCCGGCCGACCTTATCGACCACCACGGTGGGCCGCATCCGGTCAAAACCGCGCGTCGCGCCGATAACGAGATCGTAGAGAACGGCGGCGGGAAGGAAGATTGCCAGCGTACGAAGCATGACCACCGAGCCGTGACTACCTGATCCCTTCACCACTGTGTCGACGATCCATGGCGCGAAAAGAATCACCGCACCGGCTACGAAGACTGCGAGCGAGACAGCTGGGACCAGAGCGACGCGCAGTCCCGCCCGAATTAGGCGCTGCTGACCAAGGGCCCGCCAGCGCGCGACGAAATAGATCAACCCGGTGTCTGCCCCCAATCGGCAGAGCGTCTCGGCCACCAGGAACACCGAGGTCAGCGCGAAGAACTCGCCGGCGCGATTCTGGTCAACGCCGTGCGCCACGACGACAACGAGAGCCAGATTGACTACGGCGGAGACCGCCGCGCCCAGCATGTTGACCATTCCGCCACGCGCGACCGAAGCGAACTTCGGATTCGACTCACCACCCTCTGGGGCGTCTCTCCGCAACGCCGCAGCGGTCATGAGTCGAGGATCGTCCCGGCGCCCACCGTCCGGTGGGTACCCTCGTCGATAAGGATGAACCCACCGGTCGCCCGGTTGCGCGTGTACGGGTCGCAGAGCAACGGCACGGTGGTGCGCAGATGCACTCGACCGATGTCGTTCAGGCCCAAGCTCTCCGGGTGCGTGATCCGGTGCAGCGTGTTGATGTCGAGTCGGTACTGCAATTCGCGTACGACCGCTTTCGCGCTCCGGGTGGTGTGCTTGATAGCCAACTTGCTGCCCGAGCGCAGCGGGCCGTCCACCATCCAGCACACCATGGCGTCGATGTCCTGGGTCACCGTTGGCATGTTGCGTGGGCGGCAGATCATGTCGCCGCGAGACACGTCAATATCGTCAGCCAGTCGAACGGCGACCGCCATCGGCGGGAACGCCGCATCGACAGGGCCGTCCGCCGTATCGATGCCGATCACTGTGCTGGTGAGACCGCTGGGCAACACCACGACCTCGTCGCCGGGACGGATGACCCCCCCGGCCATCGTGCCGGCATAGCCACGGTAGTCGCGGTGCCGGGAGTCGTGTGGACGGATGACATATTGCACAGGCAGTCTGGTGTCTATCAGGTTGCGATCAGCCGATACGTGCACCGTCTCTAGATGGTGCAGCAACGACGATCCCTCGTACCACGGAGCAGCGTCGGAGCGTGTAACGACGTTGTCGCCATGCAGCGCTGAAACCGGGATGATCGTGATGTCCTGCACGTTAAGCCGGGCAGCGAAAATCTCGAATTCCTCGCGAATCCGATCGAAGGCCGACTGGTCCCAATCCACCAAGTCCATCTTGTTGACCGCGACGACTAGGTGCGGCACACCGAGCAGGGACGTCAGGAACGCGTGGCGGCGACTCTGCTCGACCAATCCCTTGCGCGCGTCGACGAGGACGATGGCAAGGTCGGCCGTTGATGCGCCGGTGACCATATTTCTGGTGTACTGGATGTGTCCGGGCGTATCGGCAATGATGAAGGTGCGCCGCGGCGTGGAAAAGTATCGGTACGCGACATCGATCGTGATGCCCTGCTCACGCTCAGCGCGCAATCCATCGGTGAGCAACGCGAGGTTGGTGTACTCGTCACCGCGCTCTCGGCTCACTCGCTCGACCGCTTGCAACTGGTCGACGAAGATCGACTTGGTGTCGTAGAGCAAACGGCCGATCAACGTGCTCTTGCCGTCATCGACCGAGCCCGCTGTAGCGAACCGGAGAAGTTCCATCAGAAATATCCCTCACGCTTGCGATCTTCCATCGCCGCCTCCGCCGTGCGGTCGTCGGCTCTGGTCTCGCCACGCTCGGTAATGCGGCTGGCGGAGATCTCTTCGATGACCTGCTCCGTCGTCACAGCCGACGACTCGACCGCACCGGTACAGGACATGTCGCCGACTGTGCGGAAGCGGACGGTCGCCTCGAAGCTCTCTTCGCTATCCGTCCGATTGGCTGGGGGGCAGTCGAACAGCAGCATGTCGTCACGCTCGAACACCTGTCGGCGGTGGGCGAAGTAGATGTCCGGAAGTTCGAGCTGCTCACGCTGGATGTACTTCCAGATATCAAGTTCAGTCCAGTTCGACAACGGGAACACTCGCATCGACTCGCCCTGGTGGATTCGAGTGTTGTACAAGTTCCATAGCTCGGGTCGTTGATCTTTCGGGTCCCACTGCCCGAATTCGTCGCGGAAAGAGAGGATACGTTCCTTCGCACGGGCTTTCTCCTCGTCGCGCCGTGCGCCACCGAAAAGTGCCTCGAAGCGATTGCTCTCGATCTCCTCGAGGAGCACCGATGTCTGCAGTCGATTACGACTTGCACGGGGGCCGCGCGGCTCAATCTGCCGGCCGGCATCGATCGATTCCTGCACCGAGCCGACTACTAGTCGCAGTCCGAGCTCGGCCGCGCGCTTGTCCCGAAAGGAAAGGACCTCGGGAAAGTTGTGCCCGGTATCTACATGTAATGCAGGGAAGGGAATCCGCGACGGGGCAAAGGCCTTCTCCGCCAGTCGCAGCATCACAATCGAGTCCTTACCCCCACTGAATAGGATGGCAGGACGATCGAACTCCGACGCGACTTCCCGAAAGACGTGGATCGACTCTGACTCCAGGATGTCGAGCTGGGTCAATCGATAGTCCGGTGTCACCGTCATGAGACGGATTCACTCTCGGCGGTCAACGAAGCTCGCGCACGTCCGATGGCCTCGAGCAGACCAGTGGCTTCGCCGGGCGGGCACACAACGAGGTCTGGCGACCACGGATCAGCCTTGTTGTACTCAAGGGACGAACCGTCGACCCGGCATGCATGCATTCCGTAATGTGTGGCGACTGCCACCGGGGCGGCCGAGTCCCATTCGTACTGTCCACCATCGTGCAGGTACGCGTCGACCTCGCCAGTCAGCGTCGCGATCACTTTCACACCCGCCGAACCCATCGGAACCAGTTCGGCACCGTATTCCTCAGCCACAACAGCAGCCCAGGCCGGAGGCCGCGTGCGAGACACCGCGATCTTCCTGATCGGACCGTCTGGCTTTGCGACCGGCCGGTCAGCGGTCGACCACATCTGTTGGCGAGCCGGGAGTGCGACCGCGGCTGCCGTCAGCGCGCCCGACACCCATAACGCGACGTGGACGGCCCAATCGGTGCGCCCAGCCTCGTTGTACTCCCGCGTCCCATCCAATGGGTCGACGATCCACACTCGGCGAGCGGTCTGCCGGTTCCCAGTCGTGCCAATCTCCTCGGACAACACTGCATCCTCTGGGTGCGCACGAGCTAGCAGAGAGCCAATGATCCGATCGGCTGCGCGGTCAATTGGCTCGGCGTGGTCCTCTTGACTGCGAGCCCGTTCGCCGAGCAGGAACTGTCCTGCTGCGGAAGCGGCACGTACAGCGCAGCTGTCATCATCTTCGTTTTCCATACCTGCCCCAGACCCGGTCGTTCGGTGCCCATGGCGGGCACCGGACGAGCACTCACTCTAACCGTTTGTTGCCGAACTGAAGTATCGGGCCAGTTCTTGCAACCGCTCCGGACTCGTCTTCCAAAGCGCGAAGCCCGTCACGCATTCGGGAAGAAACATATCCCCGGGTGATACTCGCCCCCACACTTCACGCTGTAGAAGAAAGTGTCCGACGCGACCCAGAGGCCAGCCCCCGAACGCAGCATGTCATCTGCTCCGTGCCCGCGATCGCGAGTCGGATTCCAGGCGTTCGCCCTCCCGGAGGAAGTCTGGACGGAGCCGATTCCCGGCCGCGGTACAGAGCCCGCACCGCCGTAGTCACAACCGCGCTCATTGTCTGCGAAACGCTCGTGCCCACCCATGTAGACCGACGTCGCATCCGCAGCGACGGCGTACAGCGAATCGCACCCAGTGTCGTTAATCCAGAGCGCGGATTGGGTCGAGCTGGAAGAGCTGGAAAACTGGACCAGCTTGTCACAATACGGGGACGGTCCTTTGTATCCCGTGGTCGCTAGGTAGATCCGGCTGCCGTCCGGAGACCAGTTGCCGGCACGGACGAAGAATGGGACCTTGTCTGCCGCGCATCCGGGCGTCAACCCCGGGGCGTACCAGCCGTCGAGGGTGGTAGCGGATGCCCCAAGATCGATCACAAATGCCTGCATGCGCGTGGCGCCATTCGCGGCAGTAAAGGCACCCATTGCCAGCACGCGGGAACCCGTCGGGTCAAGCCGGAGCTTGTGGACACTCACGGCAGTTGAGTTGCCCGGCACGCGGCCTGACACCGTGATCGTGCTGTAGTTGGTGGCCGCCCCCGTCGTCGGAGACAGACTAGCGAGGTAGGGCCGGGTGCCCCCTCCGATCGCAGTGAAATAGCCACCTACGAAGAGCTGGCCGTGCGCGAGAATTACGGTCTCGCCCTGATTGTTGGGGGCGGGCCGGAAGGTGGTGTCGACTGCGGCTGTGCTGGCATTTACCTTCGCCACGTATTTCGCTGTCGTGCCTTTGACCGACGTGAAGGAACCGACCAGGTACGCAGCTGAGCAGTCCGAAGACAGCGCGATCGAATGCACCGCACCGTTGGCGTTGGGATCCCAAGAGGTGATCGCTCCGGTAGTGGCGCTGAAGGAGAACGCGTTGTTGCGCGTCACCTTGGCCCCTCCCGGCCGAGCCACCGAGGTGAACGTGCCGACGGCATACATCGTTGACCCACATTGCACTAACTGCTCGACCGTCGCGTTCGCGCTTACGACGTTTGGCGTCCAGTCGACGGGGTTCTCCGATACTGTCGCCGATGGCAGGGGGCCTGCATAGGCCACAGCCGACCCCGTCCCAACAACTGCCACGATACCCACCGCAACGGTCCAGATCGCCCTCTTCATCTGCCGACCTCCCACTTATCGATCAGTGCGCGCTGGGCGGCAGCCCGACGCGGCGGGGTACTGATGGTGGTTCCTCCCCCGTGTGAGGAACCACCATCAGTACGCACCCGAACCTCGTAGCACCGCTGAGGCCGTCTTCCAGAGGATCAGTGCGTCCTGGCCTAGTGACCAGTTCTCGACATAGCGCAGGTCGAGACGGACTGACTCTTCCCACGACAGGTCGCTGCGACCGCTGACCTGCCACAAACCGGTGAGACCGGGACGCACCAACAGCCGGCGGCGCACATCCGAGCCGTACTGCTCCACCTCGACGGGCAGCGGCGGGCGCGGCCCCACCAGTGACATCGTCCCGTTGAGGACGTTGATGAGTTGTGGCAGTTCGTCGATCGAGAACCGCCGGATGATGCCGCCGATGCGGGTGACCCGCGGGTCGTGCTTCATCTTGAACAGCACGCCGTTGCCGTCACTCTGCGTTTCGATCTCGGCCAATCGTGCTTCCGCATCGGTGAACATCGAGCGGAACTTCCAGATGGTGAATTCCTTGCCGTCCTTGCCGACCCGGATCTGACGGAAGAACGCCGGCCCGGAACTGGTCAGCCGGATCGTCAGCCACACACCGATGAGCAGCGGGCTGATGAGCAGCAGTCCGAATAGGGCGGCGGCACGGTCGACGGCGCCCTTCATCACACGCCGGCTGCCCGCGAACTCAGGCTTCTCGACGTGCAGCAGCGGCAGACCGGTCATCGGCCGGATGTGCAGCCGCGGCCCGGCTACCTCGACCAGTCCGGGTGCTACCAGCAGGTCGGCCTCGATGCGTTCCATCTGCCATGACAATTCACGCAGCCGCTGCGGCCCGAGTGCGTGACTCGATGTCACGGCGACGGTGTCCGCCTCGGACTGCGCCACCGCCTGCAGCACCGAGTCCATGTCGCCAAGCAGCGGGACATCGACCGCGGTCAGCTCCTCCCGAGCCCGCGGGTCGGCCAGTTCGCTGGACGGTATGCAAGCACCGACGACCTTCAGACCGGCGTAGGCCTCGTCACGCATCCGGCGGGTCAGGTCCGCGACCGAGTCCGCGTCTCCGACAACGACAACGGAGTTGCACGCACGCCCGGCGAGCCGGGCCCGGTGCAGCACCTTGCGTGCGGCGAAGCGACCGAAGACGCTCAACAGCAGGGCGGCCGGCAGAGCAATCACCACATACCCACGCGGCACGCTGGCGTGCAGTGCGTAGGAAGTAAAGCCGACCGCGGCCAGCAGGCCGACGAACGCTTTGCCGATGCGCTGGTACTCCTCCGAGCCGAGCCCGATCACCTTGGACTCGTAGGCATCCGCCAGCCACGCGGCGGCAAGCCAGCAGAGCGGGAAGATGATCGCGAGCGGTAGGTACAGCTCAGCGGCCCGTTGAGCTTGTGCGCCCTCCGGCATCCGAATGGCGAACGCTGCTGCAGCGCTGATCGAGCCTGCAAGCAGGTCGACTGTCAGCAGGGCCGCGCCATAGCGCTTGACCCAGGCGCGTGCCGGGACCCGGCGGATCGGGAAATCCCCGACCCGGGAACGGCGCCGCGACTGCAGGCCGACCAGACGATGGTGCCGTCGCGGAGCGACGACCGTATTCGGATGAAGCTGACTGAGTTCGTCGAGCCCGAGTTGATCGGCAATTAACTCTGCCGTTGAGTCCCCCGACTCGACGACGCGCAAGGCGCCGCCCATTGTATTGCCCCCGTACGCCCGCACCACCCGCTGCGAAGCGTGGTCAGACGATCCCCGTGTTTCCCCCGTTGGCCCTCCCCCGCAAGCGCAAGCGCTCCGCAACGGCCGAGGTAGGTCCGTGCGTGACCTTACCTGTGCAATCTGCCTGCGTAAACCCGAAACGCCCGGTCATTTACACGGCCTTGGCTTCCGGACCGTCCGGGCCTGTCCGATTGCTCTGGTCCGGAGACCGGGGGATCGCATGCAAGCGGCTTCGCGGCGTGCGGAAGGATTCACGTCATGACAGCCGTGAGCCCGCTGCCCCAGCCCAAAGAAGACCCGACTTTGGGCAGCACCGACGAGGACGCCGCCCTGCGCGCCGACGTGCGTCGCGTCGGCGCGTTGCTTGGTGAGGCGTTGGTGCGCCAGAACGGCGCCGACCTGCTGTACCGGGTCGAACAGGTGCGCGCGTTGACGAAGCAGAGCAAGGACGAAACGGCCGCCGACAGCTCCAAGGCGCGATCGGATGTGCGGGCGCTGCTGGCGAATGCATCGCTGGACTCCGCAACGTCGCTGGTGCGGGCCTTCTCCGCCTACTTCTATCTGGCGAACGTCGCCGAGCAGGTGCACCGGGTGCGCGGGCTGCAGGACCGTCCCGATCGCGATGGCTGGCTGATCAGCGCCGTCGAGGCAGTGCATGCCGACTCGGGTGCGGCCGGTCTGGAGAAGGCAGTCGGCGAGCTGGCGGTTCGTCCCGTCTTCACCGCGCACCCGACGGAGGCCAGTCGCCGGTCCATTCTTGGCAAATTGCGCGGCGTGGCTGACGTGCTCGAGATACCCACTGGAGCGGATACTGCCGCGCGCGCCCGGCAGGACCGGCAGCTGGCCGAGATCATCGACCTGATCTGGCAGACCGACGAACTGCGGCTGTCGCGGCCGGCGCCGGTGGACGAGGCCCGCAACGCGCTCTACTACCTCGAGGCGATCGTCACCGAATCGCTGCCCGACCTCACTACTGAGCTCGCCGAGGAGTTGGCCGCCCGCGGCGCTCACCTACCGGCGACGGCGCGTCCGCTCACCTTCGGCACCTGGATCGGGGGCGACCGGGACGGCAACCCGAACATCACTCCCGCGGTCACCAGGTCGGTGCTGCGCCTACAGCACCACCAGGCTTCGCTCCTGTCCGCGCGGCTGCTCGACCGGTTGATCGAGGCGATCTCGTCGTCGACGTCCGTCGTCCAGGTCAGCGACGAGTTGCTCGCCTCATTGGCCGAGGACGCCGAGGCGATACCGGAGATGGACGAGCGCGTGCTGCGCATCAACGCCGAAGAGCCCTACCGGCTCAAGCTCTCGTACATGAAGCTGAAGCTGGCCAACGGCCGCCGGCGTATTGCCGACGGGCTGCCTCACGTGCCCGGCCGCGACTACCTCCAGGGTGCCGAGCTCCTCGACGACGTGCGCCTCATCGAGGAGTCGCTGCGGGCCGGGAACGGTGTGTTGATCGCCGACGGGCTGCTGGCCCGGGTGACCCGAACCCTGGCCGTCACCGGTCTACATCTTGCGACGATGGACATCCGCGAACACGCCGATGCCCATCATCACGCGATCGGGCAACTCGTCGACCGGCTCGTCGAGGAGACTTGGCTCTACGGCGACCTACCTCGCGACTACCGGATGCGACTGCTGTCGAAGGAACTCGCATCACGTCGCCCACTGGCACCGTCCCCGCCGCCGCTGGACGAGGCCGGCGCGAAGACGTTCGCGGTGTTCACCGAGATCCGCGAGGCGTTGGACACCTACGGCGACGGCGTGATCGAGAGCTACATCATCTCGATGACCCGCGACGCAGACGACGTACTGGCCGCCTGCGTGCTGGCCCGCGAGGCGGGACTGATCGACATCCACGACCGCGCCGACGGCGGCTACGCGCGAATCGGCTTCGTCCCGTTGCTGGAGACGCCCGGCGAACTGCGTAAGGCCGGTGCGGTGCTCGACGACCTGCTGTCCGACCCGGGCTACCGCCTCGTCGTGCGACTGCGCGGCGACGTGCAGGAAGTGATGCTCGGCTACTCCGATTCGAACAAGGAAGCCGGCGTCACCACCTCGCAGTGGGAGATCCACAAGGCCCAGCGCACGCTGCGCGACGTGGCCGCCAAGCACGGCGTTCGGCTGCGGTTGTTCCACGGCCGCGGTGGGACCGTCGGCCGGGGCGGCGGGCCTACCTACGACTCGATCCTCGCCCAGCCATGGGGCGTGCTCGACGGCGAGATCAAGTTCACCGAGCAGGGCGAGGTCATCTCCGACAAATACGCGTTGCCGGCGCTGGCCCGGGAGAATCTCGAGCTCACCGTGGCGGCCGTGCTGGAGGCATCCGCGCTGCACCGCGCGCCGCGACAGTCCGAGGCGCAGCTCACCCAGTGGGACGAGTGCATGTCGGCGGTGAGCGATGCCGCCTTCACCGCCTACCGCGGTCTCGTCGACGACGCGGATCTGCCTGCCTACTTCATGGCTTCCACCCCGGTGGAGCAACTCGGCTCGCTGAACATCGGCTCGCGTCCCTCGCGTCGTCCCGACTCCGGCGGCGGCATCGAAGGTCTGCGGGCGATCCCATGGGTGTTCGGTTGGACGCAGTCCCGGCAGATCGTGCCGGGCTGGTTCGGTGTCGGCTCCGGTCTGCGGGCCGCTCGGGAAGCCGGCTTCGCTGACGTACTGCGCGATATGCACAAGGAATGGCACTTCTTCGGGACGTTCGTGTCCAACGTCGAGATGACGCTGGCGAAGACCGACCTGCAAATCGCCGCGCACTACGTCCGCTCGCTGGTGCCTGAGGAATTGCAGCGACTGTTCGAGGTCATCCGGGCCGAGCACGAGCTCACCGTCCGGGAATTGCTGACCGTCACCGGAGGGGCCGATCTGCTCGACGCGCAGCCCTCCCTGAAGCGCACCCTCGACGTGCGCGACGCCTACCTCGACCCGATCTCCTACCTGCAGGTGGATCTGCTGTCACGGGTGCGTGCCGGCGACGACTCGGAGGAAGCTCGCCGGGCACTGTTGCTCACGATCAACGGCGTTGCCGCCGGCCTGCGCAACACGGGCTGACGCACCGTCCTGTCCCAGACACGCCGACGTTCGTGACTGGAGGCTCCCGCTCGGCAGCAGAAACCTCCCGCTCAGCTGGCGGGAGACGGCAACGGGAGCCGACCGGCCTGCCAACCCGCCCTCGGTGCGTCTTTGCATTTGGGCCCGGCGGCAGCCGGTCGCGGCGCGTTTCGGCGGCACCGCGCACCGGCGCGCCCAGCAGGAGTGGGGCAGGCCCGACGCGCTCGCGATGGTGATGTCTGATTTCGGCTAGTGATGCTCGTCGCGGGTTGGCAGGATGGGCTGGTGATCCTTCCGGACGACGATATCTGCTACCGGGCGGTGAGCAGCCGTGATCCGCGCTTCGACGGGTTCTTCTACACCGGGGTGACCTCGACCGGGATCTACTGCCGGCCGTCCTGCCCGGCGATGACTCCGCGCCGGGCGAACGTGCGGTTCTTCGCCAGCGCCGCCGGTGCGCAGCGGGACGGGTTCCGGGCCTGCAAGCGATGCCGTCCTGACGTCGCGGCCGGCTCGCCGGAGTGGGACATCCGCGGCGACCTGGCCGGCCGCGCGCTGCGGATGACCGGCGACGGCGTCGTCGACCGGGAAGGCGTCCCCGGACTGGCGAGACGGCTCGGCTACTCCGAGCGGCAGCTCGGCCGGACGCTGTTGGCCGAGGTCGGCGCCGGGCCGCTCGCGTTGGCCAGATCGCACCGCGCGCAGACCGCGCGCATCCTGCTGGAGACCACCGACCTGCCGGCATCGGACATCGCGTTTGCCGCCGGGTTCGCCAGCATCCGCCAGTTCAACCAGACAATGCGTGAGGTGTATGCCAGCTCACCCCGCGAGCTGCGCCAGAACAGGCGCGGCGGTCCACCGGCCGAGGGCGGGACCATCGAGCTGCGACTGCCGTTCCGCGCGCCGCTGGGCGCCGATCAGTTGCTCGGGTTCCTGGCCGCGCATGGTGTTGCCGGCATAGAACACGGTGACGAGACCAGCTACACACGCACGATGCGGCTGCCGTTCGGAGCAGCTCTTGCCACCCTCACACCGCAGCGCGATCACGTCGCTGCCACCCTGCGACTGACCGATCACCGCGACCTGACTGCTGCCGTGTCACGCATCCGGCGGCTGCTTGATCTCGACGCCGACCCGGCGGCGGTAGAGGGCGTCCTCGCCGACGTCGCACCACTGCGAAAGCTGGTGCGCAGCCGGCCGGGCCTGCGCTCACCCGGCGCAACTGACGGCTTCGAGTTGGCGTTCCGCACGATCGTCGGACAGCAGGTCTCGGTCGCCGGGGCCCGAACTGTGCTGGCCCGCATCGTCGCCGAGCACGGCGAGCGCGTCTTGGACGGCTGGTCGTTGTTTCCGGCACCGGAGAGCGTCGCCGAGCTCGATCCGCAGAAGCTGCCGCTACCGAGAGCGCGCGGCCGGGCCCTGATCGCGCTGGCCCGAGCCGTCGCCGACGGGCTGGCGCTGGACTCGGGGGCAGATCGAGACGATGCCTCCGGCGCGCTCCTGCAGTTGCCCGGCGTCGGGCCATGGACGGTGCGCTACGTGCGGATGCGCGCACTGGCCGACCCGGACGTGCTGCTCGACACCGATCTAGCGGTCCGCCGAATGCTGACCGAACTCGGCATCACCCAGAAGCACACCGACCGCTCTGCACCCTGGCGGTCCTACGTCAGCCATCACCTGTGGGCCGAGTTCGTCGGCCGAAAGTCCGCGATCGCGAAACCGCGTTGGGCGACCTGAACCGGAGGGAAAAGCGTCCGTTGTACTACAGCACGCACATCTCGCCCGTCGGCGAACTCCTCGCCACGGCGGCGGTCGTCCACGGCCCGATCACCGGGCTGTACCTGCCCGCCCAGAATCGGCACCCCGCCGTCGACTGGGTCCGGCACGAGGCGACCTTCGCAGTGCTATGGGCGCAGTTGACCGAGTACTTCGCCGGATCCAGGAAGTGCTTCGACCTGAAACTCGCGCCCGCCGGGACGCCCTTGCAGGAAGAGGTGTGGCGGCAGCTGCAGCAGATCGAGTACGGCGACACAGTCACCTACAGCGAGCTGGCTGCCAGCGTGGCCCGGCCCGGCTCGCCTCGCGCGATCGGCAGCGCCAACGCCCGCAATCCGATCTCGATCGTCATCCCGTGCCATCGCGTGATCGGTCGGAACGGATCGCTGACCGGCTATGCCGGCGGGTTGCCGGCCAAGCAGTGGCTACTCACCCACGAGGGAGCACTCGACGGGGCGTCGACACGGCCGGATGACACGATGATCGGATGACACAACGCTACGACGGTCGAGTCGCGATGGTTACCGGCGCCGGCAACGGCATCGGACGAGCAATCGCGACCCGGCTGTATTCCGAGGGCGCCGCGGTGTTACTCGCTGACCTGGATGAGGCCGCTGGGACCGATACGGCCCAGCAACTCGGTGAGCGCGCCGTGGCGGTGCACTGCGACGTCACCGACCGCGCCAGCGTGCAGGCCGCAGTCGCCGAGTGCGTCGCGCGCTTCGGCGCGCTGGACGTGCTCGCCTGCAACGTCGGAGTGGCCGGCGCCGAGGACTTCCCAGACCTCGACGATTCAGCGTGGGCCGCGCAACTCGAGCCGACCTTGCACGGCACCATCACCTGCATCCAGGCGGCGTTGTCGCACCTGATCGGCTCGGCGTACGGCGGCTCGGTCGTGATGACCGGCTCGGTGAACGGGCTCGCCGCGTTCGGCAACGTGGCCTACTCCGCGGCCAAGGCCGGGCTGGGCAACATCGCCGCGAACCTCAGCGTCCGCTACGGCGCGTGGGATCCGCGGGCGACCGGCCGGCCGGTGCGTTTCAACGTCGTGGCCCCGGGCACGATTCGCACCCGGGTCTGGGCCGCGCAGAGCCAGGACCCGGACAAGTTCGCCCGGATCTACCCGTTGGGTCGGATCGGCGAACCGGAGGACATCGCCGCCGCCGTCGCCTTCCTCGGCTCCGACGACGCATCGTGGGTCACCGGCATCGTGCTGCCGGTGGAGGGCGGCGTGCTGGCCGGACCGGTGCAGGCCTTTGTCGACGCCGGCCGCTGATCCGAACGCTTTTGGCGCCCGGGTGTCTACTCGACGGCGAGCGGCGAAAGGCGTCAGTCGTTGAACTGATTCTGCGCGGCGGGTAGGCCGCCGACCATGATCGCCTCGACGGCGTCGGCGGCGCGGTCGATCTCGTACGGCAGCTCCTTGCGCTCGGCTGAGCTGAACTCCCGGAGCACATAGTCCGCCGCGTCCTGGCGCCCGGGCGGACGGCCGATGCCGATCCGGACCCGGTGATAGTCAGGTGTGCCGAGCGACGCGGTGATCGACTTCAGCCCGTTGTGCCCACCGTCGCCACCGCCCTGCTTCAATCGCAACGAGCCGAACGGCAGATCCAGCTCGTCGTGCACGATGACGATCCGCTCCGGCGGAACCTTGTAGAACTTGGCCACCGCCGAGACCGGCCCGCCGCTGTCGTTCATGTAGGACAGCGGCCGGGCGAGCACGGCTGGCAGCTGCACCAGTCGGCCCTCCACCACCTCGACCTGGGCGCCTGGAGTTCGCAACGACTTGAACCGGCCGGCCATCCGGTCGGCCAGCAGGCCGACCACCCGGAAGCCCAGGTTGTGCCGGGTGGCGGCGTAGCGCGTTCCCGGGTTGCCCAGACCGACGACAAGAAAGCGATCGTCGGCCATGAGGTACGGCTACTTCTCCGCGTCGTCGGCCTGCGCCGACTCCCCCTCGGCGTCCTCGCCCTCCGGCACGTCCGGCGCATCCTGCTCGATACCCAGCTCGGCGGCCGCCTCTTCCATCTCGGCCTCGATCTGCGCCTCGGTCGGTGCCTCGGAAACCAGTACGAGGATCTGAGCCGGGTCGCCCGCGATGCTGACACCCTCGGGCAGGTCGAGGTCGCCGGCAGAGATCTGGGCGCCGATCTCCATGCCCTCGACGGAGACGGCGAACTCGGACGGGATGTGCGTGGCCTCGGCCTCGACGCTGACGCTGGTGTGCTCCTGCTGCAACAGCCCACCCGGCGCAATGTCGCCGGTGAGGACGACCGCGACGTCGATGGTGACCTTCTCGCCGAGACGAACCGAGATGAGGTCGACGTGCTCGAAGGTATTACGGATGACGTCGCGCTGGATCGCCTTCGGGATCGCCAGCTCCTCGGTGCCGTCGATGTCCAGCGTGATCAGGACATTGGCGCCACCGCGCTTGATGGCCAGGGTGAACTCGCGCTCCGGCAGGCCGAGGTGCTGCGGGTCGGCACCGTGGCCGTACAGCACCGCAGGGATCAGACCGGCGCGGCGGGTGCGGCGGGCCGCGCCCTTGCCGAACTCGGAACGGCGCTCGGCAGTCAGATGGACGTCAGCCATGGTGGTGCTCCCTCGAGTCGTACGGACTGCAACAGTCGGATACCGGCGACGCCGGCGCTGGCATCACCACAGCGCGGGGCCGGTGCGAATACCGCGTCGATCACGGAGTCCGGGACTCCCTCGCCGAGGTGACCGCTACAGCCTACCGGGCGGGCGACCGCAGCCGAAATCGCTGTATTCATGGATGGCCGTGTTCATGGATCGCTGTATTCATGTATCGCTCCGTCGGTTGACTCGCGGACCCTCGCAAGCTCGGGCCCACTCTGAACCGAACCCCTCGCTCCGCTCGGCCGCAAGCTCGCTGACGCTCGCGCGGGCGATCCCTCTTCGCGCAAGCGTTCTGATCTATCGATCGCTTAGTCGGTTGCTCGCTGACCCCACTCGCTTCGCATCGGGGGTCCGCTCTCAACCGAACCCCTCGCTTCGCTCGGCCGCAAGCTCCTTCGTCGCGCGGGCGACCAGCTCTTCGCGCGAGCGCTCATCGCTCGGTTGTCACCACGAGCCGACTGCCACCAACCCCACGGTCCGGTGCAACTAGGGTCGTGCGAATGGCGCGCACGGAGACCCGATCCTCGCTGCGGGCACAGCGCAGCGCGCGGGTCCGGGTGCCGGCCAAGATCAACCTCTATCTCGGCGTCGGCGAACAGCGCGATGACGGCTTCCACGAAGTTGTCACCGTCTACCAGGCAGTCGGCCTATTCGACGTGGTGCATGCCGAGCCATCGACCTCACTCTCGGTGCATCTCAGCGGCGAGGGCGCGGAGGACCTGCCTCGCGACCAGGGCAACCTCGCCTGGCAGGCCGCCTCCCTGCTCGCCGAGCGCCACGGCGTTGCCCCTGCAGCTCAGCTGACCATCGAGAAGGCGATCCCGGTTGCCGGTGGCCTGGCCGGCGGGTCTGCCGATGCTGCTGGGACGCTGGTCGCCTGCGACGCCCTCTGGGGCCTGGAACTCAGCCGTGGCGATCTCTCCGCGCTGGCCGGCGAGCTCGGCAGCGACGTCGCGTTCAGCCTGCTCGGCGGTACCGCGCTGGGCACCGGCCGCGGCGAGGTGCTCAGCCCGGTGCTCAGCACCGGGGTGCAGTTCTGGTGGGTACTGGCCCTCGCCACCGGCGGGCTGTCCACGCCCGCGGTGTACGCCGAGCTCGACCGGCAGCGCGCCGCCGACCCGACGGCCAGCCGCGCGTTGAGCGCACCGGACGAATTGCTCCGAGCTGTCCGCAGCGGAGACCCAGCGGAACTGGCCGGTGCGCTGCACAACGAGATGCAGCCGGCCACGCTCACGCTGGCGCCGCACTTGCGAGCCACCCTGAGGGCCGGCACCGAGCTCGGCGCGCTGGTCGGCATGGTGTCCGGATCCGGACCGACCTGCGCCTTCTTGTGCGCAGACGAGCCGAGCGCCACCGGCCTGGCAGCCGCGCTGGCCGCGGAGGGCGTCTGCCGGACTACCCGGGTCGCGTCCGGCCCGGTGCCCGGCGCCCGGGTGACCTAGCCACCGAGCGATTAGCGACCAGCGACCTAGGACGGCGGCGGACGATTCCGGCGCGCGGTGCCTCTGACTTGTTCCGCGCGCGGCGCGCGGCCGGCCGGATCACGTCCCTCTGCAAAGAGCAACCCGGGCGGGCAGCCCAACGCCGCCTCGATGCGCTGCGCGGTCCGGGCCGAGCAGGT
Source organism: Jatrophihabitans sp. (assembly GCA_051001975.1). GTDB lineage: Bacteria > Actinomycetota > Actinomycetes > Mycobacteriales > Jatrophihabitantaceae > DATAEG01. The sequence continues at coordinate 36,976 of JBPCMU010000028.1, forward strand.
TCGTCGCCGGCCGTTGACCAGATGGTTCACGGTGGCCTGCGACAACCCAGCCCGGCCGGCCAGCCCGCGGCCCGATTCACCGGCCAATCGGAGATAACCGGCGAGCATCGCACGGTCGCGCACATACACCTCGACCTCCGTCTTCCCCCGGCTCGTGCCGTTCACCGTAAACCGAATGGCGCCTGTCTGTCCAGACACTCGTCACGAATGTGGACGAGCAGCCGCGAGTGGCTACAAACCGAGGGAGGGTTCTCTGACCACAGCCCCGAGAACCGGGCTACTTCGCGGCCGTGCGGAACGGTTAGTGTCTACACACTGTTCGAAAGGGAGGCTGGCATGACCGCGTTGTCGGATGTGCTCTGGACGGCGAACGACCGCAACGGCTGGAGTGGACGGGAGCTGGCCCGGCAGGCTCGCGAACGCGGCTACAGCCTGAATCACGACACTGCGGCGCGATACCTGCGCGGGGATCACGGCCAACCTGACGAGCGGACGCTGGAGGCCTTCAGCGTCGTCCTCGGGGTCCCGATGGCTCGGCTGCGCAAAGCGGCAGATCTGCCGTCGGAGGTCACCGAGCCGTACCGCCCACCGCCGGAAGCCGCTCGGCTCAGCCGCCGGCAGCGCAAGGCGGTCGACGAACTCATCCGGGCGATGACCGAGACCCACCGCGGCCGCGGCACGGCCCGGTACGCCAAACGCGCCGCTCGGCTCGGCGAAGTCGAGCCCGATGAACCGCTCAACTCTCCCTGACCGGTCCATCCACAGCCCGACAACACAGACCGCTGATTCGTCGGAGCAGACCGCCACGATGCGGCGGTGCAACAAAGTAGCCCCTGCAGGTACAACCCGTGGCGCGACCTCGCCGACAACTGGCCGGACGTCCACGTCTCGATCGAGCCGTTGCCGGGCGCCCTGCTCGGTCAGGTCCAACCGGGCGCGCGGCGCATCGTGCTGCGCAGCGGGACCTCGACCGCGCAACGGCGCTGCACGCTGGCACACGAGATCGTGCACCTAGAGCGCGGGCTCGACTGCATCGGCACTGACCCCGACCCCAGCGAGGAACTCGCCGTACATCGCGCCGCGGCCCGTCGACTGATCGGCGTCGACCTGCTCATCGACGCGGTGCGGCAGGCCGGCGAGGACGAGCGCCCGCTGGCCGCGGAACTGCAGGTCGACAGGTTCACCCTGCGGGTTCGGTTGGCGGCGCTGACCAGCGCCGAGCGCGCTGCACTACGAGCCGCCCTCCGCGGCCATCCCGCCTTCTGATGACTTATCCACACACGAGCCGAGCGGGTTGACAGAGGGTCGCCCGGTGCTCTAAATGTATTGCGTCTTATCCGTCATGCGGCACAAGGAGGGTGAACCGCGTTCGACGCCTGCGGGCGCATTCGTGGTGGCCGCCGCCGCCACGAATCGCAGTCCTGACCGACTGCGAACACCTCGAGATGAAGGGAAACACATGAAAGAGACGACAGGGACGGTGAGCCGCAGCCGGATCGGGGTCGACGAGATCCTCATCCGTGCACACGGCGATTCGCTGATCCCCACCGCGAGTGCGGTGGCCTGCAGCACGAGCACGTCCTGCAGCGGCATCCCCAAGAAAAAGCGGGACTAGGGGGTCGCCGTGCCGCTGCTCCCGCCCTGGCACCGCTCGTTCACGCTGGACGATGCGGTGCACGTCGCCGCCGGGCGGCAGGTCGTGTCCATCACCGGCTCGACCGCCGCGCTGCACGCCGTTGCCCGGGTCATGGAGCAGCTGCACGGCACCGACTCCGTCGAGAACCTCACCGCGCAGACCGGTTTGCCGGTCGGCGTCGTGCGTGACGTCCTCGCCGCACTGGCCGAGTCCTCCCTCACCATGGCCGGGTCGCCCGCCGACCTCGACCATCTCGAGCCCGGCCTGCTGGCCACCGCCTCGTACGTGGCGTCGCTCGGAGTGAACCCGGCCGTGCTGACGGAGTGCACGGAGTTGGCCGCGCGTTATCGCCTCCTGATCGTCGGCGCCGGTCAACTCCGTGCAGTGCAGCAACTGCGCAGCAGCGCGTTACCCGCCGAGCAGGCCGACCTCGCCGATCTCGAGGCCGCCGATCCGGCACGCGACGTCGTTATGGCGGTCGCCGGACCGGGAGCACCCGATGACCTGCTGGCGCGGGTGAACGACATCGCGCAGCGCAGGTCGCTGGTGTGGCTGCCGGTCAGCGGCTTCGACGGTGCCAGCGTTGCGGTCGGGCCACTGATCATTCCCGGGCAGACTGCCTGTTGGGCGTGCCTGGTCACCCGGCGGGCCGCCACCACCGAGTACCCCACGCAGAGCCATGTCGTGCAACGCGTCCTGCCCGGTGCGCCGCTCCCCGCTTTCGTGGAGGCGTGGTGGCACTCGATGGCAGCGCTGCTGATCGCACGGTGGCTGCTCGGCGCGGACAGTTGGGTGCCCGGTCGGCTGCTGGTCCTGGACGTACTCGCGCCGGAGCTGCGCACGTCCGTCGTCGCGGCCGTGCCCCGGTGCACCGCATGCCGCGCACCTGACTGGGTCGCGACGGCCGCACCGTGGGAGCCCTCGTGACCAGGCACTGGACCGGGACCGCGCTGGACACCCTGGTCTCCGCAGACGTCGGCCCGATCGTCTCGGTGCACGACGGGATGACCGGATGGCCGGAACCTCGGCTGCACAAGGCCTACGCCGCAACCTGCGACCTCGACGCACTGTTCGGTCAGTCGCTGCTGGCCAACGCCGGCGGGATCGGCGTCACTGCGCGGACTGCCCGGTCGGCAGCCCTGGGCGAGGCCATCGAGCGGTACTCCGCTGCGTTCGCACCACCATCGCGGCTGCGCCGGTGCCGGGCCGACGAGCTGACCGGCGCCGAGGTGCCGCCCGTCGAGGACTGGCGGCTGCTCGGAGCACCGTCACCGACGGGTTCTCACGACGTCGGAGCCGGCGACGAGTTGCACTGGGTGCTGGCCACCAACCTGATGACGAGCGCGGCCACCTGGCTCCCGGCGCATCGCGTCTTCCTCGCCGACCTCGATGACCCTGCTCGCTACCCGCTGGCTACCTCCACCGGACTCGCCTGTCACGTCGATCCGTGGCAGGCCTTGCTCACCGCACTGCTGGAGGTGGTGGAGCGCGATGCGGTGCTGGCCGGTTGGTCGACCCGGACTCCGGGCGAGGCGATCGACTGGGTGCCACAGGACCCGTCGGATGCGGAGTACCGGGGCCGCTTCCGCGACGCCGTCGAGAGCTATCACCTCGTCCGGATGCCCGGCCCGACCAGCATCCCGGCAGTCTTCGCGGTCGCCTTCGGGGCCGCCGGCCAAGCCCCCGTCGCCGTCGGAGCCGCCGCTCGGCTGACCGAGGGCGACGCGTGTCGGCGCGCCCTCACCGAAGCGCGGCAGAGCGTCGAGTGGACGATGCTGATGCGCGCGGACGGGGTTGCGGTGCCTACTGCCGCGGAGCTGACCCAGCTAGAGGATCACGTCCGTTACTACCTGGATCCCGCTCGGCTGAGGGCTTTCGAATTCCTCGATCTCGGCGATCCGGTCCGGCGGGTCACGGGCGCTCCGGGCGCCTCCGCTGCGGAGGACGGGGTCCGACAGGTGCAGAGCGCGCTGGCCGAAGCCGGGCTGGCCGCCTACGCCTGCGACGTGACTACCCCCGAGGTCCGACGGTGTGGCGGATGGGTAGTTCGCGCCGTCGTGCCCGGCCTCTACCCGTTGCATGTGGGTGCCGCGCCGTTCGCCGGCCACCCCCGACTGCACGGCGCCGCCATCAACCCCGACCCGCATCCGTTCCCGTGAGTAGCGCCGACGGACGCGGCCAACTCCGCGACTTCGCCTACGGATCGGACGAGGGGATCGATCCCGCCGAGGACTACCACCGGGCCTCCAGGATCACCCCGGCGACTGCTCGGCGGCTGGCCGGACCGTCCGGCGGGTACTTCGCGACGGTGCCCGGCGCTCACCTCGCGGTCGGGCGTCCCTCACTCCTGCATGCCGGCCCGGCCGTGCAGCTCGCCGAGCCGATGGAACTGCCCTGCTCAGTGCGCTCGCTCGTCGCCACCCGGCGCAGCCGACTGCCCGAGGTGCCCGGACCGGTGTCGGTGGCGCAGTTGTCCACGGTGCTCGGCCTCGGCTACGGACCGCGCTTCCCGGCGAAGGCAGACCAGGAGGCCAGCCACCGCGTCGGCCCGTCCGGCGGCGGGCTGTACCCACTCGATCTGTTCGTGCTCGCGGCCGACGTGGCGGGCCTGCCACCGGGCTGCTGGTACTACGACGCGGCCGGGCACCGCCTACACCCGGCCGCAGATGCCGAGCCGGTTGAGTTCCACCGCCGGGCCAGCCTGGCCCCGGGGGCAGCCACCCCGGCCGTCACGGTCGCCCTCACGGCCACCTTCGCGCGCAGCCGCGCCAAGTACGGGCTGCGCGGGTACCGGTTCGTCCTGCTCGAGGCCGGTCATGTCGCGCAGAACATGCTGCTCGCCGCGACGGCACTCGGCCTGGCCAGCCTGCCCTGGGGTGGCTACTGCGACACCGAGGTGGACCAGTTGCTCCGGCTGGACGGGGTGGAGCGCAGCTGCGTCTACCTCGTCAGCATCTGCGGGTCGGACGGACGGTGGTGAGCAACTATCGGGCGCAGCTGACCGGCCGGGTGCTCTGCGCAGCTGCCGGCCTGTGGCTGGCGCGACGGCACCGGGTCGAGCTGCTGCGCCGGCCGCGCGGGCGGTGGTGCGGGGCGCTGCTCGCGCTGGTGGTTCCTGCCACGACCGCACTGGTCTCCGCTCGCGGCCGTCGCCGATTGCAGTGGCAGCGCCGGGATGCCGCCGCCGAGGGTGTCGTCGCCGCCTGGGTGATCAGTGGGGCGCTGGCCGAGGAACTGCTCTGGCGATTGCCACCACTGTTGTCCCGGCACCGGGCCGGCTACACCGCCGCGTCGGCGCTCACCTTCGCCGCCCTGCACATCCGCCGCGACGGCCGCGACAGCGCAGCGGGGCACCTCGGCCTGGCCATGGCCTGGTCGGTGTCGGCCGCACGGGATCGCAGCATCTTCTGGCCCACCGTCGGTCACATCCTCTACAACTACGCCGCGCTGTCCATCACGGCGCCGGGAACGGAGCAGGCCCGTGCCTCGTGCGGATAGTGACTTCGGGCCCGTCACCGGCTCCGCGCCGCTGCGGCTGACCGACGTCACCAAGAGCCTTGCCGGCAAACCTGTGCTGACCGGCGTCACGTTCCGGTGCCCGCCCGGCGCGGTCACCGTCCTGCTCGGCCCGAACGGTGCCGGCAAGACGACCACGGTGACCATCGCGGCGGGCTTGCGCCGGCCGCGCGCCGGCTCGGCACAGTGCTTCGGCGTGCCGTGCAGCGATCCGGCGGCGCGGCGGCTGCTGTCTGTCGTCCCCCAGGAGATCGCCTACCCCGGCTCCGTGCGGGTGCGCGAGCTGCTGCGGTTCGTCTCGTCCCAGCGACCGTCGGATGGGCTCGGGCCGCCCGAGGCGGAACTGCTCGATCGGCTGGGGTTGCACGGTCTGGCGCATCGTCAGATCGGCGGGCTCAGCGGTGGGCAGCGCCGCCGACTGGCCGTCGCGCTCGGGTTGGTGCGGGCGCCCCAGCTGCTGGTGATGGATGAGGCGACCTCGAGCTTGGACCACGAGACCCGGCTGCAGGTCTGGCAGCTGATCGGCGAGTACGCCGGTCGCGGTGGCGCGGTACTGGCCACCACGCACATCCTGGGCGATGCCGATCTCTTCGCCGACCGGGTTCTGGTGATGGCCGGCGGCGAGGTGGTGCGCGACGGTACGGCGGCTCAGATCCGCGGCCTCGTCGGCGGGCAGCGGATCCGGATCCGGCCCTCGGCCGAACGCCGCTCGACGGTGCTGTCCGCGCTGCGGTGCGCAGGGATCGAAACGACTACCGACGGCGAGGCGGTGCAGGTGCTCACCGAGCATGCCGAAGATGCGGTCCGGACCATCCTGATGCTCGATCCGGATGCGACCGGGCTGGAGGTCAGCACTCCGTCACTGGCCGAGGCCCTCGAGCTGGTGGTCACCGAACTTCACCCGCCCGCCACCGTCGGCGCGGAGGGCTCGGGATGAACCTCGTCTGGCTGAACGCGCGCATCCAGCTGCAGGAACTGTTCCGCTACCCGTCGGTCACCGTGCCGTCCTTCGCGCTCCCCACCGTCTCGTATCTGATCTTCGGTCTCCCGGCGGTGGGCGGGGACGCGATCCGCGCCGATTACGTCTTGCTGTCCTTCGCGGCGTTCTCGGTACTGGGCATCGTGATGTTCCAGTTCGGAGTCGGCATCGCGGCGGATCGGGAGTCGCCGTGGGAGCGGTATGTGCGCACGTTGCCGGCCACCCCGGCGACCCGCTTCGCCGCACGGCTCGTGGTCGCCCTGATCTTCAGCATCATCTCGGTGGTTCCGCTCGGCGTGCTCGGCTGTCTGGTGTCACCGGTATCCCTGGATGTCGGCCAATGGCTGCGCACGGCCCTCGCGTTACTGATCGGGTCCATCCCGCTCGGCCTGCTCGGCATCGCGTTGGGCTACCTACTCACCGAACGCGGAGCGCTGCCGATCACCAACCTGCTGTACTTGCCGCTGGCGTATGCGGGGGGTCTGTTCAGCAGTGGGCAGGGCGCGCTGCCCCATGCCGCCGCCGCCGTATCACCGTGGCTGCCGACCCGGCAGTGGAGCGATCTGCTGCACGACTTCGGGATGGCCGGACGGATGCCACTGCATCCGTTGCTCAGCCTGCTCGGTTACGGGGTGGTCTTCGCGATGATCGCGGTCCTCGCCTACCGACGTGACGAGTCGCGACAATACGGCTGAGGCGTCAGCCGGATCCCTCCGCGCGGGCTCGGCGGGCCGCGCTCTTGGCATCCTTGACCCGCAGCGCCGGCTTGGCCTCGAGCCCGGACAGCCCGTTCCAGCCGAGGTTGACCAGGTGCGCCGCTACCTCCTCGCGCTTCGGCTTGCGCGCCTCCAGCCACCACTGACCGGTCAACGCCACCATCCCGACGAGCATCTGTGCGTACATCCCGGCCAGCTTCGGTTGCAGCCCACGAGCGGAGAACTCCTTGGCCAGGATGTACTCCACCTGCGAGGCGATGTCGTTCAGCAACGAGGAGAACGTGCCGGCACCGGAGACCACCGGGGAGTCACGGGTGAGCACCCGGAACCCGTCGGTCTGCTCCTCGATGTAGGTCAGCAGGGCCAGTGCCGCCTGCTCGACGAGTTCGCGCGGATGCCCGGCGGTGAGCGCCGAGGTGATCCGGTTCAACAGCGCCGACATCTCCCGGTCCACCACAACGGCGTACAGGCCCTCCTTGCCGCCGAAGTGCTCGTAGACGACCGGCTTGCTGACATTCGCGCGGGCGGCGATCTCCTCGATGCTGGTGGCCTCGAAACCCTTCTCCGCGAACAGCGAACGGCCGACGTCGAGCAGCTGCTCGCGTCGCGCCGTGCCGGACATCCGCACCCTGCGCCGCACCTCAGGATCGGTCACGAGGCCCGATCATTTCGTTCGGTCATGTCGCAGTGCATCCTCTCGACGGCCGCCGAGCATGATGGTGTCATGACCCAGCCGCCCGAGGGTGTCACGGCCGACCAGCTCACCTACGGCAGCTACCTGCAGCTCGATGCACTGCTGCGCTGCGACTCCGGCGCTGCACGCCCTGGTCGCGACGACCCGGCCTGAAGCTGGCCGGATCCTCACTCCCGAGCGCGGTAGGCGGCCACCGATGCGGGCACCAGCACTGCCAGTAGGCCGACCATCCAGAGCAACGTCCACAGCAGCGGCCTGGCCAGGGCACCACCATCCATCAGCGCGCGGGTGGACGCGGTGACCTGCGAGACCGGGTTGACCTTGACGAAGGCCTGCAGCCAGCCGGGGACGCTGTTCATCGGCACGAACACGTTGCTGCCGAAGGTCAACGGAAACATCACCGGGAGGAGAACGCCCTGCACTGCGCCGGGGGTGCGTGCGGTGAGTCCGACCAACACCGGCAACCAGGACAGGCAGAACGCGAACCCGATGGCGAGCGCGCAGCCACCGATCGCGGCGACGATGCCCTGATCGGGCCGCCAGCCCAACAGGTACCCGACGCCCACGGTCACCACCGTGGCCGCCAGGTACCGAACCACCTCAGCCAGGGCGGCGCCGAGCAGCGGCGCGCAGCGTGCGATCGGCAGGCTGCGGAACCTGTCGAACACCCCGCCTCGTACGTCGGCGTTCAGGTTCACCCCCACCGCGACTGTGGCCAGCAGTAACGTCTGGACGAGCAGCCCCGGCACCAGGTACTGGGTGTACCGCTTGGGCGAGCCGCTGACGGCCGCACCGAACAGATAGGCGAACAGCAGCAAGAACAGCACCGGCTGCACGATCACGTCCATCCACGATTCTGGGGTTCGGCCTGACTTGCGCACCGCCCGCCGGGCGAGCACCAGCGTGTGCCGCAGCACCGGCAGCGGCCGATCCGGTGCGGCCAGCGCGGTCAGGTCCGCGGAATCACCCAGCGCGGTCACAATTGGGCTCGCGGGGTATCCGAGCCACCGGTCAGCGCGAGGAACACCTCATCCAGCGTCGGCAGGCTCAGCGCCGCTTCGGCCACCGGCACGCCCGCCTCGGTCAGCATCGTGAGTACTCGTGCGGCCCGCTCTGCATCGCAGCGTGCCGAGGTCACCACGCCGTCGACCGATGTAGTGGTAGCTGCACCGGCAACCCCGGCCACCAGTGCGGTGGTCCGATCCACGTCAGCGGCGTGCACCGTGCGCACCACTAGCCGCTGTCCCCCGACTCGTCGCTTGAGCTCGGTGGGCGTACCGGCTGCCACCACCCGGCCGTCGTCCACCACCACCACAGACCTGGCCAGCGCGTCGACCTCCGCCAGGTACTGGCTGGTCAGTAGCACCGTGGTGCCGGCCGCAGCCAGTGCCGCCACCGCCTGCCAGACCGCAGCGCGCGCGGCCGGGTCGAGTCCAGTCGTCGGCTCGTCCAGGAAGACCACCTCCGGACGAGCCACCATGCTGGCGGCAAGATCCAGCCGGCGGCGCATCCCGCCGGAATAGGTCCGGGCCAACCGGTCCGCCGCCGCGGTGAGCCCGAACCAGTCGAGCAGCTCGCCGGCGCGGGAGCGGGCCGCCCGGCGCGGCAGGTTCACCAGCTCGCCGATCATCTGCAGGTTCTCCGAGCCGCTGAGGTCGTCGTCGACGGAGGCGTACTGGCCGGTCAACCCGATCAACCGCCGTACCCGCTGCGGCTCGGCACCGACGTCCACCCCGCCGATCCGAGCAGTTCCGGAATCGGCCCGGCACAACGTCGCCAGGATGCGCACCGTCGTCGTCTTGCCTGCCCCGTTCGGGCCGAGCAGGCCGAGAACCGTGCCGCGTTCGGCCGTGAAGCTCACCCCCGACAGCGCCCGGGTCGGGCCGAAACACTTCTTCAGATCGGCGACCTCGATCGGGTAGGTGATCGCCATCAGCGGTGCGGTAGGTAGCGCTGGGCCCGGGCGCCGAGGCGGGCGTGGTCGGCGGCGAAGTCGTGCAGGAACCAGCACTCCATCTCCGGGATGATCATTTTGACCACGCTGGCCGGGATCGTCGGATCGGAGACGTCCACGGCGTACACCTCGCGCACCCCGGCAGCGCTCAGCCGATCCAGCATCAGTGTGATGTCGGACAGGATGTCGGCGTGCTCGTAGGACGGGATATCCGCGAAGGACACCCACCGGTCGCTGTCGGCGCACCACAGCACCCGACCGCCGTCCGGCGCCTTCTGCCGGGCCGCGCTGGCGTCTTCGCGGACACCCTGAATCTGCACGTTGCGGCCCTGTGCGGTCTCGGTGATGGCCCGAATCGCCGCGATCCGGGCGCTGGGGTCGCAGCCGAAACCCCCGGCGGCCAGTTCCGTCCCGTCGTTCTCCGCGCGCCGCATCGACGCCACGAAGGTGGGAATGCCCAGATCCGAGGTGATGTCGCGCAGCCACACCGCCGAGCCGTCCCTCTCCGCGGCCCGGATCAGCCGCCGAACATCTGCCGGCACGGTATCCAGCCGGACTGACGGGGCCGGCGACTGGTCCGGCTCGACGGGTCCGGCCGGCTTGGCGTGGACCAGCGCATCCAGCACCGCGCGCACCTTGGGCACCACCTGGGTCCGGACGGTCGCGATGGTCAGCGCGTCTCGTTCGATCAGCTCGGCCAGCGCGTGGCTGACCGCCTCCTCGACCGTGTTGCCCGAGGCCAGTCCGTTGCTGCTACACGTCCAGATGTCCTCGCCCGGTCCCTGGTACGGACACAGCACCATCGGCAACGGCACGAGCACCGGCCGGTCGCCGAGCAGATCCCATCCGGCGCCCCACTCGGTCCGAACCCGCTCCGGCTCGCCCGTCACCTCCTGTTGCAGCCGCATCGAGGCCGGGTTCATCACGAAGGTGTCCGGGTTGGCCGCACGGATCTCCGGGTAGCAGCCGATCTGCCGCGGCCGGTGCCAGGTCTCGGCGCAGAACCGCTCGATCGCCTCCATCATCGCGCCGGCCCTCGAGGACGCCTTGGTCAGGCCCTTGCCGTTGTAGACCGAGATGCCGGCCGGGCCGGCGTCGTCCGGGCGGATAGCCGAGAAGATCGGCATCCCCAGCGTGTCCAGGCCGGTAGTGTCGGCGATCCGAGTGACACCGATCTGCTTCATGAACGGCCGGACCCGTCGGATCGTCTCCTCCGGCGGCATCATCCTCGGCAGTTCGCCGGCACCGACCTTCGGACAGGACTGCAGCCTCATGACGCCCCCGTTCCCGGCATGACGGTGCTGGCCCGCTGCCGCTGTGCGGCTGCCCGAACGGCCTCGACAGTGCCCAGCGCGTCGAGCCGCTTACGGTCGTGGTTCGGATCTGCGGCCTGCCGTAGCACGGTCCGCGTCTGCGCCTCGGTCAGCCGGGCCCGCCGGCACACCTGCGACCAGGTCCGGACCTCCCAGTGGATCGCCCGCGCCGCCTGGCCGACCCGACGCCGCTCCGGCGTGCCGAGCCAGCCCTCGGCGCCGGCCACCTGCATCAACCACTTCACGTTGACCCACGGGACGGTGAGCAGCCGATAGTCGTCCTCGTCGTGCGAGTAGCTGACCGCCACGTCGTCGTCCCGGGTGACCTGACCCCCGCGGAACCAGGCGTAGATCTGGCCGGCGCCGGACATCCCGTGCGGCCACAACTCGGCAGCCCGCAGCGCCCCCATGCTCGCTCCGCCGATCACCTGACAGCCCGCCTGCAGGGCGGCGAGGATCTCTTTGGGCGAGACCGCCAGTCGCTGGTAGAACTCGCCGTCCACGATCCCGACCAATCCGACACCGGCGGCCACCGCCGCAGGCAGATCGCCGCGGCGGATCGGTGGGCGCACCTCGAACGGCCCATGCAGCGCGGACCGATCGGCGCCGGGCAGGCTCGGCCCGACGTAGAGCACCGCCCCTGTGGTGGGGCGGACCAACGAGTCCACGGTTGTCCCACCCATCGCTGGCCCGCCCATCACGGCCTACTTCTTGACGATGATGATCAGGAAGAAGGTCGCCGTCATCGCCTTGTCGACGTCGGCGGTCGCCGACATGATGGTCGGCGACTGGGCCACGATGGCCTGCACCGTGGCCGACGACAGGCTCACGCCGGATGCCTCGACGGCCCGCGCCGGGTCGGTCGAAAACAGCTCGCGCAGCTGCGAATCGCTAACCAGCTTCCGCACGAAGCTGGCGAGTTCGACTTTCTCGACTTCCAGCACCGAGACCTCCGGCGCCCTTTCGAGTACTGAACCAGTCATGTGGGGACCCTCTCTGCGGTTTTGTCGGCTCCGGGTGAGCGCGACGTCTGATAGAACATCATACAATCGACGGAGATGCCACCCCTGTGGATAACCCGTTCGAAACCGGCGCGCGGCACCACCACTCACGGCGCCGTCGCGGTCTCGATGAGGATGAGGATGAGGATGAGGAGTTTGACCATGACCGAGTCGGATCCCGTCGAACACCGACCGGACCGGTCCGCCGACCTGCGCGCGTCGGATCAGGATCGGACCGCAACCGCCGATCGGCTCGGCGACGCCTGCGCCGCCGGCCGGCTCACGCTGGCGGAGTTCACCGACCGCGTCGGGCTGGCCCATCGGGCACGGACTTTGGCCGAGCTCACTCGGCGGACCGGCGACCTCCCGTCGGTGGCGACGGCGTGGCCCGCGCCGGCACGCCGGCGCGGTTGGTCGGTCAGCCTCATCGGCGACGTCGCTCGCCGCGGCCGATGGCGGCTGGCCCCGCGGATGTCGTTCGTCACCGCCACCGGCGACGTCGACCTGGACCTGACCGACGTCGAGCTGCAGGCCAGATCCACGGTGATCACCGTGGTCGGGTTGCTCAGCGACCTGACGGTAACGGTGCCGGCCGGCGTCGGGGTCGAGGTCGGCGGGTTCGCTGTGATCGGCGACCGCCGGGTCAGCCTGGCCGAGCGGGACGTCCACCATCGCCGAACGGCGCCGACGATCCGGCTCCGGCTGTTCACCGGCTGCGGCGACCTGGTGGTGGTGCGGACTGCCGAGCCGCTGCCCAGCTGACCGGCACCGCCGACGCCCCTCGCGCCCTGAGCGCGGTCAGCCAGCGGGGCAACTGCGGTGCGGTGCCGGTGAATACGGTGTTCGGGCGCGAACAACGGCCGGCCGACTCCGAGCATGATGGTGTCATGACCCAGCCGCCCGAGGGTGTCACGGCCGACCAGCTCACCTACGGCAGCTACCTGCAGCTCGATGCACTGCTGCGCTGCCAGTCGCCTACCACTGCCGCGCACGACGAGCTGCTGTTCGTCGTGATCCATCAGGTCTACGAGCTGTGGTTCAAGCAGATCCTGCACGAGGCCGCGCGCCTGCAGGAGCGCCTCGAAGCCGGCGACAGCGCCGGTGCGCTGCACACCGCCCGGCGCATCGCGAAGATCCTGAAGACGATCGTCGGGCAGCTCGACGTGCTGGAGACGATGACGCCACGCCAGTTCGCCTCGTTCCGCCCCGAGCTCGGCACCGCCAGCGGGTTCCAGTCCAGCCAGTTCCGGGTCATCGAGGCGGTGTTGGGCCGGCGTGATTTCGACCCGACCCTCGAGGATCCGCAGCTGGCCGCCGCAGTGGCCCGCCCGCCGGTGTTCGACTCTCTGCTGCGCTACCTGTCCACCGCCGGCTACGACATCCCGGAGGCGGTGTTCGAGCGCGATCCACGCCAGCCCTGGCACGTCGATGCAGATCTGCAGACGGTGCTGGTGGACGTCTATGCCGACGAGACCGCGCCGGCCGCCGAGGTTTGCGAGGCGCTCGTCGACATCGACGAGGGAATCCAGGAGTGGCGGTATCGGCACGTGATGATGGTGGAACGGATCATCGGCGCGAAGATGGGCACCGGCGGCTCGGCCGGCGCGGCCTACCTGCGCTCCACCCTGTTCCGGCCGGCCTTCCCGGACCTCTGGGAGATCCGGGCCCGGGTCTGACACTTCCGCGATGATCAAGGCGGGTGGCAGGTTATAGCCGGCAACTCGCCTTGATCATCGCGGGAGGAGCGGGGAGCTACTCGGCGGCGAGTTTGGCGAAGCGTTCGGCCTTGGGCCAGCGCACGTCGTGGGCCCAGCCGAACTTCTCGAAGAGCCAGATGACCCGCGCCGAGCTGTCGATCTGGCCGCGGCGCACGCCGTGCCGGGCGCAGGTCGGGTCGGCATGGTGGCTGTTGTGCCAGCTCTCGCCGAAGCTGACGATCGCCAGCGGCCAGAAGTTCGCGCTCTTGTCCCGCGCCACGTAAGGCCGGTCGCCGATGGTGTGGCAGATCGAGTTGATGGCCCAGGTGACGTGGTGCAGCAGACAGATCCGCACCAGTGAGGCCCAGAAGAACGCGGTGAGCGCACCCGTCCAGGACCAGGTGACCAGCCCACCGAGCAGCGCCGGGGCAAGCATCGTGGTGGCCACCCAGAGCGGGAACATCCGGTCCACCCGCTGGATGTCGCGGTCGACGAGCAGGTCCGGCGCGAACTTCTTCTCGTTGGTGAGCTCGCGGCCGAACAGCCAGCCCACATGCGCGTAGCCGAAACCCTTGATCAGCGCCGCCGGGGTGTCACCGAAGCGCCAAGGCGAGTGCGGATCGCCCTCCCGGTCGCTGAAGGCATGGTGGCGGCGGTGATCGGCGACCCACCGGATAACCGATCCCTCGATGGACAGGCTGCCGGCAACGGCCAACGCGATCCGCAGCGGCCGGTTGGCCTTGAACGACCCGTGGGTGAAGTAGCGGTGGAACCCGACGGTGACGCCGAGCCCGGAGATGACGTAGAACAGCGCACCGATCCAGATGTCGCTCCAGCCCAGCCCCCACCCCCAGGCCACCGGGATCGCCGCCAGCAGAGCCAGGAACGGCACCACCACGAACAGGCCGATGAGCACGTTCTCGCCGGTGGGTTTGTACCCGGCGATGATCGGCTTCGGCCCGGAGGACGAGGCAGCATCCTCGGTCGCTGTGGCGCCGGTGGCTTCGTCGAGAACCGTCATGGGTCACTTCCCTCGATCCGGAGGCAGCGTGGCTGCTACCTACGCGAGCGTAACTTACGCTCGCGTAGGTTGGCCAGCCCGGACGCCCACCGGCTCAGTCCCGGCTAAGGCGTCGCAGCGTGGACCGGGCCGGCGCCCGAGCCCGGGTAGGATACGGCTCGCTCCACACCGTCTTGGGGGATGGGGTAATCGGCAGCCCGCCGGCCTTTGGAGCCGTGCAGTCTCGGTTCGAGTCCGAGTCCCCCAGCCATTGACCGGCGCGCCGGCAAGTTAGGCTCGACGGGACTGCCATCCGCTGCTCCCGTCTCGCGAGAGGTGTCCCGCTGGTGACCGAGCAGACGCTCCCCGTCGCGATCGTTCTGGCCGCGGGCGAGGGCACCCGAATGAAGTCCGCAATGCCCAAGGTGTTGCACGGATTCGCCGGCCGTTCGCTGCTGGGCCATGTGCTGGCCGCCGCTGACGCAGCCGGGACCGCGGGCAGTTGGGTCGTCGTCGGCCACGGCCGGGAGGCGGTGACCGCGCACCTCGCCGACATCGCACCCGCCGCGACCGCCGTCGTGCAGAAGGAGCAGCGCGGCACCGGCCATGCGGTGCGCACGGCGCTGGACCAGATCGAGGCGACAGCCGCCGAGACGGTGCTGGTGCTGCCCGGCGACGCGCCCCTGTTGCGGAACGACGCGCTTCGTGCGCTGGTCGACGCGCACCATGCCACCGGCGCTGCGGCGACGATGCTCACCTCCGAGGTAGACGACCCATCGGGTTACGGCCGGGTGATCCGCGGGGCGGATGGTTCGGTCTCCCGAGTGGTCGAGCACCGTGACGCGTCTGCCGACGAGTTACTGGTCCGAGAGATCTCGGCGCTGGTTTATGTCTTCGACGGCGCCCGGCTGCGCAGCGCGCTCGGCCGATTGTCCACCGACAACAGCCAGGGCGAGGAGTACCTGCCGGACGTCGTCGGCATCCTCCGCGCTGACGGGCTGCCGGTGATCGCGGTCCTCGCGCCCGCCGCGGATACGGCAGGCGTGAACGATCGGGTGCAGCTCGCTGCCGCGGCAGCGACCTACAACGCCAGGCTGCTCGAGGTGCACATGCGCGCCGGCGTCACGGTGCAAGACCCGGCCAGCACTTGGGTGGACGCCGACGTCTCCTTGAGTCGCGACGTAACGCTGCTGCCCGGCACAGACCTGCGGGGTCTGAGCCGGGTCGATGAGGGCGCGGTCATCGGTCCGCAGACGTCGCTGACCGACACCGCCGTCGGCGCTCGCAGTACCGTCGAGCGCGCTGTGTGCCGCCAGTCCGTGATCGGCGCCGATGTGTCGATCGGCCCGTACGCCTATCTGCGGCCCGGCACCCGGCTCGCTGACGACGTTCACGTCGGGACCTACGTCGAGTTGAAGAACTCCGAGGTCGGCGCCGGTTCCAAGGTGCCGCACCTGAGCTACGTCGGCGACGCGACGATCGGCGAGCGCACGAACATCGGCGCAGCGACCATCTTCGTGAACTACGACGGCGCGGCCAAGCACCGCAGCACGGTCGGCTCCGACGTCAGGATCGGCTCGGACAACACCCTCGTCGCGCCCGTCGAGATCGGCGACGGTGCCTACAGCGGCGCCGGAACCGTCATCCGCCAGGACGTCCCGGCCGGTTCCCTGGCCGTGAGTATGGGCCCGCAGCGCAACATCGAAGGCTGGGTAGCCCGCAAACGCCCCCCCGCCGAGCCAGCGTCGTCAAGCCCGCGAGGCGACGCCAAAACGGAGCACCCCGATGACTAAGCCGCACGCCGGATCGCAACCACGGTGACGCCATCAGCCATAGGAACGATGAGCGCTTGCGCGAGGAGGGATCGCCCGCGCGCGACGAAGGAGCGCTTGCGGCCGAGCGAAGCGAGGGGTTCGGTTCAGAGTGGGCCCCGACGCGCCGATGAGCGCTTGCGCGAAGAGCAGATCGCCCGCGCGAGCGCAGCGAGCTTGCGGCCGAGCGAAGCGAGGGGTTCGGTTCAGAGTGGGCCCCGACGCGGAGCGAGGGGTCCGTTAGGAACCGACGGGGCGATCGTCAACACAGCGAGGGGTCCGCGAGGAACCGACGAGGCGATCCATAAGAAGGGCCAACCCAGCTCATGAGCGTCATCCAGGGGACCAACAAGAAGAGCATGATGCTCTTCTCCGGCCGCGCCTACCCCGAACTCGCCGCCGAGATCGCAGATCATCTCGGCGCCACCCTCACCCCGACGTTGGCTTACGACTTCTCCAACGGTGAGACGTTCATCAAGCCTGATGAGTCGGTGCGCGGCTGCGATGCGTTCGTCATCCAGTCCTATACCCAGCCGATCAATCAGTGGGTGATGGAATCGCTGATCCTGTGCGACGCGTTGAAGCGCGCGTCGGCGAAGCGGATCACCGTGGTGATGCCGTTCTATCCGTACGCCCGGCAGGACAAGAAGCATCGCGGCCGCGAACCGATCTCCGCCCGGCTGATCGCGGACCTGTTCAAGACCGCGGGCGCGGACCGGCTGATGGCCGTCGACCTGCACACCGCACAGATCCAGGGATTCTTCGACGGGCCGGTGGACCACCTGTTCGCACTGCCTCTGCTCGCCGATCACATCAGCGCCAAGTACGACGTCGACGAGCTGACCGTGGTCTCCCCGGACACCGGTCGGGTGCGCACCGCCGAGCAGTGGGCTGACCGGCTCGGCGGCCGGCCGATCGCGTTCGTGCACAAGACCCGCGATCCGCTGACGCCGAACCAGGTAGTGGCCAATCGAGTGGTGGGCGACATCGCCGGCCGCACCTGCCTGCTGATCGACGACATGATCGACACCGGCGGCTCGATCGAGAAGGCCGCCGAGCTGCTCTTCGACAACGGCGCCACCAACGTCGTTATCGCCGCGACGCACGGCATCTTCTCCCCACCGGCCACCGACCGGCTCAAGAACAGCCGGGTCAGTGAGGTCATCGTGACCAACACTCTGCCCACCCGGCCGGAGCAGCAGTTCGACAAACTCACGGTGCTGTCGGTGGCTCCGTTGATCGCCCGCGCCATCAAGGAGGTGTTCGAGGACGGGTCGGTGACTAGCCTGTTCGACGGACGCAGCTAACCCCCGACCGCCCGCCGCCGAGCGAAGGACCACGATGAGCGAGAGCACCCCCGCCTCCTCCGAATGGCAGGAGCAGCCGCATGGCTCGCCACCGCCGACGGACCTGCCGCCGTTCGTGAGCCCATGGGACCCGTTCACCGACTCGCCGAACGCCGCTGCCGCGGGCGCCGGGCCGACCGGCGAGCAGCAGCGCACCGACGACACCACGACGCAGCGGGATGATCTGCAGCTTCCGGAACCGGACAGCTGGTCGCAGCCGAACTATCAGCAGGCGCCGCCCACCCCCCAGCAGGGCTACCCGGCAGTTGATGCGCCACCCCCAGGCGATAGGTACCCCGCCGGGCAGCAGGCCAACTCCTACGTCGGCGATCCGTATCCGGCCGCGGCACCGCCGAACTACCAACCCGCACCCCCCGAGGAGGCCCCGGCCCCCGAGCCGTATTACCAGCACCGCGGCGTCGACGAGCCCATCTCCAACGATCCGAACTACCTGGGCGCCAGTCCCCCGCCGCCGCACCGGGCGCCGGCCACCGTCCAGCGCCCGCAAGCGCCGGCCCAGCTACCCCGGCCGGATCAAAGCCTGCGGCCGGAATCGCTGCTCGCCCCTAACCGTCCGGACATGGGCCAGAAGCCAGCGTCCTGGGGATGGCGCGGGCGGATGAACCGGGTCACCGGCGGGCTGCTCAAGCCGAAGCCGACCAGCGACGAACTGGCCGACCGGCAAGCCCGCATCGACGTCCAACGTGCCTTCTCCAAGCCCATGACCGTCGTCGTCATCCAGCCGAAGGGCGGTGCCGGGAAGACGCCGACCACCATCGGGCTGGCCTCGGCGCTGGGCGTGCACCGGGGCGGTTACGTGCTCGGCTGGGACGACAACGAGACCCGCGGCACGCTCGCGGTCCGGGTGAAGAACTTGTACGGCCAGGGCACCACCGCGTGGGACCTGCTCGGTGCGTTGCCGCGCTTCGAGCGGGCCGACGCCAGGGTCGGTGATCTAGCCCAGTTCGTCCGGGCGCAGGGCGAGGCGCAGTTCGACGCACTGGCCAGTGACGACAACCCGGCGAACATGGCGCAGATCGGCGAGCAGGAGTTCAGCCGGCTGCACGAGGTGCTGCAGCGTTTCTACCGGGTGATCGTCATCGACACCGGCAACAACGTCCGCTCGCCCAACTGGCAGGCGGCGGTGAACGCGGCGGACCTCGTCGTCGTCGTGTCCACCTACCAGCGCGATGTCGGCTACTCGGCGTCCTGGGTGCTCGACCACCTCGGCCAGACCGGTCGCGGCGTGCTGGCCAACGGAGCGGTGACAGTGCTGACCGCAGCCGATCCGAAGCCGGACCCGACGGTGCGCAAGGAGTTGATGAGCCACTTCGGCACCCGGACCCGTTCGGTGGTGGAAGTGCCCTATGACCCGCACATCGCGGTCGGCGGGCCGATGGAGTGGTCGCTGATGCGGGAGGACACCCGGCGGGCCTGGACGCGGGCGGGCGCGGCCGTGGTCGATGCACTCGGTGCCGCCGAAGGCTCGATTCCCTAACAGGTTCCGCAGCGAGCCTTCGGCGAGGAGGAGAGCACCGATGACCCACGAGCCCGAAGGTTCGCCGCAGTTCGGACCGGTGTGGCTGATCGCCGATGGCACCAGCCGGGCTCGGATCGCCGCGCAAGGCGGCGCGGTGCGCAGCTACGCGGTCGACGGCAAGGCAGTAATCGACGCCTACCATCCCGACCAGGTACAGCGCGGGTATCACGGCATGGTCCTCGCGCCATGGCCGAATCGGGTGAGCGACGGGCGCTGGTCATGGAACGGCGAGACCCACCAACTGCCCATCACCGAACCAGCCCGCAATGCCGCGTTGCACGGGTTGGTCAACTGGGTGCCCTGGCAACTCGTCGAACGGTCCTCGTCCTCGGTGCGGCTCGGAGTGGATGTGCTGCCGCAATTGGGCTATCCCTTCGCCCTGCGGGTGGAGGTCACTTGGATCTGCGTCCCCGACGGGTTGCGCTCCATCCTGGCGATGACCAACACCGGCGAGATGCCGGCCCCGGCGGGGATCTCGGTGCACCCTTACTTCACCATTCCGGGGTGGGGCGTGGACGACCTCACCCTCCAGGTGCCTGCGGAGACCTACATCGAGACCGACGAGAACCTCACACCCGTCGCCCGAGTCGCCGTCGCCGGGACGGACTACGACTTCACAGCTGCGCGCAGCCTGGACGCGGTGCAGCTCGACACCGCGTACACGAACCGGAGCAGTGCAGGCGTCGTGCTCAGTGCACCGTCCGGCGAGGCGCTCGAGGTATGGGCGGACAAGCAGTTCGGTTGGTGGCAGGTCCACACGTCCGACTATTTCCCGGCCGATACCCGCTACTTCCGCGGCGCCGTCGCGATCGAGCCGATGACCTGCGGACCGAACGCGTTGGCTACCGGCGAGGACCTCATCGTGCTGCGGCCCGGGCAGCATTGGTCAGCCGAGTGGGGCGTCCGCACGCTGACCAGAGCGGCCTGACGCTCACCATTCCGCCCACGATCCGTCGGAGTTGTACCAAAGCGGCGCTCGCCACCGGTGCGATGAGGCCTGGCGCACTGCGGCTTCGTCGACCTCGATGCCCAGGCCGGGACCGGTCAGCCGTTCAATGTGACCGGCCACCGGCCGCAGCACTTCGGTATCCACCACGTAATCGAGAAGGTCGGTGCCGACGTTGTAGTGGATCCCAAGGCTGGTCTCCTGGATCAGGAAGTTCGGCGTCGCCAGGTCGACCTGCAGGCTGGCGGCCAGCGCGATCGGGCCCAGCGGGCAATGCGGGGCGAGTAGAACGCCATGCGCCTCAGCCATCGCCGCGATCCGCCGGACCTCCGAAATCCCGCCGGCGTGTGAAAGATCGGGTTGCACCACTGCGATCCCGGATCGCAGTACCTCGCGGAAGTCCCATCGCGAGTACAACCGCTCTCCGGTCGCCAACGGGACCGAGGTCGATGCGGCCACTGCGGCGAGATCCGCGGACAGCTCAGGCAGGACGGGCTCCTCGACGAACATCGGCTGCACCGGTTCCAGAAGTGGCAGCACCCGGCGCGACATCGCCGGGGAGAACCGGCCGTGGAAGTCCAGGGCCAAGTCCCGCTCCGGTCCGATGACAGCGCGGACCGCTTCGGCTCGCTCGATGATCTCCGCAGTGCGTGCCGGTGTGTCGATCGGGGTGAGCCGAGCCGCGGCGTTCATCTTGACCGCAGTCATCCCGCTATCCATCTGACGGGCCGCCTGCTCCGCCACGAGGGTCGGTCGGTCACCCCCCACCCAGCTGTACATACGGATCCGATCGCGCACCGCCCCGCCAAGCAATTCGTGCACCGGTACGCCGTGCGACTTACCGGCGATGTCCCACAACGCCTGATCGATCCCGGCCACTGCCGACGAGAGGATCGGACCGCCGCGGTAGAAGCCACCCTTCGTCAGGACCTGCCAGTGGTGCTCGATGCGGGTGGCATCCTGGCCGACCAGATAGTCGCTCATCTCGCCGATCGCTGCCTCGACCGATTCGGCGCGCCCTTCGACCACGGGCTCGCCCCACCCGACCACGCCCTCGTCGGTCTCGATCCGCAGGAACAGCCACCGGGGAGGCACTCGGAACGTCTCGAGCCGAGCGACCTTCATGATCTTCATCCTCCATCGAATCAGACACCAACCCGCATCCGTTGGATTGGCCCGTGCAGCCAAAATCCCCACCACAGGGCCGATAATCCGAACAGACCGAAGGAATATATCCCCTCGGAGGCTGTCTCTCGCAAGGCTTTCGTGAACACAAGGTATCTGATACGTTGCCGACCGTGACAACCTCACTACCGGCCCCCACCGGAATGTCCGACGACTCTGAACCGGCCGGCTGCGTCGACCTCGGGCGCGGCCGACATGCCGTGCTGCACCCGGTCGGCGCGGCCGAAGCGCGCATCGACGGCGGTTACTGGGCGGCCCGCCAGGACCTGAACCGATCAGTGACCCTCAGGGAGGGGCTGCGGCAGTTGCACGAGGCCGGGGATCTGCACAACTTCGCGCTAGCTGCCGGCACGGCGCAGGGGCCCTACCGTGGCGAGCTGTACCTGGACTCCGACGTCTACAAGTGGCTGGAGGCGGTGGCCTGGGACTCTGCGCGCGGTGCCGGCGCGGCCTTCGCGACGGAGGCGGACGAGATCACTGCACTGATCGCCAGCGCCCAGGCACCGGACGGATACCTCAACACCTACGTGCAGGTCACCTCCGGCGCCGCGGGCCGCTATCAGGACCTGGCCTGCGGTCACGAGTTGTTCTGCGGCGGCCACCTGATCCAAGCCGGCATCGCGCAGTACCGCGCCACCGGGCGTAGCGAGTTGCTCGAGGTGGCCGGCCGGTACGCCGACCACCTGACCCGCACGTTCGGCCCAGACCTGCTGAACGACATCGACGGGCACCCCGAGATCGAGACGGCGCTGGTGGAGCTCTGGCGCACCACCGGCGAACGCAGGTATCTCGACCTGGCGCAGTTCTTCCTGGACGCCCGCGGCCACGGCCTCAACGGTGCCAACGGGTACGGCTTCGACCTCTCCTACTTCCAGGACGACGTCCCGATCCGCGCGGCAGACACGATCCGGGGTCACGCGGTGCGGGCGCTCTTCCTCAACGCCGGCGCCACCGATCTGTACCTGGAGACAGGCGAGACCGCTTTGTTGGACGCGATGGTGAGCCAGTGGGAGGACATGACCACCGGGAAGATGTACCTCACCGGAGGCCTGGGCTCGAGGTGGGAAGGCGAGGCGTTCGGCGACAGCCATGAGCTCCCGCCGGATCGTGCCTACGCGGAGACCTGCGCGGCGCATGCCTCGATCCTGTGGAGCTGGCGTCTCCTCCTCGCGACCGGAGAAGCACGCTTCGCCGAGCTGATCGAGCGGACTCTGTTCAACGGGTTCGCCTCCGGGCTGTCCGCGGACGGCACATCGTTCTTCTACGTCAACCCGCTGCAGGTGCGCAGCAATGCCGCCCGCGACGGCCAGCGCAATCCTGCCGCCGGACGGCGGGGCTGGTACAGCACAGCGTGCTGCCCGCCGAACGTGATGCGCCAACTCGCATCGGTGAACCAGTTCATCGCCACCACCGACGAACACGGCCTGCAGATCCACCAATACGCAGCCTCAACCGTGCGCACGATGGTTGGCGGCCAGCAGCTCGAGGTCAGGATGCACACCGACTATCCCTGGGACGGCGAGATGATCGTCGAGGTGCTGGCCGCGCCCGGCCAGCCGGTGATGCTCTCCCTCCGGGTGCCCGAGTGGTCGCAGCACACCACGCTGGACGTGGCCGGGACGGAGCGCTCGGACGAAGCGAGGCCTGGCAGCTACGTCCACCTCGAGCAGGCGTTCTCCGCAGGAGACACGATCCGTCTGGGCCTCGACCTGCATCCTCGGGCGACCGTCGCCGACAGCCGGGTCGATGCGGTGCGCGGTACGGCAGCTCTAGAACGCGGACCACTTGTCTACTGCTTCGAAAGCGTCGATCAACCGGCCGGCGTCGATCTGGACACAGTCCGGTTCGACCCGGCGCACATCACCGAGCGGTGGTCCGCGGATGTATTGCAGGGCGTGCCGACGCTCCATTGCACGGCCGTGGCACCCGCCGCAGCCGACGGCCTGACCTACCGCCCGATGGCCGAGCGCCGCGGAGAAGGGACTGCAGTCGCATTGACCGCCATCCCCTACCACCTGTGGGCGAACCGGGACCTCGGCGCGATGCGCGTCTTCGTACCGACCATCCACTGAGAACGCGACACCACCGACGGGCTGACAGTCCGCCAAATCAGAGAGGACCACCGATGCGCTTCACCCGCAAAGGTTTCATCAGCAAGGCAGTCGTCCTGGCTGCGGCAACGGCGAGTGTGGTGAGCGGCTGCAGTTCCGGCGGCGGCTCCAGCGGTGGCAAGACCACGCTCACCTTCTGGGCGCGCAGCGACGAATCCGCATTCGTGCAGAAGATCGTCGACGGGTTCAACTCCACCCACGACAACATCACCGTCAAGCTCACCATCGTCCCGGCTGCCAACTACGTGCAGAAGTTCGGCGCGGCGGCCGCGGGCGGCAGTGCACCGGACATCGCGTCGATCGATCTGGTCTACGTTCCCTATTTCGCCAAGCAGGGCGCGCTGAGCGATCTCTCTTCGACCGCCAATGGGCTCAGCTTCAAGGACACCCTGAGCCCGGCGCACATGCAGGCCGGAAAACTCGACGGCAAGCAATACGCGCTGCCGTTCTCGGCGGATGCCTCGGTGCTGTTCTACAACAAGGGCCTGCTGAAGAAAGCAGGGCTGGATCCGGCCTCGCCACCGAAGACCTTCGCCGATATCAAGACCGCCGCTGACAAGATCACCGCGCTCGGCGGCGGCAATACCGGCTTCTACCTATCCGGTGCCTGCGGCGGTTGCAACGCATTCGCCTTCCTACCGTCGATCTGGGCAGCCGGCGGCGACCTGCTCCAGGGGGACCTCGGCAAGCAGACCGCGTCGGTCAGCGACAGCGCGCCACTGAAGACGCTGCTGCAGTTCCTGCACGGAATGCAGAGCGCCGGGGACATCGCACCCTCCGCCAAGACCGACAACGGCGCGCAGGCCCTCCAACCCTTCGAGAGCGGCAAGGTCGGCATGTTCGTGTCGGGGTCGTTCGCCTATGCCTCGATCAAGCAGGCTGCTCCGAAGCTCGACGTGGGTGCGATCAATCTGTACGACGCCACCGGAAGTGCGTACTCCTCGTTCGCCGGCGGCGACGATGTGGCGATTCCGGCTGGCTCGAAGCACAAGGAGCAGGCCAAGACGTTCCTGACCTGGCTACTGCAGACCGATGCGCAGACCAAATACCTCGCCAACCAGGGTGTGATCCCGATCCGCAGTGATGTCTCGGCCAGCGACTACGCCGGCACCGGCCCGGTGCAGAAGGTGTTGGCCGATGCGCTCAACAAGGGAAAGTCGGTCTACAGCTTGCAGACGAATGCTCTGTACAACGACGCCAACGGTCCGTGGACGGCGATGTTCCAGAAGGCTGTGTTCGGCGGCGATATCGACGGTGCATTGAAAGACGCGCAGGCCGGATTCGAGAAGGTGCTGAAGAGCTGACCCAGCAACCAGCCCGGGGGGCGACATATCGCGGCCCGGGAGTCGTTCCAGGTGAGGAGCAAACGATGACGCCACCGCAAACAAAAGG
>JBPCMU010000029.1:0-40840 GCA_051001975.1 Jatrophihabitans sp.
ATTACTGCCGATTAGTCGCGAAGTGGGTACGAGCCGGCCGCTCGATGATGGGCAACGGCGTGCAGTGGTGTCCTGCGTTGCGGACGCGCGCCGGGCCCGGCGCAGCGTTGGCGAGGACCTGAAGGCCGAGCGCGTCGATCTCCTGGACGTGGTGCGCCGCGCCCGGATCGAGGACGCGGTGGGCGGGATGCGGCTGGCCGTCCTGCTGGACTGGTTGCCGGGGTTCGGCCCGGCCGCGGTCGCCCGCACGCTCGCCGCCTTGCGCATCGACGGCAAGCGACGGTTACGCGGGCTCGGGGTGCGGCAGCGCGCCGCCCTCGAAAAGTTCGCCGCCGACTACGACGCCCGCGCCCTCACCGGTCCGGGTCGCGGTAGGGCGCCTGCGCCGATGCGGTCGCATGGTGGGTGACGGTGCGACGCAGGAACATCGCACCGAAGGCCAGCGACTTGGGCTGGTCGCACGCCACCGTCACCGTTGCGTTCGTCGGATCCAAATCTGCACGGGCGCGCAGGGTCTGCCGCCCGGCGTCGCGGCCGACGTACTCGATGACTGCCGCGTTGACCGCACGCAGCGGCAACTCAGGCGTCGCTCCCCCAGTGCGCACCGCCGACGCGTCGACGGCATTGGCCGCGGCCAGCGCGGCACCGTCGCACAGCCGCTGCACGCCGAGCTGATCGGTGTACGCGTCGCCAGCAGCGATCGCACCGGCCACCACGTAGAACGCGATCAGCGCGAAGCCGAGCAGCAACGGGATCGTCGATCCCGAGTCGGGCAGACGGCGCATGCCCGACAGTCTGCTGCAGCCACGCCGGGCAGGGAATCCCCACGAACCTGCCTGGGGACAACGCGAGCCGATGGCGGGACACCAGTTGTCGAGGCACAGGGCACGCCGCCGACCCCACCCAAGGGTGGCCAGATACGGTGTCGCCGGAGACGAGGAGGTACGGAATGCCACTGGCAGTCGGCGTGATCGTCGAGTCCGCGCCCGGCGAGAACCGGGTAGCGGTCAGCCCTGACGTCGTGCCGAAGCTGCGTGCTGCCGGTCTCGAGGTGCTGGTCGAGTCCGGCGCCGGTCTGGCGGCGTCCTGCACCGACGCGCAGTACGAGACCGCCGGCGCCGTGATCGTCGACGCCGATCGGGTCTACGCCGACGCTGACGTGCTACTGGCCGTGGGCCGCCCTCCGATCGAGCGGCTGCACAAGGGGCACACCGTCATCGGGCTGCTCGGCCCATTGTTCGACCCACAGGCAATGGCCGCGCTCGCTGCGCTGGGCGTGACGGCTATCAGCCTCGACGGGCTGCCACGCACCCTGAGCCGGGCACAGGGCATGGACGCGCTGTCGTCGCAGGCGAACGTGGCCGGCTACAAGGCAGTGCTGGTCGCGGCGGACACCTTCGGCCGGTTCTTCCCGATGCTGATCACCGCCGCGGGCACGTCGAAGCCGGCCGAGGTGCTGGTGCTCGGAGTTGGGGTTGCCGGGCTTCAGGCGATCGGCACCGCCCGGCGGCTCGGCGCGATCGTGCGCGCCTATGACGTGCGTCCGAACACCAAGGAAGAGGCCAAGTCGCTGGGAGCGCAATTCGTCGACCTGAAGTCTGTCGAGGCCGGGATGGGCGAGGGCGGTTACGCGCGCGCGTTGACGCCGGAGGAGCAGGCTCGGCAATCGGCCGAGCTGACCGAACACATCGTCAAGCACGACATCGTGATCACTACCGCGCAGGTGCCCGGGCGACGGCCGCCGTTGATGGTGAGCGCCGAGGCGGTAGCCCGGATGCGAGCCGGGTCGGTGATCGTGGACATGGCCGCCAGCGATCTCGGCGGCAACGTCGAGGTCTCCGAGCCGGGCCGGACTGTCGTCACCGACAACGGCGTCACCGTCATCGGCGCGGGCAACCTGCCCTCGCAGATGGCCACCTCGGCATCGCAGACCTACTCGCGCAACATCACCGCTCTGCTGCTGCACCTCATAGTCGAAGGAGAGCTGCAGATCGACCTCACCGACGAGATCCAGGCCGGCGTCGTCATCACCCATGACGGCGAGGTCGTCCAGCCGGCCACGAAGAAGCTCCTGGAGGGGGCAACCGCATGAATATCGGTTTTGTCGGAGACCTGACCGTGTTCCTGCTGGCGATCCTGGTGGGCTTCGAGGTCATCAGCAAGGTGCCGGCCACGCTGCACACGCCGCTGATGTCCGGTGCCAACTCCATCCACGGCGTTGTGCTGGTCGGCGTCGTCATCCTGTCCGCGTTCGTCGACGGGCCACTCGGCTATGTCTTGACGTTCATCGCCGCAGCGTTCGCCGCGGCCAACGTCGTCGGTGGCTACGCGGTGACCGACCGGATGCTGCAGATGTTCAAGAAGCGTCCCGTCCCGGTGAAGGCTCCGGAGGACGAGGCATGAGCGGCTTCGAGATCTGCGTCCGGTTGGCGTCGCTGTTCGGCGCCGCGTGCTTCGTGCTCGGTCTGCACATGATGAACTCGCCGGCCACCGCACGGCGCGGCAATCAGCTCTCCGCGTTCGGGATGACGGTCGCGGTCATCGCGGTGCTCGCCGACGTCGCGCACGCCGGCACGATGAACGCCACGCGGTGGAGCGTGCTGATCGCCGGCGCGCTCATCGGCGGCGGCGTCGGGCTCTACTCCGCGCGCACCGTGAAGATGACCGCGATGCCGCAGCTGGTCAGCCTGTTCAACGCGGTGGGTGGCGGCGCTGCCGCGCTCATCGCGGTCGCCGACTACGCCCGTGATCCGCACATCCCGGCTGGTACCGCGACCGCCACCGTGCTGGACGTGGTGATCGGTTGCGTGACCTTCTCCGGCTCGCTGATCGCGGCCGCGAAGCTGCAGGGCTACTGGTCGCAGCCGGTGACGTTCCCCGGCGGCCGGTTGGTGTCCGGCCTCGCGGTGCTGGTCGCGGTGGGTGCATCCGCCTGGACGATCTCCGGTGCGCATCACCTGGGCGTGCTGGTGATCGTCGTGGTCGCGTCGCTCGGCTTCGGCATCCTGATGGTGCTGCCGATCGGTGGCGCCGACATGCCCGTTGTCATCTCGCTGCTGAATGCGTTCACCGGGACTGCCGTCGCGATGGCCGGGTTCGTGCTGGACAACGCGATCCTGACGATTGCCGGTGCGCTGGTGGGCGCGTCGGGCAGCATCTTGACGAAGCTGATGGCCGACGCGATGAACCGCTCGATCTTCAACATCATCGCCGGCGGATTCGGCACCGGCGCGTCCGGCATAGAGACAGTGGCCGGTGCGGGCGGCGCGGTGCGATCCGTGGCCGTCGACGACGCGGCCTTGCAACTGGCTTACGCCAGCAAGGTGATCATCGTGCCGGGGTACGGCTTGGCCGCCGCGCAGGCGCAGCATGAGGTGCGCGAGCTGGCGTCGCTGCTGGAGGAGCGTGGCATCGAGGTCTCGTACGCGATCCATCCGGTAGCCGGCCGGATGCCCGGGCACATGAACGTGCTGCTGGCCGAGGCGAATGTGCCCTACGACCAGCTCAAGGAGATGGACGAGATCAACCCCGAGTTCGACCGGGCGGATGTGGCGCTGGTGATCGGCGCCAACGACGTGACCAACCCGGCCGCGCGACGGCCCGGCTCGGCAGTGTCCGGCATGCCCATCCTGGACGTCGACCACGCCAAGAGCATCATCGTGATCAAGCGGTCGATGGCGTCGGGCTATGCCGGCATCGACAACGAGCTGTACACCGACCCCAAGACGAGCATGTTCTTCGCCGACGCCAAGAAGGGCCTGGCCTCGCTCATCGTCGCCGCCAAGTCCCTCGTCGGCTGACGCTTGTGGCCGCCGGCCGTCATATGGAGGGCTGGGCGGCCAAGAGCATCAGCGGGGTGACAGGTGTAACAGCCCGCGCAGCAGCGGATCGATGCTGCCCTGCAGTGTGGCCGCCTTCGTGCCGTCGACGGTGATCGTCACCCCTGCGCAGCCGGTGACCGCGACGTCCACCAGATAGGCGTGCCCGGCGTCGGTGAACCGCAGGGTGTCGTGTTCTCCGGTATCCCTGGGGCAGCTGTACCTCCCCGGCGTGACGACAGGTAGCGCGTTGATCGACTGCACGACCCGAGCCGCGTCCGCGCTGGTGAGTGTGCCGTGGCCGACCTGCTGGTGCTCCGGTAGCGGGCCGACGACGGTCACCTCGATGGAGACGGGATGCGCCGGCAACAGCGCGATCGCCGGCTTGCTCGGGATCCATACCGCCTGGGCATCGGCCCGGATCGCCACACCGCCGTCATGCTCGACGACCTCGATGAGCACCTGCGGGTTGCTGATCGCGTCGGTGCCCGTACTCCCCCACACCAGTGCTTGGAAATCAACACCGCTGGCCGAGCCGGTGCCGCTCAGCGAGACGGGCACGTGCGACTTCAGATAGTCGATCGCGTCGTCGACACTTCCCGGCGCGGTCCACCACTTGGTCGTCTGCACCAGGTTGTCCGAGCTCACTTGCTCAAACGGGTGCTGCAAAGCCACCGTCGGTGCGACACCGGCCACGTGTGCACCGGGAAGGCTCGGGACCAACGTGATCAGCCGGTCGATCTCTGCCTGCGCTGCGGTGCGGTGCGGGTCCCCCTGCACGGTATGACTTCCACCCGCTCTGGGTGCAACGGTAGTGCGTGATCCACTGCCGAGGCGGAACAACATCGCACCGAGGGCGATGAGTACGACCAGCACACCGGTGGTCGCCAGCACCGGCACGATCCGCACGACCAACGTCGATCGGGTCGGATGGGCGGCCAGGTTGCGCAGGTGCGGGCCGCTGAGCTCCCCTGGTGCGGCGGGGGTCTGCTCGATGAGCAGGTCACGCACGCTGTGCTCCAGTCGCGTCATCGGATGACTCCTTCGTCCAACAGTGCCGCCAGGTTCGGATCGGTTCGCAGCGTTGCGATCGCCCGTGCCGCATTGCTCTTCACGGTGCCCAGCGAGCATCCGAGAGCATCCGCGGTGGCCCGCTCATTCAGGTCCAGGAAGTACCGCAGCGTGATCGTCGCGCGCTGCTTGGGAGGCAGCCGGTGCATCGCCGACCGCAACGACTGCAGGTCGAACCGGCCGAAGTCATCCGGTCCGGCAGTCCGGTCGGGCACATCGGCCGACGGGACCTCGCCGGTCCAGCGGCGCCGGCGCCAGCCGAGGTAGGTCGTCATCATCACCCGGTGCACGTACACCTCGGGTCGGTCGGTCCGCTGGATCATGCGCCACTTGCGCCACGTCGTGATCAGTGCTGTCTGGACCAGGTCCTCGGCCGTCGCCCAGTCGCCGGTGAGCAGCCAGCCGACCCGCAAGAGGCCTCGCGAACTGTCGCGCACGAACGCATCGAAGCCTGCTCCCGCTCCGCCAGATCGTTCATCCCACCTCGATTCGCCGGTCCCGTCCATTAGGAGTGGCTGGACCGTCGAAAAGGTTGCACACCACCCGATTTCACCCGCGATAGTGCAACGTTCGGCGGTGTCAGACCGCCAGGGGTTGCACGATCACCGGGTGTCAGACGCGGATGACGGGCGGGCCGAGCGCGCTGTAGCGGCGGGCGTCGGAGGCGGTGAGCCGGGTATCGGTGACGATCAGGTCTATGTCGGCGACGTCGGCGAACTTGCAGAAGCTCGGCGAGCCGAACTTGCCGCGGATGCCGGAGAGCACCTTGCGCCGGGCGATTTTCACCACGTGCGACTTCACGGTGGCCACCGCCGGGTCCGGTGTGGTCAGGCCGGTCTCCGGGGTGACCCCGTTCGCGCCGAGGAACGCCAGGTCGATGACGAAGCCGTCCAACATCTGCGTCGCCCAGTGGTCCACGGTGGCCATCGTCAGGCCGCGCACCCGGCCTCCCACCATGATCACCGTGTATGTAGGCCGCGACGCCAACTGCGTCGCCGCAGGGAGCGACGCGGTGATGATCGTCAGCCGTCGGTCGACGGGCAGTTCGCGGGCGATCAGCAACGGGGTGTAGCCCTCGTCGATGTACACCGTCTCCGCGTCTTCCAGATGCCGCGCCGACTCCACGGCGATGCGCACCTTGTCCTCGCCGAACTGCGCTTCCCGGCGGGCTAGATCGCTCTCGAAGTTGGCGCCCTCGACCGGGTAGGCGGCGCCGTACTCGCGGCGTACCAGCCCGTGCGACTCCAGCAGCGTCAGATCGCGGCGCACGGTCTCCGGCGCCACGTCCAGAGATTCGGACAGTTCGCTGACCTCTACCCGGCCCTCGGACCGGGCCAGTTCCAAAATGCGACGCTGCCGGTCCTGCGCGGCGTCGTGTTTGGTCACCGGGCCATCATCGTCCGGGACATGAGAGGAATGCCAATTGCTCGACGTATTCGGCGACCGCTGCCTGCAGTGCCGGCACCGACGGGCCGCGGCCGAGTATCGCGCGGGAGGCTGACGGCAGGATGCCGCGACCGGATCCGAACAGTCGCCGCACGTCCGCGGCGGTGCCGCCCTGCGCGCCCACGCCCGGCACCAGCACCGGGCCGTTGAGCCCGCTGAGGTCCGCGGCAATCTCCCCCACCGTGGCACCGACGACCACGCCGAAGGACCCCAGCGGATCGGCTCCGGCGTTGCGGGCGCCGAGGTCGTCCACGATCTCCTGTGCGACCAACCGGCCGCTGGCACCGACCGCATGCTGAACGGTGCTGCCCGCCTTGTTCGAGGTCAGCGCCAGTACGAACACGCCGTTGCCGTGCTTGGTGGCCAAGTCGAGCGCGGGCTCGAGCGCGCCAACCCCGAGATACGGGCTTACCGTGATCGCGTCGGCGGCCAGCGGCGAGGCCGGGTCGAGGTAGGCCTCCGCGTAGGCATCCATCGTCGAGCCGATGTCCCCGCGCTTCACGTCGAGCAGCACCAGCGCGCCCTGCGCCCGGCAGTTCACCGTCAGCTGCTCCAGCACCGCGATCCCGGCCGATCCGAACCGCTCGAAAAAGGCGGACTGCGGCTTGATCACTGCGGCTGTGGGGCCGAACGCCTCCGTGCAAATCTCGGTGAAGGCCGCCAGCCCAGTCGCATCGTCGGACAGCCCCCAGGACGTGAGCAGCGACGCGTGCGGGTCCACACCCACGCACAGCGATCCGCGTGCCGCGGTCGCGGCCACCAACCGCGCTCCGAACGACTCACTTGTGTTCGGGGCCCCCGCGGAAACATTGAGTTCCCTTGGCGGAGCGTTTTCGTGGAGTGAGCTCATATCAGTGCTCCTTCGCTGCGCCGGGCGGCGCGCTGTGCCTCGTTCAGATGAGCGAAACCGACGGCATCGGCCACCGACCCGAACCCGTGCCCGGCCAGTTCGTCGGCCAGTTCGGCGAGTACCCGCGGCGGCGCGCCCGGATCGCCGAATACGGCGGTGCCGACGGAAACGGCGGAGGCCCCCGCCAGCAAGAACTTGAACGCATCGACGCCGGAGCGGATGCCGCCCATCCCGAGGATCGGCAGATGCGGAACGGCCTGATGCACCTGCCAGACGCAGCGCAGCGCGACCGGGCGGATCGCCGGGCCGGACAGGCCGCCGGTGACGCCGCCGAGCACCGGGGCCAAGGTGTCCGGGTCGATCTCCAGACCGAGCAGGGTGTTGATGACACTCAGCCCGTCCGCCCCCGCGTCGGCGCAGGCCCGGGCGATCTCGCCGATATCGGTGACGTCCGGGCTGAGCTTGGCGAAGATCGGGGTGTGCGGATCGGCTGCCCGTCGCACCGCACCGATCACCCGGGCGGCAGCACTCGGGTCGCAGGCGAACACCTCTCCGCGCTTCTCGACGTTCGGGCAGGAGATGTTGACCTCGATCATCGACACCGCGCGGTTGCCGAACAGCCGCCGAGTCAGCGAGACGTAGTCGTCCGTGCTGCCGCCGGCGATCGAGACGACCGCTCGGGCGCCACGCTCGGCCAGCCATGGCAGATCCTCGCGCAGGAACGAGTCGATGCCCGGGCCCTGCAGCCCGATGGAGTTGAGCATGCCGCTCGGGGTCTCGGCCATCCGCGGTGTCGGCCGGCCGGACCTCGCACGCAGTTGGATCGACTTGGTCACGACCGCGCCGAGCTCCGCGACGTCGAAGAACTGGTGCAGCTCACGACCGGCCGCGGAGCATCCCGACGCGGTGAGCACCGGGTTCGGCAGCGTCAACATCGGCCCGAGCCGCGCGGTCAGGTCCACGCTCATCCGCTGCGCTCCTTGGTGGGCAGACCCATCGCGTCCGCGCCGACGAGGTCGTGCGGCAGGGCGCCGACGTCATCCCAGCGCACTCGACCGCCGTCGAACACCGGGCCGTCCACGCAGGACCGGACGAACCGGGAGCGGCCGTCGTCGCCGCGCACCGGCAGCACGCAGGTCATGCAAACCCCTATGCCGCAGGCCATCGACTCCTCCACTGCGACCTGCGCGGTGATGGCATGCGCACGGGCCACTTCACTCACCGAGCGCAGCATCGGCATCGGCCCGCAGGCATACAGCACCTGCGCACCAAGCCGTTCGATTGCTTCCGGGAGTGGATCGGTGACCCGGCCGCGCACACCGGCGCTGCCGTCATCGGTGGTGACGGTGACCTGACCGACCGTGCGTCGGATCGCCAGCTCGGCGAAGAGGCGGTCCGCGCTCGCGGCGCCGACGATCACTTCGATGGGCGAGCCGGCCGACATCAGCGCCCGGGCCAGCGGGACCAGCGGGGCGGTGCCGTACCCGCCGCCGAGAAGTACCGCCGGGACCGGCTGGGTGGGCAGCGGGAACGGCTTGCCGAGCGGTCCAACGAGGTCCAGCGTGTCGCCGGCCCGGCGCTGCACCAGCCACTGCGTGCCGGGGCCGTGCTCGGCGACGACGAACTGGACGGTGCCGGCGAACTCGCCGCCGGGCGTCCAGTCGGACACCGCGAAGGCCCGCCGCAGGATCATCGACGTGCTCGCTCCGCCCACTGCGACGGCCACGAAGTGCCCCGGCTTCACCTGCGCGGCGATCGTCGGTGCGACAACGGTGAACTGGAAGTAAGCACCGACCTTCGTGACCGAGAAGACCTCCGCGGAATTCTCTTGAACCGGCCCGGTCATTTCTTCCCGATCGACTTGCCGGGCTGGTTGTCAGCACCCACCCGGCACGAGTCACTGCTGCTCATCGCGTCGGCGGTCACCCTCGATGTGTTAGGCATTGTCGATGCCGCCCTGCTCCTCGATCAACCGGGCTAGGTGTTTGTGGTGGTCCTGTAGCGAGCGGACGCCGACGTCGCCGCGGACCAGCGCCTCGATGCCTTGCACGGCCGCGGCCGCTGCTTGGACGGTGGTGAGGCACGGGATGCCGGCACTAACCGCGGCGGTGCGGATCTCGTAACCGTCGACTCGCGGGCCGGAGTTGCCGGGGGATCCGAACGGTGTGTTCAACACCAGGTCGATGTCCCCGGCGAGGATGCGGCTGACGATGTGCGGGCCGCCCTCGCTGAACTTACCGACGACCTCGGCGGGCACCCCGTTGCGCCGCAGCACCTGCGCCGTGCCGGCCGTCGCGACGATGGTGAAGCCGAGATCGGCGAGCCGCTTGACGGGGAAGATGGCGGCACGTTTGTCCCGGTTGGCCACCGAGACGAACACGGTGCCGGAGGTGGGCAGCGAGCCGTAGGCGGCGCTCTGACTTTTCGCGAACGCGGTTCCGAACGCGACGTCCAGGCCCATCACCTCGCCGGTGGACTTCATCTCCGGGCCGAGGATCGAGTCCACCTGATCGCCGTCCTCGGTGCGGAACCGGTGGAACGGCAGCACCGCCTCCTTGACCGCGATGGGCGCCTCCGCGGGTAGGTCGCCACCGTCCCCGTCGGCCCGCAGCATGCCCTCGGCACGCAGCTCGGCGATGGTGGCGCCCAGCGCGATGCGGGCAGCGGCCTTGGCCAGTGGAACCGCCGTGGCCTTCGAGACGAACGGCACCGTGCGGCTGGCCCGCGGGTTCGCCTCCAGCACGTAGAGCACGTCGCCGGCCAGCGCGTACTGCACGTTCAGCAGGCCGCGCACGCCGACGCCCTGCGCGATCGCTAACGTGGAGGTGCGCACCCGGTCGATCTCGGCGCCACCGAGGGTGATCGGCGGCAAGGCGCAGGCCGAGTCGCCGGAGTGGATTCCGGCCTCCTCGATGTGCTCCATCACGCCACCTAGGTACAGGTCGGTGCCGTCGAACAGCGCGTCGACGTCGATCTCCACGGCATCGTCCAGGAACCGGTCGACCAGTACCGGGTGGTCCGGACTCACCTCGGTGGCCCGGGCGATGTAGGAGGCAAGATTGGCCTCGTCGTAGACGATCTCCATGCCCCGCCCGCCGAGCACGTAGGACGGGCGCACCAGGACGGGGTAGCCGATCTCGTCGGCCACCGCCTTTGCGTCGGCGAAGGAGACGGCCATGCCGAACTTCGGCGCCGGAAGCCCCGCTTCGCGCAGCACCCGACCGAATGCGCCACGGTCCTCGGCCAGATCGATCGCTTCCGGCTGGGTGCCCAGGATCGGCACGCCGGCCGCCTTCAACCGGGCGGCCAGGCCCAGGGGCGTCTGCCCGCCGAGCGTGCAGATGACCCCGGCCACCGTGCCGGACTGCTGCTCGGCGTGGATCACCTCGAGCACGTCTTCGAGGGTGAGCGGCTCGAAGTACAACCGGTCGGCAGTGTCGTAGTCGGTCGAGACGGTCTCCGGGTTGCAGTTGACCATCACGGTTTCGTAGCCGGCAGCGCGCAGTGCCATCACCGCGTGCACGCACGAGTAGTCGAACTCGATGCCCTGCCCGATCCGGTTCGGCCCGCTACCCAGGATGAGCACCTTCGGCCGGTCCCGCTGCTCGCGCACCTCGGTCTCCTCGTCGTAGGACGAGTAGTGATACGGCGTGGTGGCATCGAACTCGGCGGCGCAGGTGTCCACCGTCTTGAACACCGGCCGCACCCCGATGCGATGCCGCAGCGCGCGGACGCCGCCCTCGCCGGCCAGCTCCGGGCGTAACGCCGCGATCTGCCGGTCTGACAGGCCGTAGCGCTTCGCCCGGCGGAGCAGTTCGGGAGTCAGCGTCGGCGCTTCCTCGACGACTCGTCCCAACTCGACGATCTGCATTATCTGGTCGAGGAACCAGGGATCGATCCCGCTGGCCTCGCTGACCTGCTCGACGCTCGCGCCGGCGCGCAAGGCCCGTTCGATCGCGTAGAGGCGGCCGTCGGTCGGGATGGCCGCGGCGGCCAGCAGGGCGTCCAGGTCGGCAGCGTCGACCGTCCGCTCTCCAGTGGTCCAGAAGCCGGCTTCCTTCGTCTCCATCGAGCGCATTGCCTTGCCCAGCGCCTCGGTGAAGTTACGGCCGATGGACATCGCCTCGCCGACGCTCTTCATGTGCGTGGTCAGTCGCGGGTCGGCGCCGGGGAACTTCTCAAAGGCGAACCGCGGCATCTTGACTACGACGTAGTCCAGCGCCGGTTCGAAGGATGCCGGTGTCTTCAAGGTGATGTCGTTGGGGATCTCATCCAGGGTGTAGCCGACGGCGAGCTTCGCGGCGATCTTGGCGATCGGGAAGCCGGTGGCCTTCGAGGCCAGGGCTGACGACCGGGAGACCCGCGGGTTCATCTCGATGACGATGAGTCGGCCGTCCGACGGGTCCACCGCGAACTGGATGTTGCAGCCGCCGGTCTCCACGCCGACCTCACGCAGCACCGCGATGCCAAGGTCCCGCATCCGCTGGTACTCGCGGTCGGTCAACGTCATCGCCGGCGCCACGGTGATCGAGTCGCCGGTGTGCACGCCCATCGGGTCGACGTTCTCGATCGAGCAGACCACGACGACGTTGTCGTTGCGGTCGCGCATCAGCTCGAGCTCGAACTCCTTCCACCCGAAGACGCTCTCCTCGACGAGGACCTCGTGTACGGGGCTTGCTGCCAACCCGCGGGACACCATGGTGCGCACCGACTCGGCATCCTCGGCCATCCCCGACCCCAGCCCGCCCATCGTGAAGGAGGGGCGGACCACGATCCGGTTGCCGACGCTCTCGGCAAAGGCGATCGCCTCATCGAGGGTCTTGCACACCGCCGAGGAGGGCACGTCACCGCCGACGGAGCGGACGATGTCCTTGAACCGTTGCCGGTCCTCGCCGCGCTGGATCGCCTCGACGTCCGCGCCGATCAGCTCGACGCCGTATTTCTCCAGCACCCCGTTCTCATGCAGGGCGATGGCGATGTTCAGCGCGGTCTGCCCGCCCAGCGTCGGCAGGATCGCATCGGGCTGTTCGGCAGCGATCACCATCTCGACGTACTCGGGCGTGAGCGGCTCGATGTAGGTCGCGTCGGCGAACTCGGGATCGGTCATGATCGTCGCCGGGTTGGAGTTCACCAGGCTGACCCGGAAGCCCTCCTGCCGCAGCACCCGGCAGGCCTGGGAGCCGGCGTAGTCGAACTCGCAGGCCTGGCCGATGACGATCGGGCCTGAGCCGATCACCATGATGTGCTGGATATCGCTACGCCTGGGCATTGAGTAACTCCACGAATCTGTCGAACAGGTAGGCGGCATCGTGCGGACCAGCAGCTGCCTCCGGGTGGTACTGGACGCTGAAGGCCGGTGCGTCCAGGGCGCGAAGACCCTCGACGACGTTGTCGTTCAGCCCGACGTGGCTGACTTCGACGGCACCGAAGTCGGTCTCAGTTGCCCGGTCCATCGGGGCATCCACCGCGAAGCCGTGGTTGTGCGCGGTCACCTCGACCTTTCCGGTGCTGCGGTCCTGCACCGGCTGGTTGATGCCGCGGTGGCCGTAGCCGAGCTTGTAGGTGCCGAATCCGAAGGCGCGGCCCAGCAGTTGGTTGCCGAAGCAGATCCCGAATACCGGCAGTCCGGCCCGCAACACCTCGCGCAGCGTCGCCACCGCGGCATCCGCCGTGGCCGGGTCGCCGGGCCCGTTGGACAGAAAGACCGCGTCCGCACCGGTGGCCCGCACCTCTTCGATCGTCGCGGTGCACGGCAACACGTGCGTGGCGATGCCGCGCTCGGCCATCCGGTGCGGCGTCATCGACTTGATGCCGTAGTCCAGTGCCGCGACGGTGAAGCGGCGCTCCCCGACCGCGTCGAGTGCGTAAGCGGCCTGCGTCGTCACCGCCGCGGAGAGATCGGCGCCGGTCATCGGTGGGCTGGCCAGCACCCGCTCGTGCAGTGCGGCCGGATCGGCGGTGACGCTGGAGATGCCGCAGCGCATCGCCCCGCGCTCGCGCAGGTGCCGGGTCAGTGCGCGGGTGTCGATGCCGCTGATCCCGACGATGCCTTGGGAGTCCAGTGCGGCGTCCAGAGATCCGGTCGACCGCCACGACGACGGCCGCGGTGACGGGTCGCGCACCACATAGCCGGACACCCAGATCCTGCCGGACTCATCGTCCTCGTCGTTCATCCCGGTGTTGCCGATGTGCGGAGCGGTCTGCACGACCACCTGCCGGTGATACGACGGGTCGGTCAACGTCTCCTGGTAGCCGGTCATCCCGGTGGCGAAGACGGCTTCCCCGAATGTCTCCCCCACCGCGCCGAACGATTCGCCGCGGAAGGCCCGACCGTCCTCGAGAACCAGCAGTGAGGCAACACTCATGAGCGCGCTCCCTGGGCAGTCAGTTCGTCGATCGCCCGCACCCAGTCGGGATAGCCGGCCCTGTCATCGGCGCGCAGGCCGGAGTCCAACAGATGCTCGCCGAGTCGCCAGCGGATCAACAGCAGGCCGCCCTCACCGAGCACTTTCCCGGCCAGCCCCGAGCCGAGACCAGCGCCGTCGATGAACTGAGCGGGGATGAACACCGGGTCGGCGCCGTCGCGGTCGATGTCGACACCCTCGGCCGTCAACCGCGCGCTCGACGCGGCCCGGATGCCCAGCCCGTGCGCAACCACCCGGTCCTGCCAGCACTCGGCAAAGGTGGTGCCGACGTACAGCCCGGTCAGCTCCGGTGCTAGCAATGCTCCGACGACGGCCGGCCTTGCCGCGAGCGCGGGCAGCATCGACTGGCGCCGGGCACGGTTGCGCCAACCGGCCCGCATGCCGAGCACGGCCAGCACGAACACGATCACCGCGGCGACCACCAGCAGCGTGCGGATCACACCAGCTTCCCGTCCTGCACTGTCGGCACGCCGCGCAGCAGCGTCGCGACGACCCGGCCCGGCAGCTTGCGCCCTGCGAACGGCGTATTGCGGCTGCGCGATGCCAGTTCAGCCGCGTCCACGACCCAGGTCGCGTCGGGATCGACCAGCACCAGGTTGGCCGGCTCGCCCACTGCGATCGGCCGACCGTGTTCGGCCAGGGCGCCGATCCGAGCCGGTGCCTCGCTCATTCGGTCGGCGACACCTCGCCAGTCGAGGGCGCCGGTCGACTGCATCGTCTCGATGACCACCGAGAGCGCGGTCTGCAGACCGAGCATCCCCGGCGAAGCGACGCCCCACTCGGTCTCCTTGTCCTCGATCGAGTGCGGGGCGTGATCGGTGGCGACGCAGTCGATGGTGCCGTCGGCCAACCCGGCTCGCAGCGCGTCGACATCGGCGTCGGTGCGCAGCGGCGGGTTGACCTTGAACACCGGGTCGTAGGACTCGGCCAGCCGGTCGGTGAGCACGAGGTGGTGCGGGGTGACCTCCGCAGTTACTCGTGATCCGTTCGCCTTCGCGCGGCGCAGGATCTCGACGGATCCGGCGGTCGAGACGTGGCAGATGTGCAGCCGGCTCCCGACGTGCCCGGCGAGCAGCACGTCGCGGGCGATGATGGCCTCCTCGGCCACGCTCGGCCAGCCGGTGAGGCCGATCCGGCCGGACACCTCGCCCTCGTTCATCTGGGCGCCCTCGGTCAGCCGCGGCTCCTCGGCATGCTGCGCTATCACCCCGTCGAACGCCTTGACGTACTCCAGCGCGCGGCGCATCAGCAGCGGATCGGAGACGCACGAGCCGTCGTCGGAGAAGACCCGCACCCGGGCGGCCGAGTCGGCCATCGCGCCGAGCTCGGCCAGCTGGGTGCCCTGCCGGCCCACCGTGACCGCCCCGATGGGGATCACGTCCACCATTGCGGCGTCGTGGCCGAGGCGCCATACCTGCTCGACGACCCCCGCGGTGTCGGCGGTAGGGTCGGTGTTGGGCATCGCGAAGACGGCGGTGTAGCCACCCAGCGCGGCGGCCGCCGACCCGGTGCGCACCGTCTCGGCGTCCTCCCGGCCGGGCTCGCGCAGGTGGGTGTGCAGGTCGACCAGGCCGGGCAGCAGCACCAGGTCGGTGCCGTCGATCGCCTCGACGTCGTGCGCCACATCAAGGCCCATGCCGATCTCGGCGATCAGCCCGTCGGCGTCGATCAGCACGTCGACGGCAGCTTCGCCGTACGGCCGCACGTTGCGCAACACCAGTGATGGGGCGGTGGTCATTCCGCATCGCCTCCGCCGAGCAAGAGATAGAGCACAGCCATCCGTACGGTCACCCCGTTGGTCACCTGTTCCACGATCGTCGAGCGCTTCGGATGGTCGGCCACTTCCGCGGCGATCTCCATGCCTCGGTTCATCGGGCCGGGATGCATCACGATCGCCTCCGACGGCAGCATCCCCATCCGGTTCATGTCCAGGCCGTAGCGGCGCGAGTACTCCCGCGCGCTCGGGAAGAACGAGGCACTCATCCGCTCGCGTTGCACCCGCAGCATCATCACCACATCAGCGCCGGGCAGCGCCTCGTCCAGGTCGTAGCCGACCTCGACCGGCCACGTCTCGACCCCGCGTGGCAGCAACGTCGGAGGCGACACGAACCGGACCTGCGCGCCGAGCGTCTTCAGCAGCAAAGCGTTCGAGCGGGCCACCCTGGAGTGCAACACGTCCCCGACGATGACGACGCGGAGCCCGTCCAGGTCGCCGGCGCCGCCGCGCAGCCGACGGCGGATGGTGAACGCGTCGAGCAGAGCTTGGGTGGGGTGCTCGTGGGTGCCGTCGCCGGCGTTGACGACGCTGCCGCGGATCCAGGTGGCCAGCCGGGTCGGCGCGCCGGACAGCGAGTGCCGGATCACCACCGCATCGGAGCCCATCGCCTCCAGCGTGAGCGCAGTGTCCTTGAGCGACTCGCCCTTCGAGACGCTGGACCCCTTCGCCGCGAAGTTGACGACGTCCGCCGACAACCGCTTCGCGGCAAGCTCGAAGGAGGTCTTGGTGCGCGTCGAGTCTTCGTAGAAGAGGTTCACCACCGTCCGACCCCGCAGCGTCGGAAGCTTCTTCACCTCGCGGCCGCTGAGCGCCCGGTCCAACTGCTCGGCGGTGTCGAGGATCAGCACCGCCTCGTCGTGGTCGACGTCGGCTGCGGACAGCAGGTGTTTGTTCATCGGTTGTCCCTCGGCTCGACGATGGCGACGCCGTCCGCGCCGTCGGTCTCCTGCAGCGACACCCGGACCTGAGCGCGCGGGTCGGTCGGCAGGTTCTTGCCCACGTAGTCGGCGCGGATCGGCAGCTGTCGATGCCCGCGGTCGACCAGGACGGCGAGTTGCACCCCGGCCGGCCGGCCGAGTTCGGTGAGCGCGTCGAGCGCTGCCCGGATGGTGCGCCCGGAGAACAGCACGTCGTCGACGAGGACGACCAGCGCCCCGTCGATCCCGCCCGCCGGCTCGACCGTCTCGGCCAGCGGCCGGATGCTGTTGCGGCGCAGATCATCGCGGAACAGGGTGATGTCCAGGACGCCGGCCGGGATGTCGCCACCACCGAAATCGGCGATGCGCTGGCGTATTCGGGAGGCCAGCGGCGCGCCGCGACTGGGAATACCCATCAGCACCCGGCGCGGCGCGTGCGCGGTGTTCTCGATGATCTGGTGGGCCAGCCGGTCGAGCGTGCGGGTGACGTCCGCGGCGTCGAGGACCTGGCTGATTCGGGAATCGTCGGCCGTATCGGTGGCCGGAACCGGACGTACTTGCGACACGCGACCTCGCAATCACCTTGCTCGCCTCACGGGACGAGCGTTAAAGGATGTGGTCAGGGGTCACTCTAACAGCGCGCCGGTTCGCTTTTGGCCGCCCAGCGTCGCGTAGGACGTTGCGCGGCCAAAAGCGATCAGACTCCGACGGCGGGACGGTCGCGCATGACCCGCCCCAGGACCCCGTTGACGAACCGGGGCGACTCGTCGGTGGACAGCGACTTGGCCAGCTCTACCGCCTCGTCGATGGCCACCGCATCTGGGACGTCGTCGCGCCAGAGCAGCTCGTACAACGCCAGCCGCAGGATGGCGCGGTCCACGTCGGGCATCCGGTCCAGTGCCCAACCCTCGGCGTACTGCGCCAGGATCTCGTCGATGCGCGGACGGGACCCGTTGACGCCTTCGATCAGCTCGACGGTGTAGTCGTTCACCGGGGGGTCGGCCAGCGCGATCCGCTCAGCAATCGTGCCGACGAGGTCGGTGCCGCGAAGATCGGCCTCG
This sequence comes from Jatrophihabitans sp., assembly GCA_051001975.1. GTDB lineage: Bacteria > Actinomycetota > Actinomycetes > Mycobacteriales > Jatrophihabitantaceae > DATAEG01. The sequence goes on from JBPCMU010000029.1 coordinate 17,366, forward strand.
TAGAGCAGATCCACGGCACGCTTACGTGCCTTCGATCGCGCCGCCATCAGAGCCGCGTTCGGATGCGAACCGCACTCATGAAGTCGCCGACCCGCTCAGCTGTTCACGCGGCCGAGGTAACGCCCGTCGCGGGTATCCACCTTGACCTTCTCACCGGTGCTAACGAACAGCGGCACCTGGATCTCCGCCCCGGTCTCGAGAGTCGCGGGCTTCGTTCCGCCGGTGGACCGGTCGCCCTGCAGGCCAGGATCGGTCTGCGAGATGAGCGCCTCGATGCTGGTCGGCAGCTCGACGAACAGCGGCGTGCCGTCGTGCATCGCCACGGTCACCTCAGCGCTGTCCAGGAGGTAGTTCGCGCCGTCGCCGAGAGTGTCGCCGGAGACGTGCACCTGGTCGTAGGTGTCACCGTCCATGAACACGAAGTCGGTGCCCTCTTTGTACAGGTAGCTCATCGTCCGCTTGTCGACATTCGCCGTCTCGACCTTCGTGCCGGCGTTGAACGTCCGGTCCACCACCTTGCCGGAGAGCACGTTCTTCAGCGTGGTGCGCACGAACGCGCCGCCCTTGCCGGGCTTGACGTGCTGGAACTCGACGACGGTCCACAGCTGGCCGTCGATGTTGAGCACGAGGCCGTTCTTCAGGTCGTTCGTCGTCGCCACCGCGCGCACGTCTCCTAGCTCAAGGTCCGGTTGGGTTCCGTCAGCTTTCTCACCGCGATGCGCCAGTCTACCGGCGCCGGCCGGGCCACCCGGCGCCCCGCATCCTCGGCCCGGTCGGAGGGCTGCGCCAGGATGGCGCCATGACGACTCTCGGCGTGGTGTTCCTGCCCCAACTTCCACCGGAGCGACTGCAGGCGGTGGCCCGCGCCGCCGACGACGCGGGCTTGGACGAGCTCTGGCTCTGGGAGGGCTGCTTCCGGGAGAGCGGCATCGCCTGCGCTGCTGCAGCGCTGGCCTGGACCGAACGGCTGCGGATCGGCATCGGGCTGCTGCCGGTGCCGCTGCGCAACGTGGCCATCACCGCGATGGAGACGGCGACCCTGCACCGGCTTTTCCCGGATCGCCCGATCGTGGCGGTCGGGCACGGTGTGCAGAACTGGATGGGTCAGGTGGGCGCTCGCCCCGACTCGCCGATCACGCTGCTGCGCGAATACACCACCGCACTGCGCGCGCTGCTGCGTGGCGAGAGCCTTACCACCGCCGGCCGGTACGTCACGCTGGACAAGGTCGCGCTGGACTGGCCACCGTCTTACCAGGCGCAGCGGAGCGCTTGGAAGCCGAGCAGCGCGCCTGGGGCTACGACCCTGCGGCCGACGACATCGGCGCGGTGGGCGACGCGCCCGCAGTGGCCGCGGCCGTCGCGCGCTGGGTCGAGGCCGGCGCCGACTCGGTGATCCTGCAGCCCACCGCCGACGACCCTGATCCCGAGGCCTTCGTCCGGTTCGTGGCGACCGAGGTGCGCCCGCTCGTCGGCTGAATTCGCCCGCGGCGTGCCCGAACTGCTGCCTTGACCTGTCCGGGAGATCAGGACAGGGTGAGGTGTGTACCACCTGTGAATCTCACCGTCCCCCATGACGGCCCGGTCCCCCGCCGTGCCGTCCGCGAAGGAGATCGCATGGCTCGATCGCGCACGGTCGCAAGTCGCAAGCCCCTCCTCCTCCTCCTCCTCCTCGCCGCCGGCACCGCGCTCGTGCTCGCCGCCGGAACGGCGACGGCCGCCGCCGCACCCGCGAAGGCGAAGCCGACCAAGTTCACCGCCGGCGCCCCTGGCATCGGTGATCCGTACTTCCCGCTCGAAGGCAACGGCGGCTACGACGTCGGGCACTACGGCCTGAACCTCAGCTACGACCCGGCCACCCACGAGTTGGCCGGCGTCGCGCAGATCACCGCAACGGCGACCCAGAACCTCTCCCGGTTCGATCTCGACCTCAACGGGATGACGGTGCACAAGGTCACCGTCAACGGCGTCACCGCGTCGTTCACCCGCGACGGCCAGGAGCTGCGGATCACCCCGCGCACCGGACTGCCGAAGAAGCAGGCCTTCCGGGTCAATGTCAGCTACGACGGCGTACCGCAAACCATCAAGGCTTCGCCGATCGTGTTCGGCGCCGACTACGGCTGGCAATACACGCCGGACGGTGCGTTCATCGGTGACGAGCCGAACGCGTCGAGCACCTGGTACCCGTGCAACGACCACCCCAGCGACAAGGCCACGTTCACCTACAAGATAAGCGTCCCGGACGGGACGACGGTCATCGCCAACGGTGATCTGCTCAGCCACAAGTCGAAGGCCGGCAGCACCACCTGGGTGTGGGACGAGACAAGCCCGATGGCCACCTACTTGGGCACCATCGACATCGGCAAGTGGACGATCCAGAGCGGCACCACGGCTGGCGGCATCCCGGAGACCATCGCCTACGACCCGGACCTGGCCGCCGACGTGGCCGCCCGGCAGACGTTCAAGCTGAGCGGCGACATCACCGACTTCTGGTCGAAGGAGTTCGGCCCGTACCCGTTCACCTCGACCGGCGCCATCGTCGACAACGTGCCGGGCGTCGGATTCTCGCTGGAGACGCAAACCCGCCCGCTGTACGGCTTTGCACCGGATCCGGGCACCGCATCACACGAGCTGTCCCACCAGTGGTTCGGCGACAGCGTCTCGGTGCAGACCTGGAAGGAGATCTGGCTGAACGAGGGGTTCGCCACGTTCTCGGCTTCGCTGTGGACCGAGCACACCGGCGGAGCGAGCACCTACGCCTCCGCCCTGGCCAGCTACAACCGGATCGCGGCGACGTCGTCGTTCTGGAACCAGTCGATCGCCGACCCGCAGCGCGACACCATGTTCTCCAGCGCCGTCTACACCCGTGGCGGCATGACACTGGCGGCACTGCGGCACCGGATCGGTGACTACGACTTCTTCAATCTGCTGCACAAGTGGACTGCGCAGCACCGCTATGGCAACGCCACGACGGCACAGTTCACCGCGTTGGCCGAGCAGGTCTCCGGACAGGATCTGGGCGCGTTCTTCCAGACCTGGTTGTGGAACAAGACGAAACCGGCTGTATTTGATTGATCGCCGTCTTATCGATCGCTTCGTCGGTTGCTCGCTGACCCCACTCGCTTCGCATCGGGGGTCCGCTCTCAACCGAACCCCTCGCTCCGCTCGGCCGCAAGCTCGCTGGCGCTCGCGCGGGCGATCGGCTCTTCGCGCGAGCGCTCATCGCGTTCTCGGGATGGCAGCATCACCGTGGGCCGGGCCCGCGCAGGCGCTCTGTTCACTGATCGCTCCGCTCGGTCGCAAGCTCGCTGGCGCTCGCGCGGGCGATAGCTCTTCGCGCAAGCGCTCATCGCCGGGTGGGGCTCTTGGGGATGGCTGATGGGGCGTCGCTCTGGTGGCGGTGGGCTGGTACTAGTTGATGTCATGGTGGCGACCGGTAGCTGGCGGGGTGCTCGATGAGCACCTCGCCGATCACTGCTGAGCGGCCGGTCCTGGCCGCACCGGGCCGGGCGCGGTGGTGGTCGCGGGGTGGCCCGTTACGCCCCCGCGAGCTTGCCGAGGCCGCCGCGATGGCAGACGTCTCGGCGGCGCTGTGCATCGCCACCTGGTTGCTGCCGTTCTCCGGCGTGTCCTACCTTCTCGCGGCCTTCCCGTTCGCGGTCCTCGCCCATCGCCACCGGATCCGGGTCAGCCTGACCGCGCTGCTAGCCGGCGGTGTCGTCGGCCTGCTGATCGGCGGCCAGGGTGTCGCGACGACGGTCGTCACCGCCAGCGTCCTGGGCGCGGCAGTGGGGACCGGATTGCGCCGTCGCTGGTCGCCGACCCGGACCGTCGCCGCCTCGCTGCTCACCGTCGGTGTACCGGCCGCAGTCCTCGCAACCGGCTTGCTCGGCGTCTTCCCGTCCTATCGACGGCTGCTGTTCGCGCAGTTGCGCAACTCGTGGGACGGCACCCGGCGACTGCTGAAGCCGTTCCACCTCGGCACGGAACTCGATTCGATCGACCGGGTGGTCACCTGGGCCTTGGCGCACTGGTGGGTGCTGGTGCCTGCTGGCGTCCTGCTCTCCATCGCGTTTGCTGTCCTGCTGACGTGCTGGGCCTTTCGCTGGCCGCTGCGGGTAGTCGCCGGCGGGCTGCCGTCTTCGGCCGACCCTGCCCTCCCGATCGACGCCGGCGCCCAGGTCGCACCGCTCCCGCTTCGGCTGGCGGACGTCGCGGTGCGCTATCCCGGCGCAGCGCGTTCGGCCCTCGCCGGAATGGGGCTCGATCTCGACCCGGGCGAGTTCCTGGCGGTGACCGGCCCCAACGGCGCCGGAAAATCGACCCTCGCCCGGGTGATCGCCGGCTGGGAACCGACGTCGGGCACTGTGTCGCGCCCAGGCAGCAGCGGTCTGGGCCGGCCGGGCGGCACCACCATCGTCTTCCAGCGACCGGACAGCCAGGTGCTCGGCGTCCGGGTGGCTGACGATCTCGCCTGGGGCGCACCGCTGGACGAGTTGCCCGATGTCGACGCCCTGCTTGATCGGGTCGGGCTGACCGGCTTCGCGCAGCGGGAGACCGCGACCCTGTCCGGCGGGGAATTGCAGCGCCTCGCCGTGGCGACGGCACTGGCTCGCCGGCCGGCCGTATTCATCAGCGACGAGAGCACCGCGATGATCGACGTCGAGGGGCGCGCCGGGATGGTCGAGTTGTTCCGGTCGATCTCGCAGCAGGACGGTACGACGGTCGTGCACGTGACACATGACGTCGACGAGGCGCGGCAGGCCGATCGGCAGATCCGCCTTCAGCCCGCCGACGCCGCGTCCCGCCCCGAGGCAACGCCGCAGTGGTTCGGTCCTGATCCGATCCCGGCCAGCCGTGGCGGTGACCTGCGCCTGGTGGACGTCGGCTTCGCGCACGACGCCGGCACGCCGTGGGAGCATAGCGCGCTGTCCCGGGTGAACCTCGAGATCCCGGCTGGTCAGGCGATCCTGCTCACCGGCGCGAACGGCGCGGGGAAATCGACGCTGGCCGGGATCATGTCCGGGCTGTTCGCCCCCACCACTGGCCAGGTGCTGCTCGACGGTGAGTCACTGCAAAACGGCCGCGCCGGCGCCGTCATCGGCTTCCAGCACTCCCGACTGCAACTGTTGCGGCCGACCGTCCGCGAAGACATCCGGGACGCCGCGGGAATCGACGACGCCGAAGCGGACGACGCGATGCGTCTGCTCGGACTGGACCCGGCGCGCTTCGGTGCCCGCAAGGTGGACGAGCTCAGCGGCGGCGAACAGCGCCGGGTGGTGCTGGCCGGGCTGCTGGCCTGCCGGCCGCGGGTGTTGGTCCTCGACGAGCCGCTGGCCGGCTTGGACGTGCAGGCCCGGTCGGCGATGGCCGACGCACTGCGCCTCGTCCAGGCCGAGGGCACCACGCTGGTGATCGTCTCGCACGATGACGAACTCGACGAGCTCGCGCACCGCACCTACGCCGTGGCCGACGGGCGCATCGCCGGCGCTCCGGCGATACCTACCGCGGGTCAACCGGTCCGCGGCAGGCGGCCGACACTGCCGGCCGTCGCCGGTCGGGTACTGCCGCGAGTCTCTACCGCACACCGGCTCTGGGTCGGCACCAAGCTCGGCACCATCATCGTGCTGGCGGCACTCTTCGCGATCCGGCCGAGCTGGCTCAGCGTCGCCGCCGCACTGGTCACGCTGCTGGCTTGGGCCGTGGCCGGCCGCGTGCCGCAGCGGGCGATCCCGCGGCTGCCGAGCTGGATGCTTGGCATGGCGTTGCTCGGCGCGGTGCTCGCCGGTGCGGCCGGCGGCAAGCCCGACCTGCACCTCGGCGCAGCGAAGATCGGTCTGCACGGCCTGGACCAGTGGGCGCTGTTCATGGTCATCACCCTGCTGTCGATCCTGGCGTCGTTGTTGTTCTCCTGGACGACTGCGCCGGCCGACATCCCACCTTTCCTACAACGACTCACCAATGCCTTCCGGCGGGTCCGAGTCCCGGCCGCGGCTCCACTGGCCGGGATCGCCATCGCGCTCCGGCTCGGGCCACTACTGCTGACCGAATGCCGGACCCTGCTGCTGGTCTCGGGGCAGCGCACTCGCTGCCGTCCCGCCGCCTCCGGCCGTCGCCGCCGGCAGTTGCTGGTAACCGGCTGGGACCTGCTCACCCTGTTGTGCACCCTCGCCTGCCGTCGCGCCGGAGAGCTGGCCGAGGCCATCGCCGCACGGGGCGGGCTCGGTTCGGTCGCGCTCCCGGACAAGCGGCCTGGCCGAGCCGATCTGCTCGCCGCACTCTTCGTCGCAGCCGTGGTAACGGCCAGCATCCTCATCTGACCCGCACGCCTATCGCCTCCCAGGAACTCGGAATAGGTTGCGCGACATGTGTCCGACTTCCGGTAATGACGCGGATCCGCCGCGAACGGAGGCCACGGCTGACGAGTCCCGCGAGTTCGCTGAGTCGTTCCGTACGTTCTTGCGTTGGCTGCACTCCGACGACGCTAGCGCTCGCCGCAATGAGGTGGTCGCGCTCGTCGGAGACTTCCTCAGCACCAGTGGTGCCGCCCTCTCCGTGGTGACCCGAGCCTTGCCGGTGTTCGAACACGTGAATCTCCAAACGGCGCTCAACGCCTGGTCGGCCGAAGCGGGGCGTTCGGTCTCCGTGCACGGCATCACGATTCCGCCGCACCACGGCTCGGTGCACCTGCAGCAGTTGCTGACCGGTGACGGCATCCCGCCGCTGCGCCTGTCCGCACCGTCGTTGACCGATCTCCCCAACGGTCCCGGTTCAACGTTGGCCTGCTTCCTCTTAGCGGCGCTGCTGGTCACCGACAATCGCGGGAGCTACGTCGTCATGGTGGTCGGCCCGTCCGAGCACGACCAGGCCTTGGCTGTGGAGGTAGCCGGACTGCCGGTGACCGAAGCGCAGGCGGTGCATTCCGAATTGGACGCGTTGCGCTCGCGCCTCAACGTCTACCGCGGTCACGTCCTCGATGTGTCGGTGACGCCGATGGGTGGCGTCGCGTTGGAGTTCGCCCACGTTCCGCGGACCGAGCGCGAGGACGTCGTCCTGCCCGACGACGTTCTCGCTCGGGTGGAACGCCACGCGCTCGGTGTCGCAGAACATCGTGACGCGCTGCTCGCCGCCGGTCAGCATCTGAAGCGGGGTTTGCTGCTTTACGGGCCGCCCGGCACCGGCAAGACACACACCTCTCGCTATCTCGTCGGTCGGATGAACGGCTACACCAGGTTCGTCCTCACCGGACGCGCACTGCACGCGATCGGGTCGGCCACCGAATTGGCTCGCGACCTACAACCTGCAGTGATGGTTCTGGAGGACGTCGACCTCGTAGCCGAGGATCGCGCTTTCGGTCAGGGCTCCAACCCGGTTCTCTTCGACCTGCTCGACGCCATGGACGGCGCCGCCGCCGATGCTGATCTGCTCTTCCTGCTGACCACCAACCGATCCGATCTCCTGGAACCGGCGCTCGCGGCGAGACCGGGCCGCGTCGACGTCGCGGTCGAGATCGGTCTCCCGGACGCCGCGGCCCGGCGGCGCCTGTTCGACCTCTACAGCCGCGACGTCCCGCTCGATCTCGCGGATGCCGACATCGAAGAGATCGTGGAACGCACCGACGGCGTCACCGCTTCGTTCCTGAAGGAATTGGTGCGCCGAGCGGTCCTGGAGTCACTGCACCGCCAGACCCCGCTGCACACCGTCAACGCCGACGACACGACTCGCGCGCTCGACGATCTCCTCGACACCGCCCAGAGCGTCACCCGCAGCCTGCTCGGTGTCGGCAACGATCCAGACGATCTTCCCCCGGGCGGCGGCACCGGCCTCCCATCCCCGAGCGCCGGCGGCTTCGGCTGGGTCGGTCGTCGCACGACCCGCGTGCAACGTCACTACCGTCCATAACGCCGTTCGGGACACGCTGGCTACGCGGTCGTCGTCGACGCCCAAGACTGGATCTTGCTGTCTTGGTACGACGGCCAGCATCACGGTGACCCGGGATGGACGCTGCCCGGCGGCGGAGTGGAGTGCGCAGAATCCGTCGACGACGCAATAATCCGCGAGGTCCGGGAAGAGACAGCCTACGACGTCGAGCTGGAATGGACCCCTGATCACACACTCGTTCACCGAGCCGGCCACGTCGGAGAATGGTCCTCGCCCGAACAGGCCGTTCAAATCTATTCGCATCGTCTACACGGCTCACATCTGTGGTGGCACTCTCGGCACTCTCAAAGTCGCCGGCACCACCGCCCACGCGGCGTGGATGCCACTGAGCGAGGTCCTGCTGAATAACGCCCGCGCCAGCATCGTTGACCATGCTGTTGTCGCCTTCCGCGCCATGGACCAGTGAAGGACCACGTGAGACGAGCTGACTGCGGTGACCGGTTGAGATTTGAACATGGGTGACCGCGGCCTTCCGCTGCACCGCTGCACTATGCGGCGGGTTGGGTGTCGTGCATGCGGTTTCGGATCGGTATTCGCTCCGGATCGATCCAGGGCGGCGGAATACAGAAGGCTCGGCCTTCTCGGAGGGTGATCTGCCAGCCTTGAGCCTCGTGATGATCGTGATGGAAGCCGCAGAGTAGGACGAGGTGGTCCAGGTCGGTGGTTCCGCCGTCTTCCCAGCGGATGGTGTGGTGGGTTTCGCACCAGTCGGGTGGGTAGTCGCAGCCGGCCATCACACATCCACCGTCACGAGCGGCCAATGCGCGGCGTTGCATCGCTGACGCGGTGCGGCGGGTCCGGCCGTAGCCGAGGACACCGTCGGTGTCGATCACCACAGGAATCACGTCGGCCTCACCGGCCAGGCGGAGTGCCTGGTTCACGGTGAGTTGCCCGCCGAGGCCGGTGGTCACCAGCCCGGTCCGCGACTCCAACTGCTCCAACGTCATCGTCAGTAAGACGGTGGCGGGGGTGCCGCCGGTGGTGGGCAGCGTCCCGGAGTTCAACAGCCGCCGGGCCATGTCCAGGATCGCGTCATGCAACCGTTGCCCCGCGCTGCGCTCATCCCGGCCGGCGTCGCCGGACGGTCGTGGCTTCGCCAGGGGCAACACGGCGGCTTGCACGACGGCCAGGGCTTCGGGGGTGAAATGGACTTTCAAGTCCCCGGACCCGTCGCGGTGCACCGTCAACGTCCCACCCCAGCGGCGCTGGTGTTCACGGTCGTCAGGGAGGGTGCCGTCCGGGTCCACCGTGGAGGCGATCCGCCGGGCCAACTTCCCCAACGTATCCGGATCGAAGTTCCCTGCCTCCGCCACCAGGGTGCGCTCGATCTGCTCGTGGTGGTGCTGCTGCAGCCCGTCGGGGAGGTCTTCCACCGTCGAGGTGATCACCCGGGCCTGCTCCGCAGACAACTCTCCCGCCGCCTGTGCTGCCGCGGCGATCGGGAACAGCGGCGGCAGGATCTCGCCGGTGACCTGCTCCCTTTCCCCCAGCCGCGATGCGGCGCGGACCCTCCCAGTCGCCTCCCGCGGCGAGAGCCGCAGCACGTCGCGCAGCAAGGCTGCGGTGGATCGCACGCAGTGCCGCTCCGCGAGCCGCCGATGCTCCACCTCGCCCACCAACAGGTGATCGACGACGGGGAGCCGGCGGCGGTGCGCCTCGACCCGGCGCAGCACCTCGAGGATCTTCTCGTCGCCCAGCCGGTACAGCTCGGTGCCGGTCAACGTGGTGAGCGCGGCGTCGAGTTGGGCCAATGCCCGATCGACGTCCTGCTCTGCCGCGACCCCCGTCATACATCTGATTATAGATAGGTCGACCGACAGAAACCGTCGAGAGTGGCGGTCGTGGACAATGCCGAGACCTGTGAATAACGGTTACGCCATAAGCATGAACCGCCGCCCGGAAGCGAAGCCGACCATCAGATCAGCTCTCCGTCGGCGCGCCTTTGTCTGAGAACAGAACCACGATCCGACCGCCACCGAGCAGTGAACCCGAGCCGCCGGAGCAAACATCCGTCGGCGCGCAGTGTGTCTGACAACTCAACACCCGCGGAGCCGTCAGACGAGGGCGGCCGCTCGATCAGGTGGAACCGAGCTGCGACGACAGCCACGACATGGCCAGCACGTAGCCCTCCGGGCCGAGCCCGACGATCACTCCGGCTGCGTGTGCGGACACATACGAGTGCTGCCGGAAGGACTCCCGGGCGTGCACGTTGCTGATGTGCACCTCCACCAGCGGCGCGGTCAGCGCAGCGCAGGCGTCACCGAGCACCACCGAGGTGTGCGACCAGCCACCGGGGTTCAGCACCACCGGCACCGCACCATCAGCCGCCTCGTGCAACCAGCCCAGCAGTTCGCCCTCGTCGTCGGTCTGCCGGACCTCCACGGCAAGTCCGAGCTCAGCGCCGGCCCGCTGCCAGAACTCGCTGAGCTGGGCGAAGCTCGCGCTGCCGTAGATCTCCGGCTCGCGGGTGCCGAGCCGGGCCAGATTCGCGCCGTTCAACACCAGCACCTTCGGCAACGACTCAGTCATCGCTCACCTCCGCATACGCCGCGGCCAGTACGGCCGGGTCCGGATCGTCGGCCCGGCCGGGTTTGGCCAGCCCGTCGAGCACCACGAACCGTAGCCGGTTACCGCGGGCCTTCTTGTCGACCTTCATCACGTCGAGCAATGCAGCGAACGCATCGGCGCGATACCGGGTCGGCAGCCCGAGCGATTCGAGGACGCGACGATGCCGGTCGGCCGTCGCGTCGTCCAGCCGGCCGAGCAGCCGGGCCAGCGCCGCCGCGTAGACAAGCCCGATCGAGACCGCCGCACCGTGGCGCCACTTATATCCCTCCGCCCGCTCGATCGCATGCGCCAACGTGTGCCCGTAGTTGAGGATCTCGCGCAGCCCTTGCTCGGTGAGGTCTGCCCCGACCACGTCGGCCTTCACCCGCACCGAGCGCACCACCAACTCGCGCTCCACCACGCTGCCGGGGACGGCCGCCGCGGCCGGATCCGCTTCGATCAGGTCCAGGATCACCGGGTCGGCGATGAACCCGCACTTGACCACTTCGGCCAGCCCGGCGCGGTAGTCGTGCGACGACAGCGTCGTCAGCGTGCTCAGGTCGCAGAGCACACCGGCCGGTGGATGAAACGCGCCGACCAGGTTCTTGCCGCGCTCGGTGTTCACGCCGGTCTTGCCGCCCACCGCCGCATCGACCATTCCCGCCAGCGTCGTTGGCAGCTGAACGACCCGCACCCCACGCAACCACCCGGCGGCCACCCAGCCGGCCAGATCCGTCGTGGACCCACCGCCGACACCTATGACTGCGTCCGACCGGGTCAGCCCGATCTGGCCGAGCACGTCCCAGCAGAACCCGGCCACCGGCAGCGTCTTGGCATCCTCACCTTCCGGCAGCTCGACAGCATGCGCGTCGAAGCCCTCGCCGGCCAGGTCCTCGCGGATCGCGTCCGCGGTGGCACGCAGGGTCGGCGGATGCAGGATGGCGACCTTCTCCGCGGCCGCGCCGGCCACGTCACGACGCAGCAACGCGGGCAGCTCCCCCAGCAACCCCTCGCCGACCACGACCTCGTAGGGAGCAGCGCCAACGACCGTGATGCGGGTCGGGTCGGTCGTCACGATCCGCTTCCTACGGAGACTGCCTCGACGACGCGCGAGACGACCTTGCCCCGGTTGATGCCGTCGGTGTCGACGACACAGGTCGCCAGCGGTGCAAACAGCTCTCCGCGCTGCGCAGTCAGCTCCGTGAGGCGGGCCTGGACGTTCCCGGCCAGCAACGGCCGCGTGGCGCCGGTACCGACCCGGGACGTCAGCGAACGGAGCGACGCAGTCAGCAGGACGACGTGCGTGCCTGCCTCGGCGGCCAGCCGCAACCGCTCCCGGGTCGACTCGTGCAGCAACGCACCACCGCCGAGTGCGAGCACGCCGCCGAACTCCCGCAGGGCGTCACAGGCCGTGGCGGCTTCCTTGACCCGGAACGCCGGCTCGCCTTCGTCCGCGAACAGCTGTCCAACGGTGCGTCGGTATCGCGCCTCGATGGCATCGTCGACGTCCAGGAACTCGGCGCCCAACCGTTTGGCAACGCGCCGGCCGACCGTCGTCTTGCCCGCACCCGGCATCCCGATCAACACCACCCGCGGCGTCACTGTTCGCCGCTAGTGAGATCTCGTTCGGCGAGCCGTTTCAGGTAGGACTCGCAGTTGCGCGCGGTCTCGGTGAGCGAGTCGCCGCCGAATTTCTCGAGCACCGCTTCGGCGAGGACAAGCGCCACCATCGCCTCGGCCACTACGCCGGCGGCCGGGACGGCGCACACGTCGGATCGCTGGTTGATGGCTATCGCGGGCTCGCCAGTGGCGATGTCGACGGTGGCCAGCGCACGCGGCACCGTCGAGATCGGTTTCATGGCCGCCCGCACTCGCAGCAGCTCGCCGGTCGACATGCCTCCCTCGGTCCCGCCGGCGCGGTGCGAGCGCCGCCGGATCGCACCGTCCGCGTCGCGCTCGATCTCGTCGTGCGCCTGCGATCCCACAGCCGCGGCAACGGCGAACCCGTCGCCCACCTCGACACCCTTGATGGCCTGGATCCCCATCAGTGCAGCAGCCAACCGCGAGTCCAGCCGTCGGTCCCATTGCACATGGCTGCCAAGCCCGGGCGGGACGTGATGCGCGACCACCTCGACGACGCCGCCGAGCGTCTCGCCGGCCCGCTTCATCTCGTCGATGAGCGCCACCATCTCCGCGGAGGCCGTGTCGTCCAGGCAGCGCACCACCGACGCGTCGATCCGATCGCGGTCGGCCGGCTGCGCAATCAGCCCGACCGGGCCGCGCACCGTGCCGATCGCCACTACATGGCTGACGATCTCGATACCGGCGATCTGCTGGAGGAACTTCCGCGCGACGGCGCCCAGCGCGACCCGCGCGGCGGTCTCCCGAGCGCTGGCCCGCTCCAGGATGGGACGGGCGTCGGCCAGGTCGTACTTCTGCATGCCGACGAGATCAGCGTGCCCCGGGCGGGGCCGGGTCAGCGGCGCGTTGCGGGCCTGCGCAGCGAGCGTCTCCGGGTCGACCGGGTCGGCGGCCATCACCGTCTCCCACTTGGGCCATTCGGTGTTGCCGACCCGGATCGCGATCGGTCCGCCCTGGGTGAGCCCGTGCCGGACGCCGCCGGTCAACTCGATCTCGTCGGCCTCGAACTTCATCCTGGCGCCGCGGCCATAGCCCATCCGGCGCCGGGCCATCTCGGCGGCGATATCCGTGGTGGTCACCGCCACGCCCGCCGGGATCCCTTCGATCACCCCGACCAGCGCGATGCCGTGCGATTCGCCTGCGGTCATCCATCTCAGCACGTCGATCAGTCTTTCAGACGCGTAAATGCCCGCTCCACAAGCGTCGCTCGGTATCACCCGGTTGCGGCGATCAGCAGCGCACCGAGCATCAGCGCAGGCCCGAAGGCGATCTCGGTGCGCAGCGTTGCGCGCCGGGCAGCGACCAGCGCCAGTGCGACGAGGGCACCCAGAACGAAGCCGGCGAACAGGCCGGGCACCACGAACCGCCAGCCGAGCCAACCCAGGTACCCGGCCAGCAGCCCGCCCAGCTTCACGTCACCGAGCCCGAAACCCGTCGGCGAGAGCAGCGCCAACACGAGCAGCACCGCGGCCACGATCGCCGCAGCAAGTCCAGCTCTGGCGAGTCGGCCGGGCTCGTCGCGGACCTCCGCGGCGACAGTCAGCAGTACCGCGCCGAAGACGTAGCCGGCCGCGACCAGCCGATCGGGTAGCCGATGATGTTGCACGTCGATGACGGCCAACGGCGAGAGCACCATCGCGAGCGCCACCCAGCCCGGCAGGGACGCCGACCAGCCCGCGGCCATACCGGCCAGCGCGCCGGCCAGGACACCGAGCACCGCGACAACGGCGGTGCGGGAGCGCGATACGGCGACCGGTCGCCACCAGCGCCGGTTGGCCCGGTCCGGCACGGTGACGGTGAGCGCCGCCAGCCAGGGCGAGGCGATCAACACGCACGCGGCACCGAGTCCCGCTGCGGCCGGCTGCATGCCGATCAGTCTGTCAGGGCTGCCCGCATTGCGGCTATCGGTGGAGTTCTCCCGGTCATCAACTCGACTTGGCGCAGCGCCTGGTGCAGCAGCATGTCGAGCCCGTGGGCGACCCGGCCGCCCGCCTGCAGGAACGCGGCAGCCAGCGCGGTGGGCCAGGGGTCATAGACCATGTCGAGCAGCGCCTGGTCCGCGCGGAACGCGGCACCGGCCACGGGGTCGGCCGCGCCCGCCGGTAGCGACGAGATCACCAGGCCGGCACCACGCAGCGCCTCGGCGTCATTGAGCGCGGACACCGTGGTGCGTACCGAGCAGCGCCCTGCAGTCACCAGCAGGTCGCCGGCCCGACTGGCATTGCGCACCAAGACGGTCAGATCGGTGACGCCGAGCCGAGCGAGCGCGACGACGGCGGCCTGCGCCGCTCCCCCGGCGCCGAGCAGCACCACCGGCCCATCGGTTGCGACGATCGCAGCATCACGCAGGGCGCCGATCACCCCGTCCGGGTCGGTGTTGTCCGCGACCCAGCCGCTCGGGCCGGGCAGCAGGGTGTTCGCCGCACCGGCCAGTTCGGCCGCCGGCCGCACCTCCGTGGCGGCCTGCAGCGCAGCGTGTTTCAACGGCATCGTCACCGAGAACCCGGCCCACCCGTCGACTGCGCCGGTCAGCAGGTCAGCCAGTTGGGCGCGGTCGCAGTCGATCGCGCGATACGTCCAGTCGGCCAGTCCGAGCGCGCGGTAGGCGGCGTTGTGCAGTGCCGGGGATCGGCTGTGCGAGACGGGGTGACCCAGCACCGCCGCCTGCATCAGTCGCAGCCCCAGTGCTTCGTCTTGCAGCGCAGCCGGGCAGCCTCGAACTGCGCCTCGGTGGAGGCGAAGTAGAGGTGGCCCTTCGCATCCCCGTTGACGTACCAGAGCCAGTTACCGGCAGCGGGGTTCGCTGCCGCCGCCATCGAGGCCTGGCCGGGGTTACTGATCGCGGTCGGCGGCAACCCGGGCTTGTGCCGAGTGTTGTACGGCGAGTTCTCGTTGTACGTCACGTCGCTGGGGCTCTTGCCCTCCAACGCCGCGCCGTAGAGGCTCGTCGCGTCGATCCCGAGCGCGGTGTCCTTCGCGAGCCGGTTGTAAATCACCCGGGCCACCTTCGCGCGGTCACCGTCGTACTTGGCTTCGCTTTCCACCATGGAGGCGACGATGAGGGCCTCGTACGGCTTCAGGTTGTTCTTCGCGGCGGTCTGGTCGAAGTTGATCTGCTTGTCCACCGACGAGTATTGGGCGACGAGTTGCTGCAGCACCTCGAGCGCGGACATCTGCGGATCGAACTCGTAGGTCTGCGGAAAGAGGAAGCCCTCGATGGACTTGGCGTTGTAACCCTCCGGGATGCCGAGCTGGTCGAGCTGCTTGGCCGCGTCCTTCAGGTTTGCTTCGGACACGCCGGTCGCCTTGGCCAACGCCGGGAACGCCTTGAACGTCGTCCAGCCCTCCGGGATGGTCAGCTTGCTCACCACCCGGTTCGCCGGATCGAGCAGCATCGTCACCGCGTTCTTGGCGGCCATGTGCTCGCGGAGCTTGAAGAAGCCAGGCTGGAAGTCCGACGACTTCCCGCTGTCCTTGGCCGCGTTCACGAACGCGCGTGAGGAGGCGACGACCTTCTTGCCGACCAGCGTGGAGGCGATGTCGTCCGACGTGTCGCCTTCCTTGACCTGCACGAGGACGGTGCCGGTACCGGTACCGGCATAGTCCTTGGTCTTGAAGTGGTCCAGGCCGTTGCGCACGGCGACGAACGCGGCGACAGCCAGCACCAGAACAAGCACGAAGGCGAGTGCGGTCAGCGCGCGGCCGCGGGTCTTGCGGCGGCGCTTCTGGCGCCGGTCCCCGCGCCGTGGTTTGACCGGGGTCTCCGCGGCGGCGAAGAGTCCTACCACGCCGCCCTCATCGTGGTAGTCGTCGTGGTGCTCCCCGTCGTGCGCCCCGTCCAGATCGACTGCGTGCGGGTCGTTGTGGGTCAGGAAGCTCGGCTCGGAAATCGGGTCGACCGGCTCGACCGGCTCGACCGGGTCGTCGGGCGGCGGGGCCGCGTGCCGACCTCTGCGCTCCGTCCCGCGCTGGGACGCGGGAAGATCGGGGTCAGTCACGATCCTCCGGGCGTTCGGGATGGGTGGCCGTCCAACCAGACCTGCAGGATTTCCACGGCCGAAGCAGTGTCGATCATGGCACGGCTGGCTTTGGCACGCACGCCTGCCTGGCTCAATTTGCGCCCGGCGGTCACTGTGGTGAAGCGCTCGTCGGACAGTTCGACCGGCACCGGCGCAATGGCAGAACGCAGCTGATCGGCGAATCCACCGGCCAATCGGGCGGCCGCGCCGTGCTCGTCGCGCAGCGTCTTCGGCAGCCCGACCACCACGCCGACAACCTCGTACTCCGCCACGAGTTCGGCCAGCCTGCGCAGATCACCACCATTGCGGACATCCCTGGCAACGGTTTCCAGGGGAGTCGCCAGAATGCCGTCCGGATCGCACCGCGCGACGCCGATCCGGACTGATCCGACGTCGATGCCGAGCCAGACGCCGAAGCGACCGGTCATGCCACGGCGGAGGCGATGTGCGCGCGCACCGCGTCGAACGCGGCGGGCAGCTTGGTCGCGTCGCCGCCGGCGCCCTGCGCGAGGTCGGCCTTGCCGCCGCCGCGGGCCCCGAGCACCGGCGCGAACACCTGGACGATATCCCCGGCACGCAGACCGACCGCCTGCGCCGCGTCGTCGAGTGCCACCACGAACTGGGCGGCCCCGTCGACGTCGCTGCCCAGCACGACCACTCGCGGCGCAGTCTCGTCCAATCGTTGGCGCACGTCCGTAGCCAGGCGGCGTAGGTCATTGCCCTTCACCCCGCGCGCGGTCGCCGCGGCGACAACCTGCACGCCGTTGATCGCCTGAGCCGATCCGGCCAGCGCGGGCGCAGCCGCCAGCAGTTCGCCGGCCCGCAGCCGCTCCAGTTCCTTCTCCGCGACCCGCAGCCGCTCGACGAGCCCGGCGACCCGATCGGGCAGATCGTCGACGGGAGTGCGCAACGTCTCGGACAACTGGGCCACCAGCGCGCGCTCCTTGGCGAGGAAGTGCATCGCCTCCATGCCGACGTACGCCTCGACGCGGCGCACCCCAGAGCCGACCGAGGACTCCCCGATGACGGTCAGCGCACCGACCTGCGAGGCGTGCGCCACGTGGGTGCCGCCGCACAGTTCGCGTGACCACTGCCCGCCGATCTCGACAACCCGCACCGTCTCGTCGTAGGCCTCGCCGAACAGTGCCAGCGCGCCGAGCTCGCGCGCTTCGGCCAACGGCATGTACCGCACGTCGACCGGGAGATCGCGCCGCAGTGCCTGGTTGGACACGTCCTCGATATCCGCACGGGTCTGCTGATTCAGCGCACTACCCCAGGCGAAGTCCAGGCGCAGGTAGCCGGGCCGGTTGTACGAACCGCTCTGCAGCGCCGAAGGACCGAGTACCTGCCGCAGCGCCGCGTGCACCACGTGGGTACCGGAGTGCGCCTGCCGGGCCGAGGTGCGCCACTCCGGGTCGACGGCGGCCACGACCTCTTCGCCCGGCGCCACCTCGCCCTCGAGCACCTCGACGCGGTGGGCGATGAGGCCCTTGACCGGACGCTGCACGTCCAACACTTTCAGCCGCGCACCGGTCGAACTGGTGATGACGCCCTCGTCGGCGATCTGTCCGCCGGACTCGGCATAGAAGGGGGTGCGGTCCAGCACGACCTCGACGATGTCGCCCTGGCTGGCCGCCGGCCGCAGCTCACCGTTGCGCACGATGCCGCGCACGGTGGCTTCGGAAGTGAGCTCTTCATAGGCGCGGAAGTCGGTGGCACCCTGATCGCGCAGCTCGCGGTAGACCGGCGAGTTCTCGTGCGCCAGCTTCTTCGACTTGCTGTCTCGCCGGGCCCGGTCGCGCTGCTCCTGCATCAGCGAACGGAAGCCCTCATGATCCACTTGCAGACCCGCCTCGGCGGCGATCTCCAGAGTCAGGTCGATCGGGAAGCCGTAGGTGTCGTGCAGCAGGAACGCGCTCTCGCCCGGCAGCGTCGAACGTCCGGCGTCCTTCGTCTCGGTGACGGCGAGGTCGAGGATGGTGCTGCCAGCTGTAATGGTCCGGGCGAACGCCTCTTCCTCGGCGTAGGCGATCATCGCGATGCGGTCGAAGTTGATGCCCAGCTCCGGGTAGGAGGGCGCCATGCAGTCGCGAGCCACCGGCATCAACTCCGGCAATGCCTTGCTCGAACTCTGGGCGTCGCCGTAGCCGAGCAGGCGCATCGACCGGATCGCACGGCGCAGCAGTCGACGCAGCACATAACCGCGTCCTTCGTTGGCCGGTGTGACCCCGTCACCGATCAACATGAGTGCGCTGCGCACGTGATCGGCGATGACCCGCAGCCGGATGTCGTCGGGATGGCTCTGGCTGGCGGCGTGCCCGGAGTGCAATCCGTACTGCTTGCCGGTCAGCTCGGCGGCGCGGTCCAGGATCGGGCGCGTCTGGTCGATCTCGTAGAGGTTGTCGACGCCCTGCAGCAGCGTCGCCATCCGCTCCATACCCATGCCGGTATCGATGTTCTTGTTCGGTAGGTCACCGAGGATGTCGTAGTCGCCCTTGTGCGGACCGGTCGACCGGCCGCGCTCGTACTGCATGAAGACGAGATTCCAGAACTCCATGTACCGGTCCTCGTCGACCGCCGGCCCGCCCTCGGCGCCGTAGTCGGGGCCACGGTCGTAGAACAGTTCGCTGCACGGGCCGGCCGGCCCCGGCACGCCCATGTCCCAGGTGTTGTCTTCCTTGCCGCGGCGCACGATACGTTCGTTCGGCACACCGATGACCCGGTGCCAGATGTCGACGGCTTCGTCGTCGTCGGTGTAGACGGTCGGCCAGATCCGGTCACCGTCGAGACCGAACCCGCCATCGTCCTGCGAGTTGGTCGACAGCTCCCAGGCCAGCTTGATGGCGACCTCTTTGAAGTAGTCGCCGAAGGAGAAGTTGCCGTTCATCTGGAAGAACGTGCCGTGCCGGGTGGTCTTGCCGACCTCCTCGATGTCCAGCGTCCGGATGCACTTCTGGACGCTGGTGGCCCGGGGCCACGGAGGCGCCTGCGCGCCGACGAAGTACGGCACGAACTGCGCCATGCCGGCGATCACGAACAGCAGGTTCGGATCGTTGAACGGCAGCGGCAAGCTCGCAACGACGGTGTGATCGTTCTTCTCGAAGTGATCCAGGAACCGCTGCTTGATCTCGGCGGACTTCACGCCTGAGCCGCCGGACCCGGCGCACCACCAGTGGCGCCTTCGCCATGCCGGCTGTCGCCGTCGCCCGAATCGAGGCCGACACCCTCCCGCAGCGCGGCCTCGTGCTCGTGCATCCCGTCCCGGACATCTGCGGTGAAGTCACGTACCGCCTCGGACAGCTCAGCCAAGGCCCCACCCAGGGACTGCGCCATGCCGCTGGGCGTCATCCGCTGGGTGAGTTGATTCAGCTTGCGAAAGACCAGCGCACCCAGTGCCAGGCCGATGCCGAGCCAGAAGAGTCGACGCATCGGTCAGGACCTGCCCCGCCGCGCCGCGCGGTGCCGCTGCTTCGCGGCCCGCTCCGCCTCAGCGGTACGCCGGTTCGCGACGGTGCGCCGCACGCCGTAACTGAACGCGGCAACCTTGATCAGCGGGCTGCCCACGGTGCTGGACACGATGGACGTCAGCGCTGCGGCATTGCTCGTCATCGAACTGACGCCCTTGGTGATTCCGTCCACCTCGACGAGTTGCGCATTGACGGCCTTCACTGTGTCCTGCGCGCTGACCAGCAACGGCGTCGCACCCTCATGGGTCTTGCGGATCGCCAGCGTTGCCTCGTCGAGGGTGCGGCCGAGCTTCAGCAACGGGATGGCGAGCAGCAGCACCAGCAACACCAGTGCGCCGGCCGCGATCAAAGCCGCAATACCTCCAGCGGACACGCCGTCTCCTCACGATTCGGGGATTTCTGACTCGGCGGTGACTCTATCCCGTACCGCCTCGCGGTTACGCCTGAGTCGGCTCGGGCATGATCGACCGATGGTCATTTCTCGGGATCTGGACTGGGACGGCTGCTGCAACGTACGCGATCTGGGTGGGCTGCCGACCCGGTCCGGGACACCGCTTCGATCGGGTGCGGTGGTCCGGTCCGACCACCCGTCGTTCCTGACCGATGCGGGCTGGCAGTCACTGCGCGACTACGGCATCCGAACAATCGTCTCGCTGCAGACCGAGATCGACGACGCAGAGACCTACGCACGGATCAACCCCGACGTCCCACCCGAGCGGCTGACCGACGGCATCAGTCAGGTCCGCATCGCCGTCGAGGACTGCACCGACATCGAGTACCTGCGGCTGTGGGCGGACACCAGCCTGTGGAGCACGCCGCTGTACTTCTCGGACGCGTACTCACGGTGGCCGCAACGCTATGCCGCGGCGCTGCGCGCGGTGGCGACGGCGCCACCCGGCGGCGTACTGGTGCACTGCCGTGCGGGGTGCGACCGCACCGGCAGCGTCGCGCTGTTGTTACTGGCCGCCTGCGACGTCGAGCCGGCGCCCATCGTCGCCGACTACCTGCACAGCGGATCCCGATATTCGCACCATGATCCGGATTACCCCGTCACGCTGCAGGCCGCGATGGACAAGGCAGGCACGACCGCGGAGCAGGTCGTGCATGACACCCTGGCCGGTCTCGACGTAGTCGACTATCTCCGCGGCGGCGGGTTGACCGATGCCGAGCTGGACGCGCTGCGGGAGCGGCTGCGGTGAGCGACGGGTTGGCACCGATGTGCTTGTGCTTCCTGCTGCGCGACTCCCCCGCCGGCGCTCGGCAGGTCTTGCTCGGAGATAAGCTGCGCGGCCTCGGCACCGGGAACGTCGTCGGGCTCGGCGGGCACATCGAGACCGGTGAGACGGCAACGGCCGCGGCCGTCCGCGAAGTGGCTGAGGAGTCAGGTCTGTCGGTTCGCGAAGACGATCTGACCTACGCCGCGTTCATCACGTTCTGGTTCCCCGACAAGCCATCCTGGTCGCAGACCGCGACGGTGTTCACTACGGATCGATTCACCGGAACGCTGCGCGCGTCTGACGAGATCGTCGCCGATTGGCACGACGTCACGAGCCTGCCCGTCGACCAGATGTGGGACGACGCCCGGTACTGGCTGCCGCGGGTACTGGCCGGCGAGCGGCTCGGCGCGGAGTTCACCTTCGCCGCGGATCTACGCACCGTCGTGGCCGACCGAACCACCCTCGGTACACTGCCGAGACTGGCCGCCGAAGAGTCCGCACATCGCTGAGCTACCAGGGGACCGGCCCGTTGCGGTCGAAGAATCCGCCGGTCGGCCCGTCCGGCCCGGCGCTCGCCATCGCCACGATCGCCTCGGTGCCCTCGTCGACCGTCTGGTTGCCGCTGTGCCCGTTGAGGTCGGTGGCGGTGTAGCCGGGGTCGACTGCGTTGATCTTGATCTCCGGTAGTGCCCTGGCGTACTGGCTGGCGATCATGTTCAGCGCGCTCTTCGACGACGGATACACCAGCGAGTGCAGCGTCGACTCGAACCGCTCCGGGTCGTTGGTGATCGCAAGCGAGCCCAACCCACTGGACACCATCACGATGCGCGGGTCGGTGCCCTTGCGCAGCAACGGGATGAATGCGCGGGTGACCCGCACCGGGCCGAGCACGTTCACGCCGAAACAGGCCAGGAAGTCCTGCGGCGTCGTCCCCTCCACCGACCCCATCCGGGCGCCGACGATCCCAGCGTTGTTGATCAGCACGTCCAGATGACCGATCTGGTCGGTGACCCACTGCGCGGCGGTGTCCACCGACGCATCGTCGGTGACGTCGATGCGCAGCACGCGCACGTCGCCGCCGATCTCTGCTGCGACGGCAGCGCCCCGCGCCGCGTCGCGAGCGCCGAGCAACACTGTCCAGCCGCGCTCTGCGAGTTTGCGGGCCGTCTCGCGGCCCAGTCCTTTGGTTGCCCCGGTGATGAGGGCGGTCGTCGTTGTCATAGGGGCAGCGTGCAGCCTGCGCGGAGGGGCAACCAGGGCCCGTGGAGGCTGGGACCGCCGGTACCACCCACGTGGCATCCGAGCACGGCATGCTGGAGGGATGAACCGCGCGGAACTGGCACTGGTGCTGCGGCAGGCGCGCGGCCGCATCTCGCCCGGCGACGTCGGGCTGCCTGCCGGAGCACGCCGCCGCGTCGTGGGACTGCGCCGCGAGGAGGTCGCCCAGCTCGCCGGCGTGAGCGTCGACTACATCGTGCGGCTGGAGCAGGGCCGAGGCCCTCGGCCGTCCGCCTCGGTACTCACCGCTTTGGCCCGGGCGTTGCGGCTGGATCGCGACGAGCGCGATCAGTTGTTCCACCTTGCCGGCGAGGCTCCCCCGTTGCCCGGTCGCATCGTCGACCACGTGCGACCAAGCGTGCTGCGCCTGCTGGACCGGTTCACCGACCTGCCGGCCATCGTGCTCGACGCGAAGTCCGATGTGCTCGCCTGGAACGAAATGGCCACGGCTCTGCTCGGCGACTTCTCCGTGTGGTCGGGCGGTCGGCGCAACATCGTCTGGCAGCGCTTCCTGGGTGGCCGCGGTCGAGTGGCGCAGACACCCGAGGAGTCGGCCGCGACGTCGGTGCAGTCCGTGGCCAGCCTCCGGGCGGCGATGTCGCGCTATCCCGAAGACCCGGGCCTGACCCGGCTGGTCGCCGACCTGCGCGCCGGCAGCCCCGACTTCGACCGGCTCTGGACCGAGGGCAGGTCCGGTGCGTGGCGCGCCCACCGCAAGACCGTCGTGCATCCCGAACTCGGACCGATCACGCTCGACTGCGACACCCTCTACGTCCCCGACGATGACCAGGCTGTCGTGGTGTACTCCGCGCCGGCTGGATCCCCGGAAGCGTCCGCTCTCGCACTGCTGAGGGTGGTTGGGCAGCAGGAGTTGAGCTCTGCGCCATAACTGGCTGACTCGACGCGACCGTCGAAGTCCTGTGGCGTCGTGGTGCTGTTCACTACGGCAGCGAGGGTGCGCTCGGTCTTGGTTTCGCGGTCGGGTGGTCGGTCCAGCTCGGTGCCGTTTACGGCGGCAGCGACGGATGCGTGGGTCCTCTGGTTTCGTTGTCGGGTGGGGGTTCTCGGTGGGCTGGTCTTGGTCGGTGTGAGTTCGTCGGTTTGCCTTGTGGGATATGGGGAAGGTCTTTCGATTCGTGCCTGTGGATAGCCCGAAATTGTCGGTGGCTCGCAGTAAAATTGGTGGCATGGACGACGGGGAATCAGATCGGGACGGCGAGGTTGGTGTGCCGTCGCCGTTTGAGGTGTTGATGCACCCCGACGAATCGCTCGCTGTCCTGGCGCGGGTGGCTCCGTCGACCGATTCGGTGCATGCGGCGTGCTTCGCGAAGCCCGCCCTGCTGTCCGACGCTGGCCGGATCGACCTGC
>JBPCMU010000030.1:0-12307 GCA_051001975.1 Jatrophihabitans sp.
CGACAACGCGCCCCCCCTACACGGTCCCCCCCCCTAGACCAACCAGGTCGCGCCCCCCCCCACCTCCCCCCTCTCTCTTGGCCCGCCCCGGGAGGGTGGGGCGATAGGGTCGCACGGGTCGACGCAATGAGGCGTCGGATAGTCGAGGAGGGTGCATGTCCGACGGGTACGAGTACCTGAGCGGGTTCGGCAACGAACACCTGTCCGAGGCGGTGGCCGGAGCCGTGCCAGAGGGACAGAACTCGCCGCAGCAGGCCCAGCACGGCCTCTACGCAGAGCAGTTGTCCGGCACCGCATTCACCCAGCCACGCAGCGTCAACCGGCGCAGCTGGCTCTACCGGATCCGCCCGTCCGCCGCGCATCTGGCGTACCGGCGTATCGACGACGGCGCCCTGCGCAGTGCGCCCTTCCACGACCGTGACGCCGACCCGAACCGGTTGCGCTGGGATCCGATTCCGGTGCCGCAAGGCTCGGTCGACTTCATCGACGGCCTGTTCACCATCGGCGGCAACGGCGACGTGGCCAGCCGTTCGGGCATCGGCATCCACTGGTACGCGGCGACTGCGTCGATGACCGACCGGTACTTCATGGACGCCGACGGGGAGCTGCTGCTCGTCCCGCAGGACGGCGCACTGTGCCTGCACACCGAGTTCGGCGTCCTTCAGGTCGCGCCCGGCGAGATCGCCGTGCTACCGGCCGGGATGCGCTTTCGCGTCGAGTTGGTCGGCAGCGGCGCGCGGGGCTACATCTGCGAGAACTACGGGGCATTGCTCACCCTGCCCGAGCGCGGGCCCATCGGCGCGAACGGCCTGGCCAACTCCCGCGACTTCCGCTACCCGGTTGCGGCCTACGAGCAGGACGACCGCCCGGTTCAGATGGTGCAGAAGTTCGGCGGCCACCTCTGGGCTGCCGACTACGACCACTCGCCGCTGGACGTGGTGGGCTGGCACGGAAACTACCTGCCGTACAAGTACGACCTGGCTGCGTTCATGACGATCAACACGGTCAGCTTCGACCACCCGGATCCCTCCATCTTCACGGTGCTGACCTCGCACAGCGACACCCCAGGGCTGGCCAACGCCGACTTCGTCATCTTCCCGCCGCGCTGGATGGTCGGCGAGCACACCTTCCGGCCACCGTGGTTCCACCGCAACACGATGAGCGAGTTCATGGGCCTGGTGCACGGCGAGTACGACGCCAAGGCGGAGGGGTTCGCACCCGGCGGAGGCAGTCTGCACAACGGGTTCTCCGCGCACGGTCCCGATGCGGCAACCTATGCGAAGGCAAGCACCGCCGAGCTCGGGCCGGTGAAGATCGAGGACACACTCGCGTTCATGTTCGAGACCCGCTGGCCTATCGTGGCGACCGCGCAGGCGATGGATGCTCCCTTCCGACAAGACGACTATGACGCGGTGTGGTCCACGCTGCAGCCCGGCTTCACCGGCGGCCAGTAGCCCTGTCGCTCAGGTCGTCGGCTCGCTGGCCGGCTCACTTAACGACGCCTTCGGCGGGTCGGCCAACGGTGCTTGCGCCGCCTTCGGGCTCGGCTTGGGGACGCGCGGGATGAGCCGGTCCGGCAGCCCCTGCACGCCCGCCGCGATCAGGATGGTGAGCAACACGTAACAGGCGGTCAGCGGGCCGAGCTCGGGTCGGGCACCGGCCGTCACCGCCAGAGCTGCCATGACGACGGAGAACTCGCCGCGCGGAATCAACGCGACCCCGGCCCGCCATCGACCACGGCGCTGAATACCGGAGCGACGCGCGCCGACGTAACCGGTCAGGATCTTGGTGGCAGCCGTGACCACGGCCAGCAGCAGCGCCAGCGGCAGCACGCCGGGCAATGTGCCGGGCTCGGTGGACAGGCCGAAGAACACGAAGAACGCGGCAGCGAACAGATCGCGCAGTGGGGTCAACACTTCGACCGCGTCGTGCGCGACGGTCCCGGACAGCGCGATGCCGACGAGGAACGCGCCCACCGCCGAAGAGACCTTCAACTCCTGCGCGATACCTGCGACCAGCACGGTGAGGCCGAGCACGCTGAGCAGCAGGGCTTCGGCGTCCTTCGCCGAGACGAGCTGGGTGATCTGCATACCGAACCGAGTGGCGACTATGAGTACCACGGTCAGGGTGACGAGGGCGATTACCACGGCCAGGGCGATGCCGCCGAGCCCGTTGCCGGCCAGCAACGCGGTCAGCAGCGGCAGGTAGATCGCCATCGCCAGGTCCTCGACGACGAGCACACCGAGAATGGCCGGCGTCTCCCGGTTGGCCAGCCGCTTGCCGTCTGCGAGCAGCTTGGCGATCACCCCAGACGAGGACACCCAGGTGACCCCGGCCAGCGTTACGGCTGCCTTCGGGCCCCAGCCGGCCAGCAATGCCAAGCCGGCCCCGGGCAGCGCATTGACCAGAGCGTCGAGCACGCCGACCGGAGCCTGGCTGCGGACGTTGCTGAGCAGTTCCGTCGCGGAGTACTCCAGGCCCAGCATCAACAGCAGAAGGATGACGCCGATCTCCGCGGCGACCTGGATGAAGTCCCGGCTGGCTGACAGCGAGATGAACCCGCCCTGGCCGAAGGCGAGCCCGGCCAACAGGTACAGCGGGATGACCGGGACGTTGATTCGCCGGGCCAACCGGCCCAGGATGCCCAGGATCAGCAGGATCGCACCCAACTGGATCAGCAGGGCGGTGCCGTGCGTGGGCTGGCTGCTGGAGGCCCAGGTCGTCACGGCGTTCATTGCGGGTCAGCCGCTGCGCTCTTGGCCTGGCGGCCGGTTCTCGAGTGCGCCGGCGGTGTGCGACGAGGTGTCGGCGGTGCGGTCCGTGGTGTCCGTGCCGTCGATGATTGCTGCGAGGGCGTCGATCGCCGGCTGCATCCCGACGACCGCAACGAGGTCGCCGGCGGCCAGCATGAAGTCCGGTCCAGGAGAGGGGCACACCGCGCCGTCGCGCAACACTGCGACGATCGAGACGCCGGTGCGGGTGCGCGCCTTGGTGTCGCCAAGCGGCCTTGCCGCATAGGGGGAGCGGGCATCGATCGGTAGCTGTTCGACGACCAGCCCGTCGGTCTCGTCGATGGCCTGGAGTGACGCGAACATCTGCGGGCCGCCGAGCAGTTCGGCTATCGCGTTCGCCTCCGACTCGCTGAGCACCACGTCCACCAGGGCTTCGTCGTCGTCTCGGCGGTCGTACACGACCAGGTCGCGTAGCCCGGAGCGTCGGGTTACGATGCCCAGCCGGGAGCCCTCGTTCAGGGTGATCTCCTGGCATACACCGATGCCCGGAAGGCTCCGGGTGTTGATCGACACGGTCATGGGGAAGCGTCCTGTTCTTCGGGTTCGGTCGCGGCCGAGCCTAGTGGGCGGTCGCAGACGCGCCCACGTACTCCACAGCGGCCTGTCGGGCGGTGCGGTGGGCCGGCTGGCAGGATCAGGCTCGTGCAGTTTCCCGGAACCCTCGAATGGCAACCGGCCGCCCAGCGCT
This sequence comes from Jatrophihabitans sp., assembly GCA_051001975.1. Lineage (GTDB taxonomy): Bacteria > Actinomycetota > Actinomycetes > Mycobacteriales > Jatrophihabitantaceae > DATAEG01. Next base: position 3,481 of record JBPCMU010000030.1, read on the forward strand.
CCGACCTGCTCGGGGCGCCGGTCGTGGCAGCACTGGTCGATTTTCCCCGTGCCAGCGAAGTCTTCGTGGCAGCGATCGACCCCGATCTGTCGGATACCGAACAGTTCTGTGGGACCTACGGCGTCGGGATGGCCGAGTCGGCCAACTGCGTGGTTGTCGCAGGCAAGCGCGAAGGCCAGCAGCGCACCGCCGGCTGCGTCGTCCTGGCCACCACCCGCGCGGATGTGAACGGAGTCGTGCGGCGGCGCATCGACGTGCGCAAGGCGTCGTTCCTGCCTATGGACGACGCGGTCGCGGCCACCGGCATGGAGTACGGCGGCATCACGCCGATCGGGCTGCCGGCGCACTGGCCGGTGCTGGTGGACCTTGCCGTGATCGACGCTGGGATCGTGGTGATCGGCAGCGGTATCCGCGGTTCCAAGATCGCGCTGCCCGGCGCCGCACTCGCCGACCTTGCCGGTGCCGAAGTCATCGAGGCACTGGCGCGCTGAGCGTCGGCCGCAGGGCATCGAGTAGACGAGCAGGTCGTTGCACTGGGCAACGGCCACCCACGCGATGCCCAGGCCGAGCAGGGTCCCGTCGACCGAGACCAGCCCGGTGCCGGTGGCCAGATCGATGAGCTGGACGTGGTGTCGGAGGCAGACTCATTTCGCCGACCCGACAACCACAGCTGGTCTCTCCCGGAAGACCGTAGGATTCACGTTTCTCGCGGCCGGGAGCGTCCAGCGAACCCGCGAGGTGGATTGGCGCCCAGCGGAGTGCTCTCAGAGACGCAGCTGCGCCAGCAACGCGTCGTGCAGGCGACCGTTGCTCGCCGCGGCGCTGCGTTGGTGCACGCCGGGGACGCCGTCGATGCCGGTGAGCCGTCCACCCGCTTCGATGACGACGGGCGCCAGCGCGGCGACATCCCAGAGTTCCAGTTCCGGCTCGGCGGCGATGTCCACCGAACCCTCCGCGACGAGCATGTAGGACCAGAAGTCGCCGTAGCCGCGGGTGCGCCACACGCTCTGACTCAGGGTGTGGAACTGCTCGGATCGGCCGTGCTCGGCCCATCCCTCGACCGACGAATGCGAGAAGCTCGCATCGCCTAGTTCCCCGACCGCGGACACCCGTAGCCGGCGCGGTTCGGCACCGAGTGCGGCCAGCCACGCCCCGCCATCGCGGTGCGCCCACCAGCGCCGTCCCAGCGCAGGCGCACTCACCACTCCGAGCACCGGGTCGTCGTCGACGAGCAGCGCGATCAACGTCGCCCACACCGGCACGCCGCGCACGTAGTTCTTCGTCCCGTCGATGGGGTCGAGCACCCAGCGACGCGCCCCGGAGCCGGTAGTACCGAACTCCTCACCGCTGACCGCGTCGTGCGGTCGGTCCGCGGCCAAGCCTGCGCGGATCAACTGCTCCGTGGCCCGGTCGGCGTCGCTGACAGGTGTCAGGTCCGGTTTCGCCTCGACGACCAGATCGCTGGCGCCGAACCGGCTCATGGTGAGCTCGTCGGCGGCAGCTGCCAATCGCAGCGCGACGGCCAGGTCGTCGGCGTAGTCGGCGGCACGGTCGGGAAACGGCGGTGAGCTCGACACGTCGGCAGGCTACCGTCGCAGAGGTGAGCACCGATCACCCCACCGCAGCTGGCCTGCGCGACATCGCCGGTGCGTTGGCTCTCGCCGACGAGCAACTGCTGGCCCGTGCGGCCGGCGAATACTGGCGGACCGGTGGCTGGGTGGGCGTGGTCACCAGTGACAGCACTGCGATGCCGCAGCCGTGACGGCGTCGAGACTCGACGTTGCGGCCCGTGCGGCGGTCCCACCGTTCCACGCGATGCGAGTGTTCGAGGCGGCCCAGGCGCGCGCGGCCCGGGGACTACCGGTCTTCAATCTGGCGGCCGGCCAACCTGGCACGCCGGCGCCGGTCGCGGTGCGCGAGGCGGCCAAACGCGCCGTCGACGAGCAGCTCGTCGGGTATACCAGCGCACTCGGGATCCAGCCGCTGCGGGAGGCTATCGCTGGGCACTATCACCGCACCTACGGCATCGGGGTCCGGCCCGACGAGGTGGTGGTCACGACCGGCTCGTCCGGCGCGTTTCTGCTGGCCTTCCTGGCCGCGTTCGACGTTGGGGACACGGTGGTGCTTGCCCGGCCCGGTTACCCGTCCTACCGGAACATGCTGGCCGCGCTGGGCTGCACCGTGGTCGAACTGCCGTGCGGTGCCGAGAGCCGATTCCAGCCGACCGTCCAGATGCTCGACGCTCTGCCGAATCGGCCGGCCGGCCTCGTCCTGGCCAGCCCGGCCAATCCCACCGGGACCATGGTCAACCCGACCGAACTCGCAGCGATCGCCAGGTGGTGCGGATCGAACGGAGTGCGGTTGATCAGCGACGAGATCTACCACGGCGTCACCTACACCGGGCAGGTTGCCAGCGCCTGGGGGACCGACCGCAGCGGTGTGGTGGTGAACTCGTTCTCGAAGTACTGGCGGATGACCGGCTGGCGGCTCGGCTGGCTGTTGGCTCCGGCCGATCTGAGGGACGCGATCGATCGGCTGACGACGAACTTCACGCTCTGCCCGCCGACGCTCTCACAGCACGCCGCGATCGCTGCCTTCGACGACTACGCGGACCTCGATGCGGCGGTCGAGCAGTACCGGGGCAACAGGACACTGGCGTTGGACGGGCTGGCCGCCGCCGGGCTGAGCAAGGTCGCCCCGGCCGACGGTGCGTTCTACGTGTACGCGGACGTCGGCCATCTCACCGACGACTCGCTGACACTCTGCTACCGCATCCTCGACGAGACCGGGGTGGCCTGCGCGCCCGGCCTGGATTTCGACCCGATCGACGGCTGTCGGCGACTGCGATTCTCCTTCGCCGGCGACCGCGGCACCCTGACTGCGGCGCTGGAGGCACTGGCTGGGTGGCTGCCCAGGGCGTGAGGGGTACGGTAAGGATGGTGGTGTTCGAGCATCAGGACGCCAGCCCCTAAGACGAACATGGCGGTGCGCATCTTGCGCGCCGGTGGGCGAACGTCGGCCGCCGGATGTCATGTCCGTCGAATCCATTCGCACGGTCACGTGCATCGCCGAGGAGGCAGCTATGGGATTGCTCGACAAGGCCAAGAACGAGGCAGAGAAGCTCGAAGGCAAGGCCAAGGAAGCAATGGGCAAGCACACCGATGACAAGGACCTCGAGGCCGAGGGCAACAAGGACCAGGCCAAGGGCGACCTGAAGCAGGCCGGCGAGAACGTCAAGGACGCTTTCAAGTAAGCCGTCCCGCGACATCCACTGCGCCGCACCGCCGTAAAGGTGGTGCGGCGCAGTGCTGTCTGCCGCGATTCCCGTCGGTCAGGTGGCGGCAGTGCGACTGTCCAGCAGTCGGCGGAACGCCGCCAACCGCGCCGGGGTGGAATTCCCGGCAGCGACCCACGCTTCGAGCTGGCATCCGGCGGTGCCGGACTGGTGATCGCAGCCGGGTGGGCACTGCGTGGTGCCGTCCTCGAGGTCGGGAAAGGCCCACAACAGATCCGCGGCGGTGACATGTGCCAGCCCGAAAGACCGGACCCCCGGGGTATCGATCACCCACCCCCCTTCCGGCAGCGGGAACGCGAGGGTCGAGGTCGAGGTGTGCCGGCCCCTGCCGATCGCGGACACCACACCGATCGATCGGTTCGCGTCGGGGACGAGCGCGTTGATGAGCGTGGACTTGCCGACGCCGGAATGACCGACGAACACCGAGACCTGACCGGTGAGGCGGGCACGTAACGGCGCGAGATCACCAGCTTGCTGCGTCACGACGGTGGGCACTGACATCGCCTCGTAGTTCTGCAGGACAGTGCTCGGGTCGGCCAGATCCGCCTTGGTCAAGCAGAGCAGCGGCTCGATGTTCTCGGTCAGGGCGGCGACCAGGCAGCGGTCGATGAATCCGATGCGCGGCGGCGGATCGGCCAGCGCGCAGACGATGACGAGCTGATCGGCGTTCGCCACGACGATGCGTTCAGTGGGGTCGGTGTCATCCGCGGTGCGGCGCAGCACCGAGTCGCGCGGGGCGCGGCGCACGATTCGGGCCAGCGCGTCGGGCGAACCGGACATGTCCCCGACGACGGAGACCCGGTCGCCGACCACGATCCCCTTGCGACCGAGTTCCCGGGCCCGCATCGCGGTGACGGTCTCGGCATCGTCGATCAGAACGCTGAACCGGCCCCGGTCGACGGTGAGCACCATCCCTTCTGCAGCGTCCTCGTGTTTCGGCCGCTGCTTACTGCGTGGCCGGCTGCCGTTGCGAGTAGGCCGGATACGCACATCATCTTCATCGAGATCGCGGTCCGCCGCGCCGCGGCGATCGCTCATCGCGCTCTCGGCTGTGTGCCGGCGCCTTGCGCCGAGCGGGAGGTTTCCGTAGCGACATGCCGGCGAACCTGACCGAAGGCTCCCGTTCGACTGCAACAAGTTCCCGCTCGCGCGGGCAATTTGCTTTTCGCGCGAGCGCTCATCGTGTCGCTTGCGGGCGGAGCATGTCGGTCCACATGGCGGGGAAGTCGGGGAGGGTCTTGCCGGTGGTGGCGATGTCCTCGACCTGGACGGCGTCCACGGCGAGGCCGACCACCGCACCGGCCTGCGCCATCCGGTGATCGGCGTAGGACGGCCATGCCCCGCCGTGCAACGTCCGAGGAGTGATCACGAGACCATCCGGCAGCTGCGTGACCTCACCGCCGAGTGCCTCGATGTTGTCGGCGATGGCCGCGAGCCGGTCGGTTTCGTGGCCGCGGAGATGCCCGATGCCCTGGAACGTCGACGGCGTATCGGCCAGCGCAGCGAGCGCTGCGAGGACCGGCGCGAGCTCACCGACCTCGTGCAGGTCCGCATCGAGACCGGTGATCGACCCGCGGCCTGTGACAGTCAAGGCGTCGTCGTCGAGGCTGACTTCGGCGCCCATCTCGGTCAGCAGGTTACGTAGCTGGTCGCCGGCTTGTTCGGTCGCCTTCGGCCAGCGTGGGACGCGGACCTGCCCGCCAGTGACCAGCGCCGCGGCCAGGAACGGCGCAGCGTTGGAGAGGTCGGGCTCGATCACCTCGTCGTGCGCGGCGACCGGGCCAGGCGCGATCTGCCAGACGTTCGGCGTCGAGTCGTCGACGTGCACACCACGATTGCGCAGAGCCGCGACGGTCAGAGCGATGTGCGGCAATGATGGGACCGGCGCGTCGCCGACGTGCCGCAGTTCGATGCCCTTGTCGTAGCGCGCACCGGCCAGTAGCAGCGCCGAGACGAACTGCGATGACGCCGACGAATCGATCTCGATCGCACCGCCCGGTACGGAGCCGCGTCCGGCGAGCGTGAACGGCATCCGGCCGGTGCCGGCGTCGTCGATCTCCACACCGGCCTGCCGCAATGCGTCGATCAGAACCGCCATCGGGCGCTCTCGCGCGTACGGGTCGCCGTCGAACGTCGAAAGTCCGGCCGCCAGACCGGCTACCGGCGGCACGAAGCGCATCACCGTGCCTGCGAGGCCGGTGTCTATTACGGCGCCGTGCAGTGCCCCCGGCGTGACTCTGTAGTCCTCGCCCGCGTCGTCGATCTGAACGCCCAGTCCGCGCAAGGCGGCGCACATGAGATCGGTGTCTCGGGCCCGCAGTGGCGCGCCCAGCATGCTCGGGCGTTCGGCCAACGCGGCCAGCAACAGTGCCCGATTGGTATGCGACTTGGAGCCGGGCACGTCGACCCGGGCGCGCACCGGTGCGGTGGCGCGCGGTGCCGGCCACAACGAGCTCATGAGGCTAGTCTGCCGCACTGCACAGTCGGACGGAGTTCTCGACGGGCAACGGCGCACAGTTCGCTGCCTGGGAGGGGGAGTCAGGGCAGTTCTGCGCGGCGCGCGGCGAGCGGTACGCCGCAATGCTTGCAGGCCTGACCGACCCCCCGATCGACGCGCCACCGGCGATACCTCTTGCGGAGACGCTCGAGCGCGCCGAGGCCGCGCACCGCGAGCCGTGTGCACCGCCGCGGCCGAAGCGGGGGTGCTCCCCGAGTCGGTCGCCTGGCTTGTCACGGCGGGTCGCTCGGTCGGATCTCCCGGCTAGCCTGGTGAGTATGTGCGGGCGGTATGTGTCGGTCCAGGCTGACAGCGATCTTTTGGCGGAGTTCGAGGCCGAGGATGCGACGGACGGCGGCTTCGAGCCTGCCGAGAACAACGGCTACAACGTCGCGCCGACGGTATCGGTGCGAGCAGTGGTGAGTCGGCGGCGGCGGGGCGAGGACGGCAAGCCGCACGGCGATCCAGTCCGGCAGTTGCGCGTGATGACGTGGGGTCTGGTGCCGTCCTGGGCCAAGGACCGGTCGATCGGCAACAAGCTGTTCAACGCCCGCGCCGAGTCGGTGCCCAGCAAGCCGGCCTTCCGGCGCGCGTTCGCCGCGCGGCGCTGTCTGGTGCCCGCCGACGGGTGGTACGAGTGGCAACGTGCGGAGGACTCCGCGGGAAAGCCGGTCAAGCAGCCGTACTTCATGACGCCGTCCGCGGGTGCCCCGCTCGCCTTCGCCGGGTTGTATGAGTTCTGGGGTGAACCCGGTGCCTTGCTGACCAGTTGCACGATCATCACAACTGAGTCCATGGGCGTGCTCGCCGACATCCACGACCGGATGCCGTTGGCCTTACCCAAGTCGTCGTGGGCGCGGTGGCTGGATCCGGCTGTCGCTGATGCGTCGAATCTGCTGTCCGCCTGGGACGAAGCGTCCGGCGAGCACCTTGAACTGCGTCCGGTGAGCACCGAAGTGAACAACGCGCGTCACGAAGGCGCCGCTCTGATCGACCCGGTGCAGCCCGCGCCTTCCTCTGCCACGCTGTTCTGACGGCGATGGTTCAGCCGACGGAGTTGACCCTCGAGGTAGCCACCCAGCAAGGGACTGCTCAGGTCGTCATGCAGGCGCCGAGAGCACCGAGTGCCGTGCTCCTCATCGGTCATGGCGCCGGCGGCGGCATCGACGCACCGGACATCCTCGCGGTCCGGGACGCGGCGCTCGGGCTCGGCGTGGCAGTCGGTCGGGTGCTGCAGCCTTACCGGGTCCGCGGCAGCCGGGCACCGGCTCCCGCACCGCGGCTTGACGAGGCATGGGTGAGCGTGTCGCGGGCAGTGTCCGCTCGCCGGGCGCTGCGCGGCCTGCCGATCGTGCACGCCGGACGTTCCAGCGGCGCTCGGGTGGCGTGCCGCTGTGCGGACGAACTCGACGCGGCCGCTGTCGTTGCCTTGGCCTTCCCGGTGCATCCGCCCGGCAAGCCGGAGAAGAGCCGGCTGTCCGAGCTCACCGCTGTCACCGCTCCGGTTCTGGTGGTGCAGGGCGAGCGTGATCCGTTCGGCTGCCCACCGCCTAGCGCACTGCGGCCGCCGAGTCACCTCGTCGTGATCCCGGGCGCTGACCACGCTCTGAAGCGTGACCCGGTCAGGGTCGGTCTGGCTGTCGCAGAGTTCCTGATCGACCGCGGGTGGAGCCGCTAGCTGCCCAGGCCGGTGGCTCAGCCGGCAGCAACGGGTGCGGTAGTAGCCCCGCATGCTCGGATCAGATCTGCGGGGGACAGCTCGACCTGCAGGCCACGCTTCCCGGCCGACACGAACATCGTCTCGAATCGGTCGGCCGACTCGTCGATGACCACCGGTAGCCGGGTCTTCTGGCCGATCGGCGAGATGCCACCGACCACGTAGCCGGTTGCCCGCGCGGCCGCGGCCGGCTCCGCCATCGCCGCCCGCTTCCCACCGACGGCCGTTGCCAGAGCCTTGAGGCTCAACTGGCCGGCGACCGGCACGACCGCACACACCAACTTGCCGTCCACGCTCGCCACCAGCGTCTTGAACAGTCGCTCGGCGGGCACGCGCAACGCGGCTGCAGCCTCCGCTCCGAAGGACTCGGCACGCGCATCGTGGTCGTACGGGTGCAAGGTGTGCGCGATAGCCAACTTCGCCAATAGCGCCGTCGCTGGAGTCCCGGAAGCCACGCTCGCACTTTAGCCAGCCATGACCGATGTCAGGTCGTCTCGCTCGCCGACCACCCGATCCGGGCGATATCGACCGTGCTCCACCTACCGTGATCCAGCAGGACCGACACCGCCACTCCTGGCCGGACCAGCCAGAACAGCTGATCGCGACACAACCACCCAGGTTGCCCGTGCACCCTGACCGGCACGTACCGGGCCTCGGCCGGCGGTCGGCCCTGGTAGCTGATGAACCAGTCGTGCAGCGCCGGGCCATCGGTGGGCCGGGCGCCGCGCATAGTCACGAGATCGAGATCGACCCGGGTCCCTCCGTCCGGACTGGTCGACTCCCACACCGGGACGTGAAGTCGATGTCGTCGTAGCCGTAGGTGAAGTCAGACGTCGCGCCCAGACCGCTCGGCAGGTACCGGAACGAGATCCCGTCGATGACCGCGGCGGGTGTCCGCGCCCAGGCCGTAGTGGCGGCGCTCAGCGTCGCGACGAGTACGAACACGCTGCCGATCATGAGTGCCGTTCCCCGGCGGATGAGTCTCTGCACGATCCTCCCTCCCGCGTCGCACCGTGCGACGCGCCGGGACGACTCTGGCTGCCGTGAGCGACCGGATGGTCGCGTCGGGAGGCATCTGTGCACAGCGCCGAGACTGTGGAAAACGTTGGGACGCGGACCCCCTTTTGCCAAGTGAGGTCGCCGATCGGCACGGCCTCCGAGAGCGGATACGGCAGCCAGCCGCGCAGCGTTAGGCGGCGGGTTGGGTGTCGTGCATGCGGTTGCGGATCGGTTTGCGTTCCGGATCAACCCACGGTGGCGGCAGACACCACGCTTGTCCTTCCCGCATGACGATCTGCCAGCCTTGCGCTTCGTGGTG
>JBPCMU010000031.1:0-48217 GCA_051001975.1 Jatrophihabitans sp.
GCAGGTCGATCCGGCCAGCGTCGGACAGCAGGGCGGGCTTCGCGAAGCACGCCGCATGCACCGAATCGGTCGACGGAGCCACCCGCGCCAGGACAGCGAGCGATTCGTCGGGGTGCATCAACACCTCGAACGGCGACGGCACACCAACCTCGCCGTCCCGATCTGATTCCCCGTCGTCCATGCCACCAATTTTACGGTGAGCCACTGACAGAATCGGGCTATCCACAGGACCCAATCGAAAACGCTTTCCCTATATTCCACAAGGCCAACCGGCGAACTCGCACCGAGCGGGACCAGCCCACCGAGAACCCCCACCCGACAGCGAAACCAGAGGACCTACGCATCCGTCGCTGCCGCGCTAGACAGCACCCCGCTGGAACAGCCACCCCACAGCCAACACCGAACGCATCCGTCGCTGCCGCGCTAGACAGCACCCCGCTGGAACAGCCACCCCACAGCCAAGACCGAACGCATCCGTCGCTGCCGCACTGAACAGCACCACCCGCGAACCGCTACCCGACAGCAAGATCCGCAGCGGCCGGACAGAGTCCCCGCAACCCGTCAGCTGATCCTGATGATGCGATCGTCCGCGCTCACCGGATCCCCCCGACCGTCCCGATTGGACGTGGTCACCCAGAGCGACCCGTCCGGCGCGGCTGCCACGGTACGCAACCGCCCGTACTTCCCGGTAAGCAATGAGACCGGGGTTGCGGCCTTGGTCGGCGACGTCAGCGGGATGCGGTACACCCGCTTGCCCTGCAAGGTGCCCAGCCAGAGCGAGCCGGCGAGGAAGGCCAGTCCGGACGGCGACGCGTCATCGGTCGACCAGGTGACCAGCGGGCGGGTGAGGTTCGGCCGGCTCGGGCCGGTCTGCCCCTCGTCGGTGGGCCAGCCGTAGTCGTGACCCGGCTGCAGCAGGTTGATCTCGTCCTGGGTGTCCTGGCCGAACTCCGCCTCGTACAGCGACCCGTCCGGTCCCCAGGCGAGGCCCTGCGGATTGCGGTGCCCGACCGTGTAGACCACTGAACCGGCCCGCGGATTTCCCGGTGCGGGCTTGCCGTCGACGGTCATCCGCAGCACCTTGCCGCCGAGGTAGGACCAGTCTGGTGCCCGATCGCGTTGGGTGGCGTCTCCGGCGGTCGCATAGAGATATCCGTCCGGCCCGAACGCGAGCCGTCCGCCGTTGTGCACCTGCGCCTTGGGGATACCGGTGAAGACGGTGCGCTGCCCCGAGATCGACGAACCGTCGTACCGGAGGGACACGATCCGGTTGTCCGTCGCCGCGGTCAGATATGCGAACACCAGGCGATCGGTGCTGAAGTGTGGCGAGAGCGCGATGCCCAGCAGACCACCCTCTCCCCCGCTGACCACGCCGGTGACCGTCCCGACGGTGGTAGCCCGCCCGGATGCGGTGACGTGCAGGAGCCGGTGGGAGTCGCGCTCGGTGACCAGCGCGCTGCCATCCGGGAGGAAGGCCAGCCCCCACGGCACCGCCAAACCCTGGCTGAGCACCTCCGCAGTCGACGGCACCGGGGTATCGGTGCCCGTCGATGAGTGGGTCACCGGCGGCGCCTGTGTCGAGGAGCTCTGGGTGGTAGCCGTAGCGGACGTCGAGCCCCGCGCAGCCCTTCCGGGGCCTCCGCTGCAACCGGCGACCAGCAGCGCACCCACTGCTGCGATGAGGAGACCACGCGGGCGGGTGGGCATGCCTGCGACGGTACGCAGGAGCACCCGGTGACGCACAGTTACTCGTTTTCCGGCCACCGGTGGCACAGTCCGCCCACCCGAAGGTGTCAGGATGGTGGGCGGACAGCGCGGGCAACTCCACGATCGGGCCCCCCGCAAGCCACACCACGAAGGAGGACACCGGTGCACGATCGGACGCTGGGTCAGGGTTTGAACGTCTCCGCAGAGGGGCTCGGCTGCATGGGCATGAGCGAGTTCTACGGGGCCCGCGACGACACCGAGGCGATCGGGACGATCCACCGCGCGGTCGACCTCGGCGTGACGTTCCTCGACACCGCGGACATGTACGGCCCGTTCACCAACGAGCAACTCGTCGGCCGGGCCATCGAGGGCCGACGCGGCCAGGTGGTCCTGGCCACCAAGTTCGGCAACGAACGACTGCCGGACGGGACCCGGGTCGGCGTCAACGGGCGCCCGGACTATGTGCGCACGGCGTGCGACGCCTCACTCCAACGCCTCGGCGTCGAGACCATCGATCTGTACTACCAGCACCGCGTCGACCCGAACGTCCCGGTGGAAGAGACCTGGGGCGCGATGCACGAACTCGTCGAAGCCGGCAAGGTGCGCCACCTGGGCATCAGCGAGGCAGCGCCGGGAACCATCCGCCGCGCCCACGCCGTGCACCCCATCACCGCGCTGCAGACCGAGTACTCGCTCTGGGCCAGGGACGTCGAGATAGACGGTGTCCTGGACACAGTGCGCGAGCTCGGCATCGGCTTCGTCGCCTATTCACCGTTGGGCCGCGGCTTCTTGACCGGCGCCATCCGGGACCGCCAGCAACTTCCCGCTGGCGATTTCCGGCAGAACCAGCCACGCTTCGCCGACGGTAACTTCGAGCAGAATCTCGGCATCGTCGACGCGTTGACCGAGATGGCTGAGGCCAAGCACGTCAGTCCCGCGCAGTTGGCGCTGGCGTGGGTGCTCAGCCGCGGTTACGACATCGTGCCCATCCCGGGCACCAAGCGGGTTCGTTACCTCGAGGAGAACGTGACTGCGCTGGATATCCTCCTCGACGACGAGGACAAGGCGACGCTGGACGACGCCGCGCCTGCCGGCAAGACCGCCGGCGACCGCTATGCCGACATGTCGCCGGTGAACATCTGAACACGATTGGCCCAGCAGTGAACGTCGACGCCCGCCGCTGCGTTGCTCCTAGGGGATCGGCGTTGCTCCCCGACCGTGGACACCGCCCGGTGCCGACGTCGTGACATCGAGAGAGTGTGGAGACCTGTGAGCCCAGGCAAGCCTGATCCCAACCGACGCAAGCCCGGGCAGCAGCGCAAGCCCACCTCCGGACAGCGCCCGGCCGACCGCGGGTCGAACCGGCAGCGGCCCGTCTCCGAGCACCGGCAGGCGCAGCAGAAGTCAGGCGCCGAGAAGCGCGCTTCGGCGCAACAGCGGCTCGCTGCCGAGCGAGCCGCGGCGGTCACCGCACGGGCCGCCGCCGAACGTCGCCGCAGGCTCCGCCTCGCGCTCGTCCCGGTCGCTGTCGTCATCGTGGTGGTCGTCGCGTTCATCGCGGTGAAGGCCATCTCCGGCAGTGGCCCGAAGTCGGGCAAGAAGTCCCAGGAGGCGGCCAGCGCCGTCATCAAGGACGTCACCGGCGTACCCGAGGCCGCCTTCAACGTGGTCAGCGCTGGCAGCATCCAGACCCCGCCCAAGAAGATCGACGGCACCTTGCCCCCGGTGGACGGCAAGCAGCGCATCCTCTACGTCGGTGCGGAATACTGCCCGTTCTGCGCGGCCGAGCGGTGGGCGATGGTCGTTGCGCTGTCCCGGTTCGGCACGTTCACCAACCTGGGCCAGACCTCCTCGGCGCCCGCGCCGGAGTCGTACCCGAACACCAGCACGCTGTCCTTCCATGGCTCGACGTTCACCAGCACCATCGTGTCGTTCACCGGCGTGGAGACCGAGACCAACCAGGTGAAGAACGGCTCGTACACGAAGCTGGACAGTCTGAGCGCCGCGGATGAGAAGATCTTCAAGAAATACGACTACGCGCCATACGTCAGCAGCGACAGCGGTGGCTCGATCCCGTTCGTCCTCATCGGCGGCAAGTACCTGATCTCCGGCTCCTCCTACGACCCGACAGTGCTACAGGGGAAGACGCACGCCGAGATCGCGTCGGCACTGAAGGACGCGAACACCGACATCTCCAAGGCGATCGTCGGCACCGCGAACGTCATCACCGCGGCAATCTGCGCGGTGACCGGCGGCAAGCCCGCGGCGGTGTGCACTTCGGCGGGTGTGATCGCCGGCAAGGCGAAGCTCGACAGTGCCAGCTGAGCGCACCCGCCTGGGCGGGACGGCCTGGTCAGCACTAGCGGTCTGCCTCATCGGCACCGGTGCGGCGGTCTACCTGACCGTCGAGCACTTCACCGGTAGCAAGTCGTTCGCCTGCCCGGCCACGTCGTCGATCAACTGCCAGAAAGTGACCACCAGCCAGTGGTCGCACATGTTCGGCGTGCCGGTCGCGGTGATCGGGCTGGCGTACTTCGTGGTGCTGCTTGCGCTGTGCACGCCGTGGCTGTGGCGCGACCCACGTCTCAACGGCCTGCGTGTGGCCGGCGCCGCGGTCGGTGTACTCACCGCGCTGTACCTCGTCTGGATCGAACTGTTCCGCATCGACGCGATCTGCATCTGGTGCACAGTGGTGCATGTCTGCTCCGTGGCCTTGCTGGCGATCACGCTGTGGCAGTTCGTCGCGGAACAACCCGCGTGAGCCCCTCAACTCGGCGGGCGATCGCGCCCACTCCCGACGTAGCCTGAAGAATGCGATCCCTTCGGCGCTGGGCGATCGTCGCGGTCGGTACCGCGGTATTGATGCTACTTCCGTGGGCGATCAGTCACCGGCCGGTGCCGAAGTCGTCGGTGAGCGCGTCGACGCTGTTGGCGCGCATCCGCGGTTCTTCCGGCGTCGCGTACAGCGGGCTGGCCGAGTCCGTAGGCGGTCTGCAGCTTCCTGACGCGAAACAACTGACGTCGGTCACCAGCCTGCTCGGGGACCGCAACCAGTTGCGGGTCTGGTGGGGCGGCGCCGAATCGTGGCGCGTCGACACGATCAGTCCCACTGGCGAGACCGGCCTGCATCTCGATGGCGGGCTGCTCTGGTCGTGGGACTACGAGGCCAACCGCGCGGTTTCCAGCATCACCTACGACGGGCAGGTTCATCTGCCCCGCTCCACCGACCTACTTCCGCCGCAGCTCGCCTTGCGCCTGCTCGCCGATGCGACCGCGAAGGAGGTCACCCGGTTGCCGACGCAGCGGGTCGCCGGGCGGGCCGCTGCAGGGCTGCGTCTGACGCCGAGCCAACCACAGTCGACGATCGCGCACGTCGACGTCTGGGCCGACCCGACTACCGGGTTGCCGCTGAAGGTCGTCGCAGCAGGCAAGGCCAGCGGCGTCGCAGCGATGGAAACTCGATTCCTGGACCTGAAGATGGGCGCACCGTCGGCCGGTCTGATCGCCTTCATTCCGCCACCTGGCGCCAAGGTTCAATTCAACAATAACGCCGACCCGCTCACCGCATTGGATCAGCGCTTTCCGCGGCCGGCGCCGGACCAGCTCGCCGGGCTGGATCGGGTGCAGCGTCAGGGCATCTCACCCGCGGTGAGCATCTACGGCCACGGCGTCACCAGCATGGTGCTCGTCCCCCTTCGCGGCGACGACGCCAACGCCTTGCTGCAACAGCTCACCGAAGCCACAGCGATCCCGGTGGACGGCTCAGCGGGTGCAAAGACAATCACCATCAGCGTCGGACCGGTGAACATGATGGTGTTGGTGCTCGGGCGGCGTGGCTACGTGCTGGCCGGAACGGTGACCACGGACGCGATGCAGACGGCAGCCAGCGACCTGGAGACGGCCGACCAGCAGGATCCGTTCCCGCGATGAGCGACATCACGCCGGTCATCCGGACCAGCGCACTGGTCAAGCGGTACGGCTCGGTCACCGCCGTCGCCGGCATCGACCTGGACGTGCGGGCCGGCGACATCTACGGCTTCCTCGGGGCGAACGGCTCAGGCAAGACGACCACGGTCCGGATGCTGCTCGGCCTGGTGCTGGCCACGTCCGGGACGATGGAGCTGCTCGGTAAGACGATGCCGAAGCATGCCGCCGAAGTGCTACCCCGGGTCGGTGCTCTGGTCGAGGGCCCGGCCGCCTACGGTCACCTCTCCGGCCGCGCGAACCTCGCATTGCTGGACGCGTCGGGCCGGGGCGGCTCCCGGCACGATCGGTCGAAGCGGATCGCCGAGGTGCTCGAGCAGGTCGGCCTCGCGGAGATCGGTCGCCGACCGGTGAAGCACTACTCGCTCGGTATGCGCCAACGTCTCGGCCTGGGGGCCGCCCTGCTGCGGCGACCGTCGCTGCTCGTCCTGGACGAGCCGACCAATGGCCTTGACCCGCAAGGGATCCGGGAGATCCGGGAGTTGCTGCTCGAGCTGCATCGCGGGGGTACCACGGTCTTCCTGTCCAGTCACCTACTGGCCGAGGTCGAGCAACTGTGCACCCGCGTCGGCGTGCTCGACCGCGGCCGGATGGTGCTGCAGGATCAGCTCGCTGCGCTGCAGGCACCGACGGGCAACACCGTCATCCACACACCCGAACCCGTCCGCGCACTGGGCATCCTCGACGGTCGGGTCTTGCACCGCGACGGCGAGAAGCTGATCGTGCACGGCGAGAGGCCTGCCACGCTGAACGCCATGCTGGTGCAGGCCGGGGTTCCGGTTACGGCCCTCGCCGCCGAACGGCAGTCCCTGGAAGAGATCGTGCTGGCCGCCGCCGAACCGCCCGCCGCAGCACCGGCGTCGGCCGATCAACCGTCGCCTCCGGCTGATGCACCCGCCGAGCCGAGTGACGCCGCATGATCGCCGTCGAGCTACGAAAGCTGGCCCGTCGGCCACGCACTTGGGTCACCCTGCTGATGCTCGATGCGTTGCCGGTTCTGGTGGCCGTGCTGCTGAAGATCACCGACATCGGACCGCGGCCGGGGCAAGGCCCGACCTTCCTCTCCGCGGTGCTCGCGGACGGGACACTGTTCCCCGCAGCGGCGTTGGCGATCGTGTTGCCGCTGTTCCTGCCGATCGCGGTATCGGTGATCGCGGGCGATGCGATCGCCGGCGAGGCACAGGCTGGCACACTGCGGTACCTGCTGATCCGGCCGGTGGCCCGCACTCGGCTGCTGATCGCCAAGCTCGTCTCAGTCTGGGTGTTCGTTGTCGTCGGGGTGCTCGTCGTGGCCGGCACCGGGTACATCGTCGGGCGATTCCTCTTCGGCGTCCCACCGGCCGGCACCGCGATCGCGACGACGGTGTCCGGCACCCCGCTCAACTCGCAGGAGATCGCGCTGCGCACATTCCTCGCCATCGGGTACGTGACCCTCTCGATGCTCGGTGTGGCAGCAATGGCCCTGTTCCTGTCCACCCTCACCGACTCGCCCCTGGCCGCGGCGCTCGGCGCGATGGCGTTGCTCATCTCGTCGTCCCTGCTGCTCACCCTGGACGCGGCACGCTCGTTGCAGCCGTACCTGCCGACTCGCTACTGGCTGTCGTTCACCGATCTGTTCCGCGACCCGATCCTCTGGCGCAACGTGGAACGCGGTGTGCTGTTGCAGGGAATCTATGTCGTGGTGCTGCTCGGCGCTGCCTGGGCGAACTTCGCCAGCAAGGACGTCACGAGCTGAGCGAAGCGCAATCGCTCGCCGCGAAACTACGTACCGCGCCGGTGCCGAGTTCGGCAACGACCATTGCCGTCACCACCGGATCGGTGGGCAACTGGCCATGGGCCACCTGCGAGCCGGCACACACGTCCTGGATGACGATGTTGGTGGCGCCGGCGAGCTTCGCCGAGTCCGGCGGCTCGACGATCTGATCGACCGAGCTCCAGATCGAGACGAAGACCGGCCCGGCCGGCGTCTCGTCACCCGCATTGAGGGTGCGCAACAGGTCGCTGTCGGTGGCGAGCTGCTGACAGGCCGTCGGGCAGGCGTCGGGCAGTGCCGAACCGGCCAGGCTGGCCAGATCGGTGCCGTGCTGCGGTGAACCCAAAGTGACGACGCGGCGCACCTGCGACGCGCCACCGTCGCGCACCCACAACCGGGCGACGACACCGCCGGCGGAGTAGCCGATCAGATCCACCGACCGTGCGCCGGTCCGCGACCGGGCCCTCGTGACGGCAGTGCCGAGCACCTTGGCCTGCGCCTTCAGATCACCGGTGCCGCCGCCGGGCAGTGACACAACGGTGGCATCGCGTCCCTTTCCCCGCAGCACCCCGGCCAGCTTGGACAGAGCTGTGGTGGAGCCGCCGTAGCCGGGCACCAGCAGCACCGGCCCGGCATCACCCTGCGGCGCCGCGTCCACCTTGTCGCCGCGGTTGGTCACCACCCGCACCAGCAGGCCGGCGACCAGAACGACCACGACCGCACCGGTCACCAGGACGAGACGGCGGCGGGCCGGCGACAAAGAACGGAGCACCCCACCATCGTCGGCCCTGCTGAGTCATCGCGCCACGAGGGACCAACCGGTACTCAGCCCAGCTCCCGGCTCACAGCCTTGGCGGCGACCTGCACCGGGTCCCAGACGGACGAGAACGGCGGCGCGTAGGCGAGGTCGCACTGGATGAGCTGGTCCACCGTCATCCCGGACCAGAGCGCGGTCGCCACGGTGTCGATGCGGATCGCCGAACCCGGGCCGCCGACGATCTGGCTGCCCAGGATGCGTCGGGTGCCCCGCTCGGCCACCATCGTCACCGTCATCTCGTGCGCCTGCGGCAGATAGCCGGCCGACGTCGTGGTGTCGACGGATGCCCTCACCGCGTCGAGCCCGGCCTCGCCCGCCGCATCGAGAGTGAGTCCGGTGACCGCAATCTCGAGCTCGCAGATCTTGGTGATCGCAGTGCCGAGTACGCCGGCGAACTCGACTGGCTCACCGCCCCGGCGCGCCGCCACGATATTGCGTCCAGCCGTCGCCCCCTGCTTGTTCGCGTGCGTACCCAGCGGCATGTGCACGGTTGCGCCGCTGATCCGGTGCCGGGACAGCGCACAGTCACCCGCCGCCCAAATACGCTCCTGACCGACCACGCGTTGGTGCGCGTCGACCTCGACCCCGGCGCTGACACCCAGCCTCAGGCCGGCATCCCGGGCCAGGTCAGACCGAGCCCGCACCCCCAGGCCGAGGATCACCAGGTCGGCCTCGACCCGTCCCCGATCGGTCAACACCGCACAGACCGCCCCGTCCCGGTCCACGTCGAAGCCGCGCACCGGAGTCGCCATCTGCACGCCGATTCCCAGCCCGGACATCGCGACGTGCACCCGTGCGCCGAGCTCGCCGTCGAGGAACGGCAATGGACTCGGCGCCTGGTCGATCACGGTGGTGGTGACGCCCCGGACCACGCACGCCTCCGCCATTTCCAATCCGATGTAGCCGCTGCCCACCACGACCACCCGGGCCGGCTTCGCCTTCAACGCATCGACGAGGCGGCAACCGTCTTCAAGGGTCTGCACGCCGTAGATCCCCTCGGCGTCGATGCCCGGGAGATCGGGACGGATCGGCTCGGCGCCGGTGGCGATCAGCAGTTCGTCGTAGTGATGGTCGGCGAGCGTGCCGTCGGCAGCGCGCACCTGTACGACCTGTTCGGCGGTGCGGATCACCACCGCCTCGGTGCGGGTGTGCACGTCGATTCCGCGATTGCAGTGTTCCAGGGGACTGCGCGCGACCAGCGCGTCCGGTCCGTCGACCGATCCGGCCATCCAGTACGGGATGCCGCAGGCCGAGTACGACGTCCACTCGCCGCGCTCGAACACGGTCACGTGGATGTCGTCGCCCATCGCCCGTTTCACACCGGCCGCGGCGCTCATCCCGGCAGCATCGCCGCCGATGACGAGGAGAGTCGGGACAGTAGGTGCGCTCACTCACGCAGATTAGGCCTGCCGATACACTCTGTCCCGACGGCGGTGGGGCTCGCCGACAACCGCGGTGCCGACCGCCAACAGTCCCTACCTCATTCGAACGACGGAGGTAGAGCCATGTCCCACCACGATCAGTCCGATCGGCCGGCCGAGCACGGCCGCGACCACGGCCTGAGTCACCTGATCGACCCGGACGTCGACCTGCACGACCCGGCGCAGGTCACGGAAATCCTGGCCGGCGAGAGGGACCTCCTGCTGGCCATCGGCATCGGCGCCATTCTGGGCGCCGAGGCTCGCTACGGTCTCGGCGTCGCGGTAGCCCACTCGGCCGGCCAGTTCCCGTGGTCCACGGTGCTCATCAACGTCGCCGGATGCCTGCTGATCGGCGTCCTGATGGGGGTCCTACTGACGATGCGGCATCCGCCGCGCCTGGCCCGGCCGTTTCTCGGAGTCGGCATCCTGGGCGGCTTCACCACGTTCTCGACGTTCTCGGTCGACGTGGTGAGTCTGCTGCGTCATCACCATCCTCTCGCGGCTCTGGCCTACCTGCTACTCACCGGCGCTGGCTGCGCGCTAGCCGTGTGGGCGACGATGACCGCAACCTCCGCGCTGCGAACCCGGAGCGACGCATGACCGCGCTGATGATCGCGCTCGGTGCGTTCGTCGGCGCGCCGGGCCGGTACCTGGTGGACCGCGCGGTGCAGTCCCGGCACAGCTCAGCGTTCCCGTTCGGCACGTTCACCGTCAACGTCGCCGCGTCGTTCATCCTCGGGCTGGTCACCGGGCTGTCCGGCCATCTGAACGCGCATGTCGCGACGTTGATCGGTGCCGGGTTCTGCGGTGCGCTGAGCACCTATTCCACATTCGGCTTTGAGATGCTTCGGCTGACTCGGGAGGCCACCCGGACGATGGCGATCGGCTACGTCGCGGCCAGCATGGCATCCGGCATCGCCGCCGCCGCCCTTGGCTGGCTGCTCGGCTCGGCGCTGGTCTGACCTCAGCTACTGCCGTCGTCCGGCCCGTAGGCGGTACGAAACGCGGCCAGTACCGACTGCCCGGTAGCTGCCGGCAATTGCTCGGCGGTCAATTCCCGCGCGGCGACGGCGGTAGCCCACATCTGCGTCATGTACTCGGTGCAGCCCTCGCACTTCGCCAGGTGCGCCTCGATGCGGGTTCGCGGCGGCCAGCATCGAGTAGAGCTCGACGCTCTCGGCGGAGGACTCCGGACTGGGCGGCCAGGGGCGTGGCGCGCCGGCCGGCGTCTCCACCCACCGGCGTTCGGACCGGACGCGAAGAAGCGGTCGGCGGCAACCGTGGACCCGGCGGCGGCGCGCTCGATCTCGGCCGTCGCCGGTACCACCCGCGCCTCACGTACACCGTGTGTCTTGGCGATGTTGCTCAGGATTCGGAAGACCCAGGTCCGCAGGCTGGACCGGGCCTCGAACCGGGGTAACGACTCGATGACCGCCAGCCAGGTTTGCTGGACGACGTCCTCCGCGGACTGCTGGGTCCGCACGTGCATTCGGGCCACCCGCAGCATCGGGCGGACCATGAATCGACGAGCATCGTGAACAGCGCCTCGTCGCCGGCCCACAGCCGCGCCACGATCGATGCGTCGGTGAGGTGTGGGCTCACCGGGGCATCGGTCGAACCCGTGTCCCGGGCCTGCGTCCGCACGCGCCCCCGTTTCGCCAGCACGGCACAACGGTAGTGCCATCCTGCCTCAGGACCGGATACCACCAGGTCGCACGAGCAGTCGGCTGACGACCCATCCGCCCGCGGCGATCAGCAGTGCCCCGTCGAGGTAGTGGCAGGCCATCGCGCCGAGATAGGACGGTCCACCCCAGGCGTTCGCGGTGAAGTTAGGGTCCAGCCCGGCCACTACCTGCTCTGCTGCGCGGTACACGTTGTAGAGCATGAGCGCGCCGAACGGGGCACTGAGCAGCGCGCGGTGCGGTGCCGTCCGAACGGTGAGCCAGACGCGCCTGGCTGCGGATCGGGTCAGCGGGGAGAGCAGCCCGAGGCCACGCTCGCCGGATCGCCGACGCTGCACCGCTGCGGTCAGGAGGAGCGCTGCGGCCAGGATGGCCAGACCCAGGTGCGGCCACCATGCTGCGGTGTCGGCCGAATGCCGTTCCCGGACGTTCGAGCGGTCGAGATACATCACGCCGCCGCTGGCGATGCCGGCGGCGGCGGCAGTCGCCGCGAGTGCGACGAGCACTGCCGACAACCCGTCTGAGCGGATTGCCGGCCGGGTGGGTGCTGGGGTCGAAGTGATCATGTCCAGAAGCGTGCCGCCGCGGACGGCCGGAGTCCTCACCCCGCAGTAGCGATTTCGACCCCTACCGACGGGTGACGGGGCGGTCGTTGCCCAGTGCTGCCATCCGCCGCCGATACCGATTCCAGGCTCCCTGTAACGGTCCGGGGGGCTGGCGAGACTGCATCCCCGTATCCGTTTCTCGTCCTAAGGAGAGTCGCTCATGCAGAACCTCATCCGCGCCGGCGCGGTCGCCGCCGTGTCCCTCTGGGCCGCGCTGACCTTCGCCGGCCCCGCGAACGCCACCGGCGCGCACTCTGCCAGTAACGGCGCGGTCTTCGTCCAGACCGACGACCCGGCCGGCAACGACGTCATCGCCTACACCCGCAATCACGACGGCACGCTGACTCAGGCGGGCAGCACCGGTACCTCCGGGCGGGGCGGTCAGCTCACCGGGTCGGTCGTCGATCACACCGCATCACAGGGCGCACTGGCCGCAGATGCGCAACATCACGAGCTGTACGCGGTCAACGCGGGAAGCAACAGCTTGTCCGTGCTCGGCGTGCACGGCGCCTCGACGCGCTTGCAGCAGGTCATCAACACCCGCGGGAACTTCCCGGTGAGCGCACCTCGCACGGGGACTTCGTTTACGTTTTGCACGCCCGCGACGGCGGCTCGATCCAGGGCTACCTGAACTTCGGCGGCTTCTTGGTCACCGTGCCGTCTTGGCACCGCGCGCTCGCCCTCGATGCGTCGGCAACTCCGGAGTTCACCCACACCCCGGGACAGGTCAGCTTCACACCGGACGGCAAGCACCTGGTGGTCACCACCAAGGCCAACACCAACAGCCTGCTCGTCTACAACGTCGGCCGCTTCGGTCAGCTCTCGGCCAACCCGGTGATCCGCACCGAAGCGGGCACCGTGCCGTTCGCGGTGAGCTACGACCGGGCCGGTGCAACGGCGCTGCGTGCGTTGGCCGGAACGATCGTGGGGTTCGTGCTCGCCGCCGGCCAGGCTGCGTTCACGATCGTGGTCATCATCCTGTTCAACCTGATCGCCCCGGAGGGGTGGACGATCGGGTTGCTGCGCATCGAGGACATCGCCTTCGGTTGCGCCGCCAGCGCTGCCGGAGGGAACCGAGCCGCTCTGGGCGCCAACCGACCTGCTCATCAGACAGGCCGGCTCGGTGACCGATTGGTACAGAGCGCTCGGCGCCGTACTGGCCGGATCAGGCGACGCGCTGCCCCTTGCCGACCCGGCCGGCAGCGACGAGTCATTCCTGCAGGTGCTGTTACCGGCCGTACACGTCTGCGGCGACCCGAGTCAGGCCGAGGCGGCCGAGCAACTGCTCGGGGCAGGTCAGTACATCGGCGACGTCAGCCGATTGCGCGCGGATCTCGTCGAGCCGGCTGCGGAGATCCGCGCGATCCGACGCACCCCCCGCTGGGCCTGCTGAATCTTGACCAGCCCATCCCCGCCGATCGTGCAACATTCACCCCCTCACAGGGGGTGAATGTTGCACGATCCAGCGACGCTGCGGGTCAGCTGCAGCCGCTGGTACTGCCGCAGCCTTCGCAGACGAAGCAGCTGCCGGCCGGACGCATCTTGGTGCCGCAGTTCATGCATAGCGGCGCGTCCGACGCCGAGCCGAGCAGCGAGTCCAGCAGCTCGATCGAGCTGTGCACCGCGCTCGGTGCGGCCACTGCGGCAGCAACGTCCTGCTCCTCATCGGCGGCGTCCGTCGGAGCCGGGGTGACCGGCGCGGACTGGGCGAGTGACTCGAAGTCGTCGGAGTCATCGCCGCTGTACGAGCCGGTGTCCAGCTCCCGGGCCCGCTCCTCGGCGGTGTGAATGCCGATCGCGCTCCGGGTCTCGAAGGGCAGGTAGTCCAACGCCAGGCGGCGGAAGATGTAGTCCATGATCGACTGCGCCATCCGCACATCCGGGTCGTCGGTCATACCCGCCGGCTCGAAGCGCATGTTGGTGAACTTCTGCACGTAGCTCTCCAGCGGCACGCCGTACTGCAGTGCGATGGAGATGGCGATGGAGAAGGCATCCATCACCCCGGCCAGCGTGGAGCCCTGCTTACCGAGCTTGAGGAAGACCTCACCGAGGCCATCATCCGGGTAGGAGCCTGCGGTCATGTACCCCTCCGCGCCGCCGACGGAGAACGAGACGGTGCGCGACGGGCGCGACTTGGGCAGCCGCTTGCGCACCGGGCGGTACTCGACCACCTTCGCGGAGTCAGCAGCCTCGACCTTGGCCGCCGCGCCCTTGTTCTTGCCCTTTCCTGCCGACAGCGGCTGACCGACCTTGCAGTTGTCGCGGTACACCGCGAGTGCCTTCAGGCCGAGCTTCCAGCCCTGTAGGTACACATCCGCGATCTCCTCGACGGACGCGGCCTCCGGCAGGTTGACCGTCTTGGAGATGGCACCGGAGAGGAACGGCTGCGCCGCGGCCATCATCCGGACGTGACCCATCGCCTTGATGGCCCGCGCACCCATCGCGCAATCGAATACCTCGTAGTGCTCGGTCTTCAGGCCAGGAGCGTCGATGACGTGACCGTTCTCGGCGATGTGATCGACGATGGCCTCGACCTGCTCCTCCTGGTAGCCCAAGGCGCGCAGCGCGCGCGGCACCGTCTGGTTGACGATCTGCATCGACCCGCCGCCGACCAGCTTCTTGAACTTGACCAGCGCCAGGTCCGGCTCCACGCCGGTGGTGTCGCAGTCCATCATCAGACCGATCGTCCCGGTCGGTGCCAGCACCGACGCCTGCGCGTTGCGCCAACCCTGCTTCGCGCCGATCTCGTTGCCGGTCGCCCATTCCCTGGCGGCGGCAGAGTAGACGGCCTTGTCCGTCTCGCGGATCGGCCGCGCGGTGTCGTTGGCAGCGGCATGCTTGCGCATCACCCGGGCGTGCGCTTCGGCGTTGCGGGCGAAACCTTCGTAGGGACCGACGACGCCAGCCAACTCGGCCGAGCGCCGGTACGCCGTGCCCGTCATCAGCGAGGTAATCGCGCCGGCCATCGCGCGCCCACCGTCGGAGTCATAGGCCAACCCGGACGCCATCAGCAGCGCACCGAGGTTCGCGTAGCCGATGCCCAGCTGGCGGTAGGCGCGGGTGTTCACGCCGATCGCATCGGTCGGGAAGTCGGCGAAGCAGATGGAGATGTCCATCGCGGTGATGATTACCTCGACCGCGTGGGTGAATTCCTCCACCTTGAAGCTGTTGTTGTCACCGAGGAACTTCATCAGGTTCAGCGACGCCAGGTTGCAGGACGTGTTGTCCAGGCTCATATATTCCGAGCACGGGTTCGACGCGGTGATCCGCCCGGTCTCCGGGTTGGTGTGCCAGTCGTTGATGGTGTCGTCGTACTGGATGCCCGGGTCGGCGCACTCCCACGCGGCCTTGGCGATCTTGCCGAACAGGTCGGTCGCTTCGACGGTCTCGATGACCTCGTGCGTCGAGCGTGAGCGCAAACCGAACTCGGTCTTCTCCTCGACCGCACGCATGAACTCGTCGCTCACCCGCACCGAGTTGTTCGCGTTCTGGTACTGCACGCTGGTGATGTCTGAACCGCCGAGGTCCATGTCGTAGCCGGCGTCGCGGAGCACCCGGATCTTGTCCTCTTCACGCGCCTTCGTCTCGATGAACTCGACGATGTCCGGGTGGTCGACGTCCAGCACGACCATCTTCGCCGCTCTACGGGTGGCACCACCGGACTTGATCGTCCCGGCCGACGCATCCGCCCCACGCATGAAGCTGACCGGACCGGACGCGGTACCGCCGGAGGAGAGCAGCTCCTTCGACGAGCGGATCCGGGAGAGGTTCAGGCCGGCGCCCGAGCCGCCCTTGAAGATGAGGCCCTCTTCGCGATACCAGTTCAGGATCGAGTCCATCGTGTCGTCCACCGCAAGGATGAAGCACGCAGAGACCTGCTGCGGCGACGTGGTGCCCACGTTGAACCAGACCGGCGAGTTGAAGCTGAAGTACTGGTGCAGCAGCATCCAGGTCAGCTCGTGCTCGAAGGCCTCGGCATCCCCGGCGGAGCGGAAATACCCGTGCTGCTCCCCCGCCGTGCGGTACTTCGACACCACTCGGTCGATCAGCTGACGCAGCGACCACTCCCGCACGTCGGTGCCCACAGCTCCGCGGAAGTACTTCGTCGTCACGATGTTCGCCGCGTTGACCGACCAGGACTCGGGAAACTCCACGCCCCGCTGCTCGAAGTTCACCGTCCCGTCGCGCCAGTTGGTCATCACGACGTCGCGACGCTCCCAGCTCACCTCGTCGTAAGGGTGCGTGCCGGCCGTGCTGAACACGCGTTCGACGGCGAGGCCCTGCGCTGCGAACCGCGCTGCGCCGGAGCCGTGCTTCGGCGCCGCCGCGGTGGTGGACGAGTCGGTGACGACCTCGGTCATGGGGAACGTTCCTTTCATCGGGCGGGGTGTGACGGATGGGGTTCATCTGGGTGGGGACGCGACGGACAGGGGCCGGCCCGGATACCCGAGTCCTGGTTAGTCGGCGGGGGGCGTCGGCTGGTGTTCTCGGCGCAGCTCGAGGATCGCCTTCTCGAAGTCGTCCACCGAGCTGAAGGCGTTGTAGACGCTGGCGAAGCGCAGGTAGGCAACCTCATCGAGCTCGCGCAACGGACCGAGGATCGACAAACCGACCTCGTTGCTCGGCACCTCCGCGGCGCCGGTGGCGCGGACCGCCTCTTCGACCGTCTGCGCCAGCAGCTGCAGCTGGTCGTCGTCGACCGGCCGGCCCTGGCAGGCCCGGGCGACGCCGTGCACCACCTTGGCCCGGCTGAAGGGCTCGGTGACGCCGCTACGCTTGATGACCGCGAGGGTCGGCTCCTCCACGGTGGTGAACCGGCGGCCGCATTCCTGGCAGCTGCGCCGGCGCCGAATGACCTGGCCTTCTTCGTGCTCCCGAGAGTCGACAACACGTGACTCCGGGTGCCGACAGTACGGGCATCGCATCGGCTGCTCACCTCCGTCCGTGCTGGATCGAGTCGTCGTTGTCCCCAGGATCGGGCGATCTCTGTGCATAACCCTGTCGACATCCTGGGGACAACGTGTGGACGCAGAACCCCAAACTGTGGACGACTTACACCAGTGTAACTACTAGATGTAGGGGCAACCGTAGATCGCTGTGACCTACAACGCAAGGCGCGACACGCCGTATTTCGGTCGCCGTATTCATCGATCGCTTCGTCAGTTCCTCGCGGACCCCTCGCTTCGCATCGGGACCCACTCTGAACCGAACCCCTCGCTCCGTTCGGCCTCAAGCTCCCTCGTCGCGCGGGCGATCTGCTGTTCGCGCGAGCGCTCATCGCGTTCTCGGGACAGTCCCGTCACCGTGGCCGGGCTTGGCGAGTGAGAGGTTCTCGTCGAGACACGGCGGTCAGCGGGTGCGCAGGATCTGGCCGGGGGTGAGATCGACGCCGGTGAGGTGGTTCAGGCGTTGCAGCGCAGCCACCTCGGCGCGCGGATCGGCGCTGGGCGCCACCTGGCGAGCGATCGACCACAGCGTGTCGCCGTCATGCACCACGACGTTGGCCGGTGCCGCACCGGGGCGCGGGCCTGACTGGGATGCACCCGTGTACGCGATCGCGATGATCACGCCGGCGATGGCCGCGGCCAGCAGGCCGAGGATGACCCGGCCGCGGCCGGTCAATCGGACGGTGGACACCGACGATGCCGCGCATACCCGCTGCGAAGCCTGCGCCGGCTTCCACACCGGGCGGTTGAGCACCGCCGGTTCGGTGATGACGAACTCACGAGGCACCGTCTCGACCGGCACGCTCTCGGCGAGGGCGAGCAGGCACACCGGCTCGACGGCCGGCGGCGTCTGCGCGACGATCGACCGCAGCCGGGTCATCGCCGGTGCCGGGCGAACCGGGCCGGACAGCACTCGGGCGCCGGTAAGCACCCGGGCGCGAGCAACCGGCACAACACTCAGCGACGCCGGCCGCCACGACGTTCCGGGCTGCGCAGCCGCGACAGACCGCCGGGCGCGGGCCGGGATCCGGACCACCGGGGGAAGTTCTGGTGCCACCGACATGGTGTCCTCCTCGTTGCCGTTCGACCCGACCCGGGTGGGTCTGATCGAACACCTGTTCGTTCGAACTGCTGTGCGAAGGTTTACCACCGCTCTCCGACAGAAACCACTTCTGCCCGGCGTGTCGTATCGAACAGGTGTTTGAGATGACGTGCCGTCTGGGCTACCGTCAAGCCAGCAAAGCCCCGCAGCACGGGGCCGGACGAGTGAGAGGGAGCCCTGTGGCCGCCAAGACGCCAAGCACTCCGAGGCAAGCCGACGCGGCATCCACCGGAGGCAACAAGCGTGGCCGGCCGCCCAAGGTGGCCGAACTGCCCGAATTGGACCGCGGCGACGGGCTGACCGCTCGGCAGCGCACGATTCTCGCGGTCATCCGTGACTCGGTGCAGCGCCGCGGCTACCCGCCGAGCATCCGAGAGATCTGCGAAGCGGCCGGTCTGGCATCCACCTCTAGCGTCGCCCACCAGCTGTCCTCGCTCGAGAAGAAGGGCTTCATCCGCCGGGATGCGAACCGGCCCCGCGCGGTGGACGTCCGCTCCGGCGAGGACCGGGCCGAGCAGGAGGCGGATGCCAACGGCGTGAACCCTCGGCCGGCGCCAGCCTTCATCCCGGTCATCGGCCGGATCGCCGCGGGTGGTCCGATCCTGGCCGAGGAGAGCCTCGAGGACGTCTTTCCACTACCTCGCGCACTCGTCGGCGAAGGCACCCTGTTCATGCTCAGGGTGGTCGGCGACTCGATGGTCGACGCGGCCATCACCGACGGGGACTGGGTGGTGGTGCGCCAGCAGCCGACCGCCAGCAATGGTGAGATCGTGGCCGCGATGATCGACGGCGAGGCCACCGTGAAGACGTATCAGCGCCGCGACGAGCACGTCTGGTTGCTGCCGCACAACGACGCGTACTCCCCCATCGACGGCGACGAGGCGATGATCCTCGGCAAAGTGGTTACGGTGCTGCGCAAGATCTGACGCGGCCGGGGCGGAGGGAACTACGCCCAGCGGCGGTTCATCGCGGCCACCGTACGTGCGGATCGAGGCGCTCGGAAATCGTTGCCCACGCCGGCGAGAGTGCCACGGCCAGCACCAGGACGCCGGCGGCAGCACCGCCGAGGAAGTCGGAGATCCAGTGGTAGTTCAGCAACGTCATCCCGACGAGGATGGCGAACGGGGCGATCCAGCGCAGCACGCTGATCAGCCGGACGAAACGGGTGTCGAGATCAGAGCGGAGGGTGGCCGCGGCGAGCAGTCCCCACGTCGCGATGCCATTGGCCATATGTCCGGACGGATAGGAGTGGGTGGCCGCGTCCGGGTGGTGGCCGAAGTAGTCGACCGGAGCCAGTCGGGTGACGGTGAACTTCACCGCGTAGACAATGACCAGCAGACCGACCAGCACGACGAAGAGCCGGACGAGTGGGTCCACGGTGCGCTGCCGCCAGCACAGCACGCCGATGATGACTACGGCGATGGTGAGCACGACGCCGCGCTGGCCGAAGAACACCAGCAGCCGCAACGGCAGCGCCTCAGCGGTGCGATGCCGAAGGTCCCAGGCATACATCCGCCGACCCACGTCAGTGTCGAGGTGGCGCAGCGCGCCGTGGAAGTGGATGTCAGCGGTGACGGCGATCAGGACTACAACGGCCAGCAGCACCAACCACACAGGCGGGCGCGCAGGCCAGGACCGGGAACCGGTCCGGCGGTGCGGGGTGGTCGAATTCTCAGTCGGCACGCTGCGCCGGCGGGTCAGCCGGCGCCGGGGTGGCCACTGCCGAGGTGGGCGGGATCGTCTCGGCGGGCGGTGCGGCCGGAGCCGGCTGTTGTGCGGCCGGGATCTGCGGCGCGGCGGCCTGCTCGTTCTTGGCCTGGGTGCGCGCGTCGTCGTCGTCGGCCATGCCCTTCATCTCCGTCTTGAAGATGCGCAGAGACTTCCCTGCTGAGCGGGCCATATCGGGCAGGTTCTTCCACCCAAAAAACAGCACGCCGGCAACAACGGCGATGACAACCCAGTGCAGTGGCTGATCGAAACCCATATCCAAAGCCTTTCACATGCGAGGTCGCAGCGGAGGTCGTGGTCGTCCCAGACTACGCCAGATCAACCGCAGCGCTCGGCTCGAGCGGCACCGCGTACTCAGCAAGTGCAGCGGCCAGGTCGGGCGCCACGCGGGCCAGCAGTTGGGTGCCGTCGGCCGTGTGCGTCTCTGCAGTGATCTCTCCGGACCGATGAACGCGGGCCACCAACTCACCCCGCGAGAACGGGATCTGGACGTTCACGAGCACATCAGGATGCGGCAACCGCTGCTCGATGAGATCGCGCAGTTCGGCCAGACCGGCTCCGGTCCGGGCCGAGACGAACTGCGCATTCGACACCAGTCCGCGCAGGCGGACCAACTCGTCCGGGTCAGCTGCGTCCACCTTGTTGAATACGATCACTTCGGGCACCGCGCCGGCGTCGATATCGGCAAGCACTTCGCGGACCGCCTCGATCTGCGCCTGCGGGTCGGCGTCGCTGGCGTCCACCACGTGCAGCATCAGGTCCGCGTCGGCGACCTCCTCCAGCGTCGAGCGGAACGCCTCGACCAACTGGTGCGGCAGGTGACGGACGAAGCCGACGGTGTCGGTAGGTGTGAACGCACGGCCGTCGCCGGTCTCGGCGCGCCGCACAGTGGGATCCAGCGTCGCGAAGAGAGCGTTCTCGACGAGCACACCCGCGTCTGTCAGTTGATTGAGCAGCGACGATTTGCCGGCGTTCGTATAGCCGGCCAGCACGACACTCGGCACCCGGTTGGCATTGCGCTTGCTGCGCTTGACGTCGCGGCTGGTTTTCATGCCAGCCAGTTCCCGGCGCAGCTTGGCCATCCGCGAGGTGATCCGGCGGCGGTCCAGCTCGATCTTCGTCTCACCGGGTCCGCGACCACCGATACCGGCACCGCCGGCGGCCCGGCCACCGACCTGCCGGCTCAGCGCCTCACCCCAACCCCGCAGCCGGGGCAGCAGGTACTGCATCTGGGCCAACTCCACTTGGGCCTTGCCCTCTTTCGACCTGGCGTGCTGGGCGAAGATGTCCAGGATCAACGCGGTGCGGTCGACGACCTTCACCTTCACCACGCCTTCCAGCTGGCGTAGCTGCCCGGGCGTCAACTCGCCGTCGCAGATGACGGTGTCCGCGCCGGTGCTGATCACGATGTCGCGCAGGTCCTTTGCCTTGCCCGAGCCGATGTAGGTGGCGGGGTCCGGCTTGTCGCGGCGTTGCATCACCGCATCGAGCACCTCCGATCCCGCGGTCTCGGCGAGTCGGGCGAGCTCGTGCAGGGAGTTCTCGGCGTCGATCGCGGTGCCGCCGGTCCACACGCCGACCAGCACCACCCGCTCCAGGCGCAGTTGCCGGTACTCGACCTCGGTGACATCGGCGAGCTCGGTGGACAGGCCCGCAACGCGACGCAGCGCCTGGCGATCCTCCAGATCGTGCGACTCGCGCAGGTTGGCGTCGAAGGTCGTGCCGTCTTGGTCGATCACAGGTTTCGTCATATGCCCTCCATTGTCCCGCACATCGGGCAACGGGGCGAAGGATTAGCGATCAAGCCAGTCCGGGCTCAGTTCGACGCGGCCGACGAGTACCGCCGGACCGGCGAGCAGCAGCGCACCGCCGGCGGTCCACGTCACGCTGCAGCTGCCGCCGGGGACATCCACCTGCCACTCGCCGGTGTGGTCGGCCCCGGCGAGCACGGCGACCACCGAACAGATGCCGGTACCGCAGGAACGTGTCTCCCCCACGCCCCGCTCGTGCACCCGCATCCGGGCGTGCCTTCCGCCCAGCGATACGGCGAACTCGACGTTCTGGCCGTGCGGCAGCTCGGGGGTCACCTCCGGCGCCGTGCACAGGTCGAGCGCAGCCAGTCGGTCCGCGTCCAGGACGACCACCACGTGCGGGTTCGGCATCGCGACAGGAGTGCCCGCACCGGCGAAGTGGCCCGTGCGGACTTGGACGGTGCGCTGCTCGACCTCGGGCTCCCCCATGTCGACGGTGAATCGCCCGTCCGCACCTGCAGTGACCGCGCGGGTGCCGCCCCGGGTGGCGATCCGCACCGGTCCACCGGACCACAAGCCAGCCTCCTGCAAGTACCGGGCGAAGACCCGCACGCCGTTGCCGCACATTTCACCGGTCGTGCCGTCGGCGTTGCGAAAGTCCATTGCGAATTCGGTGTCCGGGTCGGCCCAATCGGGCACCGTCTGGGAGCGCACCACGCGCAGCACCCCGTCCGCGCCGATGCCCGCCCGCCGGTCGCACAGGTGTCGCACCTGATCGGTGGTGAGATCCAGCGCGGAGTCGAGGTCGGGCAGGACCACGAAGTCGTTCTCGGTGCCGTGACCCTTCCAGACCGTCAGCTCACTCACGGTGTCCGCACAGTCCTCGCTCGCTGGCGCTCGCTGCGATGCTCACTCACGGATCCAGGGTAAGGGCAGCGTCGTCGACCAGCGGCGCGGACGCCCCGTCCAGCCAGACGATGCGTGGGTCGCGCCGGAACCAGGAGCGCTGCCGCCGGGCGAACCGGCGAGTGGCCGGGACGGTGGCCTCCGCGGCCGCGTCGAGGTCGCCCACCGCCGCGCCGTCCGGGCCGAGACAGCCGAGCACCTGGGCGTACCCGAGTGCCTTGCCGGCCGTGGGACTGTCCCGCAGGCCCGCGCCGAGAAGTCCGCGCACCTCGTCGACGAAGCCCTGCTGCCACATCCGGGTGACCCGCTGTGCGACCCGCTCGTCCAAGTCCACGCGATCGACACCCAGGTACGTCGTGTTGTAGATGGAGTCGAAGCCGGGCATCCGCGCGGTGAACGGCCGGCCGGTCAGTTCGATCACTTCCAACGCCCGGACGATCCGCCTGCCGTTACTCGGCAGAATCGATTCAGCGGCCTCGGGATCGAAGGTGCCGAGCCGACGGTGCAGCTCGCCCGGACCTACCTCGTCCAGCTCGACGACCAGTCGGGCCCGGATTTCCGGGGACTCGCCAGGGAAGTCCAGCTGGTCCAGCGCGCCACGCAGGTAGAGCCCGGAACCGCCTACCAACACGGGCAATCGCTCACGGTCGTGCACCTCGTCGATCACCGCCCGGGCCATCGCCTGGTACTCAGCGACCGCGGCCGACTTGTTCACCGGCCAGACGTCGAGCAGATGGTGCGGCACCCCGCCACGCTCGTCGAGCGGCAGCTTGGCGGTGCCGATGTCCATACCGGCATAGAGCTGCATCGAGTCGGCGTTGACGATCTCACCGTCGAACCGCTGCGCCAGCGCGACGGCCAGATCCGACTTGCCGGCTGCGGTCGGCCCGACAACTGCGAGCACCCGCGCCCGGCCAGTGATCATCACGCAACGCTAACCGGCTGCCCGTTACCGAGCCGACTCGTGTCTAATAACCCCCTATGGATTCCGACTCGCCCGCCAGTTCGTGGGGACGCATCGACGACGACGGCACCGTCTACGTCAGAACAGCTGATGGCGAGCGGGTAGTCGGCTCGTGGCAGGCAGGTGATTCCGCCGAGGGTCTGGCCTATTACCAACGGCGTTACGCGGACTTGGCCACCGAGGTCGAATTGCTGGAGACTCGGCTGGCCTCGGGCGCTGGTGATGCCAAGGCGACCTGGAATCAAGCAGCCGCTCTGCAGGACTCGCTCGTCGACGCGTCTGTCGTCGGCGATCTGGACGCGCTGCGCGTCCGGCTCACTACGTTGCGAGCATCGGCCGAGGCAAAGATGGCCGAACAAGTGCTGGCGAAGGAGAAGTCCCGAACCGACGCGGTCGCCGCGAAGGAAGCCCTCATCGTGGAGGCCGAGCAGATCGCCGAAAAGGGCACCGCGTGGAAATCCTCCGGCGATCGGATGCGGGTCATCGTCGACGAGTGGAAGCAGATCAAGGGCATCGACCGCAAGACCGACGACGCCTTGTGGAAACGCTATGCGGCAGCGCGCGACGCGTTCGGACGGCGGCGGGGTAGCCACTTCGCTGCGCTGGACACCGAGCGCGGCGAGGCGAAGGCGGCCAAGGAGGCGCTCGTCGCGAAGGCCGCGGAGTTGAGTAGCTCCGACGACTGGCGCACCACCGCTTCTGCGATGAAAGACCTGATGTCAGAGTGGAAGGCATCCGGACGAGCCAGCCGCGGCGACGAAGACGCGCTATGGAAGCAGTTCCGCGCCGCGCAGGACGCCTTCTTCGCCCGTCGCTCCGAGGTATTCGCGGAGCGGGACGCCGGCGAGACGGAGAACCAGAAGAAGAAGGAAGACGTCATCACCGAGGCGGAATCGCTCGACCTGAGCAACCCGAAACGGGCCCAGACCCAACTGCGCGAGATCATCGAGCGGTACGAGAAGGCCGGCCGAGTGCCGCGCGATTCCATGCGCCGCCTCGAGGACCGGATGCACGCCGCCGAGCAGCGCGTCCGCGATGCGGTCGACTCGGAGTGGAAGCAGGCGTCGATCGAGAGCAACCCGTTCCTCGCCGAATTGCGGGCCCGGCTGGCCGAGGCCGAGGAGAAGCTGGAGCGGGCTAAGGCCGGCGGGGACCCGGCTCGTATCGCCAAGGTCGAGGCAGAGGTTCAGCAGCGCCGCGCGCTCATCCCCGACGTCTGAGCCAGCCAAATCGCCTGATCGTGCACCATCACCCACCCGTGCACTGTTGGATGCTGCCCGATCGCGTTAGGCGCTCGGGCCGCGGCCGATGGTGATGGTCTGGGGGGTCGGGGGCGCGCCCATGCCGTGCTTGGCGCGGCGCACGACGGTGGGCGGCCCGTCGGCCACCAGGTGGTGGGGCGCTGCGTAGGTGATGGTGCTGCGCACCAGGTCGCCCGGCGCCAGTGCTTGCCCGCCGCTGGCGACGTGCACCAGCCGGCCGTCTCGGGCCCGGCCGGAGACCCGTCCGGTGGCGCCGTCCTTGCGGCCTTCACCGGCGCTGACCAGCACCTCGATCTCGCTACCGACCAAGGCCTTGTTGCCCGCCCAGCTGAGCTCTTCCTGCGTGGCGATCAGCCGGTCGTAACGCTCCTGCACGACACCCTTGGGCACCTGGTCAGGCAGCTCCGCGGCCGGGGTGCCGGGACGGGTGGAGTACTGGAAGGTGAACGCGCTGGCGAATCGGGCGGCACGAACCACCTCCAGGGTCCGCTCGAAGTCGTCGTCGGTCTCGCCGGGGAAGCCAACGATGATGTCGGTGGTGATCGCGGCGTGAGGCATCGCGGCGCGGACCCGGCCGATGATGCCGAGGTAGCGCTCGCTGCGATAGCTGCGCCGCATCGCCTTCAGCACCGCATCCGAACCTGACTGCAGCGGCATGTGCAACTGCGGGCAGACGTTCGAGGTCATGGCCATTGCGTCGATGACGTCATCGGTGAAGTCGCGCGGGTGCGGGCTAGTGAAGCGCACCCGCTCCAGACCGTCAACCCGACCGCAGGAGCGCAGCAGCGCGGCGAACGCATCGCGGTCACCGAACGAACGGCCGTAGGAGTTGACGTTCTGGCCGAGCAGCGTGATCTCGACGACGCCTTCGGCAACCAGCGCCTCGATCTCGGCGAGCACGTCACCCGGACGGCGGTCGACTTCGGTGCCGCGCAGGCTCGGCACGATGCAGAAGGTGCAGGTGTTGTCGCAGCCCACTGAGATCGACACCCAGGCCGAGAACGCCGACTGACGTCTGGTCGGCAGGTCGGACGGGAAGTTCTGCAGGGCGTCGAGGATCTCGACCTGCGCTTCGGCGTTGTGCCGGGCGCGCTCCAGCAGCACCGGGAGGCTGGCCAGGTTGTGGGTGCCGAATACGACATCGACCCAGGGCGCCCGCTCGACGATCCGGCCCTTGTCCTTCTGCGCCAGGCAGCCGCCCACCGCGACCTGCATCCCGGGACGGCGCGCCTTCGCCGGGGAGAGCCGGCCGAGGTTGCCGTAGAGCCGGTTGTCGGCGTTCTCGCGCACCGCGCAGGTGTTGAAGACGACCAGATCGACGTCGTCGCCGCTACCGTCAACCGCCTTCACGTAGCCGGCCGACTCGAGCAGGCCGGCGAGCCGTTCGGAATCGTGCACGTTCATCTGACACCCGTAGGTGCGGATGTCGTAGGTGCGCGGGTCGCTGGTGGCGGTATCGAGGGCAGTCATGGCGATCTCCGAGGATACGGGTTCGTTTCGGTCCTTAGGCTCGACGGCGTGATCGCGCTGCGCCCGATGACCGAATCGGACCTCCCGCAGATCGCCGATTGGCTCATCGAACCGCACGTCGCGCGCTGGTGGCTGGCCGATCAGAGTGCCGAAGAGGAGATGGCGCCCTATCCGGCTCGGCTAGGCGGCGACGAGCCGACCCGGATGCTCTTGATTCTCGAAGACGACCAGCCGGTCGGCTGGTGCCAGTGGTACCGCTGGGCCGACTACCCGACGCAGGCAGCCGGGATCGGCGCCGCGCCTGGTCAGGTGGGCGTCGACTACGCCCTCGGGGATCCGGCGGCGATCGGACGTGGTCTGGGCACCGAGGTGATCGCTGCTCTGGTGCACGCCGTGCGCGACAGCGAGCCCGACGCGGGCATCGTCGTCGACCCGGCTGCGGACAACTCGGCGTCCCGGCGGGTGTTGGAGAAGAACGGCTTCGTGCTGTTGAGCGAACGACCGGTCGCCACCGAGCCGAGTGACGCACCGATGGCGATCTACCGCCTCGCCCCGCCGGCAGCGTGCGGGTCCGGATGGCGGATGCATCCGACGCGGAGGTATTGAGTCGATTGCGCGCCGGCCGACCACCTTGCCGGGAGGGAGGTTGTCGCAGCCGAGAGGAAGTCAGCCGACGAGCGCTCGTCAGTGCGCGACTTCCGTCGATCTGGTCTCGCGGACAACGGTCACCCGGATCTGGCCGGGATAGGTCAGCTCGTCTTCGATCTGCTTGGCGACCTCTCGGGCAATCACGGCGGACTCCAAGTCGTCGACGGTCTCCGGGCGCACCATCACCCGCACCTCACGCCCCGCCTGCATCGCCCAGACCCGCTCCACGCCCTCGCGGGACGAGGCGATCGCCTCGATGCGCTCGAGGCGCTTGACATACGACTCCAGCGACTCGCGGCGAGCGCCGGGGCGGGCCGCGGAACAGGCGTCAGCAGCTTGGGTAAGCACCGCCTCGATGGTCTTCGGCGGAACTTCGTTGTGATGGGCTTCGACCGCATGCGCGACGCGCTCGTCCTCACCGTGGGAGCGCAGCAACTCAGCACCGACAAGGGCGTGACTGCCCTCCACTTCGTGGGTGAGCGCTTTGCCGATGTCGTGCAGGAACGCCGAGCGTTTCACCAGGACGGTGTCGGCGCGGCTGAGCCCGAGCTCGGCTGCCATCAGCCCGGCGATGTGCGCGCTCTCCACCAGGTGCGCCAGCACGTTCTGCCCATAGCTGGTGCGGTAGCGCAGCCGGCCGAGTGTCGGCATCAATCTTTCGTCGACGTCGCGCAGCCCGACCTCGGCGAGTGCGTCGGCGGCAGCGCGTAGGCACAGTTCATCGACCTCGCCCTTGCTCGTTTCGTAGATCTCCTCGATGCGCTGCGGGTGGATCCGACCGTCGGAGATGAGCTTCTCCAAGGTCAGCCGGCCGGTCTCGCGGCGTACCGGGTCGAAGCAGGACAGCAACACCGCCTCCGGTGTGTCATCGATGATGACATTGACGCCGGTGACCGACTCGAACGCGCGGATGTTGCGACCCTCGCGGCCGATGATGCGGCCCTTCATCTCGTCGCTGGGCAGGTGCAACACGCTGACCACGCTTTCGGTGGTCTGCTCACTGGCGACGCGTTGCACCGCGTCGACGACGATGGCGCGGGCCCGGGTGGTCGCTTCGGCGCGGGCTTCGGACTCGATTCCACGGGCCAGGATGGCTGCCTCGCGGCGCGACTTCGTCTCCACCTCGATCATCAGCTCGACCCGCGCTTCATCGGCGGTCAACCCACTGATGCGCTCCAGCTCAGCCAGCTGCTCACTGCGCCGGCTGACCAGCGCGACCTCTTGCTCGGTGAGTTCGCTCGCCCGGGTGGTGAGTTCGGTGTGCCGGGCGGCAAGGGCGACGGTCTGCGAACTCAGTGCGTCCTCCCGGGCGGTCAGCTCGTCGATGCTGCGGCGCAACGTCTCCTGGGCGGTGTCGAGCATTTCGCGCTCGTGCCGCAGGCTGACCCGGGTGACGTCGAGAGCCGCGCTGTCCCGGACCCGAGCTGCGGCCTCCTCGGCGCGCCGGGCGTCCAGGTCGCGTCGTTGCTCGGCCAGCAGAGCCTCCCCCGCGACCCGCTCCTCGCTGATCTCGGCCTGCGCAGAGCGCAGCAGCGAACTCGCTTCGCCTTCCGCCTCCCGACGGGTGGAATCGGCCTCGCGGCGAGCCATTACCCGGATGGACTCTGCCTCTGCCTCTGCCATCCGGCGGGCTGTCTGCGCCCACTCGGCCGCGTCGGACTCGGGCGCGGCCGATTGCGCGACTACCGCGGCCGGGGCTGCGTGTTGCCCGGACTGGTGCCGACGGCCGGTCTCATGCCGGTGCTGCTCGGCGCCGCCCCGGCCGCGCTTGCGATAGGCATCGATGAATACCAGTCCGAGGACGAGCACAACCACGACACCGGACAGGAGTACCCACTGCATCGCTGTCCTCCCGTCCATCGGGCGCACGAGGCGCAGATGCCAGTGGCAGGCCGACATCGATCAGGCGAGAGAACGTCACACGCGGGCAGGCGCTGCCGTCGGCGCCTCCGGGTCGAGCAACCGGATCAACTCCGACGGCGGTCTTCGGTTCCTTTCGGTGAGCTCGGATGGCGGCGGATCCACCACCGTCATTGGGGCAATTCAAGGCAAAAACGCGGTAAACCCGCTTTACTGAAACGCGCTCTCCTGGTAACGCCGAGGCTAGGTACCGCCACGGTGCAGGTCAAGCCGACGGGCCGGGAGCGGGTGTCAGTCGACGGGCAGTTCGACCTCGGCGACGACTTCGCGGACCACGCGGTAGCACAGCCCGGCCGGATACCCCTTCCGAGCTAGTTGACCGACCAGCCGACGCGCTTTGGTGGCATCGTCGAGGCGGGCCATGCCGGGCAATCGCTTGAGCACCAGCTCCCGTGCGGCGGCCTCCTCGCTGGCCGGATCGATCTGCTCGACCGCGGACCGCACGACGTCGGCCCGGACACCGCGACGGCGTAGCCGAGTCGCTATGGCGGCCCGAGCCATGCCCTGCTCCTCGTGCCGGGCCACCGCGTAGCTGGCCGCCAGACCGGCGTCATCGATCAGGCCGACCTCGACGAACCTGTCCAGGACCGACTCGGCGGCTGCCTTCGCAATGCCACGCTTGGCGAGCAGGTCGGCGAGCTCGTACCGGGTACACGGCCGGGCGGTCAGCTTGCGCAGGCAGAGCGCACGGGCCACCGACTCCGGATCGCCAGGCGGATCAAGTTCGTCCCGTGGTGGGCCGACCTGGTCACCAGGCGCAACCGTCGTACTGGTCGGGTCGGTGGGCTGGTCAGCTGCCGGGTGGGAACCGTTCCCGGCGACCACCCGCAGGTGGCCCCGGCCGGGGATTCGACCCTTCCGCGCAGACGGCGATGACACGGATCAGAAGTCGACCGGCGCCGGCAGTG
This sequence comes from Jatrophihabitans sp., assembly GCA_051001975.1. GTDB lineage: Bacteria > Actinomycetota > Actinomycetes > Mycobacteriales > Jatrophihabitantaceae > DATAEG01. The sequence continues at coordinate 29,575 of JBPCMU010000031.1, forward strand.
CACTGACGGTGGCACCGTCGGCAGTCATTGCTGCGTCCTCGGTGACCACTGCGCCGACACCCAGCTTCTCCTTGATCCTCTTCTCGATCTCATCAGCCATGTCCGGGTTGTCGCGCAGGAAGGTGCGGACGTTCTCCTTGCCCTGACCGAGCTGGTCACCGTCGTAGGTGTACCAAGCGCCGGACTTCTTTACGATGCCCTGCTCGACACCGACGTCGATGAGCGAGCCTTCCCGGCTGATGCCCTGGCCGTAGACGATGTCGAACTCGGCCTGCTTGAACGGCGGGGCCACCTTGTTCTTGACGACCTTCACCCGGGTCCGGTTGCCGACCGCGTCAGTGCCGTCCTTGAGGGTCTCGATCCGGCGCACGTCCAACCGCACCGACGAGTAGAACTTCAGCGCCTTGCCACCCGTCGTGGTCTCCGGCGAACCGAACATCACGCCGATCTTCTCGCGGAGCTGGTTGATGAAGATGGCCGTGGTCCCGGAGTTGCTCAACGCGCCGGTGATCTTGCGCAGCGCCTGGCTCATCAACCGGGCCTGCAGACCGACGTGGCTGTCGCCCATCTCGCCCTCGATCTCAGCGCGCGGCACGAGCGCGGCCACTGAGTCCACCACGATGACGTCCAGCGCGCCGGAGCGGATCAGCATGTCCATGATCTCCAGCGCTTGCTCGCCGGTATCCGGCTGGCTGACCAGCAGGGCATCGGTGTCGACGCCCAATGCGCGGGCGTACTCGGGGTCCAGCGCGTGCTCGGCATCGATGAACGCAGCGACGCCGCCGGCGGCCTGCGCATTGGCCACCGCGTGCAGTGCGACCGTCGTCTTACCGGAAGACTCCGGGCCGTAGATCTCCACCACTCGACCGCGCGGCAAGCCACCGATGCCCAGCGCCACGTCGAGCGCGATCGACCCGGTGGGGATCACCTCGATCGGCACATACGGACGGTCGCCGAGGCGCATGACCGAGCCCTTGCCGTACTGCTTGTCGATCTGGGCCATCGCGACGTCCAGCGCCTTGCCGCGGTCAAATCCTGCTGCCATGGGGTCCACCTTCGGGTGCTAGTTCGAGTACATGTCCGAGTGACGTCGATGACGGTAGAACGGCGCACCGACAGTTTCCTGCGGGCCGCCGGCCGGTGTGCACAACCCCCGACCTGCGGCAACTTTAGCCGAACAGGTGTTCGATGCAATCCAACACGCCGTACTTATGGCGCCGGGCTCGCAAGCTCGCCCGAACGCACCCGCCTGGACCTACGGTCGGCGGGAACCCCACCAGCCTATGGCGCCGGCTTCGCACGCTCAGCCGGACGGTGTGCGGTGGTTCAGCGGAGTTGGGCAGGTACTTCGAACTCGGCGCAGACGGCGCGCCAGATGTCCTTCGCCTCGATGCCCTGCTCGAGGGCTTCCTCGACGGTGGCGGCCAGCGCCGGAAGCCGATAGTCCTTGGCCACACTGCGGGCATAGACCGGCCCGAAGCGGGCGTCCATCCGTCGCCAGAACTCACTGGTCCGCACGCCCTCCAGCGTGGCACAGCCAGTCCCTCGCGAGCCCACTGGGCAGCGGGACCGGGCGGTGACGGGTGACTCGCCGCGCAGTGATGGAGGCGACTGCAAATTGCGTTCAGGCGCCTGGGATTCTTTACGCATGTCGACCTTCGCCACTCCCGCCGACGATGCCCGCGCCTGGTTCGCGATGCCGGTCCACACCGGGAGGCTGATCCGCCTCGAACCGATGACGATGGAACATGCCGCCGGGTACCGCGCTGCCGCCGGCACCGGCCCCGACGCCGACGAGGTGTTCCGGTGGATGGGCAGCCCCGTACCGACCACGGACGCCGAGGCCGTCGATCAGTTGCTCACCGCCATGGCCACCAGAGCCCGGGGCGAGCGCCTTGCGTATGCCCAGATCGACACGGCGACAGGCGAAGTCGCCGGCACGACTTCCCTTTACGACGTGTTCCCGGCCACGCGGACGTTGGCGATCGGGTTCACCTGGCTGGGCCGGCGCTGGTGGCGCACCGGACACAACACCGAGTCCAAGCTGCTGTTGCTGCGGTATGCCTTCGACGAGCTCGGCGCGGTGCGCGTGGTGTGGCACACCGACATCTACAACGAGCGTTCCCAGCAGGCCATCGCCCGATTGGGCGCCACCCGCGAGGGTGTCCTACGCAAGCACCGGATCCGCCTCGACCACACGTGGCGCGACACCGTCCAGTTCGCGATGACCGATGACGACTGGCCGGCGGTCCGGGACCGGCTCACCGAAAGACTGGCCAGGGGTTAGAGCTCGGCTACACATGCGGTGCCGACCCGGCGGAACCCGATGCCCTGGTAGACCCGCGCCACGTCACCGCTTCCCGCCGAGAGGAACACGGTCCCGGCACCGCCGGCCAGCGCGTCGGCCACCAATGCAGCGGTGATCCGCGCGCCGATGCCGCGCCGGCGGTAGGCGGGCAGCACACCGATGCCGGTCAGCTCGGTCACCGCGCCACGCGGCTGGTGGGTGCCGCCGCCGATCGGTCCGTGAGCTCCGACCGCCGCCACCACTCGCATCTGGCCGCTGGTCATCGCATCCTGCATCCGCGCTCCGACCGATGCAGTGCTCGCCGCGGCGAGCGCGGCGTCACGCTCACCCTCCGCGACCGGTCCGGCATCGGTGCCCTCGTTGCGGAAACCGAGGTCGACCGCGACGCGGGTAGCCACCAGGTCGGAGTCGTCCGCGGTCAGCACCCGAACCTCGACATCCGGCGTTTCGGGCGGTACTTGGTAGGCGTCGCGATCCAGCACCAGCAACGGATACCGATGCACCTCGACATGAACCGCAGCCGCTGCCTCCAGCGTTGGCGTCAGTTCGCGCACCCACTCGATGCTCTGCGGTTGACTCTTGTCCCGCTGCCACGCGAAGACGGCCGCGACGTCCGCGGCGGTGAACGTCTCCGCTGTGCCCAACCGGGGCCGCGCGTAGTACGGCCAGCCGCGACCGACGAAGACGGTAAACGGACCGACTTCGTGGACGTCCGCGGCAGCGCGAGGGGCGGTGTCGTAGTACTGCTCCACCGTCGTCAAGATCATCTCCACGCGCAGAAACCTAGCGCTATCGACCGACCGGACTACCCCGCCTCTGCCGACCGGGCACCATGGACCGATGCGGATCGTGTCTCTCCTGCCGTCGGCCACTGAGATCGTGTACGCACTCGGTCTGCAGGACCAGTTGCACGGCGTCACCGATGAGTGCGATTGGCCGCCCGAGGCGACCGGCAAGCGCGTCGTCGTACGGGCCCGGCAGCCGGCCGGGCTCGACCAGGCGGAAATCGATGCCTGGGTGCGCGAGCAGGCGCCGGCCGGTGGGCTGTACGCGCTGGACGACGCGGCGCTCGCCGAGATCGCTCCGGAGCTGGTGTTGACCCAGGACCTGTGCCGGGTATGCGCGGTGCCGACCGGTGACGTCGACGCGGCATTGGACCGGGTCGGCTGCCCGTCCACGGTGGTGACCCTGGAGCCCGAGTCCCTCGTCGACGTGCTCGACACCATCGGTGCGGTGGCTCGAGCCGCCGGGGTGGCGGACATCGGCGTGAAGGTCGAGGCGAGCCTGCGCGGCCGGCTCGCGAAGGTGGTGGCCGCGGTCGGCAGGTTCCAGCCACGCCCGGTGCTGGTCCTGGAGTGGCTCGATCCGCCGTTCACCGCCGGGCACTGGGTGCCGGACGTGGTGAGCGCCGCCGGCGGGCTGCCGATCCTGGCCGACCCGCACCGTCGCTCCGGTGCCACCACCTGGGACGAGGTGCGGACGGCGCTGGCCGGCCATCCCGGCGCCTTGGTGGTGTTGGCGCCGTGCGGCACCGACCCCAACGACACCTGGCGGCAACTGCGCGAGCACCCCGGGCTGGTGCCCGACGGCGTCCTCGGTACGGACTCGGTCGCCGCAGAACTGGCCCGTCCGGCGCCGCGATTGGTGGACGCGGTCGAAGCGCTGGCCGCGGTGCTGCATCCGGCGGCCGAACTGCCCCGCCGCGACGAGGTGATGGTGCCGAGACCGCGGGCCTGACGACCCGAATTCCGTCGACGAGCGCGACGTCCGAGGCGCCGGGCACACTGGACGGGTGCCGACTTTCTCCCCCGCCACCCAGGCCTGGCTGGATGGCGCCTTCGCGGCGCCGACCGCCGCGCAGCAGGGTGCCTGGGACGCGATCGGCAACGGCGACAACACCCTGGTCGTGGCACCGACCGGCAGCGGTAAGACGCTGGCCGCCTTCCTCGCCGCGCTCGACAAGCTGGCCACCGAGCCTCGCCCGGAGGACCCGACGCGGCGTTGCCGGGTGCTGTATCTGAGCCCGTTGAAAGCACTGGCGGTGGACGTCGAACGCAACCTGCGCGGACCGCTGACCGGGATCCGGCAGGCTGCGTTGCGCCTGGACCTGGCTGAGCCGGATGTCCGGGTGGCGATGCGCTCCGGGGACACCCCGGCCGATCAGCGCCGGGCCTTCGTTCGCGATCCGGCCGACATCCTGATCACGACGCCGGAGTCGCTGTTCCTGATGCTGACCTCCGCTGCTCGCGACGTGCTGCGCGGAGTCGACACGGTCATCGTCGACGAGGTCCACGCGGTGTGTGCCACCAAACGCGGCTCGCACCTCGCACTCTCGCTGGAACGGCTGGACTCCCTGCTGGACCGACCGGCGCAGCGCATCGGGTTGTCCGCGACGGTCCGTCCGGTCGAGGAGGTCGCCACGTTCCTGGCCGGTGGCCGTCCGGTCACCATCGTGCAGCCGCTCACCAGCAAGGTGATCGAGGTATCCGTCGTGGTGCCGGTCGCCGACCTGACCGACCTGCCGGCGACCACCACGAACGACCCGGCCGAGCCCGACACACCTCAGGCGGGATCCATCTGGCCGCACGTCGAGGAACGCGTGCTCGACCTGATCGAGACGCATCGATCGACGATCGTGTTCGTCAACTCCCGCAAGCTGGCCGAGCGGCTGACCACGAAGCTGAACGAACTGGCCACGGAGCGACGCTTGCGGAGCGACCCTGATGCGGTGCGGGCCGTTCTACTTCCTCCGCGGACGCGCTCACCGGCCGAGGTTCCCGCGCAGTCCGGGTCGGGCCATCCGCTCGGCGAGGTTGTGGTCGCCCGCGCCCACCACGGTTCGGTGTCCCGCGAGCAGCGCGCGCTCGTCGAGGACGAGCTGAAGGGCGGCCGGCTGCCCGCGGTCGTTGCCACTTCGTCGCTGGAGCTGGGCATCGACATGGGGGCGGTCGACCTGGTTATCCAGGTGGAGTCACCGCCGTCGGTGGCCGCCGGGCTGCAGCGCATCGGGCGAGCCGGGCACCAGGTCGGTGCGCCGTCGCGCGGTGTGCTGTTTCCGAAGTTCCGCGGCGACCTGGTGGAGTGCACCGTGGTCGCTGAGCGGATGCGTGAGGGTGCCATCGAATCGATGCGCTACCCGCGCAACCCGCTGGACGTGCTCGCCCAGCACATCGTCGCGATGCTGGCGATGGACCCGATGACCGTCGCCGAGGTCGACGAACTGGTGCGCCGCGCCGCGCCGTTCGCCGGCCTGCCTCCGTCCGCGCTGAACGGCGTGCTGGACATGCTGGCCGGGCGCTACCCGTCCGACGACTTCGCCGAGTTGCGGCCGCGCATCGTCTGGGACCGGGTGACCGGCGAGCTCACCCCGCGGCGCGGCGCCCAGCGCCTCGCGGTCACCTCCGGCGGGACGATCCCGGACCGAGGCATGTTCGGCGTCTTCCTGGCTACCTCGTCGGGCGACAACAGCAAGCAGAGCCGGCGGGTCGGCGAGCTGGACGAGGAGATGGTGTACGAGTCGCGAGTCGGCGACGTCTTCCTGCTCGGCTCGTCGTCGTGGCGGATCGAGGACATCACGCCGGATCGGGTGCTGGTCACCCCGGCTCCCGGTCAGGTCGGTCGCATGCCTTTCTGGAAAGGCGACGCGCCGGGCCGCCCAGCCGAACTGGGCCGCGCCCAGGGTGCGTTCCTGCGCGAGCTCAGCCATGCCGAGCCTGCCGCCGCGGCGCAGCGGGCCACCAAGGCCGGCCTGGACGAGTGGGGCGTGGCCAACCTGCTGGACTATCTGCGCGAGCAGAAGGACGCCACCGGCCACGTCCCGGACGACCGCACCCTGCTGATCGAGCGGTTCCGCGACGAACTCGGCGACTGGCGGTTGGTCGTGCACTCCCCCTTCGGCGCGCCGGTGAATGCACCTTGGGCCCTGCTGATCGCCGCCCGGATCCGTGAGCAGCACGGCATGGACGTCGCCACGATGCACACCGACGACGGCATCGTGGTCCGTCTGCCGGACACCGACGCCGCACCGCCCGGCGCCGAGCTGGCGGTGTTCGAGCCGGAGGAGATCGAGGCACTGGTCACCGCCGAGGTCACCGGCTCGGCGCTGTTCGCGTCACGGTTCCGCGAGTGCGCGGCGCGGTCCCTGCTGCTACCCAAACGCGACCCGCGCCGGCGCACCGCATTATGGCAGCAGCGCCAGCGGGCCAACCAGCTGTTGCAGGTGGCTGCCGAGCACGGCGAGTTCCCGGTCGTCCTCGAGGCGATGCGCGAGTGCCTGCAGGACGTCTTCGACGTGTCCGGGCTGCGCTCGCTGATGACCGACATCGGCGCCCGCCGGCTGTCCGTCGTCGAGGTGCAGACGCAGACCCCGTCACCGTTCGCCCGGTCGCTGATGTTCGGCTTCGTCGGGATGTTCATCTACGACGGCGACGCCCCGCTGGCCGAACGACGCGCCCAGGCGCTGTCGCTGGACTCCAGCCTGCTTGCCGAGTTACTGGGCAGCTCCGAGCTGCGCGAGCTGCTGGACGCCACCGCGATCGCCGAGGTCGAGGCCGAGGTGACGTGGCTGGCCGAGTCGCGGCAGGCCGCCGGTGTCGATGGCGTTTCCGACCTGCTGCGCACCGTCGGCGACCTCAGCACCGCTGAGGCGGTCGCGCGCGGCGCCACCGCGCACGACCTCGCCGAGCTGGAGGCGACCCGGCGGGCCATCCGGGTGCGTATCAACGCCGCCGAGCGGTGGCTGTCGATCGAGGATGCCGGCCGGGTTCGCGACGCGCTCGGCTGCCCGCTGCCGGTCGGGGTTCCGGAGACGTTCACCGCACCGGTGCGCGACCCGCTCGGTGACGTGCTCTCACGCTTCGCCCGTACCCATGGGCCGTTCGTCACCGCTGACGCGGCGTCCCGGTTCGGGCTTGGTGTCGCTGTCGTCGACGCGGCGTTGCACCGGTTGCAGGCGACCGGGCGTGTGGTGATCGGCGAGTTCCGGCCGGGCGGGACAGGCCGGGAGTGGTGCGACGCCGAGGTGCTGCGCAAGATCCGGCGCCGCTCACTCGCCGCGCTGCGACACGAGGTCGAACCCGTGTCGCCGGAGACGCTCGGACGGTTCCTGCCGGCCTGGCAGGGCGTCGGGGTGCACCGCAGCCGATCGGGTGCCGACGCGGTACTGCGGGTCGTCGAACAGTTGGCCGGCGTCCCGATTCCGGCCAGCGCGCTGGAGTCGATGGTGCTGCCCAGCCGCATCGTCGGGTACCGGCCCAGCGACCTGGACGCGCTGACCGCGGCCGGTGAGGTGCTCTGGTGCGGTGCCGGGTCGTTGCCCGGCCAGGACGGATGGGTGGCGCTGGCCCCGGCCGATGCGGCCGACCTGCTGCTGCCGGTACCTGCCGAGACCGAGCGCACCGACATCCAGCTCGGATTGCTTGCCGCGCTAGGCGAGGATCAGGCCTTGTTCTTCCGTACGTTGGCCGAGCGCGTAGCCCGCCCGGAGGCCGAGGTGAGCGAAGCGCTCTGGGATCTCGTCTGGGCCGGCCTGGTCAGCAACGACACGTTCGGGCCGGTGCGTGCATTGCTGCAGGGCAAGCCGCGGCGAGCCGCTCGGCAGCCGGTCAGACGCGGCCGATACCGAGCCTTCGCTCCCGTAGGCGCGCCGGTCCGGATCGCGGCCACCGCACCGGCCACGCTGGCCGGTCGCTGGTCGCGCAGCCCCGAGCCGGACCGCGACCCCACCCGGCGCGGATATGCCGCGGCGGAGGTACTGCTCGATCGGCATGGAGTCGTCACCCGCGGGGTGGTCACCGCCGAGCGACTCGCGGGTGGCTTCTCCGCGGTCTATCCGGTACTCAAGGCGGCCGAGGAAGCCGGCCGGGCGCGGCGCGGTTACTTCGTCGAGGGGCTGGGCGCGGCCCAGTTCGCCACGCCGGGCGCGGTGGAGCGACTGCGCCCGATGGCCGAACCGGCCGAGCCGGCGCCGGCACTGGTGCTGGCCGCCACCGACCCGGCCAATCCCTACGGTGCCGCGGTCGCCTGGCCGGTGCGCCCGACCGAAGCAGACGAGCCGGCCCGGCGCGGCCATCAGCCGGCCCGTAAGACCGGCGCTCTGGTGGTCCTCGTCGACGGTGCCTGCACGCTGTACGTCGAGCGCGGCGGACGCACACTGCTGTCCTTCACCGACGACCCTGGCCGGCTGCAACCGGCCGCGGATGCGCTCGCGCTGGCCGTGCGGGACGGCGCGTTGGGCAAGCTCGCCGTGGAGCGAGCCGACGGCGCGGCGATCGTCAACTCACCGCTCGGCAACGCGCTGGAATCGGCGGGCTTCCGGCCGACGCCGCGCGGCCTGCGCCTGCGCGGGTAACGCGGTGCCCGAAGGCGACACGGTCTGGCTCGCCGCGCACCGGCTGGACGGCGCACTGCGCGATCGGCCGGTCACCGCGTTCGACCTGCGCGTCCCGCAACTGGCCACCGCCGACCTGCGCGGCGCGACGGTGCGCGGGGTGCTCGCCCGCGGCAAGCACATCCTGATGCGCTTCGACACCGACCAGACGTTGCACAGCCACCTGCGGATGGACGGCTCATGGCGGGTCTCACCGGCCGCCCGGGCGCCTCGGGTCGGCTTCGACGTGCGCGCCGTGATCGGCAACGCAACCTGGTCGTGTCACGGCCGGCGGGTGCACGATCTGGCACTGGCGCCGACGTCCGAAGAGGCGCAATGGGTAGGACATCTCGGACCGGATCTGCTCGGACCGGACTGGGACGCCGACCGTGCGGTGCGCAATCTGCTCGAGAGCCCCGACCGTCCGGTCGCCGAGGCGTTGCTCGACCAGCGCACGCTGGCCGGCATCGGGAACATGTACGCCGCGGAGATCCTCTTCGTGCATCGCACCCGGCCCACCTCGCCGGTCGCCGCGCTGCCCGATCCCGCCGCCACGATGGCCACCGCCTACCGGCTGCTGCGGATGAATCGCGATCACACCGCGCAGTCCACCACCGGCCAGACCCGCCGGGGCGAGGAGCATTGGGTGTATCTACGCACCGGCCAGCCCTGCCGGCGCTGCCGCACGCCGATCGAGTCGGGCGAGATCGGCAGGCCGCCGCAGCAGCGTGTCACGTACTGGTGCCCCCGCTGCCAACCCGAGGCCTGACCCCCGCGGGCGGCACCTTCAAGCAGCGAGGTCGGCGAGCGCCGCAGGCCACGCATCGGCGCTTAAGCGCACCGGCCGGGTCGGCTACTGCGCGGGTGGGACGGCCGGCGGCGGGGACTGCTGCGGCTGTGCCTCGGCAGGTGCCGGCGTCGCGGTCGGCTCCGGCAGTCCCGACGCGGCGGGGTCTGCCGTGGCCTGCGGAGTCTGCTCGACGGCTTTGAGCGCCTCGCCCGCGGTGACCGAATGGGTCGGTGCCGGCGCAGGGTGCAGCGTCGCGCGGATCTCTTCCAGCCGGGACGCACCTGCCATGTCGCGGGTGGCCTTCTGTACCTCGAGGATCCGGCCCTGGGTCGAACCGGAGGCGAGATCGGCCTGGCCGAGAGCGGTCGCGTAGCGGGCCTCGATCTTGTCCCGCACCTCGTCCAGCGACGGGGTGTTCTTCGGTGCGGCGATCTGGCTGATCTGATTCAGCGATGCGGCAACCTGCTCCTGCATCTTCGCCTGCTCGAGCTGGCTGAGCAGTTTCGTCCGCTCGGACAGCTTCTGCTCGAGGATCATCTCGTTGTTCTGCACCGCCTCGCGGGCCTGCTGCGCAGCGCCCAGCGCCTGGTCGTGCATCTGCTTCAGGTCCTGGATGCCCTGCTCGGCGGTGACCAGCTGGCTGGCCAGCGTGCCGGCGGTCTGCTCGAACTGGGCCCCCTTCGCGGCGTCCCCCTCGGCCTTGGCCTGCTCGGAGAGCACCAGCGCCTGGCGGGCCTGCGCCTTGAGGTTCTCGACGGTGGTGAGCTGGCGATCCAGCTTCATCTCCAGCTGCCGCTGGTTGCCGATCACGTTGGCCGCCTGCCGGGTCAGCGCCTCGTGCTCGCGCTGCGCCTCTTCGATCGCCTGACCGATCTGGATCTTGGGGTCGGCCCGCTCGTCGACTTTCGCTCCGAACCACGCGCCGAAGTACTTCCACGAGCGGACGAACGGATTCGCCTTGGCCATCTATATCCCTTTCTCCACCCGGTGCCCGGGCCGCTACCGATACGCAACGCGCGTCCATGGTGTCACGAAGGAACGCATCGCCACCACGGTGGTGTCGCCAGATCGCGGCAGTCAGGCCGCGGGCAGCCCATCGAGCAACGCCGTGGCCTCGGCCCGGATGCCGACCGGATCGCCGGGAGAGGTCAGATAGGACGACAGGAACCGCAGCACCACGTCGACGCCGCCGCGGTGCTCCGTGACCAACCGAGCGGTCACCTCGATGCGGGTGCGCTGCCAGACCTCTGCCGTTGGATCGATGCGGGCCATCCGGGCCAGCACCTCAGGTTCGGCGGTGGCGAGCAGGCGGCGGATGGGGTGCGCGCTGATCGCCGCCGCGGCGGCGGCCAGGGCATCGACGAGCGGCAGCGCGCTGGTCTCCTCGCAGACCCGTTGCGCCTCGTTGCTCAGCACCGCGGCCAGGACGTCATCGCGAGTACGCAGATGGTTGTAGAGCGTCGCCTTGGCGACACCGCTGGCGGCGGCGACCTCCGCCATGCTGACCCGGGTGCCGTGGGATGCCACCGCGGCGGCGGCACCGACCAGCAGCGCGCGCCTGGTGCGGGCCATCGCGTTGCCGGCGCGGGTTCGGGTGCCGACCTCCCGCACCGGCACGGCGGAGGCACGACGGGCTGTCGGTTCGGCGGTCAGCGTCGGTCTCGGCGAGGGACGCGCCGGGTTGGCCTGGCTCGTGGGCTCGGGATCGACTGTCGAACGGATCAGATGTGCACCGACCGGATCTGCCGGGGCCACGGCACGTGTCGGGGGGATGGCCACGAGCACGGACGTTACCCCGCCGCGCCGCCGACGCGAATGGTCGGCGTCGGACTTTCTGCGAACCGCCGCGACGGACTCAGCGGGCGAAGCTGGAAACCGAGCGCAGACCGGCGGTCGGACCCTGCGCGTGTCCGGGTCCGCGGCCCATCGCCGGAGCCGGCATGACCGAATGCAACCGGGCCCGATCGGCGAGGCGTTCCTCGCGGCGCAACCGATCGCTCACTTGCGCGAAGACCTCGGACAGCTGCAGGTCGAGAGCTTCACAGATGGCGGCGAGCAACTCCGACGATGCTTCCTTCTGGCCGCGTTCGATCTCGGAGAGGTAGCCGAGACTGACCCGCGCCTTGGCGGACACCTCACGCAACGTGCGCCTCTGACGTAGCCGAGAAGCCCGCAACGTTTCGCCGACCACTGACCGGATCGTCGCCATGCTGTGCCTCTCCTCCGCCGCCTGCTACCTGAACTTTCACGGTACTCGTCGGGCGCGACCGGAATGCTCCGGGCGGGTCACCGACAGGCACCCTCTGTGGGCTCAACGTGCGAGCAGCGAATGGGATTCCCGGTCGAGCAACTGCATCGCGAGGCGCACCGTCAACAGCCGGATCCGGGCTCGGTCGCCGGCGAACCGGCGCTCGGCCACGGTCTCGCCGTCCGGCCCGCTGAGCGCGACGAACACGGTGCCCACCACCTTGCCGTCCTGCGGCTCCGGGCCGGCCACGCCGGTCACCCCGATACCGATGGTGGCACGCAGCCGGGCCCGCGCTCCGCGCGCCAACTCCAGGGCCACGTCGGCGTCGACGGCGCCCCGCTCGGCCAGCAGCGACTCCGGAACTCCGGCGACGGTGGACTTCAGATCGGTGGCGTAGACCACCAGGCCACCTCGCACCGTGGCCGACGCACCCGGTACCTCGGTCAGCGCAGCGGTGACCAATCCGCCGGTGAGGGACTCGGCCACTGCAACCGTCGCCGCGGCCTGCCGTAACCGCGCGTGCAGCGCCGCGACATCCACTTCGACCGGCTCGGCCGTGCTCTCGACCATCGTCAGATTCGGCCGGTGCGACGCAACGACAGGGCCCGGAACACGTAGTCCGCGCCGGTGATCAGGGTGAGGATCACCGCGGCACCCATGATCACGTCGGCCATCGTGTGCAGCCACCCGGACAGGGGCAGTACGTAGAGCCCGATCGCCACGGTCTGCAACAGCGTCTTGACCTTGCCGCCTCGGCTGGCGGCCAACACGCCGCGGCGGATCACCCAGAACCGCAGCAGCGTGACGCCGACCTCGCGCACCAGGATCAGCACGGTCACCCACCACGGCAGTTCGCCGAGCAGCGAGAGTCCAACCAGGGCCGTGCCGATCAGCGCCTTGTCTGCGATCGGGTCGGCCAGCTTGCCGAACTCGGTGACGAGGTTGCGGCGGCGGGCCAACTCGCCGTCGATCCGGTCGGTGACCGCGGCCACCGCGAAGACTGCCCAGGCGAGGATCCGCCAGCCGGTGAGATGACCGGTGCCGTGGAACAGGCACGCGGCGAAGACCGGGACGAGCAGCAACCTGACGACCGTCAGCCCATTGGCGATGTTCCACGCCGATGCGCTGTTGGGCGGATCGGCGATCGGATCGTGCGGCAGTGGCCGGTCCGGGTGCCGTCCGAATCCGCCGGGTACCGCCTGGTCCGGCTCGCTCACCACGCCATCACCGCTCCGGGACGGTCTGCTGCGCGAGTAGGTCGACGCCCTCCGAGCCGACCGCGACGGCGGCTACGACCTGGCCTAGCGACGCATCCGACGCCAACGACGTCTCGCCGTCCTCCGGACCCTGGTGCAGCGCTCGACCGACCACGCGGTCACCGTCACGCTCCTCGACGAGCACTCGGAGATGCTCACTCATCCGCTCCTCGGCGCGCTGGGCCATTAGTTCCTCGACGAGGTCGGTGATGTGTCGCACCCGCGCATCGATCTCGTGTTGGTCGACATGCCCGTCGAATCCCTCGGCCTCGGTACCGTCCTCGTCGCTGTAGCCGAATACGCCGACCGCATCCAACCGCGCTTCGGTCAGGAAGTGTGCCAGCTCCTCGACATCGGCGTCGGTCTCGCCGGGGAATCCGACGATGACGTTGCTGCGTGCGCCGGCCAGCGGCACGGCCATCCGAATCCGGTCCAGCAGCGACAGGAAGTCGGTGGTGCCACCGAAGCGTCGCATCCGGCGCAGCACCGTCGGGCTGGCGTGCTGGAACGACAGGTCGAAGTAGGCGGCGACGCCATCGATCGACGCGATCGCCTCGACCAGACCGGGACGGACCTCCGCCGGCTGCAGATAGGAGACGCGCACCCGATCGATCCCGTCCACGCCGGCCAGACGCGGCAGCAGGGCCTCCAGTGCCGTCAGGTCACCGAGGTCCTTCCCGTAGGACGTGGAGTTCTCGCTGACCAGGATCAGTTCGCGCGCCCCGCTGCCGGCCAGCCAGCGTGCCTCGTCCACGATCTCCTCGGCCGGTCGCGACACGAACGAGCCGCGGAAGGACGGGATGGCGCAGAACGTGCAGCGCCGGTCGCAGCCGGAGGCGAGCTTCAGGTTGGCGACCGGTGAGTCGGTCAGCCGGCGCCGGCCGATGCCGCCGGGCAACCACGCATGTCCGGGCAGCGCCACCGCGGCGGCAGCCGCCGGGCGGTGCGCCGGGGAGATCGGAAGCAGGGTGCGCCGGTCCCGTGGCTGGTGCGCCGCCGGTGTGCGACCGGCCAGGATGTCGTCCAACCGTCCACCGATTTCGGCGTAGTCGTCGAAGCTCAGCACCGCGTCGGCCTCGGGCAGCGACTCCGCGAGTTGTGCGCCGTACCGCTCGGCCAGGCAGCCCACCGCGACGACCTTCTTGCCGCTGCCCGTAGCGGCCAGCAGCGTGTCGATCGAGTCCTTCTTCGCGCTCTCTACGAAGCCGCAGGTGTTCACCACCACGACGTCGGCGTCGTCCTCGTCGGACAGCTGCCAGCCCGAACGGGCCAACCGGCCGGCCAGCTCTTCGGAGTCGACTTCGTTGCGCGCACAGCCAAGGGTGGTCAACGCAACCCTGCGTCGCGCGTCATCGGGCACCGTTGCAGGGTATCGGGTGCACCAGCCCGCTCCGGTCGCCGCGCACCAGTTCTGCACTGCTCCCTGCTCCCGTTCCCGGTGCGCCGGGACACTGCGCCCGCCGATAGGCTGGCACCCGATCGAGACTGAGGGAGGCGGCGTGGCCGGCGAGAGGACGGTCCGGCGTGCGCGCACCCGCGACGTTCCGGCCATGAAGTCACTGGTCGACATCTACGCCGGGCCGGGACGCAAGATGCTGGCCAAGGAACTGGTCACCCTCTACGAGGACGTGCAGGAGTTCTGGGTCGCCGAGCTCGACGGCGCGATCGTCGGCTGCGGGGCCATGCACGTGCTGTGGGCCGATCTCGGCGAGGTACGCACAGTCGCGGTGCACCCGGATCACCTGCGTCGGAAGATCGGCGCCCAACTGCTGGGTGCCTTGATCGTCGCGGCCCGCGACCTCGGTCTGAGCAGGCTGTTCGCGCTCACCTTTCAGCAGCAGTTCTTTGCCTCGCACGGGTTCGTCGAGTTCGAGGGGACGCCGGTCGACCCGGATACCTACGCCGCCCTGCGGCGCTCCTTCGACGAGGGCGTCGCGGAGTTCCTCGGGCTGGAGTACGTCAAGCCGAACACTCTCGGCAACGTCCGAATGCTGCTGACACTGTGACCTCCACCCCAGTCGGCACGGCTGGCTAGGCTCGGCAGGATGAGCGCAACGTTGACGGCCACTGTGGCCAGCCTCCATGTCTATCCGGTGAAGGCCTGCGGGGTCACTGATCTGATGACCGCCGAGATCGAGCCGCGCGGGTTCCGCGGCGACCGGTCGTTCGCACTGATCGGTGCGGACGGCGAAGTGATCACCCAGCGCGAGCGCCCGGCGCTGGCGAGGGTGCGGCCGACCCTGCGCGACGGCGTGCTGACGCTGAGCGGCGCCGATCGTCCGGAGATCCAGGTAATCGAGAGCGCCGACGGCAAGCGGGTGCCGGTGACTGTCTTCGGCCGGCCCTGCCACGGCATAGACCAGGGCGCGAACGCGGCAGCCTGGTTCGCCGAAGTGATCGGGGACGACTGTCGGCTGGTGCGCTGCCCGGACGACGTGGGCAAGCAGGTCAACCCTGATTACGGCGACGGCGAGGTGGCCTACGCGGACGCCTACCCCGTCACCGTCATCTCCACGGCGTCGCTCACCGGACTGAACGATCGCATCCTGGAGATGGGCGAGGATGTGGTGCCGATGACCCGCTTCCGGCCCAACATCACCGTCGCCGGCTGGACCGATCCACACGCCGAGGACGAGGTGCGTCGGCTGCGATGCGGAAGTGTCGTGCTGCGGCTGGTGAAGCGCGACGACCGGTGCGTGGTGACCACCGTCGACCAGACCACCGGCGAGCACACCAGACAGCCGCTGCGTGCGCTCGGCAAGTACCGGGTGATCGACCAGAAGATCATGTTCGGCATGTTCGCGATGGTCGAGCAGCCCGGCACTGTGCATGCCGGCGACGAAGTCGAAGTCCTCGACTGACCCATCGACTTGACCTGGTCAGCTGGCGTGCGCGTCCTGGTGCTCGGCGTCGTCCTCTTCCGCGCCACCGGGCGTGATGAGGTCGTCCGCGGTGCCGCCGTTGCGCAGGGTGTAGATCAGCCCGGCCAGCTCATCCGGCTGCACCAGCACGTCACGGGCCTTGGATCCCTCGGACGGGCCGACGATGCCGCGGTTCTCCATCAGGTCCATCAGCCGGCCGGCCTTCGCGAAGCCGACCCGCAGCTTGCGCTGCAGCATCGACGTCGAGCCGAACTGCGTTGACACCACCAATTCGGCTGCCGACAGGAACAGGTCAAGGTCGTCGCCGATGTCCTCGTCGATCTGCTTGCGCTCGGCCACCGGCGCGGTGACGTCCTCCCGGTAGGTCGGGGTGAGCTGTTCCTTGCAGTGCTTGACGATGCCGCGGATCTCCGCGTCGGTGACGTAGGCACCCTGGATGCGCGCCGGTTTGGACGCCCCCATCGGCAGGAACAACCCGTCGCCCTTGCCCAGCAGCTTCTCCGAACCCGGCTGGTCGAGGATGACCCGGGAGTCGGTCACCGACGAGGTCTTGAACCCCAGCCGGGACGGCACGTTGGCCTTGATCAGCCCGGTGACGACGTCGACCGACGGGCGCTGCGTGGCGATCACCAGGTGGATGCCGGCGGCGCGGGCCAGTTGGGTGATCCGCACGATCGCGTCTTCCACGTCGCGCGGCGCCACCATCATCAGGTCGGCCAGCTCGTCGACGATCACCAGCAAATACGGATACGGCTGGTAGACGCGTTCCGAGCCGGGTGGTGCGACCAGCTCGCCGGTACGCACTGCGGTGTTGAAGTCGTCGATGTGGCGCACCGCGCTGGCTTCCATGTCCTGGTAGCGCAGGTCCATCTCACGGACCACCCACTGCAGCGCGTCGGCGGCCTTCTTCGCGTCGGTGATCACGGGGGTGACAAGATGCGGGATGCCCTGATACCCGGTGAACTCGACGCGCTTCGGGTCGATCAAGACCATCCGCACCTCGTCGGGGGTTGCCCGAGTGAGGATCGACAGGATCAGCGTATTGATACAGCTCGACTTCCCGGCACCGGTCGCGCCGGCGACGAGCAGGTGCGGCATCTTGGTCAGGTTGGCCACGACCATGCCGCCCTCGACGTCCTTGCCGAGCGCGACGAGCATCGGGTGCTGGTCCCGGCGGGCCACCGGCGAGCGCAACACGTCGCCGAGCATCACGATCTCCGGGTCGGCGTTCGGGATCTCGATGCCGACCGCGCTCTTGCCGGGGATCGGGCTGATGATCCGCACGTCGGGGCTCTTCACCGCGTAGGCGATGTTGCGGTTCAGCTGGATGATCCGCTCCACCTTCACCGCCGGGCCGAGCGAGATTTCGTAGCGGGTGACCGTCGGGCCACGGTTGAACCCGGAGACCTTGCAGTCGACGCCGAACTCGGTGAACACCTGCGTGAGCGCGGCGATGACCTCGTCGTTGGCCTTGGTGTGCTCGAGGTGGGTGCTGCCCGAGGACAGCGACTCCAGCGAGGGCAGCGTGTAGAGACCGGCACCGCCCTGCAGCTCGAACTGGGTCGGTACCGAGACCGGCGGCAGGTCGTCGTCGGCCTTCTTCGGTGCGCGCGGGCGACGCGGCTTGCGGGCCGCCGGTGCGGCGTCGGCAACCAGTTCCTCGTCGACGCGGGGCAACACCACGGTGATCGCCTCACTGAGGTCGACCGGTGCCGCCTCATCGGCCGCGTTGGCCGGGAAGGTGCTGTGCCCGGTCTTCTGGAAGCGAGCCAGCAGCCGCTGCTTGAGGGAGCGCTTCGGCTCGGCCAGAGCGACGGGCGCAGCAGCCGGGTCGTCGACAGTCGGCTCGGCCGCATCGACGTCCGGCTCGGCGGGAGCGTCGAGGACTGTCGTGGCGTCGGTCTCGGCGACGGCCGTCTCCGGCTCACCGGCCGGCGCCCGGTGAAACAACGACTTGGTCTGCTCGACGAGGGTGCTGACCGGTGTGGCGGTCACCACGAGGACGCCGAACGCACCGAGCAGGAACAGCAGCGGAACCGCGAGCGGGGCCGTCACCGCACGCTCCAGCAGACCGCCGACCCCGGAACCGACCACTCCGCCTGCGTGGCTGCGCGCGGAATCGGTGTGGGGCGAGTCGGCCCACAGGTGCAGTAGCCCGACGACCGCGAGGCTCACCGCAGTCCAGCCGACCAGCACCCGGCCACGTTCTTCGGGATGCGGCACGTGGCGCAGCATGTGAATGCCGATCGCCGCGAGCAACACCGGCAGGACGAGGGCGCCGTTGCCGATCACCAGGCGGACCAACGCCGACAGCGCACGCCCGACCGGTCCGCCGGCGGTCACCCAGATCGACGCGGCGGCAACGAGGGCGACCGCCAGCACGCCGAGCGCGGCACCGTCGCGGCGGTGCGCGGGATCGAGTTCGCGCGCGGTGGCCGCCTGCCGTCCGGTGGCCCGGGCGATGCTGCCCACGCCGCGGGCGACGCCGCGCCAGGTCGCGCTGAGGCCCCGGCCGAGTGAGATCAGCGGCGACGGTCCGGAGCTGGTGCGCTTGCGACTCGCCGACGTGGCCGGCTGCCGGGCTTTCGACCGCGCGGACGACGTGGTCCGTGCGGTCGCCCGGGGCGTGGACCGCGGTTTGGTACTGCGCGCTGTGCTCACCGGGCAACCGTAACGCTCAACCCGAGCTTGACCGTGGACCCGGCACGGTCGTGTCTCTATCTATTGCGCCTGCTCCGCAGGCGTCGCAGCCGCTACCCGCCTGGACCTACGGTCGGCGCGATCTATTGCGC
>JBPCMU010000032.1:0-31327 GCA_051001975.1 Jatrophihabitans sp.
ACTGATCTTTGCTCCCGTCCGCGCGGGAGATGGCCGCGAGTAGTTCCAGCTTGCGGGCCGCATCGAACCCCTCCTCACGGCGCAACACATCCAGCAGATCAATCCGGCCAGCATCCGACAACAACGCCGGCTTCGCGAAGCACGCCGCATGAACCGAATCGGTCGACGGAGCCACCCGCGCCAAGACAGCGAGCGACTCGTCCGGGAACATCAACACCTCAAACGGCGACGGCACAACCACCTCGTCGTCCCG
The DNA here is from genome assembly GCA_051001975.1 of Jatrophihabitans sp. Classification (GTDB taxonomy): domain Bacteria; phylum Actinomycetota; class Actinomycetes; order Mycobacteriales; family Jatrophihabitantaceae; genus DATAEG01. The sequence continues at coordinate 254 of JBPCMU010000032.1, forward strand.
GTCTGATTCCCCGTCGTCCATGCCACCAATTTTACGGCCGGCCACCGACAATTTCGGGCTATCCACAGGCACGAATCGAAAGACTTTCTCTATATCCCACAAGGCCAACCGGCGAACTCACCCCGAGCGAGACCAGCCCACCGAGAATTGACACCCGACCGCGTAAGCCAGCGCCCCGCATCCGTCGCCACCGCAGTAAACAGCACCAAGCTGCAATAGCCACCGACCGCGCAGCGAGAGGATCAAACAGCCCGTCGCTGCCGCAGTAAACAGCACCGAGCTGGAACGGCCACCCGCCAGCGCAACGAACCATGCCCGCACGGTCCGGGTCAGGTCCACCTCGACCGGTCCGCGGTGCAACACATGCATCACGGCGACGAACAGCGGCATCCGATTCGCCGGGTCTGCGAGGCGAGTCACCGTCACATCGCTCGGCACGCTCGCCGCGCGCAGCGCCTCGAGGCTGAACGGAACAGAGTTCTCGGCGGTAATGGGGGGTGGACCATCCTCTAGCGGCCACCGTCCGGGCAGGTGCAACACCATCGCGGACGGCTCTAAAGTTGCGGTGTCTACCTCCAACCAGTTGGACTCCGGCCACTTCGGCCGGGCCCGCCGCAAGGCCGCCTGTAGTTGCACAGGATGCACCGGTGAGAGGAACAGCAGGTCCGCCGACCTACAGGCCAACGGGTCGACCCATCGTTCAAGCATTCCTGGCCGGTCGTCGTACTTCGCCCGTTGCCGAGCAGCGGCGGTCGGATCGACCGATGCAAGCTGCGCGAGCGGCCAAAGCGTCGAGCCGACCATCGCGTCGGGCAGCTGGTGGTAAACGGATGTCACGGGCGCCGGATACAGCGGAAACCCAGGTGCGACATCGGCGACTCGACCTGCTGTGCTTGGCGGGCCGCCGGCCGGTAACGCTGGCAATAGTTCTCAGCGCACAGATGTGAACCGCCTTTGATGACCCGTCGCGGGATGTGCGCGCCGCCCGGTTCGGACTCGTCGTAGCTGCCCGCAGCAGCGTCCACCCGAGGATTTTCCGGCGGAGCGCAACACGCGTGCTGCGCGGCGTGCTGGGCAACGTAGAAGTCGCTGGTCCATTCCCAGACGTTTCCCGCGACGTCGTACAGCCCATATGAGTTGGCCGGGTAGCTGCGCACCGGAGTGGTGCGCTGATGACCGGCAGGTTTCAGGTTCTGCCAGGGAAACTCACCGATCCAAGTGTTCGCCAGCGGCCGTCCCTTCCGCGTGAACTCCTCGCCCCAGACGTACTTCGCGCCGACCATGCCGCCTCGCGCGGAGCGTTCCCACTCCGCCTCGGTCGGCAGTAACTTGCCGGCCCACTCCGCGTACACGACGACGTCGGCCCAGCACACATGCACGACCGGATGGGTCTGTTCGGCGCTGCTGTCCGGACCGTACGGATGGGCCCAGTCCGCGCCGGGCAGGTACCGCCACCAGTTCAGCATGTTGGTGAGATCCACCGGGCCTGCTGTCGGGTGGAACACCGACGAGCCGGGTACCAACACCGCGGGGGCGAGGTCCGGGTAGTCGGCCGGGTCCGGCGTCTGTTCGGCGACGGTGACGTAGCCGGTGGCCTTCACGAACCGGCGGAACTGCGCGACGGTCACCGGGGTCTCATCGACCCAGAAGCCGTCGACGGTCGCGTGGTGCGGCGGACCTTCCTCGGGGTAGTCGGCCAAATCCGATCCCATCAGGAACGTGCCACCCGGCACCCACACCATGTCCTTCGGCGCCCGGCCTGCAGCGACCGTCACGCCGGCCCGTCCAGCATTGCCTCCGGAAGCCGGGACAGAATCTCCTCGACGCTCACCGACCCGCCCTGCGTAACGCGGCGGCCACCAGCCGATCGATCACCTCGGGATAGGAGACACCGCTGGCGGCCCACATCTTCGGGAACATCGAGATCGGGGTGAAGCCGGGCAGCGTATTGACCTCGTTGACGATCACCCGATTGCCGGCGGCCACGAAGAAGTCAACGCGGGCCAGGCCGCTCCCGTCCAGCGCGGTGAATGCAGTGCAGGCCGACTGCCGGATTTCGTCGATCACGCCACCGGGCAGATCCGGCGGCAGGTCGTACTCGCCGTCGTCGAGGTACTTCGCGTCGAAGTCGTACCAGTCGTGGCCGGGCACCTGCTTGATCTCGGCGGGCAGGCTGGCCTCCGGCTCACCGTCGGCACCTTCCAACACACCGCACTCGATCTCGCGGCCGACCACCGCCGCCTCGACCAACACTTTGGTGTCGTGGCTGAAGGCCAGTGCGAGCGCGTCGGCCAGCTGGGACCAATCGGTCACCCTGCTGATGCCGACACTGGAGCCTCCCCGCGCCGGCTTGACGAACACCGGCAGACCGAGATCCGCGACGTCCCCCACGCCGGCGCGCTCGGGATGGCGCAGCACGCGAAACTCACCGACGGCCAGCCCCTCCGCGCGCAGCAACTTCTTCGTGTACTCCTTGTCCATCGCTGCGGCGCTGCCGAACACCCCCGCGCCGACGTAGGGCACCCCGGCCATCTCCAACAGCCCCTGGATGGTGCCGTCCTCGCCGTAGCGGCCGTGCAGCACCGGGAAGACCACATCCACCGACCCGAGCGTCTCGACCGCCTTGCCCGCGTCGATGACGACCAGCTCGGAGCTGCTCGTGTCACCGCGCAGCGTGACGGCCCGGCCGTCGGTGATCTGCGGAAGCGTGCGGCCGGTGATCTGCAGGGAGTCCGGCGTCGCGTCGGTGATCACCCACTGGCCGGTCTGGGTGATGCCGACCGGAATCACCTCGTACCGGTCGGGATCCAGCGCGCCGAGCACCGCTCCCGCCGAGACGGCTGACACTCCGTGTTCGCTGCTGCGCCCACCGAAGACGACGGCGATGCGGATTCGATCTGCCATCACTCGCTCTTCATCGATCGGGACATCAACATCCGCATCATGTCCGTCGGCGTTCCGTCTCGGTAGCAGACGGCTTCGACGGCCCTGGTGATCGGTACGTCCACGCCGTGGCGTTCGGCGAGGTCGAGTACCGACCGGCAGGACTTCACCCCCTCGGCGATCTGACCGTGCGTGGCTTCCTGCGCCTGCTCGAGCGAATCCCCCTTGCCGAGCCGCTCCCCGAAGGTTCGGTTCCGGGACAGCGGTGACGCGCAGGTGGCCACCAGATCACCCAGGCCGGCCAGTCCGGAGAAGGTGATCGGGTTCGCCCCGAGCGCCTCTCCCAGTCTCGCGGTCTCAGCCAGCCCACGGGTGATGATGGTGGCGATCGTGTTGTCTCCCAGCCCCATCCCCTCACAGGTCCCGCAGGCCAGCGCGATGACGTTCTTCACCGCGCCGCCCAGCTCACAGCCGATCACGTCGTCGTTGGTGTACGGGCGGAAGTACCCGGTGTAGCACGATCGCTGTACCAACTCCGCGCGGTCGGCGTCCGTGCAGGCGACGACCGTCGCGGTCGGCTGGCCGAGGGCGATCTCCTTCGCCAGGTTCGGCCCCGAGACGACCGCGACCCGGTCGAGCGAGAAGCCGGTGACCTCGGCGAGCACCTCGCTCATCCGCTTGACGGTGCCCAGCTCGATGCCCTTCATCAGACTCACCAACGTCGCGTCCGCAGGCAGGTGCGGCGCCCATTCGGCGAGGTTCGCCCGAAGCGTCTGCGAAGGGATCCCGAACGCGACCAGGTCGGCACCGTCGAGTGCCTCCTGGGCGTCATGCGTTGCGGTCAACGCCTCGGGCAGATCGATACCGGGGAGGTACGCCTCGTTGCGGTGCTTCTCGTTGATCGCCGCTGCCTGGTCTTCGCGGCGGGCCCATAACGTCACGTCAGTACCAGCATCGGCGAGCACCTTCGCGAACGTGGTGCCCCAGGAGCCGGCGCCGAACACGGCCGCCTTCATGCCGCCTTGCCTTTGCGTTTGCCGGCAGGCTGTTTGCTGAACTCCGTCGGCGCGGGGATGCCGCGGATGGCCGCTACCTCGTCACGGACCGCCTCCATCACGGTGTCCGAGATCTGGCGCAACGTCTGGGTGGTCGGTTCGGCCCCGCGGAACCGGGACAACTCCACCGGCGCGCCGACCGACATCGTCACTGTCTTGCGCGGGAAGGGCCGGAACCGCCGGTGGTAGTAGTCGACGCTGTACTGCGCCCCCCATTGCCCTACCGGGATCACCGGCACGTCCGGCATCAACAACGCCAGCCGGGCCAGTCCGGTCTTCGCGCTCATCGGCCAGAACTCCGGGTCACGGGTGACGGTTCCCTCCGGGTAGACGGTGACTACCTCGCCGGATTGCAAAGCCCTCTGCGCCTCGGCCAGCGATTGCACGGCAGTCCGGCTGCCACGCTCGACCGGGATCTGCCCGGCCTTGCCGATCACCCAGCCGATCACAGGTATCCGGAACAACGAACTCTTGGCCAGGTATCGCGGCACCCGGCCGGCGTCCCACACGAAGCGGGCGACGATGAACGGGTCGATATAGGAGACGTGGTTCACGGCGATGATTGCCGGACCGTACTGCGGGATGCCCTCGAGGTTGCGCCAGCGTCGCTTGAACAAGCTCGTGGTGATCGCCACTACCAGGACGCCCAACGAGCGGATGAAGAGTCCGACAGGGGGCTTCGGCCGTCCCACGATCACACTCCCGCCGGCTCTGTGGTCGTACTGCGGGCCGCACCGCCCGCACCGGTCGACTCACCCTAATGACACCATCATTCATCATGCCGTGGACCGCCCTCTTGCCGCTGGCGCCGATCCGTTCGGCGAAGAGCCGGTTACGCCCCGCGTCCGGCACGGCCGCTGATCACGAAGCACTGGTGATCGCATTGCGGACCGATACCGCCCGTGCTCTGCGGGCCAGCCAATCGATCCACCGGGTGCTGGTCATCAGCCCCGATCCACGGTGTCTTGCCTGGGCCGCCGATCTGGAGTTCGAGACACTCGCCGAGACCGAGTCCGGCCTGAACGGCGCGCTGCGACAGGCCGCCGAGCACGCCGCAGCGCACTGGCCGGCCGACGGGGTCGTGGCGGTCGTCGGCGATCTGCCGGCCGCGACGGGTCTGGCCCTCGACGCTGCCCTCGACGCGCTCGGCGACGCACCCCGGGGGATGGTCGCCGACCATTCGGGCACCGGCACGACGATGCTCTCCGCCCGACCTGGCCGGCCCCTGAACCCGCAGTTCGGGCCGGGTTCGGCCGAGCGCCACGCCGAGTCCGGTGCCGTTTCGCTCCCGGCCGCTGAGGGACTGCGCTGGGACGTGGACACCGCTGAGGATCTGGCTGAGGTGCTGCGGTTGGCCGGCATCGAAGCCACGGCCACCGGCCGGTTGAGAATCGTCAGCCTCGGGCCGGACGCAACATCCCCCACTCGCGCACCCCGTCAGCAAGACCGATCGTGTTGACCACCTCGAACCCGTGGCCCTTGTAGAACGGGATGTTCGTCTCGTTGCTGGACTCGAGGTAGGCGGGCAGTCCCGCCTCGTCCACGTGCGCCAGGCGGCTGCGCAGCAAGATCGACCCGCGGCCGGCGCCTCGGCGCTCCGGCACCGTGCCGATCGCGATCAGGTACCAGAACGGCTCCTTCGGGTGCAGCTTCTGGGCGGTGTCGAAGGTCCGGCCGGCCTCCCCGATGCGCCGTCCGGCCGCGGCCGCCAACAGCGGCAGTGCCGCCAGCTGCCGCCCGATCGGCGGGACGATCCTCCCCGGCGGCACCCACACCGCCGCAGCCGTACCGTCCGACGTCACCTCACAGGCGCCCTCGGGCACGTAATAGCGCAGCAGTCCGCGGAAGAATCTCCGCAACCGGATGTCGCGACGGGTCGGCATCATCCATGCCATCACGGGGTCGTCGTGGAATGCCCGGGCCAAGATCGACGCGGCAAATCCGCGTCCGGTGATCGGCTCGACTGTCGGCTGCGTCACGGTCGGCAGCGTATCCCGGGCGGGGCGGGACCGCCGGGGTTGCGCATCGTTCACCTTGACGCGGCATCATGGCGCTATGACCGGCATGCAGTCTGCGAAGCAGCTCGGGTTGGTGGATCCAACCGACACCGTCCCCACCATCCCCATCGATCCGGTGGACTCCGTCCCGGAAGGGGATCTGGTTCCCGGACCTAGCACCCACGAGCCGGACCTTCCCGATGACCGGTACGGCAACAGGGAAGTCTCCTGGCTGAACTACGACGCCCGCGTGCTCGCTCAGGCCGAGGACCGCCGCCAGCCCCTCCTGGAACGGGCCAAGTTCCTGGCCTTCTTCGCCAGCAACCTCGACGAGTTCTACATGGTGCGGGTCGCTGGTCTGAAGCGGCGCAACGAGATGGGGCTGACGATGCGCTCCCCCGACGGGTTGAGCCCGAGCGAGACGTTGAGCCGGATCTCCGAGGTGTCCCGCGAACTGGCCTTGCGGCATGCGCGCTGCTTCGGCGATGACATCGAGCCGGCCTTGGACGCCGAGGGCATCCACATCCGCCGGTGGGACCAGCTGGACGACGAGGAGCAGCGCCGCCTCGCCGAGTACTTCGAGTCGAAGGTGTTTCCGCTGCTCACCCCGCTCGCCGTCGACCCGGCGCACCCGTTTCCATACATCTCCGGGTTGTCGCTGAACCTCGCGGTGCTGGTCCGGGAGCCCGACTCGGAGACCGAGCGGTTCGCCCGCATCAAGGTCCCCAACAACGTGCCTCGATTCGTGGTCGTATCGCAGACTGCCGCAGAGGCGGAGTTCCTGCCGTTGGAGGACCTGATCGCGGCGCATCTGCCGATGCTCTTCCCAGGCATGCAGGTGGTGCAGCACCACCTGTTCCGGATCACTCGCAACGCCGACTTCGAGGTCGAAGAGGACCGTGACGAGGATCTGCTGCAGGCACTCGAGCGGGAACTGGCGCGTCGGCGATTCGGCCCCGCGGTCCGCCTCGAGGTGACCGAGGACATAGACGATGAAGTGCTCGACCTCCTGATGAGCGAGATCGAGATCAGCCCCGAGGACGTGCTGCGACTGCCCGGGCTGCTCGACCTCACCGCCCTCTGGCAGGTGTGGGATCTCGACCGGCCCGCGTTGAAGGACAACCCCTTCGTCCCGTCGACGCACCCACGCTTCGCCGAGGGTGAGACACCCAAGTCGGTGTTCGCCACCATGCGCGACGGTGACGTGCTCGTGCATCACCCGTACGAATCGTTCGCGACGAGCGTGCAGCGGTTCATCGAGCAGGCAGCAGCCGATCCGCGAGTCCTCGCAATCAAGCAGACCCTCTACCGGACATCCGGTGACTCGCCCATCGTCGACGCGCTCATCGATGCCGCGGAGGCCGGCAAGCAGGTCGTCGTGTTGGTGGAGATCAAAGCCCGTTTCGACGAGCAGGCGAACATCAAGTGGGCACGTGCTCTGGAGCGCGCCGGCTGCCACGTCGTGTACGGCCTCGTCGGGCTCAAGACGCACTGCAAGACCTCTCTCGTGGTTAGGCAGGAGGGCAACCAGCTCAAGCGTTACGCCCACATCGGCACCGGCAACTACAACCCGAAAACCGCGCGGCTGTACGAGGACCTCGGCCTGTTCACGGCCGACGAGGACATCTGCGCCGACCTGACCGACCTGTTCAACGTGCTGACCTGCTACTCGTTGCAGACCGACTACCGCTCGTTGCTGGTCGCGCCGCGTGGCGTGCGCACCGGGCTCGTGGAGCGCATCGAGCGCGAGACCGAACTGGCCCGCGCGGGACGCGGCGGCCACATCCAGATGAAGACGAATCATCTCGTCGACGAGCAGACCATCGATGCGCTCTACCGGGCATCAGCGGCCGGCGTCCGCGTCGAATTGTTGGTACGGACGTTCTGCACGATCAAGGCCGGCGTCCCCGGGCTGTCGGAGAACATCACCGTCCGCTCGATCCTCGGCCAGTTCCTCGAGCACTCACGCATCTACTACTTCGCCGGCGACGACAGCCCGGAGTACTGGATCGGCTCGGCGGATCTCATGCACCGCAACCTCGACCGGCGCGTAGAGGTGCTGGTCGGCGTGCAGGACCGGGCTGCGACCGATCACCTGAGGTACTGCCTGGACTCGGCGTTCAGCGACAAGACTGCCGGCTGGGACCTGCAGCCCGATGACCGTTGGATCCGGGTCGGCGCTGCAGACGGGGCCGACTACCAGCAGCGGCTGATGAAGCTGCTGGCTCGCTCCGAGTAAGTCGGTGCCGACGAACGCAGCGGGCGGCGTGGTGTGGCGACCGGGCCGGGAGAGGCTCAAGGTCGCCGTCATCCACCGTCCCCGCTATGACGACTGGACGCTGCCCAAAGGCAAGGTCAAGCACGGCGAATGCACGCTGGCCGCAGCGGTACGCGAGGTGCGGGAGGAGACCGGGCTCGTCGTGACAGTCGAGGATCGACTGGCCACCCTCTCCTACGAGACCGGCTCGGGACCGAAGGACGTCACTTACTGGTCGATGCGCGCCGGGAGCGGTTCGTTCGAGCCGTCCGACGAAGTCGATGAGATGCGCTGGATGGGCGCCAAGCGGGCCGCCCGCACGCTGTCCTACGCCGACGACCGTCAGCTGCTCGACCAGTTCTTCGCCACGCCCAGGGCGACGTCGATCATCCTGCTCGCCCGGCACACCAGCGCCGGTAAGCGTGCGCAATGGCACCGCCCGGATCACCTGCGACCACTGGACGGAGTAGGACGTCGCGACGCCCGCAACATGGCCGAGCTGATCGCCGCCTTCGGTGTCGAGGCGTTGTACGCCGCCGGACCGGTTCGTTGCTGGCAGACCGCGGAGCCCGTCGGCGAGGCGTTGCGGCTGCAAGTGCAGGCCGCCCCGGAGCTAGCCGACGACGGTTACGCAGCTCGCCCCGAGCGTGCCGTCGATGCTCTGCATAGGCTCGCCGCGACCCACCCGGTGAGCTACGTCTGCAGTCAGGGTTTGGCCATTCCTGGTCTACTCACCGATCTGAAGGCCGCGGACGACGTGGACACGAGGAAGGGCTCGCTATGGGTACTCGGCTTCGATTCCGAGCAGGAACTCGTCTTCGCCGACTACTACCGCCGGCCCACCAGGTAGCTGTCCCCGGACGCAACCGAACCCGGCCCGCCTTGGCGGAACCGGGATCGGTAGACGTACTGGGTCGGGTCAGCGCGCGCGCTTCGCCGGCGCCTTCTTGGCTGCGGCCTTCTTGGCCGGAGCCTTCTTCGCCGCGACCTTCTTGGCCGCGACCTTCTTAGCAGGCGCCGCTTTCTTGGCCGGTGCCGCCTTCTTGACGGCCTTGACCGCCGCCACCTTCTTGGCTCCGCTGGCCACGGCCTTGAACTCCGCGCCAGCGCGGAACGCGGGCACCGAGGTCTTCTTCACCTTGACCGATGCACCGGTCGCAGGGTTGCGCGCGGTGCGCGCCGCACGGACTCGCTTCTCGAACGAACCGAAGCCGGTCAGCGCGACCTTCTCGCCCTTGGCGACATTGGCGTAGATCGTCTGCAACACGCCATCGACTGCAGCTGCTGCGGCCTTCTTGTCGCCGTTGAGGCGAACGGCGAGCGCCTCAATGAACTCAGACTTGTTCACATATCCTCCCGGATCAAACTCACTCGGCCTTTGTGGCCGCCGGGGGACGACGGTAGGCGCTTCGGCACGCGCAAACAACGACAACACGCCGCGGGGCGTGAGCGGTTCCCCACAGTTCCCCTGGGCGGATGCCGTTACGGGCAAAGGGAATCGCACCCGTACGGGTCCGGTGATACGGATGTGACCTGGCCCGCCTTACGATCGGCGCATGCGTCCGCTCCCGCTGGCCGACCGCTCGCTGGCCGATCCGCACCCGGATCGGCTTGCGCCCGGGACCCCTGGGCGGGCGGCAATCCTCGCCGCGCATGCGCGGGCGATGGCCGACGGCGACGCCGGATACCCCGATCCGGAAACGGGATTGTTCGTGTTGACAGCCGCGTTCCTGGCAGAGCGCGGCACGTGCTGCGACAACGGCTGCCGGCACTGCCCGTACCTCGGCTGACCGAGTGATGAGGCGGTCGCCGGGAGTGTCACACGGTGACGCTGGTCGGCAGCCAGGGTCGGCGAAGTGGCTCGTACGCGTCGATCGCATCGGTCTGGCGCAGCGTCAGGCCGATGTCGTCCAGGCCCTCCATCAACCGCCAGCGGGTGTAGTCTTCGAGTTCGAAATGGTGCAACTCGCCGCTCCACTGCACGTGCCGTTCGATCAGGTCGACAGTCACCTCGAGGTTCGGGTCGTCCTCGATGTCATCCCACAACCGCTGCACAATCTTTTCGGTCAGCAGCACGGTAAGCAGTCCAGCCTTGAGCGAGTTGCCGCGGAAGATGTCGCCGAACCGCGGCGCGATGACGACCTTGAAGCCATAGTTCTGCAGGGCCCACACCGCGTGCTCACGTGACGAGCCGGTGCCGAAGTCCGGCCCGGCAACGAGGATGGTGGCGCCCTCATACTGCGGCTGATTCAGCACGAAGTCGGGTTCGTTCGCGCGCCAAGCGCTGAACAATCCGTCCTCGAAGCCGGTTCGGGTGACCCGCTTCAGGTACACGGCCGGGATGATCTGGTCGGTGTCGACGTTGCTGCGGCGCAGCGGTACAGCGCGGCCGGTGTGCACAGTGAACTTGTCCATCGGTGCTGCTCCCTTACAGATCTGCCGGACTGGCGAGATGACCAGTCACCGCTGTCGCGGCGGCTACCAGCGGCGACACCAGATGGGTGCGACCACCGGTGCCCTGCCGTCCTTCGAAGTTCCGGTTCGAAGTGGACGCGCTGCGCTCACCGGGCGCCAACTGGTCGGGGTTCATGCCGAGACACATCGAGCATCCGGCCTGCCGCCACTCGGCTCCCGCGGCGAGGAACACCTCGTCGAGACCCTCGGCTTCGGCTTGCGCGCGCACCCGCATCGACCCTGGCACGACGAGCATCCGGACCCCATCGGCCACCCGTCGGTCGCGGATCACTTCTGCAGCCGCCCGCAGGTCCTCGATACGACCGTTGGTGCACGAGCCCAGGAATACCGTGTCCACCGAGATCTGGCGCAGCGGCGTGCCCGCCGAGAGGCCCATGTAGGCCAGCGCCTTCTGCGCGGAGACCTTGTCGGAGTCGACGTCGAACGACTCGGGATCCGGCACCGTCGCCGAGAGGGGCGCACCCTGTCCCGGGTTGGTGCCCCAGGTGACGAACGGGGCCAGCGTCACGGCGTCGATGACGATTTCGGCGTCGAACTCGGCGTCATCGTCGGTGCGCAGGGAGCGCCAGTACTCGACCGCTGCTTCCCACTCGGCGCCCTGCGGCGCGTGCGGCTTGTCCTTCAGGTAAGCGAACGTCGTGTCGTCCGGCGCGATCATGCCGGCCCGGGCACCCCACTCGATACTCATGTTGCACACGGTCATCCGGGCTTCCATCGACATGTTCTCGAAGGCAGACCCGCGGTACTCGACCATGTACCCCTGACCACCGCCGGTGCCGGTCTGCGCGATGACCGCGAGGATGACGTCCTTGGCGGTGACGCCCGAAGGCACTTCTCCGTCGACGGTGACCGCCATCGTCTGCGGACGGTCCATCGGCAGCGTCTGGGTGGCCAGCACATGCTCGACCTGACTGGTACCGATACCGAAGGCCAGTGCGCCAAAGGCACCGTGCGTCGAGGTGTGCGAGTCTCCGCAGACAATCGTCATGCCCGGCTGGGTCATGCCGAGCTGCGGGCTGATCACGTGCACGATGCCCTGTTCGGCGTCACCCATCGGGTAGAGCGGGATGCCGAACTCGGCGCAGTTCGTGCGCAGCGCCTCCACCTGCGCGCGGCTGACCGGGTCATCGATGGTCAGCACGCCGGTCACGTAGTCGGTCGGTACGTTGTGGTCCTCGGTGGCCAACGTCAGTTCTGGACGACGCACGCCGCGGCCGGCCACCCGCAGCCCGTCGAAGGCTTGCGGGCTGGTCACCTCATGAACAAGGTGCAGGTCGATGTAGAGCAGGTCCGGTTCACCCGCCGCCAGGCGGACGATATGACTGTCCCAAAGCTTCTCGGCCAGTGTGCGACCCATGGTGTTCCTCCCGGACTCCGGCGAGCTCAGACTTGCGTCTCACATATCGAGATGAAAGTATCGGATAATGAGACAGCATAGCGGCATCGGAGTCATTGACAAGACGGTGTCCATCCTGGACGCAGTGGCCGAGGGTCCAGCAGCGCTCGCCGACCTGGTCAGCCGCACCGGTCTGCCCCGCGCCACTGCGCATCGCCTTGCCGTGGCACTGGAAGCCCATCAGTTCCTCGGCCGCGACGGGGACGGGCGATTCATCCTCGGCCCCCGCCTCGGCCAACTCGCCGGGTCGGTCACCGACGTGCTGATCGACGCCGCTGCGCCCGCCCTCGCCTGGCTGCGCGACGAGACCGGCGAGAGCGCGCAGCTCTATCGACGGGAGGGCCGCGATCGGGTCTGCATCGCGGCGGCCGAGCGCAGCACCGGTCTGCGAACCACCGTCCCGGTCGGTGCGCACCTGCCCCTGACGGCCGGGTCTGGCGCACAGGTGCTCTGCGCATGGGAGGATCCGGACGCGGTCGCCGACGTCCTCGCCGTCGCGCAGTTCACCCCACGGCAGTTGACCGACGTACGCAGACGGGGTTGGGCGCAGTCGATCGGGCAGCGCGAGGCCGGCGTCACCTCGGTGTCCGCGCCGGTGTTCCGGGTCGGTGCGGTCGTCGCCGCGATCTCGATCAGTGGTCCTATCGAGCGACTCGGCCGGGCCCCCGGCGCGCGGTTCGCCCCGACTGTGGTCTCCGCCGCCCGCCGCCTTTCCGCGGCGCTGCCACGCGGTTAGCCGCGCGCGGCCAGCGGCTGCTGCAGCCGGCCCGGAAGACAACCGGGGAAGCTCACCCCACCCAGATCGACGAATCCGGTCAGCATTACCGCCTGCTTCACGCCGTGCTGCGTGTACGCGACGCGGAACTGCACCGGATAAGGTGCCGGGCAGAGCGCCATGATCTGTAGCGTCGCCACGACCCAGAGCCGGGCGAGACCCGGCACGGTCAGCCCGGGCAACGCGACCCCGGACGCCGGCAGGTCGCAGGCTCCGCCGGTGACGCCCAGCACGGTGAGACCGCCCATCGGCAGAACCGCCTGAACCCGCTGCAGCATCAGGGCGTCACCCGAGGTGTTGACGATCTGCTCGGACACCACCACGGTCGTCCCGGTCGACGTGACGCAGCGCGAGCCGGTCTCGTCGATGGCTGCGTAGGAGGAGAGCACCGGCGCCGAGCGCTGGCTGCTACTGGCTGTTCGCCCCAGTCCCGACAGCTGGCTTCGCTGGTCACCCGCCGATAGCCAGATCGCGGCAAGCAGACACACACCGACACCCGCGAGCAGCACGTCCCGACTCTGCCGGGCGGGCCGGAGCGGCGCTGTGAGCCCACCGGGCGCAGTCGAGTCGTCGAGGATCTCGAAGATCTCGACGTGGTCCGTGCCGTTCTCAGCGCCGGGTCGGCGTCGCACGAGATGATGCTAGGCCGGATGGGGCTGCTCTGGCCGATTCCGTGAGGACGATTCAGCGGGCCAACGCAGCCAATGCCTCGTCGGCGTGCTTGGCCATCGAGAATTCGCTGGCGATGACTGCGGTGATCGTGCTGTCGGTGCCGATCACGAAGGTCTTGCGCTTTACCGGCAGCGGACCGAAGCGCCGCTTCACACCGAACGTCGCCGCCACCGAGCCGGACTCGTCGGACAGCAACGGGTAGTCGAAGTTGTTCGCGTCGGCGAACTGCTTCTGCTTGGCGACCGGGTCGGTGCTGATACCCACGCGCTGCGCGCCGGCAGCACCGAACTCCTTGGCCAGATCGCGGAAGTGGCAGCTCTCGGCTGTGCATCCACTGGTCATCGCGGCCGGGTAGAAGAACAGCACCACCGGGCCGTCCTGCAACAACGTGCTCAGTCGGCGCGGGGTGCCGTCCTGGTCGGCGAGTTCAAAATCCGGAACTGCATCACCTTGCTTCATGGTCACCAATCTAAAGTGCCGCGTCGCGTCTCGCTCGGCGAAGTGTGCCGCCCTCAGTGCCGGAAGCCGGCCGGGCCGCTGATCGTCGTGGCGGCATGTGCATCGTGGTCGAGGGTTTCGACGGCGGCCTGCAGATCGCGCAGGAACCAATCGGCAAGGTCGGCGGAGAACCCGTTGCGGCACACCACCCGCAACACCGCGAGATCCTCGCGATCAGCCGGAAACGTGTATGCGGGCACCTGCCAGCCGCGTTCCCGCAGCGCACGGGACACCGCGAACACGTCCCACCCCGGCGCCGCGTCGGTCGTCGTGAACGCGAACACCGGCAGTTCGTCGCCGTGCGAGATCAGCCGGAACTGCGCCATCTCGCCGACCTTGCCGGCCAGGTTGGTAGCTACATCGCGGGAGGCCTGGTGCACCGCCCGGTATCCGTCCCGGCCGAGGCGGAAGAACATGTAGTACTGCGCGACGACCTCGGCGCCGGGGCGGGAGAAGTTGAGCGCGAACGTCGGCATGTTGCCGCCGAGGTAGTTCACGTTGAACACCAGCTCATCCGGCAGCGCGGCGGCATCACGCCAGAGCGCCCAGCCGACGCCCGGATAGACCAGCCCGTACTTGTGGCCCGAGGCGTTGATCGAGGCCACCCGGGGCAACCGGAAGTCCCACACCAAGTCGGGATCGACGAACGGCGCGAACATGCCGCCGGACGCACCGTCCACATGCACCTGGACGTCGGGTCCGCCGTTACCGGCCAGCTCGTCCAGCGCGGCGACGATCTCAGCGACCGGTTCGTAGCTGCCGTCGAACGTCGACCCGAGAATCGCAACCACACCGATCGTGTTCTCGTCGCAGGCCGCGACAGCGGTCGGCGCGTCGAGGTGCAGCCGGTCACCCTCGACCGGCACCATCCGTGGCTCGACATCGAAATACCGGCAGAACTTCTCCCAGCAGACCTGCACATTGGAGCCCATCACCAGGTTGGGCCGCCGGTGCAGGTCGGCACCGACGCGCTTGCGCCAGCGGTGTTTCAGGGCCAAGCCGGCCAACATCGCCGCTTCGCTGGAGCCAGTCGTGGAACAGCCGACTGCCTCACCAGGTACCGGTGCGTGCCACAGGTCGGCCAGGATCGCGACGCAGTGCTGCTCCAGGTTCGCCGTCTGCGGGTACTCGTCCTTGTCGATCATGTTCTTGTCCGCGCACTCGGCCATCAGTCGTGCGGCGTCGGCCTCCATGAACGTCGTGACGAAAGTTGCGAGATTGAGCCGGGCGCTACCGTCGAGCAGCAGTTCGTCGTGGATCACCTGGTAGGCGACATCCGACGGGACGGGCCCGTTCGCCAAGGCTGTGCGGGGCGGTTGCACCTGCTCACCGAAGGCCGGATTGGCCGTGCCGAAGAGCGGGTTGGCTTCTGGGGGCAGGTCGGCGCGGGCAGCGCCGCGATGTAGGGCCATGGATGAACTATGGCTCATTTCGATGTGAGAGGTCCGGCACGGGCCCGCGAGCGCGAGTGAGCCCCGGCCGCCCATGGCCGGGGCTCAACGCACTCGCGCTGTGTCGCGAGGAGATCGGTGGATTCAGAGTTGTCCGGCGCCCAACCACGTGCGGAGCCCGGCAAGCGGCGAGTGCAGCCGACGCCCACGTTTTGCGGCGGCCGGGCGGTCTCGGCGCGGCGTCTTGGCGAGGCGGGCCTGCCGTGCCTCGGCGGCCTCAGCGAGCAGGTCGTTGTGGTGCTGGGCGGCGGCTGCGGCGATCATCGTGCTGTTCATGATGTGCTCCTCGGTTGCTGATGACTCAAGCTTCCGAGTAAGGCCCCACCCACCGCATGGGGAGTGCACCCTAGATCCGCGTCACGGACACCTCAGACCACCGCACTAAGAGGGCCGGGAGCGACTAAGGCCCGGTGGATCCGCCTCTGCCGAGCGGCTTGACGAGGACCAGACACGGATTGCCCGGCCAGAGGGCGAGCAACTCCTCCAGCGGCAGGAATCCGATCGCCCCGTAGAACTTTCGGGTGGCGGCATAGTTGGTGTCGGGTCGGGAGGCGCCGAGCGTCTTCACACTCAGCAGCGAGGCGCCGGCCGACCGGACGTCGCGCTCCGCCGCGGCTACAAGCGCCCGCCCGACACCGCGGCGATGCCACTCTCGGTCTACGGCCATCAGGTGCACTTCTGCCGAGGTCGGGAAGTGCCACTCCAGCAACAGCACGCCGACTACTGCACCTTCGGCGGCCGTGGCCAAGTAGGTCGGCAGACGGCCGGCCGCCTCGACGTACTCGACGATCGAGGGCTCGTCGCCGAACCACTCCGGCAGGCTGCGCAGCAACCCGTCGGTGACCTCCGGCTGGAAGGTGCTTGCCGCGACCCGGTAGGTGTCCGCTGTTGACCCGGTCATGCCGACACCGTATGACCGATGGCCAACGTTTTGCCTCGGCGTCGACCAGCCTGTTACTCCCGACCGTCGGCGCCCGCGCTGGTTGCCACCAGCTCGCCCGATGCGATGAGTTCGTCGAGGCGCTTGAAGTTCTCGTCCATGCCGTCGTCCATCCCGTTGAGCATCTCGTCGCGTGCCTGCACGGACAGGAAGATCGACAACCCGTCGATGCGGCTGCGTCCGCGGTCGAGGTCGGTGAAGGTGAGAACTTCAAGAGTCGGATTGCCCGGGTCACCTTCGAACTCGAAGGTCTGCACGATGCGACTCGCCTCCGTGACTTCATGGAAGGAGCCGTGGAAGCTCCACTCCCCCTCGCCGCCATCGGCCGCGATGACATAGCTCCACGAGCCACCGGTCCGTGCGTCGAACTCGCGCAACTTCATATGGGTGCCGCGCGGTCCGGTCCACCGACCCAGCAACTCGGCTTCGGTGTGGGCGCGGAACACTAGCGCGGCGGGTGCATCGAACTCGCGGACGAACGCGATGCTCTGCTGCCCGGCGTGTGCGGTGACGGTGCGTTCGTTGGTCATGAAGACCCCTTCATCTCATCGAGCAACTCGTCGAGCCGCCCGTAGCGCGATTCGAGGCGACGTCGGCGCGCCTCGAGCCAATCAACCGACCGAGTCAGCGACCCCGCCTCCAGGTGCACCGGACGGGTCTGCGCGACCCTGCGCCGGGAGACGACCCCAGCGGCTTCGAGCACCTTCAGATGCTTCGACACCGCCTGCGACGAGATCGGGAACCCGGCGGCAAGTTCGCCCACCGTCGCATCTCCATCGACCAATCGCTCGACGATCGCTCGCCGCACCGGGTCGCCCAGCGCGGCGAACGTCGTCGCAATCTCGGTCTTCATCTCGGGTCCAACCTTTCGGTTGCGCAACCATAAGGCTGTCAATGCCATGGCGTCAAGAATGGATCCCGATTGACGCGGTCGGCAGAATGCTGCACATGACTGACGTTCCGCTGCAGACCGAGCGACTACTGCTGCGCCGCGCACAGCCGGACGACCTGGACGATGTCGTCGCACTGCACGGCGATCCGGCGGTAATGCGTTTCATCGACGATGGCCGGCCAGTCTCGCCCGAGGTCGCCGTGACCGCGACATGCCCTGGCTGACCGCCGACTACGGTCCTGGCCGCGGCTACTGGCTGGGAGTTGAACGCGACACCGGACTGGTCGTCGGTTGGTTCGGCTTGCGCCCGTTGCCCGACCGGCCCGCAGTGCTCGAACTCGGCTATCGACTGCGGCCGGCGGCATGGGGCCGCGGCCTGGCCAGCGAGGGGGCGCGGCTTCTGGTGCGGCACGCCTTCATCGCAGCCGGCGCGACCCGCGTGTACGCCACCACGATGACCGTCAACCGCGCCTCACAGCGGGTCATGGCGAAAGCAGGACTCACCTGGCAACGCACCTTCTTCGAGGATTGGCCGGAGCCGATTCCCGGTTCTGAGGAGGGCGACGTCGAGTACGCCGTGACCCCTGACACGTGGATAGCTCCCGACGAGACTGAGACCAGCGTCGGCTGAGTCAGTCCCGCTGACGCACGATGACTACGAACCGTCCGGCGACGTGGCCTGCGGCGCTGGCCGCTTGCGCTTCGCCCGCCGCGGCAAGGGGAAACGTCTTCGCCACCGGGATGCGGAACGTGCCCGCGGTGAACAGCCGAGCCGCCTCCGTGAAAGCATCCATGGCGTTGGCCGATTCCGAGGACACCTGGGCGCCGTACTCGGGAGCGCCGAAGTCGGCGATCGACAGCACCCTGCTCGGCTCACCGGTCAGTTCGATCAGCTCAGGTATGACACCCGAGCCGGCGAGGTCGAGCGCCGCGTCGATGCCTTGCGGCGCGAGTGCGCGGACTCGGCCGACCAGGCCGTCGCCGTAGGTCGTCGCAACCGCACCGAGCGAGCGCAGGTATTCCTGATTGCGATCGCCGGCAGTGCCGATCACGGCGATGCCCCGTTCGCGGGCGATCTGCAGCACCGCCGAACCGACTCCGCCTGATGCTCCGCTGACCAGCAGCATCTGGCCCGGTTGCACGCCCACCGCACGCAGGATTCGGACCGCGGTCTCGACCGGGACCGGATAACCTGCTGCCTCCTCGAAGGACAACCTGGCCGGCTTGATCGCCCAACTCGACAGCACCGCATGCTCGGCGAAGGTCGCGGAGCCGGTACCGAAGACGGCGGCGCCGATCTCGACATCGTCGACGCCCTCCCCCACCTCATCCACAACTCCGGCGGCGTCAACGCCGGTCCCGACCGGGGCGGGAAGCGGCTTCCCGTCGCTGAGTGCGCCGGAGCGAATCTTCCAGTCGATCCCGTTGACACCGGCGGCCCGGACCGCGATCCGGATCTGACCGGTGCCGGCATGGGGCTCGTCGACGTCGACAAGCTGCAGCACGTCGGGTCCGCCGTACTCGGTGAACTGCACTGCCTGCATGGGTGCGCTCCTCGCGTCGAGGCCGGCGGCCGCCGTCCGGGTCTGTTTTCTGAAACTGGTCGCGAGAGACACGCTACTGACCGACGATGGGACGATGCCTGCCGCCGTGTCCGCGATTCTCGTCGAGGGCGTCAGTGATCAGCTCGCACTCGCGGCGCTCGCCGAACGCCGTGATCGCGACCTCGACGCCGAGGCGGTCTCGATCGTCCCGATGGGCGGAGTGACGAACATCGGGCACTACCTGGACATCCTCGGGCCGCACGGGCTCGGCCTCGAGGTGGCCGGCCTATGTGACGAAGGTGAGGTCCACATCGTGCAGCGTGGCCTTGCCCGATCCGGACTCGCCGGCGGGCCGAGCCTCGACGAGATGCGGTCGCTGGGCTTCTTCATGTGCGTCACGGACCTCGAGGACGAGCTGATCCGTGCCCTCGGAGTGGCGGCCGTAGAGAGAGTCCTCGAGGAGCACGGCGACCTCACCTCGTTCCGAAACTTTCAACAGATGCCGGCGCAGCGCGAGAGACCCGATGACGCCCGGCTGCGCCGGTTCATGGGCACCCGCAGCGGCCGCAAGGCCCGCTACGCACCGCTGCTCGTCCAGGCCCTGGATCTAGACCGGATCCCGGCACCGCTGGACGACCTGCTCACCCATGTCGGCAGCGGGCACTGACCGCAGGGGGCGGCACCCGGGCGGTCCGCCGGCCTCGCTTAAGGCTTCCCGTTTGCACCGTGAGTCACAACTGACCCTTGCGCATCTACGATTAGTGACGAATACTCGTGCATGCCCGGCCACTCTCCCCCGTGAGTGGCTGGGCACTTTCATGATCAGACGCGAACATCTCGGCCTGCAGGTCACGCCAGGTCTCCAGCCGTCGGCCACCCGGGCGCGGAACATCATCCCGTCGCGGGTCAGGTCGAGGAGTTCCGCGGCCAGCGCGTCAGGCTCGCCGCCGACCGTCCAAACCATCATCAGGGTGTCGAGGAAGTGGCAGTCGTTGACGTGCGCGATCACCTCGCGCAATCGGCCCGGATGAAGCTGCGTCGGCAGGGGATGTAATCGTTGGTCGTGCTCAGCCCGTCAGCACCCGGTTCGTCAGGTCGAGCTGGCGCTGGGTGACCGCATCGCACGCCTCGGCTTGTTCGACGCTCAGCCGGTCGCAGACCCAGTCCCAGTGCAGCGCGATCCGATCACCGCCCCGCAGCGGCTGCCTGCCGGACAACGCCCGGCCGTCGTCGGCCCATCGCACCGACTCATCCACCGGGTCGCCGAGAGCCAGCCGGGCGCCGTCCCAGGTGAGCGGGCGCCCAGCGACCTCCACATGCTCTTCGGCGACGGCCGTGACCACGCCGGTGCGGATTCGGCAGCGGTCCAACACATGCCGCGCGGTGTCGCCACGGCCGAGCAACGCCACCCACGGGTAGACCGCGAAGACCTGGAAGCTGTGGTGCGGCACCGGGTGCGGTGATCGGCAGTCCAGCGTGCGCCAATCGGCGCCAGACTCCCCCGCGAACGCAGTGCGCGCGCGATCGGCGAACGCCGCCGGGTCCACCGTGTCGAGCAGCGCGTTGCCCACCCAGTACGCCTCGACCACCCGGTCATCCAACGGATCCGCGATGCCGGCCGCGGCGGCAATGATCTCCAGGTACACCCAGGCCCCGTCGAAGGATCTGGCCCGGTCCCGGACGTCCCCTGCAGCACCGCCGGCCGCCGCTTCCAGCAGCACCTCAGCACCGTCCGGACCGCAGTAGCCGAGCTCGTTGGGCGGGTACGCGTAGCGGGCGAAGCGCGTCTCCCCCGCGACCGTGGACGTTGCCACCTCAGCAGATCCGGGGCAGCTGCTCGCCGATCGGCAGGTCCACCACACGATTGCCGCCCAGCGCGGTCTTCGCGACCAGCATCCCCGGATGGTCCGGGACGCACTCACCGATGATCTTGGCGCCACGCCCGTACTCGTGGCCGGCCATCGCCGCGAGCACCATGTCCGCATCCGCGCGCGGGACGAAGGCCACCAACTTTCCTTCATTGGCAACGTAGAGAGGATCAAGACCGAGCATCGAGCACGCGTTGGCCACCGCCGCCGGAATCGGCAGGTCGTGTTCCACGATGTTCACGCCGATCTGCGCCGACCGGGCGATCTCGTTCAGCGAGGCCGCCACGCCACCGCGAGTCGGGTCGCGCAGCGTGTGAATGTCCGCGCCGGTCGCCAGCATCGTCTCGACCAACCCGTTCAGCGGCGCGCAGTCACTCTCGATCTCGGCCCCGAATTCCAGTCCCTCGCGGCAACTCAGGACGGCAACACCGTGCACGCCGATGTCGCCGCTGACGATCACCACATCGCCGACCTCGGCGCGCTGCGGACGGATGTCGACGCCGTCGGCGAGCACGCCGATGCCGGCAGTGTTCACGAACACGCCGTCCCCGTGACCGGCGTCGACAACCTTGGTGTCACCGGTGACGAGGGTGACGCCGGCGACCTTGGCGGCCTGTCCCATCGCTGTCGCGATCCGGTTGATGTCCGCGAGATCGGTGCCCTCTTCGAGGATGAACGCGGTTGACAGGAACATCGGGCGGGCGCCGGACATTGCCAAGTCGTTCACGGTGCCGTTGATCGCCAGGTCGCCGATCGTGCCGCCAGGGAAGAACATCGGCTTGACGACGAAGGAGTCGGTGGAGAAGGCCAATCGGCCGTTCGGTCGAGACAGTACGGCCGAGTCGGACATCGCCGCCTGCGCCGAGTCACCGAAGGCGGGTAGGAATAGATGCTCGATCAGCTCCCCGGACATTGCTCCGCCACCGCCGTGGCCCATCACGATCGTCGGCGAGTCCCGCAACGGAACCGGGCAGGTCCACCCGTCGAAGTCGAGAGGTTCAGGCATCGGTACCTACCGCCGTGAGCTCGAGACGCCGGTACAGGTAGTAGGCGGCGCAGGCACCCTCGGAGGAGACCATCGTCGCGCCGAGCGGGTTACGTGGTGTGCACTCCTTGCCGAACGCCGCGCACTCATGCGGCTTGATGAGGCCCTGCAACACTTCGCCGGATCGGCAGATGCTCGACTCGTCGGTGTGGATGCCGCCGACGTCGAAGCGGTGCTCGGCGTCGAACTCGTGGTACTTCGGCGACAGCATCCAGCCGCTGCCGGGGATCATCCCGATACCGCGCCAGGACCGGTCGGTCACCTCGAACACATCCTCCAACATCGCCCTGGCCGCCGGATTTCCCTCGGCCGGTACGACGCGTTCGTAGGCGTTCTCCATCTCGCAGCGTCCCGACTCGAGCTGCAGGACCGTCTTGCGGATGCCTTCCAGGATGTCCAGCGGCTCGAACCCGGTGACCACGATCGGCACTTGGTACTTCTCGACCAGCGGCGGGTACTCGGCGGTGCCCATGACACTGCAGACATGTCCGGCAGCGAGGAACGCCTGCACCCGACAGGTCGGCGATTCCATGATGGCCGCGATCGCCGGCGGCACCAACACGTGCGAGACGAGCAGCGAGAAGTTGGTGACGCCGAGCCGCTTGGCCTGGTACACCGTCATCGCGTTCGCCGGCGCGGTGGTCTCGAAGCCGATACCGAAGAACACCACCTGCTTGTCCGGGTTCTGCCGCGCCAGCGTCAGCGCGTCGAGTGGTGAGTAGACGACCCGGACGTCCCCGCCGGCGCTCTTCACCCGGAACAGGTCCTGCTCGCTTCCGGGCACCCGGAGCATGTCGCCGAAGGAACAAAAGATGACATTCGGCATCGAGGCGATCGCCAACGCCTTGTCGATGACCTCGAGCGGAGTGACACAGACCGGGCAGCCCGGACCGTGGATCATCTCGATCTCGTCAGGCAGGAGCTGGTCGATGCCGTGCCTGATGATCGAGTGGGTCTGCCCGCCGCAGACCTCCATCATCGCCCACTTGCGCGTCGTCACCGAGCGGATCTGGTCGAGCAGTCGCTGCGCGAGTTCCGGATTGCTGAACTCCTCGAGGTACTTCATCAGGTGGTCCCTCCTGCTGGTGCCGGTAGTCCGGCCTGTTTCGCGGCGAGTGCGAACCCGTCGCCGAATTCCTCCTTCAAGATCCCCATGCTGTCGAAGTTGGCCAACGTCTTCAGGGCTGACTCCTCGTCCAGACGTTGGATCGCGAAACCGACATGCACGATCACGTACTCGCCGAGCACCGCGTCCGGCAGGTACTCCATGCACACCGACTTCTGCACGCCGCCGAAGTCGACCTCACCCATCAACGTGTCGTCGTGTACCTCCAACAACACGATCCGCCCTGGCACAGCTAGACACATAACCGTTGCATCTCCCTCACATCATCGATCCGACGAGCAATTGACCCAGCGCGATCCCGCCGTCGTTCGGCGGCACGCGTTGGTGGCGCAGCAGGGTGAAGCCGTCGTCTCGCAGTACCCGGCAGGACCCGGCAAGCAAGACCACGTTCTGGAAGACTCCGCCGCTCAGACCGACGGTGTGCAGCCCGAGTGAGTCGCGGGCCGCGCGGGCCAACTGCAGAACCAGGTCGATCACCGCAGCATGGAAGTCTGCGGCAATCTCGGCCGCGGCACGGCCAACGAGCACGTCGGCGGCGATTTCCCGCACCACCGGCAACGGGTCCGCGATCACCGTTGCGGCATCAACGACGAGCGGGAACGAGTAGGTCGGGGCGGGCACGACGCCGCGGGCGAGCGCTTCGAACTCGATCGCCGCCTGCGCTTCGTAGTCCGCGATGTGCCGGACGCCGGCCAGCGAGCTCATGGCGTCGAACAGCCGGCCCATGCTCGAGGTGGGCACGCAACCCATCCCGGTCCGGAGTTGGTGTCGGAGCACCCTGCGCTCGTCGGGAGGGCAGATGGCGACGCTCGGCAGTCGCTCGTCCCAGTGGACGCCGGCCGCCTGCAGGGCGGCGAGGGCCATCCGGTACGGCCGCTGGACGGCCGCGTCACCGCCAGGCAGCGGGAGATACCCCAGGTGGGCGAACCGTTCGAATCCTCGGTAGTCGGCGACCAGCGCCTCGCCACCCCAGATCGCCCCGTCGGTGCCGTAACCGGTGCCGTCGAAGGCGATGCCGATGACCGGAGTGCTGCCGTCGTGTCCGTTCTCGGCCATCACCGACGCGATATGCGCATGGTGGTGCTGGACCGCGCGGACCGGACGACCCGCGGCGTGAGCGCCGGCCCATTGCACGGAGCGGTAACCGGGGTGTCGGTCGGCGACGAGGTGGGTCGGCGCGACGCCGGTGAGGGTGGCGAGATGGGACTGCGTCGCGGCGAAGGCATCGAGGGTGCGCACATCGTCCATGTCGCCGATGTGCTGGCTCAGCCAGCCGTACCGTCCGTCCCCGACGCCGCAGGTGTTCTTCAGATCCGCGCCGACCGCCAGCGCCGGGGGCACTTCGACGGGGAGCGCGATCGGCAGCGGCGCATGGCCGCGGGAGCGCCGCAGCGGCAGCTCGACACCATCGACGATCCGGCTCACCGAGTCGTCGCACGGGACGTGGATGGGCCGGTCGTGCGCGAGCCAGGCGTCGGCCAAGCCGGCCAGCCGATGCGTCGCGTCGGCGTCGTCGGTGACGATCGGCTCACCACTCAGATTGCCGGAGGTCATCACCAGCGCGGCCGGGCCGGGTGGATCGTCATCGAGGCCGAACAGCAATACGTGCAACGGCGTGTACGGCAGGAACAGCCCGACGTCGGGGCTGCCCGGCGCGATGGACGGAGCCACCCGCGCGTCGCAGGCGCGCGGCAACAGAACGATCGGCCGAGCAGGCGAGGTGAGCAGCGCCTCCTCGACGTCGTCGATGCGCGCGCAGCTGCGGGCGGTGTCGAGATCGCGGACCATCACCGCGAACGGCTTGTCTCCGCGTCCCTTACGAGCTCGCAGCGTTGTGACGGCCAGCTCGTTCTTCGCGTCGCAGGCCAAGTGATAGCCACCCAGGCCCTTGATCGCGACGATTGCCCCGGCGGCCAAAGCGTCCCGAGCAGCACCGATCGCGGCGTCGCCGGTACGCGGACCACCGCCGCGCGCGGTGAAGCGCACCGTCGGACCGCAGTCGTGGCAGGCGATGGGCTGAGCGTGGAACCTGCGGTCGGTCGGATCGTCGTACTCACTGCGGCAGTCGGCGCACATCGCGAAGCCGGCCATCGTGGTGGTGGCCCGGTCGTAGGGCAGGCCGGTGATGATGGTGAATCGCGGACCGCAGTTCGTACAGGTGATGAACGGGTGGCGGAAACGACGGTCGCGCGGGTCGGCAAGCTCGTGCAGGCAGTCCGAACAGGTCGCCATATCAGGCGAGGCCAGCGTGCGCCCGCCCTGGACCGACTGCGAGTCCTCGATCCGAAATCCCGTGCCACCCATCGGCGGCAGCTCGTCGATCTCGACCGACTCCACCACCGCCAGGGGCGGCGGCGCCGTCTGCAGCCGGAGGACGAACCGGTCCAGATCCGCGGTGTGACCCTCGACCTCGAGAATCACCCCGTCGCTGTCGTTGCCGACGCTCCCGCTCAGTGCGCATTCGGTGGCCGTGACATAAACGAACGGTCGGAAGCCGACGCCCTGCACGACGCCACGGACCCGGACGCGCCGGCGCCGTCGGTCGGTGTCGACCGGCGTCGGTGCGCGGACGGATGCACTCATGCGGTGGCCTGGTCGTCCTCGTCGAAAGCGCGGCCCATCATCTCTAGGCCGGACATCGCTTGTGCGGCCTCGGCCTCGTCGACGACCTCCATCGCAAAGCCCATGTGGATGACGATCCATTGGCCGGGTTCGACCTGCTCCTCCAGCATGCCGACATTGATCTGTCGCGCTTTGCCCATCACGTCGACCAGCGCCAACTGATTGGCACAGCCTTCGACGAGCTCCACGACCCTGCCGGGAATGCCGAGACACATCAGGTATCGCCTCCGGGGGAGAGTTCGGTGTGCAATGCGCCGACGAGCGCGACGGCCTCATCAACGGCCCGGTCGACGGACGCAGCGACCTGCGCAGACAGCCCGATGCCTTCCTCGATCGACGCCGGTTCGCACCCGATGACGACGGTGCGGGGCAGCGACCCGCCGAGCTTTTCGAGGTTGCCCAGCATTGCTGCCGGGTTCATCCCGTGTGCGTCGAACTCGCCGTTGCCGAGTTGGTCGGCGCCGATCTCCATCGCGCTGATCCGACCCGGTTCGCCGCACGGTGGCACCAGGTCGAGCAACACCAGGGCGTCGTAGCCGTCGAGCAGGTCATAGGCCAGGTGCATGCCACGGATCCCGTAGTCGACCACTCGCACTCCCGGAGGCAGCGCAGCACTCGACAGCCGGCGGGCGACCTCGGGGCCGAACCCGTCGTCGCTGAGGAATATGTTGCCCACCCCAGCGACGAGGATCCGGACCGGTTGCACGCCGGCGACCGTCTCTGGCTGCGTCACTTCTTGCTCACAACTCGGACCTCACATCTTGCGGATTCGCATGTATCTCCTGATGTCACCGACGGATGTCCCCGCGGCGACGAGCGCCGCGATGACAGCTATCCCGGCTATCCCGGTGGCAAGAAACCCCACTATGCGCATGACCTGTCCCCTCTCATCCCAGTCGATCCGGTTGTGGTGTGTCGACGAGCGGTTCGACCTCGTCGGTGGCGAAATACAGGTACCGGCCGTACCAGTCGTGCAGGTCGGCGGCCGGGTCGTCGTCGATCGTCACGGCGACGTGCACCTCACCGTCGACGTCCTGGAACACGCCGCTCACGGTGGCGACGTGACCAGCGAAGAACAAGTCCTGCGCGTCCGCACGATGGCTCGGTGCGAGCCGGACCTTGCTGCCCTTGGCGATGGCCACACCATTCACGTGCGCCACGTCCTTCGTAGGGTCGACACTGCCGTCGACGCCCGGATCCCACCACGGTTTGCCCTCCGCGCTCGGCACTGAGGAGAAATCCCCGAAGGTGGGCAACCCGGCGAGATCGAGATCGGCCATCGCATTCATCTCCCCGGCCACCGGCAGGTGCGGGTCGCGCAGGACGCCGTGCATCCTGGCCAGGTCCGCAGGAGCCATGTCGTCGCAGCGGTCGATGATCGCCGCCGCAGCGGGATCGGTGGCCCGGGCCTGTGCCTTCTCTTCGTCGCTGAGTGTCATCACCCGCAACGTGAGGATCTCGTCGATCTCGGTCGCGTCGAACAGGGAGCCGGCGCTTTCTGGGGCAACCGCCGGATAGTCGTACAGGATGATCGGCGAGCCGAGCACCAAGTCCGTCGCCCCGTCCGCACCGGCCAGCACCGGCCAGCACCGCCGATTGCGGCAGGCCGCCACCTCCCCCGCCAGCTCGTCCGGCGGATCCAGTGCGGAGATCCATTCGCCGTCGTCCACCGGCAGCAAGAGGTGCGCGCCGATGAAGGACACCCGGGTTGCCTCGTCCCGATCCGAAATGGTGTCCGCTGCCGTGTTGGTCACGGTGATCTCGATGCGGTGCACGCCGTCGGCTACGCACACGGCGCGCACTGCGATCTCCGCGCGCAGCGGCCAG
Organism: Jatrophihabitans sp.; assembly: GCA_051001975.1. Classification (GTDB taxonomy): domain Bacteria; phylum Actinomycetota; class Actinomycetes; order Mycobacteriales; family Jatrophihabitantaceae; genus DATAEG01. Next base: position 27,577 of record JBPCMU010000032.1, read on the forward strand.
CGTCGACGCACGATCCGGCCATCGCGGTCGACGGCATCCGAGACGTCTTCGCCGCCCGCTACCTCGACCTGCTCGTGCACACCAGCGCGTAGCGAGTCCAGCGAGTGCGGACCCACCACGAGTTCCCGCTCCACCGCCTCGTCCCAGCTATAGACGAGCTGCCCGTCGATCGGCAGCTCCAGCACCGACCTGAACGCCTCGCCGTCGCGGCGTTGCACGTCGCGCATCTGCAGTTGCAGAAAGCGCAGGTGCACGGTGAGCGATGGGCGCTCGCCGCGTAACAGGGTCTGCACCTGCATCGCTGGCTCTTCGCCGACGCCGACGCGCTGGGCATCTGGCGGGCCCAGCACGCCGAACTGCCAGCGGACGCGATTCTTGGACGAGGTCGCACGGTAGGGGTACAGCAAGTAGCCCTCGTACAGCACGGTGTCAGCGATCTGGCGGACCGAGTCCAGGCTGCTCATGAGTTCGCCTCGACGACCGGGTCGATGGAGTGCACCGCGTCCAGCAATGTGGTGAGCGTGTCATCCCATCCGAGCAGGCCATGCTGCGCCTTGTAACTGGCCAGCGCGTCGATGACGTCGCGGTGCACCCGGATCCAGCCGCTCCCCGGGAAGTGCGCGTCCATCACCTCATGCCACACAGACGCGGGCATCGACGCCTGGACATCTTTGTGCCACGGGATCTGCTCCACTTGGAACCCGTTGCTGCCACGGGTGAACACGGTGCCGCTGAACATCAGGACGAGCGGGATGTCCCCGGCCCGTACTGAGTGCAGGTACTTGGCGGCCGCGACTTCGAAGTCATAGGTACACGGCACCGGAAGGTCGAATTCGATGTCGCCGGTGAACCCCTGCACCATCGCGCTCGCGTGGGTCCAGAGGAACGGCCGGAGTGTGTCGCGCCAGCGCTCCCGGCCGCCGAACAGGTCCTGCAGACGGGCCGCCTCGGCGTCGTCGTACGGCCGGCGCTGTGGCTCGATGCGGATCTGGCAACGCAGTGCCACGGCGTGCACCACCGCGCCGGTGGACTCCGCGATGCGCAGCCGCATCGTCAACGACGGCGCCGCCGCGTACTTCTCGGCGATGACGTCGGTGACGAAGAAGTCGAGTTCACTCATGTGTCGACCTTGCTGTTCACGCAAGCGCTCATCGCTCGCTGGCGCTCGCTGCGATGCTCACTCATGTGCTGACCCTGCTCGGTTCCCGACCTTGGCCGGCTTGCTGCGGTCCCGGACGTGCGTGAAGAACCGTTCGATCTCTCGGTGTGCGTCCTGACCGCCGTCGAAGCCTCGCCACAGCATCCGCAGCGTGCCCACCAGTTCGTAGCAGGCGTCGATCGGGACGAGGAAGCACTCGAACTCCTCGCCGTGCTCCGACGATCGCACCAGGATCGCCTCGACGTCGTCGGCGAGCGTGGCCAGGCTCGGATTACCGCCGACGATCGACTCCCACGCGTCCAGATCCAGCTCGGATTCGGTCGCGCCGGCCGGTCCCGGATAGAACGCGATCGTCTTGCCGATCGTCGAATTGTGGAAGAAGAACGCCAGACCAACCGGGATCTGCAGCGCGTCCCACTGGGTGCTGCCCAGATCGAAGTCCTCGAACCGCAGGTATCGATCCGGAACGGCCTGGTAGCGCAACTTTGCGCCGGGTCGGTCGAACAGCAGATAGCACGGCCGACACGTGCACATCAGGCTGCGTGCCTCGACGTCGACGACGTGCTGGTGCAGTTCGCCGATCGAGACCGCACACATCTCGCAGCGTTCGAACTCGGCGGTCTCCGAGCGCGGCGCGGTGGCGATGCGGCGCAGCGCCGCCAGTGGTCCGGCGCCGCTCCCTCCAGCAGGTCCGTTCGCGGCCATCACGCCCTCACGTCTTCACCGATGCTGGCACGGCAAGTTCAACACTGTCGCCCTTCACCAGCAGCGGTAGCGGCTGCAGGTGCTCACCGTCGTGATCGATGCTGGCGCCGGCTCGCTTCACCTCGTAATGCGCGCGGCACTGCGGGCACTGCAGCACGACATCGCCGGCAGCGCCGCCCATCCGGCGTATCAAGGTGGCGGTGGCGAGGCTGCCGGCGCACGAAGCGCAGCCGTCCCGGAAGGCAAACAGATCGGCCCCCACCCGGCACGCGACGACATCGAGCCCGGCCACTGTCACCGCGCGCACCTCACCCGGCGCCAACCCGTCGAGGGCCGGCGCCGCAGTCCACTGCGCCTCGGCCGGCTCGACCGAGGCAGTGCGCATCCGCAGCGAGTCGATCGAGATCAGCGAACCCGCCTTCGCTGCTGTTGCGGTGGGCTCCTCCACCTGGATGTCGGTGACTTCCGGCGCAGCGGCCCGGACAGCGCCGTCCACGGCCAGGGTGAGCGTCGCCGACGAGGATGGGCAGCCGTCGCAGCTGCCCAGCATCCGTAGCCGCACGACGCCGTCGTCGGAGATACCCAGCACCTCGACGTCGCCGCCGTGCGAGCCGAGGTAGGGCCGGACCCCGTCCAATGCCCGCTTGACCCGGGTATCGACGTCGTATGGATGCAGTCCGTGCACCAACAGCAGGCTGGCGACCAGATCGTCGTCGGCCAGTTTCTCCAGCACCGCCGGCTCGAGCCGGCCGGCGTCGAACAGGATCGTCAGTACCCGCTCCAGGCCGGTGCCATACAACTCGGTGACCAGTCGGACCAGTTCTTCAGCGCGTTCGCGCGCCATCGGTCCGGACGCGGCCATCGCATCGAGCAGTGCTTCGATGCGTTGCCCCGAGGCGCGCAGGTCGATCTCATCGGCCACGGGCGGCTGACTCATCTCAGACGGCCCCCGCGGATTGCGTTGGACTGTGCAGCAGGTCGAGTTTCTTCCCCTCGCCGAGGTACATGTGCACGCCGCAGGGCAGACACGGGTCGAAGCTGCGCACCGTGCGCATGATGTCGATCCCCTTGAAGTGCTCCCGGTCGTTCTCCTCGAAGATCGGCTGGCCCTGAACCGCGTCCTCGTACGGACCCGGGGTTCCGTAGCTGTCCCGCGGGTTGGCGTTCCACGGTGTCGGCGGGTACGGGTGATAGTTCGCGATCTTGCCGTCGCGGATCACCAGGTGGTGTGAGAGCACGCCGCGCACCGCCTCGGTGAAGCCGCAGCCGATGGCCTCGTCCGGCACCTCGAACTTCTCCCAGGTCTTGGTCCGGCCGGCGCGGATCTCGACCAGCGCCTTCTCGGCGAAGTGCAGCGCGCAGGCCGCCGCGTACGCCTGGAAGTACGTCCGCGCCCGGTTGTGTTCGAGGGTGTTGCTCCACTGCGGGATCTTCCACTCCAGCTCGACCGGGCCCTTCAGCGCGGTCTTCGGGAGGTTGATTTTGACGCTGCTGCCGGTGGACTGGACGTAACCGATGTCCACGAGACCGGCCAGCGCCGTCGACCACAACCGTGCGAGCGGTCCGCCGCCGGTGTCCAGCGCCAGGTAGTCCTTGCCGTCGAACCAGCGCGGCGACATCACCCAGCTGTACTTGTCGTCGAAGTCGCGTTTCTGCGGCCGCGGGTTCGTCGACTGGTTCCAGGGGTGGCGTCGATCAACTGGGTTGCCCAGCGGATCGTTCTTGACGAACATCTCCTGGTCCTCCCAGTCGTCGTAGTACGACGAGCCGAGCAGGATCCGGATGCCGAGATTGATCTCGACGAGGTCCGTGGTCACGAGCTTGCCGTCCACGACGATGCCCGGGGTCACGTACATCTTGCGACCCCAGTTCGTCATGTCCTTGTAC
>JBPCMU010000033.1:0-12578 GCA_051001975.1 Jatrophihabitans sp.
CGTCGACGGTGTACTCGCCAACCGCTGCCATCTAGTCCTCCCGAACGCAACCGACCGCGCCGCGGCCCCTTCCGATATCAACACCGGACCATCCGCCGCCGATCGACGGAGCACTAGGCTCCGAGACCGTGGCAGAGTCGATACCAGCGGGCGTACCCACCGAACACGATCCGCACACCACCTCCGGGAAACTAGTCGATCTCGATCGTCGATACGACGAGGCTGTGCATGCCGGGTCCGAGCGCGCCGTGCAGCGCCAGCACGCCAAGGGCAAGCACACCGCCCGGGAACGCGTCGAGATGCTCCTCGACGTCGATTCGTTCGTCGAACTCGACGAACTGGCCAGACACCGCTCCACCACCTTCGGGATGCAGCAGAACCGGCCCTACGGTGACGGCGTCGTGACCGGCTACGGAACCGTCGACGGGCGGCCGGTGTGCGTGTTCAGCCAGGACGTCACCGTGTTCGGCGGCAGCCTCGGCCAGGTGTACGGCGAAAAGATCGTCAAGGTGCTCGACTTCGCCATGAAGACCGGCTGCCCCGTGGTCGGCATCAACGAGGGTGGCGGGGCGCGCATCCAGGAAGGCGTGGTCTCACTCTGCCTCTACGGCGAGATCTTCTACCGGAATGTGCGGGCCTCCGGTGTGATTCCGCAGATCTCGTTGATCACGGGCGCGGCGGCGGGCGGGCACGTCTACTCCCCCGCGCTCACCGACTTCATCGTGATGGTCGACAAGACCTCACAGATGTTCATCACCGGCCCTGACGTCGTCAAGACGGTAACCGGTGAGGATGTCACCCTGGAGGAGCTCGGCGGGGCGCGTACGCACAACACCACCAGCGGTAACGCCCACTACCTCGGCACCGACGAGGACGATGCGATCGGCTTCGTGAAGACTCTGCTGTCGTACCTGCCGAGCAACAACCTCGACCCGGTGCCCGTCTACGACACCGAGGTGGACGTGACGGTGAACGCCGAGGACCAGTTCCTCGACACGTTCATCCCGGATTCGGCCAACCAGCCCTATGACATGCACGAGATCGTCGCGCACCTGCTCGACGACGGCGACTTCTGCGAAGTGCACGCGCTGTTCGCGCCGAACATCATCGTCGGATTCGGCCGGATCGAAGGCCATCCGGTGGGCATCGTCGGCAACCAGCCGACACAGTTCGCCGGCTGCCTGGACATCGACGCGTCAGAGAAGGCGGCCCGCTTCGTGCGCACGTGCGACGCCTTCAACATCCCTATCGTCACGCTCGTGGACGTGCCCGGCTTCCTGCCCGGCGTCGGTCAGGAGCACAACGGGATCATCCGGCGTGGCGCGAAGCTGATCTACGCCTACGCCGAGGCCACCGTCCCGAAGATCACCGTGATCACCCGCAAGGCGTTCGGCGGTGCGTACGACGTGATGGGTTCCAAACACCTGGGCGCAGACGTCAACGTCGCCTGGCCGACTGCGCAGATCGCGGTGATGGGCGCGCAGGGAGCCGTCAACATCCTGTATCGCAAAGAGCTGGCGAAGGCCGACAACGCAGAGGAGCGCCGGGTCGAGTTGGTGACCGACTACGAGGACACCCTGGTGAATCCGTACGTGGCTGCCGAACGCGGCTACATCGACTCGGTGATCCCGCCCTCGCACACCCGCTCCTACGTGATCAAGTCGCTGCGGATGCTGCGCAACAAGCGGCAGAGCCTGCCACCGAAGAAGCACGGCAACATTCCTCTGTAGGTGACCCGGAAAGGCGTGCAGGACGTTGACCGAGAACGCGAATACCACCCTTCGGGTGGTACACGGTGAGCCCAGCCTGGAAGAGCTCGCGGTGCTGACCGCCGTGCTCGCTGCGGTCGGCGACGCACCGGCGGCCACCGAGCCGGCCCGCTCGCCTGGCGGCTGGAGCGACCCCGGGTATCAGTTGCGCCGGCCGTTGCGGACGGGTCCGGGCGCCTGGGCCGCGTCGCTGCGCTGAGGGTGCCGGTGCTGAGGGTGACGGTGCTGAGCGACACCGGCGCGAGCCTCCGTCGCCGCATCCGCCGCCTCTCGCTCGGCCGCGAACGGGTCGCGGTGCTCGGCCTGACGCTGGCTACCTTCGCCTTCTACGGCGGGTATTCGGTGCTGCGGCAGCGGGCGCTGCGGACCTCGGGCTACGACCTGGGCATCTTCGACCAGGCGGTCCGGCAATACAGCCATTTCCGAGCGCCGATCGTGGCCCTGAAGGGTCCCGGCTACAACATCTTCGGCGACCACTTCCACCCGATCATCGCTGTCATCGCCCCGCTGTACTGGATCTGGGACACGCCCATGGTCCTGCTCGTGGTGCAGGCCGCACTGATCGCCGCGTCGGTGCCGATCGTCTACCGCTTCACCCGTCGCCGGACGTCGGCCGGAGCGGCACTGATCGTCTGCGCCGCCTACGTGCTGAGCTGGTCGGTGCAGGGGTTCGTCGACTTCGACTTCCACGAGATCGCTTTCGCGGTGCCGCTGCTCGCCGGCGCGATCGATGCACTCGACCGGGAGGACGACCGCACGCTGGCGGTCTGCTGCATGCTGTTGTTGCTCACCCGGGAGGACATGGGCGCGATTGTCGCCGTCCTCGGGCTCTTGCGGATGACCCGGGCGCCGCGTCGATTCGGCGCTCTGCTGATTGCCATCGGCGCCGTGGTCGCCGCCGTGGCCACCGCAGTGATCATTCCGGCGTTCGCCCCCGGCGGGCACTTCGCCTACTGGACCTTCGACGCACTCGGCCGCAACCTGCCCGACACCGTGGGCACGATAATCGCCCATCCCTGGCGGGCGATCCGACTGCTGTTCAGCCCCGAACCGAAGGCGCAGACGCTCGCGTACCTGTTCGTCCCGGTGGCGTTGCTGCCGCTTCGCAGTAGGTACGCCCTGATCGCGTTACCGCTGCTCGCCGAACGTTTCTGGAACTCCCGTGACAACCTCTGGACCACTCAGTACCACTACAACCTGTTGCCGTGGTTGGTGCTCGTGCTGGCGATGGTGGATGGCGCGGGCCGGCTCACCGTCTGGTCGCGCCCCCGGCTCAAGGTTGCTTTGCTGGCCTGGGTGGCGCTCGTCCCGCTACTGATGATCCAGTGGCACGGGCCGACGATCCCGGTCATCAAGCGGATGGCGGATGGGCAGATGTGGCACTTCGATGCCCACCAGCACAGCAAGCAGGCGGCGCTGCGGCTCATCCCACGCAACGTCTGCGTTGCCGTCGACGACCGGGTCGCGCCGCAGCTGACCAACCGGGACCGCGTCACCATCCCCGGCATCGGCGGTCCACAGCCGGACTTCGTGATCCTCGACCTGACTCATCCGGTGATGTACCGCGGTACCGACTCCAAGGTCGTGCTGAGTCAGCTGACCGCACGCCGTTACCGCACCTTGTACGACAACGAGTTGATCGTGGTCCTACGCTCGCCCGACTACCGCGGCCCGTCTGCACGTTGTACGCCCACGTCGAACTGAGGCGTCGGCGATCGATCGGCTATCCGGCGCACCGCGAGCACTACCAGCAGCCCGAGCAGGCCGAGTGCGTAGCAAGTGGTGCGGTAGGCCAGCCCATCGCTGAAGTGTGGTGCCCCGAGCGTGTTCAGAGTGGCCGCGACGACGATCGGAAACCACTCGATGCGGCCGGTCATCGCGACCAGTACGAGCAACAGGACGGAGTACCAGCTGTAGTTGGGCGTGGTGAGCAGGAACGCCATTCCGACCATGACCATGGCGGTCTCCTCCGGGGCATCCGCGTCGGTATGCCGGATGGCCCATAGTGCGGTGGCGAGCAGAACGATCGCGACCACCGGCGCCGTCCAGGAGTCGGGCATCACCTGGCGTAGCAACAGGAAGCGGTGCCCAGTGGTGTAGCTCTCCTCCTTGAGGTAGTCGGGCAAGTAACCGATGACGTCGGTGCCGACCGCGACAACATGCGGGACGTAGCTGAGCACCACCACCGCTGCCGCCGTCGAAACGGTGAGGACCGGCCGGCGGCGCAGCAGGCTCGGCAGCAACAGGCCCGGGTAGATCTTCGTGACGATCGCGGCGCCGAGCAGGCCGCCGGCCCAGGCTGGACGGCCCCGCGCACTGCACAACAGGGCGCCCACGCCGAGCAACGCGGCCAACCAGTCGATGTGCGCATTGTTCGACAACTCCACCGCGGTGACCGGGCACCAGGCCCACACCGCGACGTGCCACGGTGGGCTGCCCCGCGCGGCTGCCCGCCGGGCCAACAGCAGGCTGATCGCGATCACTCCCAGCGCTGCCAGGATCTGCAACGGGAGCAGCCCGTCGGTTGCCCCGAAACTGATCAGCCGGGCCACCGTGAACGCCGCCTCGGCCACTGGCGGGTACACCGTGCGCACCGTGGGCCTGTTCAAGGCGCTGCAGCGCCCGTCGACAACCCGGCCCGGCGAGCAGTCCGACTTGACCGGGAACAGCGGTGCGCTGCGCAGCGGGTCCAGCTCACGGGCCGACGGCGGGTATTGGTACGGATCGGTCCCGGACAGCTGTACCTTGCCGTCCCAGACGTACCGGTAGGCGTCGTCGCTGGAGGCTGGCCGGTGCGTGATGATGCACAGCTGCAGCACGGCGCCGACGCCCACCACCAGGCCGAGTGCGGAGCGAGCCGGCAACCCGCTGAACCGCATGGCGGCTAACGCCAGTAGGAACACCACCAGCCCGATTACCTCGGTCCACAACGCTCGATCCCGATCGTCGACGCGGATCCCGATCGTCAGGATCAATATCTCGCCCAGCAGCGCGACGGCGAGCACGCAGCGAGCCAGGACGGGCGGCACCGGACGGATCACCGGGTCAGTCTGCCCCGTTCCCCAGGTGTGGCGCATCGGGCTCGGCGAGGAGCGGCAGTACCCGCTACTCCTCCGGAGGTGAGATCCTGCCTGTCGTCGGACACCAACAGGTGTGCGGCTGCGGACTGATCCGCAACCGCCCCAGCAACCGAACCTGGAGGTGAGGACCATCCGGTTGATTCCCGAGAAGCCGCCGCCGTTCTGGCCGAAGATCTCCGAACGTGTCCGACATGAAGCGGTGACCGCGCGGGTAGGCCGGATCCTCGGCATCGCCTTCACGCTGTGCTTCTTCACCGGGCTCTACAGCCACTACCAGTATCACCCGACGACGGTGGTGCCGATCCCGTCGCTGCCGAGTTGGGGCTACCGGCTTACCCAGGGCATCCATGTCATCACTGGGATGGTCTGCATCCCGCTGATCCTCATCAAGCTCTGGTCGGTCTATCCCAAGCTGTTCAGCTGGCCGCCGTTCAAGACGATGCTGCAGGGCCTGGAGCGGCTCAGCATCCTAGTGCTCATCTCGGCGTCGCTGGTCGAGTTGACCACCGGCTTCTTGAACATCCTCGGCTGGTACCCGTGGCCGTGGGCGTTCATCAAGGTCCACTATTGGCTGGCCTTCGTGATCATCGGCTCGATCATGTTGCACGTCGCAGTCAAGCTGCCGATCATCAAGCGCGGGTTGGCAACGCCGCTGTCCGACGTGCCGGAGCAAGACCCGGAGGTCGGCGGCATCACCCGGCGCGGCGTGCTGGTGGCCGGCGGGGTCGGCGCCGGGATCGTCACGCTGGGCACTGTGGGGCAGGTCGTCACGCCGCTGCAGCCGGTCAGCGTGTTGTCGGTCCGGCAACCGAAGAACGGTCCGCTCGGCGTCGCGATCAACATCACCGCCAAGCAGGCCGGGGTGGTGAAGCTCGCCCAGGCTGCGGACTACCGCTTCGAGGTGATGGGGCCGAAACCGTTCATGTTGACCCTCACCGAACTGGAAGCACTGGAGACCGAAGAGAAGGCACTCCCGATCGCATGTGTCGAAGGTTGGAGCGCCATGGGGCACTGGACCGGACCTCGGTTGCTGGACCTGGTGAAGCGGGCCGGCGGAAACGGTGACTCGCATGTGCACGTGCTGTCGGTGCAGAAAGCCGGCCCGGACCACGACTCGAAGATCTTTGGCCCGCAGATGCGTGCCGCACTGCTCGCCACGCATCTGAACGGAGTGCGGCTGCCCCTCGACCACGGCTACCCCTTGCGGCTCATCGCGCCGAACCGGTCCGGCGCGCTACAAACCAAGTGGGTCAGCCGACTGGAGGTGACGTGATGCCTGGGAAACCATCCCTGACGGTGAGCAAGCCGAAGTGGAACGACCTACCGAAGCTGCGCATCGCGTTCGGTGGCGTCGGTCTGCTCGTCCTGCTCTACGGGATCGTGCGGTTGATGCAGCACACCGCGACCAGCGAGAAGATCGGCCTGGTCAAATGGCTGGCCGGCGCGGTGATCATCCACGACGGGATCCTGGCGATGGGCGTCGTCGGTATCGGCTGGCTGCTCAACCGGTACCTGCCCGGCCGCGGCCGCGCTTACGTGCAAGGTGGACTTGCAGTTGCCGGGATCATTACCCTGTTCACGTTGCCGCTGATCTACCGGCACAAGAAATCGCAGCCGGGGACCACCGAACTCACCCGCAACTACCTCGGCGGTCTGTTACTGGTGCTGTTGCTCATCGCGGCAGGGACCGCACTGCCCTACGCGCTGCGGGTGCGGAGTGAATCGCGCCGCTCGAGCACCGTGAAGGCCCGGCCGCCCACCGACCACTCGTCGACGGAGTAGAGCGTGCGGGTCCGGGCGGCGCGGCGGCTGAGCACGGCCGCGCCGATCACCGCCCACGGGAACGGTGTCCCCACAACGACGCCGGAGCTGCGGAAACACACCTGCAGTACGTCGTCGGTGTACTGGTCCGGATGGGTCTCGACGATGGCCCGCCCGCCCGGCGCGATGAGATCGGCGATCCGATGCAGCAGCCGGTCCACGTCGCCGCCGATGCCGACATTGCCGTCCAGCACCAGCGCGGTCGGCCAGCGCCCTTCGCCGGGCACCCGGTCGAACAGACTGCGCTCCAGGGCCGCGGCGCCGCGCTCCCTCGTCAACTGCACCGCGGTCGGCGCGATGTCGACGCCGAGTGCGGACACTCCCCGCTCGGCAAGCGCCCGGACGATCCGGCCCGGCCCGCAGCCCACGTCCAGTACCGGACCCTGGCAGCGGTCCAGCACGGTCTCGTCGACCGCGTCGCACGGCGCAAGGTAACGCTCGATGTCGAGGTTGATCAGATGACCCGTCTCGGAGACGAGCTCAAGCGGTGTGGGCACCCGCAGCGACGACTCGTACGGGCCGAGCGCGCCGGACTGCATCAGGCCACTTCGCCGTTGGTGCGGATGTCCAGCTCACCCCACGTCATCGCGAACCGGGTACCCGGCGCGGCCGTGGCGACCTGTTCGGCGGTCTCGACGGTGTCGACGTCGGTGAGCGTGTCGAGCAGCTGCACGGCCAACCCCGCGGCACGCAACCGAGCCAACTGCAGCGGTCCGGTCGTGGCCTGCGACATCGGCACGCCGGGAATCGTTCGGGCCGCATCGGCCGGGTCGGCGAACCCGATCGCCCAGAATCCACCGTCGACCGCCAGCCCGAGCGAAGCCCCATGGCGGCCCGGGTCGAACACGGCCAGCTGCGCGGCGGTGACCTGGGGAGTGTCCATCCCGATCAGCACCGCCGGGCCGTCCCCGCGCACCGCGTCGAATGCAGCCGCGAGCCGCTCGTCCAGACCACCGCCACCTTGGGGGATGACCCGCCACCCAGCGGGCAGCCAGTCGCCGGGTTCCCCGTCGAGCGCGACAACATGCTGATCGGCGCGCACCGTCCCGGCGGCAAGCAACGTGTCGGTCAATGCCGCCGCCGCGAGCTCGGCAGCCTGCTCGGGCGTGCAGGGCGGGGTCAATCGCGTCTTGACCCGGCCGGGCCGGGGCTGCTTTGCGATGACGAGGACGGTACCGAGTGAGATCACCGGCCCGCTCACTGCGACCACACCGCACTCATGTCGCGGACCGCCTGCACAGTGCCCCGCACGGTGCCGGTGACCTTCGACCGGCCGACCCGCGGGTGGTAGTCGACGTCGCGCTGGACGATCCGCCAGCCTTCCTTGGCCGCGCGCACCACCGTCTCGAGGGGATAGCCGCTGCGCCGGTCGGTGATGCCCAGACCGAGCAGGGCCACCCGCTCGCCCACCCGCAAGGGCCCCACATCGCGCAGCTGTGCGCCGGTTCGCCGACGCACCTGCCCGGCGAGCACCTTGTTGGCCAGCCGGGCGTGCAGTGGCCACGCGCCGCGCTGGCCGGTGCGACGGCGGCCGACCACCAGATCGGCCTGACCGGAGCTCACCAGTTCGGCGAACTGCAGCGCGTAACCGGGGTCCACCGACGCATCGCAGTCGCAGAAAGCAACCAGCGGGGCCGTTGCCGCCTCCAGACCGGCGTTGCAGGCGGCGCCGTATCCGCGACGGCCGCACTCCACCACGAACGCGCCGCGGGTCCGGGCGAGATCGGGCGAGCCATCGACGGAGCCGTTGTCCACGACGATGGCCCGCGCCCCCTGCGGGATGCGGTCGAGCACCCAGGGCAGCGCTCCGGCCTCATCCAGGCACGGCAAGATGATGTCCAGCCGGGGTTCGGGGGAGGCGGCCATGTGCGCCAGCCTAGGCGCGCTGGGGCCCGACCCGCGCTACAGGAGGAGCCTCCGGCTGCCGCGGTGCGCAGTTGTTCCTACACTCACCGTGTGATCACTCGCGCTCGACAGGTGCCCAGCGCATGACGCACACCTGGCGGATGCTCGTACTCACCGTCATCTGGGCACTCGGTGGCGGACTCGCGGCATGGCTGGTGACCATCCCGCTGCGGCGTCGGTCCTTCGCCGCGCAGCTGGCCACTCCCGTGTTGATCGCTACCGTCGCCTCTGTCGCGGCGTTCATCGGCTCGGTGCAAGCGATGTACCTGCCGACACACGAGTTCTGGGCGGCCCTCGCCGTTGCACTGGCCGCCGGTTTGGTGGCATCGGTCGCCGCGCTGAGCAGCGCGCACCGGATGGCCCGGGACAAGCAGGGCGTGGTCGAGGCGTTGCGCGCGCTGGGCCGCGGGACACTACCGCCCTCGGGCGCACCGCGGATGACCGCCGAGCTCGATGCGCTGCGTACCGAGGTGGCCGACACCGCGCAGCGTCTGGCCGACTCACGCCATCGCGAGCAGTCGCTGGAGTCGTCGCATCGCGAGTTGCTGGGCTGGGTGTCCCGAGACCTGCGCATCCCCCTGGCACAGCTGCACGTTCTCACCGAAGAGTTGGAGAACGGCACCGCCGACACCCCGGAGCGGTCGTACAAGCAGTTGCACATCGAGGTGGAGATGCTGGGCGAGATGCTCGACGACCTCGGTGAGCTGTCCGCGCTGCACGTCGGCGGCCCGCGCACGGCCGACCAGGTGGTGCGGCTGGATGACCTCGTCGCCGGGTGCGTCGCCGCGCTCGAGCCGATGGCCGATACCCGCGGGGTGCGGCTGGCCAGGGCGACAGCGGAATCGGTCATCGTCTCTGGAGATGGGCGGGAACTCAACCGGGCCCTGACCAACTTGATGGTGAACGCCATCCGGCACACGGCAGTCGCCGGAACTGTGGCGGTGGCGGTACAGCCGCCGAGCGGTGATCTGCTTGCTCGGGTCGTCGTCTCCGACGGCTGCGGTCGGCAGCGCGAACCGGACGACGCCGGCGCGCTCAGCCTGGCGATCTCGCGCGGCATCATCGAGGCGCACGACGGGACCGTCGTGCTGGACCGCGACGATCTGGGCTGCCGCTACGTCGTCCGCCTCCCCGCCAAGGTCTAGCCCCCGTCGGTCCACCCGCGCGAAACCGCGAGCTCTCTTGTTGCCGAGCGGGAGGTTATTGACGCCGAGCGAGAGGTTCCAGCCAAGGGCGTCGGCGTGTCGTGACGGAAACCTCCCTCTCTCCACGGTGGGGCACGCTGCGATCACCTATCGGCGAGTTCGGCCATGCCTGCGGCGAAGTCTTCGTCTGCCGACCAGCCCAACGAGTCCCGCAGTAGCGACGAGTCGGCAGTGATGTGCCGGACGTCGCCCAGGCGGAACTCGCCGGTCGCCACCGGCGCCGGGCCGCCCAGCGCCCGGGCCAGCTCGGCGGCCATCTCCCCGACGGTGCGCGGCCTCCCGGAGCCGACGTTGAACGCCCGCACCCCGTCGTCGTGCTGTTCGGCGGCAGCTACGGTCGCTGTGGCGATGTCGCGCACGTGCACGAAGTCCCGGCGCTGACCGCCGTCCTCGAACACCCTGGGCGCATCCCCTCGCCGCAACGCAGAGGTGAAGATCGCGGCGACTCCCGCATACGGGGTATCGGCCGGCATCCCCGGGCCGTAGACGTTGTGGAAGCGCAGCATCGCAGCGCTGCCTCCGGTGCTGCGGGCCCAGGCACCGGCGTAATTCTCCTGGGCCACCTTGCTTGCCGCGTACGCATTCCGCGGGTCAGCGCCGACGTCCTCGCCCACCAACGCGGTGGCCAGCTCCCGACCGCAGATGGGGCACGGCGGCTCGAACCGACCCTCGCGCAGATCTGCTTCGCGGCGCGGACCGGGGCGCACCGCACCGTGCTCCGGGCACTGCCCGACGCCCTCGCCGTAGAAGACCATCGAACTGGCCAGCGTCAATCGGCCAACACCGGCGCCGGCCATCGCGGCCAGCAACACCGCGGTGCCGTGGTCGTTCGAATCGGCGTAGTCGGGCAGGTCGGCCACGTCGACGCCCAGCCCCACCTTCGCCGCGAGATGACAGACCACGTCTACATCACGCAGCGCCGACGTGACCGCGGCGGCGTCACGGACATCGGCGACGACGAGTTCGGTATCGCTGGGCAACGACGGTTCGACGCCGTGGTGCACATCGGCGCGCAACGAGTCGAGTACCCGGACGTCGTGGCCACGCTCGAGGAGCACCGACAGCACATGGGAACCGATGAATCCGGCGCCGCCGGTGAGCAGTACGCGCATCAGGGCAGGTCGAATGCTGGTGGGGTGCCCGCGTAGACCGCCCCGCAGGGGCAGTCGCCCTGCTCGGCCGGTAGCCGTTCGACAGTGGCGACGAGCAGCTCTCGCAGACGCGGAAGGTTGCGGGCGAATTCCGCGAGCACGTCGGCGTGGGTGACACCCTCCCCCGCTTCGACCCCGGCGTCGAGATCGGTGACGAGGGCGAGTACCGAGAAGCACAACGCGAGCTCCCTGGCCAGAGTGGCCTCCGGCTGCGCAGTCATCCCGATGATCGACCACCGGTGAGTCTGGTATTCCTGCGACTCGGCGCGGCTGGAGAAGCGCGGCCCGTTGACGACCACCACGGTGCCCTCTGCGGTCAGCTCGCGCTCCAAGTCCCGCGCCGCCGCACCCGCTGCGGCGCGTCCCCAAACGCAATACGGGTCGGCAAACTCGACGTGCGAGACGCCGGTGTCGGTTTCGTTGTAGGTGCCCGGCCGGCCCCAGGTCCGGTCGACGACCTGATCGGGGCTGACGATGGTGCCCGGCCCGAGTTCAGCACGCAGCGAACCCACCGCGGAAAGGGAGATCACCTGGCGCACCCCGAGCCGGCGCAATGCCCAGAGATTCGACCGGTACGGCACCCGGTGCGGTGCGAATCGATGCCCCGACCCATGCCGCGGCAGGAACGCCACCCGCCGGCCACCGAGCATCCCGACGCTCACCGCGTCGCTCGGCGTGCCGTACGGGGTCGTCATCGGATGCGCCTGCGCAGAGTCGAGCAGGGAATAGAAGCCGGAGCCGCCGATGACGCCGATGTCGGCCAGTGCAGTCGTCACGAGCATGACGCTACTGGGAAGATCACCCGATGCCCGAACCCCATCCGATCGCCGGCATGCTGTCCGCGGCGGCCGAGCTGCGCTTCCCGCCGATGGATGGTGGTGTCGATCGAGTTGCTCCGTGGCGGCCCG
This sequence comes from Jatrophihabitans sp., assembly GCA_051001975.1. Taxonomy (GTDB): domain Bacteria; phylum Actinomycetota; class Actinomycetes; order Mycobacteriales; family Jatrophihabitantaceae; genus DATAEG01. The sequence continues at coordinate 11,840 of JBPCMU010000033.1, forward strand.
GGGTGGGCGCGGTCGTCGCCTTCACCGGCCACGCGGTGCTCGCTGTCGACCCCACCGTCACCAAGGATCTCCTCAGCACGCTGCACCTCGACGGATTCGGCGGCGCCACCCATCCTCGGGTGGTCACCGCGCTGGCCGGGCCGGACGGATGGATAGACAGCCTCGACGCGGTGCTGGTGGCGCGCGGCACCGGACTCGGCTCGGACGACGTCGTTCCCAGGCCCGACCTGGCCGAGCACGAGCGGGTCAGACACGCCCGGCTGATCCGCAACGACGTGCGGGTCTGGGGGCCGGCGCCCGGCACGCCCGCCGACGGAGCGCTGATCACTATTGCCCGAGGGCTGGGCGGACTCACCGAACTGAGCATCGAGATCCCAGCCGCGGCGCACGGCCGGGGAGTCGGGCGCGCCCTCACCGCCGCCGCACTAGACCTGTGCGCCCGCGACGAGGTAGTGGTGGCCGCGGTCGCTCCGGGGAACGCGGCCAGCCTGCGCGCAGCCCTGGCCGTCGGATTCCAACCGGTCGCCTCCGTGCAGCTGTACTGCCCTGCCCGACCTAACACGATCCGAACCTGACGCCCACGGTGCGCTCATCGGCGGGCGGAACTCTGATCGCAGGACATCAGTCGACCAGGAGGAATCATGACGTTGAAGCACATCGCGGTGGGCGTGGGAGCCCTCGCAGTCGTGGCCGGCGGGACGGGCTACTCGCTCGCGGCGACGTCGCACAGCACCGGGGC
>JBPCMU010000034.1:0-30514 GCA_051001975.1 Jatrophihabitans sp.
GGACGCCTGGAAGGCGGCAGTCGTGGGTTTCTTTTCGGTCGTGTGCGGCTCTTGCGCCCTTTGCCGGATGGGGCGGGAGCCGCTTGGCGTCTCCGGCCGTTCAGGTTGGGCCGGAATCAGCCGACCAGGGTGCGGTAGAGCTGCACCGTCTCCGCGGCGATGGTGTCCCAGCCGAACCGGGTGACGGCCCGTTGCCGGCCTGCCGCGCCGAAGCGCGCCGCCAGTTCCGGGTCGGCGCACACCCGGTTGACGGCCGCCGCGAGGCCCGCCTCGAACGCGGCGGTGTCCGTCTCGTCGTAGGGGACGAGCAGGCCCGTGCGGCCGTCCTCGATGACCTCCGGGATGCCTCCGACAGCGCTGGCCACCACCGCCGTGGAGCAGGCCATAGCTTCCAGGTTGACGATCCCGAGCGGCTCGTACACCGACGGGCAGGCGAAAACGGTGGCCGCGGACAGCAACGCGATGATCTCCTCGCGCGGGCGCATGTCCGTGATCCAGACGACTCCGTCCCGGGTCGACTGCAGGTCAGCGACCGCGGCTTCGGTGGCAGCAGCGATCTCCGGGGTGTCCGGCGCACCGGCGCAGAGCACCAGCTGGATCGACGGGTCGAAGTCCCGAGCAGCGGCCAGTAGATGCCCGACGCCCTTCTGCCGGGTGATCCGTCCGACGAACACCACGCTCGGCCGGCCGGGGTCCACGCCGTTGCGCCGGGCGACCTCGGTTCCGTCTACCGGTTGGTACAACTCGGTGTCGATGCCGTTGTAGATGACGTGGATGCGGGCCGGCTCGACGAACGGGTAGGCCGCACGGATGTCCTCGGCCATCCCGGTACTGACCGCGATCACCGCGTCCGCCGAGGCATAGGCCGCACGCTCGGCCCAGGACGAGACGAGGTAGCCCCCGCCCAGCTGCTCGGCCTTCCATGGCCGGGCCGGCTCCAACGAATGGGCGGACAAGACATGCGGGACGCCGTACAGCTGCGCGCCGAGCACGCCGGCGAAGTTTGCGTACCAGGTGTGCGAATGCATCACGTCCAGGCCGCCGAGCGCGGCGGCGATCTCGACGTCGGTGCCGACGGCCTGCAGTGCGGAGTTCGCTCCGCTCAGCGCGGGCGGGGTCGGGTAGGCGTGCACCCCGGGCTCAGCACGGTCGGCGCCGAAGCAGTGCACCTCGACGTCGACCAGCCTGCGCAACTCGCGGGCCAGGAACTCGACGTGCACGCCCGCTCCGCCGTACACCTCAGGCGGGTACTCCTTAGTAAGCAGGCCGACCTTCACAATCGCGACCCTAGCGGCACTACTAGGGTTGTCCCAGCCCCGTCCAGCATCGGCCGACAGGAACAGGTGGATCGCCGTGACCGCGCCAGCGCTCGTGCCGCGCCGGGTGTTGCTTCCCGGCGAGACCATGCTGCTGCTCACCGGCGAACCCGGCCTGTCGCTGGATCTGACCGACACGTTCCGCGCCTCCACCGCCGGTGCGGAGGCGAACGTCGCGATCGGCCTGTGCCGGTTGGGCCACCGGGCGAAATGGCTGGGCCGGCTCGGTGCCGATGCGCTGGGCAACTCCGTGCTGCGCCGACTTCGCGCCGAGGGCATCGAATTGGACGACGTGATCTTCGATCCGGCGGCGCCCACCGGCGTGTTGATCCGCGACGTGCATCCTGGCCGGGAGATCCAGGTCGGCTACTACCGGAGCGGCTCGGCGGCCTCGCGGTGGACGCCCGCAGAAATTCCTGCCGACGCGTTGGACGGTGTCGACCTGGTGCACCTCACCGGGATCACGCCGATGCTCTCGGACTCTGCGCTTGATGCCACGCGGCAGCTGATCGAGCGGACGAGGGCAGCCTTCGTGCCATTGAGCATCGACCCGAACATCCGGCTCCGGGTGGCGCCGATCGAGCGCTGGCGCGCCGATCTGCTGCCGTTGCTGTGCAGCGCCTCGACCGTGCTGGCCGGTAGTGACGAGCTGGCGCAGCTCGGCACGACGGCCGAGCAGCTGCGTGCTGACGGGGTCGAGACCGTCGTGGTCAAGGAGTCGGACAAGTCGGTGACCGCGTATTCGGCAGCCGGGACGGTGCGCCAACCCGCGCATGTCGTCGCCGCGCAGGACTCGGTCGGCGCCGGCGACGCGTTCGCCACCGGCTACCTGTCCGGAGTCCTGGAAGACCGGCCGCTGGCCGAATGCCTGGCTCGCGGCGCCAAGGTCGCTTCGTTCGTCGTCCAGACGACGGGGGATACCGAGGGTCTGCCGCGCCGGGCCGAACTGCTCCGCGCGCTGGTCAGCACCGAGTCCGGCGTCGTCCACCGCTAAGTCTCGAAGGAGAAACCTGTCATGTCTGAGTCCAGCGCCGAGCTGGCCGATCGGGTGCTCGCGCAACGGGTGCTCGCGGTGGTGCGCAGCACCGACGCGGCAACTGCCCTGCGCAATGCGCGGGCCGCGCTGGATGCCGGCTTGCGCAGCATCGAGGTCACCTTCACCACGCCCGACGCGACCGGCGTGATCGCCCAGCTTGTGCGTGACTACCCCGACGCGATCATCGGCGCGGGCACGGTTCTGGACGTGTTGTCCGCCCAGCAGGCGATGGCTGCCGGCGCCCGCTTCTTCGTATCGCCGCATGTGGCTCCCGACGTCGTCGAGTTCGCTGTGGCTAACGGACTGCCGGCCTATCCGGGGGCCGGCACCGTCACCGAGGTCATCTCGGCGATGCGCTCCGGGGCCGCCGCGGTGAAGGTGTTCCCGGCTTCCGCGATAGGTCCGTCCTTCATCCGAGACACCCTCGGCCCGCTACCGGACGCCAAGCTGGTGCCGACCGGCGGCATCGCGGTCGGCGATGCGCCCGCGTGGATCGAGGCGGGTGCCGTCGCGGTCGGCCTCGGATCGGGTCTGACCAAGGGCGAACCGGCCGAGGTCGCCGATCGGGTTCGAGCACTCCTTGCCGCCGTCGCCTGATCCAACACTGGGTTACGTTCCGACGCAGGCCCTCGCGGAGTGTCCCGTCGGTCGATAGTGTCGCGGTATGGCTGGTTCTCCCCGCGTCCTCGGCATAGTGCTCGCCGGCGGCGAGGGCAAACGGTTGTTCCCGCTCACCGCTGATCGCGCCAAACCCGCGGTGCCGTTCGGCGGCAACTACCGCCTCGTGGACTTCGTGCTGTCGAATCTGGTGAACGCCGGATACTTGCGCATCTGCGTGCTCACCCAGTACAAGTCGCACTCACTGGACCGGCACATCACCCAGACGTGGCGGATGTCGGCGATGCTCGGCAACTACGTCACCCCTGTTCCAGCGCAGCAGCGGTTGGGGCCGCGCTGGTACACCGGCAGCGCGGACGCGATCCTCCAGTCGTCCAACCTCATCTACGACGATCAGCCCGACTACATCGTGGTGTTCGGCGCGGATCACGTGTACCGGATGGATCCGCGGCAGATGGTGCAGCAGCACATCGACAGCGGCGCGGGCGTGACCGTGGCGGGGATCCGGGTGCCGCGTGCGGAGGCCAGCGCCTTCGGTGTGATCGACGCCGACAGGGACCTCAAGGTCACCCAGTTCCTGGAGAAGCCGAAGAATCCGCCCGGCCTGCCCGACTCGCCGGAGGAGACGTTCGCCTCGATGGGCAATTACGTGTTCACCACCGAAGCGTTGATGGACGCGTTGCGCGCGGACGCCGGCGATGAGGGTTCGGTGCACGACATGGGCGGAAGCATCATGCCGATGATGGTCGAGAAGAGCGACGCGTACGTCTACGACTTCGCCGGCAATGACGTGCCCGGAGCGACCGACCGGGACCGCGGTTACTGGCGCGACGTCGGCACGCTGGACGCCTACTACGACTCGCACGTCGACCTGGTCGCCGTGCATCCGATCTTCAATCTCTACAACCAGGACTGGCCGATCTTCTCCAATCCGGCGCAACTTCCGCCGGCGAAATTCGTCGAGGGAGGCATTGCGCAGGAGTCGATCGTCGGCAGCGGGGTGATCGTCTCCGGCTCGACCGTGCGGCAGTCCGTGCTGGCGCCGAACGTCAAGGTGCACAACGGCGCCTACGTCGAGGGCTCGGTGGTGATGCCCGGCGCGACGATCGGCCGCGGCGCGGTGGTGCGGCGGGCCATCCTGGACAAGAACGTGGTCGTTCCCGACGGTGCGTCGATCGGAATGGATCTCGATCACGACAAGCAGCACTATCACGTCACCGATGCGGGAGTCGTCGTGCTCGGCAAGGGCCAGAAGGTCGTCCTCTGATCTTGTGCTGTGGCAGGCCGCACCCGGCACAGACCGCAGCGAGGTAACAGTCTCGCTATGCGGTGTCCGGGCGTCGCGCAGTGCCCTAGGGTGACGGGCAATAACTCGATTCCTAGGGGGTTAGCGGTGGCTTCTCGATCTCGGTTCCTGACCACGTCGGTAGCTTTGGTGGTGGTCAGCGCCTTGACACTGACCGGCTGTGCGAAGAACAAGGACAACGGCGGCGGGCCGACCGGCACCGTGTCCGGCACTGTGTCGAAGGCCGAAAACCTCGCCACGCTGGTCCCGGCGAAGATTAAGACCGCTGGAAAGCTGGTCGTCGGCGTCAATGTCCCTTACACGCCCAACGAGTACCTCCAGGGTGGCAAGGTGGTCGGGTTCGACGTCGACGTCATGGACGCCACCGCAAAGGTGCTCGGGCTGACCACCGAGTACCGCCAGGCTGACTTCTCCAAGATCATCCCGGCGGTCGAGACGGGAACCTACGACATCGGCATGTCGTCGTTCAGCGACACGAAGGAACGCGAGAAGACCGTCGACTTCGTGACCTACTTCAGCGCCGGTTTCCTGTGGGCAGGGCCGAAGGGCACGAAGGTCGACCCGAACAACGCCTGCGGGCTGCGAGTCTCCGTGCAGTCCACCACGACCGAGCAGACGGATGAGCTTCCGGCACTCAGCAAGGCATGCACCGCGGCCGGCAAGAAGCCCATCAAGGTGCTGCCGTACGAGAATCAGGATGACGCGACCAACGCGGTGATCCTCGGCAAGGCCGATGCGATGACCGCGGACTCGCCGATCACCGTCTACGCGATCAAGCAGAGCGGCGGCAAGCTGCAGCAGGCCGGCGACGTGCACGACCGGTTCATCTATGGGTGGCCGGTGGCCAAGGGTTCCCAGCTGGGCCCGGCGATGCAGAAGGCGCTGCAGACCCTGATCGGTAACGGCATCTACGCCCAGATCTGCAAGAAGTGGGGACTGGAGAGCGGCGTGATCAAGACGTCCGAGATCAATGCCGCGACGAGCTAACCGGTAATGGCAGGCAGGCGACGCCGCGACACGAAGCCGGAGAAGTCCGCGGACGACGACGTAGCGAGCGCATCGACTGAAATCAAGGCGGTGCCGCTGCGGCACCCGGGCCGGTGGGTCGCCGCGGTGGTGATCCTGATATTGGTCGGCCTGTTCGTCTACGGTGCCGCAACGAACTCGAACTACCACTGGGACACCTACCGCGCGTACTTGTTCGACCAGCGCATCTCCACCGCCGCGTGGAACACGCTGCAGCTGACGTTCTGGGCGATGCTCCTGGGTGGTGTGCTCGGTGTCCTCCTCGCGGTGATGCGGCTATCGCCCAATACGGTGCTGAAATCGGTCAGTTGGGGCTATCTCTGGATCTTTCGCGGCACTCCGGTCTACGTGCAGCTGGTGTTCTGGGGGCTGTTCACATCGCTCTATCCGCACCTGGCGTTCGGCATTCCGTTCGTGCACCAGTTCGTCCATCTCGACATCCAGCAGGTGAACGCGGGATTCTTCTTTGCTGTCATCGGCCTTGGCCTGAACGAGTCGGCGTACATGGCAGAGATCGTGCGGGCCGGGATCACCTCCGTCGATCCGGGTCAGGGCGAGGCTGCCTCGGCGCTGGGCATGACGTGGGGACACCAGATGCGCCGCATCGTGTTGCCGCAGGCGATGCGGGTCATCATCCCGCCCACCGGCAACGAGCTGATCAGTATGTTGAAGACGACGTCTTTGGTCACCGCGGTCCCGTACACGCTGGACCTCTACGAGACCCAACGTGGGATCTCCGGGGTGCTGTTCCGCCCGGTGCCGCTGCTGCTGGTTGCGTCCACCTGGTATCTCGCGATCACCAGCGTGCTGATGATCGGGCAATTCTTCCTGGAACGGCACTACGCGCGCGGCTCGTCGCGGAAACTGACCGGTCGTCAGCAACGTGCCATGCAAGACCTGTTGCGGCCGGACCAGGGAGCGATGTCATGACGACACCCGAGCCCACCGGCGATCCGGGGACGAAACCGATGGTGCAGGCAACTGGGGTGCGCAAGAAGTTCGGACCGCTCGAGGTGCTCAAGGGCATCGACCTGACTGTGCCCGCCGGGCAGGTGATGTGCCTGATCGGCCCGTCTGGCTCGGGCAAGACGACCTTCCTGCGCTGCATCAACCACCTGGAGACGGTGACTGGCGGCCGGCTCTACGTCGACGGGGTGCTGGTCGGATTCACCGAGCGCAACGACAAGCTTCACGAGCTGCATCCCAAGGAGATCGCCAAGCAGCGCCGCGACATCGGGATGGTGTTCCAGCACTTCAATCTGTTCCCGCACATGACCGCGTTGCAGAATCTCATTGAGGCGCCTACCCGGGTCAAAGGCCTGTCCAAGAAGGACGCCGTCGCCGACGCCCGCCGGTTGCTCGACCAGGTCGGGTTGGGCGACAAGGCGGAGGTGTATCCCGCGCAGCTGTCCGGTGGGCAGAAGCAGCGGGTGGCGATCGCCCGGGCGTTGGCGATGCGGCCCAAGCTGATGCTGTTCGACGAGCCCACCTCCGCACTGGATCCGGAGCTCGTCGGCGAGGTGCTCGACGTGATGAAGCAACTGGCCCGCGACGGTATGACGATGGTGGTCGTCACGCACGAGATGGGCTTCGCCCGCGAGGTCGGCGACCAGCTCGTCTTCATGGACGAAGGTGTCGTGGTGGAGAGTGGCGACCCGCGCGAGATCATCACCAACCCGCAGCACACCCGAACCAAGGAGTTCCTCTCGAAGGTGCTGTGAGCGCCTTCTCCGACACGGGTGCCGCTCACCCCGGTAGCGTCGGCGAGATGACTGTCGGGTGGGACGTCGACCCGCGGGTCGACGAGTGGCCCGGGCTCCCGGCCCCGGACGGTGATGCGACCGCGGACGCCTGCGTCGTCGGACTGGGTGGGTCCGGGCTAGCGGCGGTCGAGGCGTTCGCTGATGTCGGGGTCTCGGTGATAGGCATCGATGCCGGTCGGGTCGCCGGATGGGCGGCCGGCCGCAACGGTGGGTTCCTGCTCGGTGGCGGTGCGCCGTCGCTGCACGACGCACAGCAGCGCTGGGGGAGTGCCGTCGCGCTGGAGCTCTACCGCGAGACGCTCGCCGAACTCGACCGCCTCACCGACCAGCTCGGCGGTGACGTGGTGCTGCGGCGTGGCTCGATCAGGTTGGCCGGACTGCCCGGGTCGTCGGTCGACACGGCCGAGGAGGCCGACCGTGAGCGGGAGCGGACTGACTGCGCGACGCAGGCCGGTGTGCTGCGCGCTGCCGGCATAGCGGCCGAGGACTACGACGGCGAACTCGGCACTGGGCTCTTCCTGCCCGACGACGGCCAGACCAACCCGGCCGTCCGGGTGCTCGGCACCGGCCGCCGGCTCGCGGGGCGCGCGCGATTGTTCGAGCAGACCCGAGTCCGGAGCGTGTCCGCCGGTGAGGTCGTCACCGAACGCGGCACCGTCCGTGCGGCGCACGTCGTCGTCGCCGTCGACGGACGGCTCGAGACACTGTTACCGCAGCTCACCGGGATTGTGCGCACGGCGCGGCTACAAATGCTGGCCACTGCTGCGATCGCGTCGGGCCGGTTGCCGTGTCCGGTCTACTCGCGATGGGGCTACGACTACGCCCAGCAGGACTCCGCCGGCCGGCTCTACGTCGGCGGCGGTCGGGACCAGTTCGCCGAACACGAATGGACCACCGAGACCGATCCGACCGACGAGGTACAGGGCTGGATCGACCAGGTCGCTACCCGGATGGCCGGCGCATCGGTGACCGTCGATCAGCGTTGGGCCGCCCCTGTCGGGTTCACCGAGGATGGCCGTGCCCTCTGCCTGCCGGTCGCCGACGGCGTGGTCGCCTGCGGCGGCTACAGCGGCACCGGCAACCTGGTCGGCCCGGTTGCCACCCGCGCTGCGGTGCGCTGGCTACTCGACGGCACCGCGCCGCCGGCCTATCTGCGCAGCGAGTGATCTGCGGCGGAGGCCGATCGTGTGAGCATTCGACGCCCAGAGCCGGCAAACTCTCACAAGATCGCACCGGCAAGGTGCGGGCAATCTGCGCAGCGAGTGAAGGTAGCTCAGTGAACTCTCCGTGAACGTGCTACGACGACCAGCCGGCATCCGCGGAAGACGGGCGCGGGCGCTTCTACGGTGAGTTGGTGCGTCGCTGTGTGCTGTCTTGCGCTGCTGCACTGATCGGGCTGCTGGCGCTTGCGGGTGGCTCCGGCAAGAGCAGCACCGCCCACCGCGCCACGACGGTGGAGATCTCGATCAGCAAGTGCGGGCAGGGCTGGGCACATCCGCGAGCCGGTAGCCAGCAATTCCTCTTGCAGGACACCGACTCGCGCTCGGGTGAGGCTTACCTCGTCGATGCCCGAACCGGCGGGGTCTACGCATCGGTCGAGCCGCTCGGGGTGGGCTCCACGGCCACCCTGTCGATCACCCTGGGCGCCGGCAGCTACGCGTTCCGCTGCGCGATGGAAGCCGCCGACGCGGTGACGGGGCCGACGGTGACCATCACCGGTGCTGCACATGGGTCGAGCAAGCCGGTGCTGCCGGTCAGCCAGGGCGACATGATCGAGCCGACCAAGAAGTACGAGGCATACGTGGCCGCCGACTGCCCGGCTTGACGAAGCTGGTCGGCTTGCTGCGCGCCGATATCGACCGGGGCGACCTGGCGAGGGCGCGCACTGACTGGCTGCCCGCGCATCTGGCCTATGAGCAGTTGGGTGCGGCCTACGGGGCATTCGGCGATGCGGACAGCCGGATCAACGGGTTGCCGAACGGACTGCCCGCAGGCGTGCACGACGAGGACGTCGCCGGCCTGCACCGGATCGAGTACTGACTGTGGCACGGCGAGAGCGCTCGCTCACTCGCGGCGCCGGCAGCCGCCCTATCCACCGCCGTGGCCGGTCTCGTGGCGCAGTTCCGCGACGCGCAGATCGATCCGCTAGACGTGTCCATCCGGGCGCACGAGATCACCGAGAACGCTGTGCAGTTCGAGCTCACCGGCGAGACCGATTTCGGCAGCCACTCGAACCTGGATACCGTCGACGCCAACCTGACCGGCACCCGGCAGGTGCTTTACCTGCTCCGCCCACTGCTCACGAATCGGTACGCCGCGCTCGCGCAGCTGGATGCGATGTTGCAGCGCGCCCAACGCGATGTCCGCGCCCAGCACGTCGCCGGAGGGTGGACCCCCGCACTGCAACTGGCCCGCTCACCCCGGGAGCACATCGACGCGGACCTGAGCCAGCTCACTGCACTGCTCGCGCCGGTGGCGACCATCTGCGAGCCGAGGCGCACCTCATGACGGTCAACCGGCGCAACTTCCTTCGCGGCGCCGCAGTTGCCGTCGGTGGGGCCGCGGCGGGCGGGCTCACCGTCGCTGAGACCGGACGCTCCGCGGCCGGCCCGGCCACGACCTCCGCCGGGCCGATCGCGTTCCACAGCGCTGAAGGGCGGCAACCTGCCGGCCGTCAGCTTCCTGAAGGCAGCCGAATACCAGGACGGTCACGCCGGTTACTCCGACCCGATCGACGAGCAGCACTTCCTGGTTACCCAGATCAACGCGATCGAGAAGTCGAAGTACTGGAAGAACACTGCGATCGTCATCGCCTATGACGACTCGGACGGCTGGTACGACCACGCTGCATCGCTGATCACGAACGGCTCGAACAACTCGGCACTGGACACCGCGATGTGCTCCGCCTCCGGCGCGCCGATCGCGGGCAAGCAGGCCGACCGTTGTGGCCCCGGGCCGCGGTTGCCGATGCTGGTGATCTCGCCATGGAGCAAGACGAACTACGTCGACCACAAGGTCACCGAGCAGGCCTCGGTCACCAAGTTCATCGAGGACAACTGGCTGACCGGTCGGCTGGGCAACCACTCGTTCGATCAGCGGGCCGGCACGATCGACGGCATGTTCAACTTCAAGCGGCCGAATGGCAAGCGGGTAATCTTGCAGCAGAGCGGCGCGGTGAAGTCGATCACCTGGGACTGCGGGCGGTTCGGGTTGCCCTACTGCTGACCTGATCGGTCCAAACGGTGCCCCGGCAGCTCCGCCGCCGGGCACCGCCGTGTCACTCTCCGACGAGCCGCTGCGCCGCCATAGCGACGGCTTCGAGCGCGGCAGCGAGCAGCGGACTGCGACCACGCTGCCGGTGCACGGCGTAGACGTGGCGACGCGGCGCTCGCCCGGCCAGAGTGGCTGCGACGACCGTTCGGTCCCGGACCACGGCCAAGTCCGGTACCACTGCCACCCCCAGCCCGGCGCCGACCAGGCCGCGCACCACCGAGTAGTCGTTACTGCGGAACGCGACCCTCGGCGTGAATCCCGCAGCGGCACACATCCGATCGAGGTTCACCGCGCCGGCCGATCCGGCCAGCGGCGCCACGAAACGCTGGTCGCGCAACCTGGACAGCCGCACCGGGTCGCCGGCAGAAGACGCCCCCTGCCCGCGGGACGGCTGCAGGACGCGCAGCCGCTCGTGCAGTAAGGGCACTCTCATCAGCCCGGGCAGCGAAGGATCGGGGACCAGGTCGTATTCGTAGATGAGCGCGAGATCCAAGTCGCCATCGCGCACCCGCGGGAGCAGGGCATGGGGTTCGGCCTCGATGAGTTCGATCTCGACACCCGGCCGGACGCGGCGCAGTTGGGCCAGAGCGCGGGGGAGCAGCGTGGCCCCGGCCGTCGGGAAGCTACCGACCCGCAGCAGCCCGGCATCACCGCGGGCGATGTGCCCGACCTCGGCCTCCGCGGCTGCGAGCCCGGCCAGGATGTCTGCGGCCCGCTCGGCGAGCGCGAGCGCCGCCGGCGTCGGCCGGACCTGATGGGGGAGTCTTTCGAACAGGTCTGTGCCGCAAGCTCGCTCCAATGCGCTCATCTGTTGCGAGACGGCGGACGGCGTGTACTGCAGCTCATTGGCCGCTGCGCTGAACGAGCCGGTGCGCAGGACGGTCCGCAACGTGTCCAGGTGTATTGGGTCCAGCATCAGTGCAGCTTATGCTCACGGTCACAAGTTCCAGTGCTGCTCACCTTGGTCTGACGGTCGGCACGCGGCAGAATGAAGTCATGACCGCAGATTTTGACTGGCAGTTGCATCCTGACGCCGAGGCCTTCGTGGACTCCATAGTGGACGCGGCCACCGCGCAGTCGCCACGGCTGGCCGACTTCCGTGCCGAGCTGAGTGCTCGCACCTCGACCCGGATCCAGGACTGGCTCGATCATGTCGCCGCTCCGGTGACGCCCGCGCAACTCCTGGCGGTGGGGTACGTCGACGGATGGCAGAGCGTCCCGGGAGTCTGGCGACACCCTGGCGCGCAGCTGCCGGCCATGGTGATCGCAGATCGGTACCGGGTCGCTCTGCGCGTCGACGATGCTGCCGCGGCGCTGCATGCGCTGGGCGCGGACCGGCCGGTGCTCGGCTCGCCTCTGTCGGCGTTCCGCTCGGTCGTGGTGAGCGACGACGGCGGTACCGAGGTCGTCGCGGTGGAGCGCCGGTCCTGGTCTGCCGGAGTCACGCCGGTCGATGTCAGCCTCCCGCAGCGTTCTGCCGCCAGCCAGGCATGGCAGGTACTCGCCGAACGGCCCCGTACTCGCGTGGGCGCGAGTGGCGTGGCCGAGCAACTGGCCGCAGCCCGTACCGCCGTCGCACTAGTGGGGGCTGACCTCGCCGCGTCGTACTTCCTGCAACTCGAGCGTGAGTTCTGGCAGCGGTCGAATACCGCTGGCATGTTGCAGCACGCTAGGCAGGACCGGCTCGGACTCGGTTGGGGTAACAACGACCATCACACCTTCCGATCCTCGCGTGCCGCGTTCCACCAGACGATCCAGTTCTTGGCGGCGCTGGGATTTCAACTACGTGAGCGCTTCTACGCCGGGACCGAGGCCGGTTGGGGCGCCCAGGTGCTCGAGCACCCTGGCTGCGGAGGTGTCATCTTCGCCGACGTCGACCTCACGCCTGCCGAGATGGAGATCGACTTCGCGCAGACGCCACTCGTGGACGGCACCGAGTACGGCACGGTCGGCATGTGGTGCGCGCTGCACGGCGAGTCGATCCTCGAGTCCGGCATGCACCATCTCGAGGGGCAGTTCGAGTTCGACGGGCTGCGCGACCAGTTGGCCGACCGTGGTGTGCTGAGCATGGCGCCGTTCTCCGACTTCACGCATCTGCGCCAGGCATTCACCGAAGCCGAGGTGTGGAAGGTGCCGCAGGAGCGACTGGGCCGGCTCGTCGCCGAGGGCCAGCTCAGTGCCGAGCGCGCCGGAGAGATCGGCCGGGACGGTGCCGCAGGTTCGCACCTGGAGAACCTGGCCCGGCGGGCTGGGTTCAAGGGGTTCAATCAGCACAACGTGTCCACCACGATGCGCGCCACCCACCCCCGCGACTACCGCCCGCAGTAGCCGCAGACCGGCCCGGGAGAATGGTCGAGTGACCCAGCTGCGATCGAGCCCACCCGTCGCCGGGCTAGGCGATGTCGCAGAATTGGTGTCCCGGTTGCGCCAAGCCGGGCTCGTCGGCGTCGATGACTCGGACCGGCGCCGAGCGGAGTACTCCTCGGACGCGTCCAACTATCGGGTTGTGCCGCAGGCAGTGGCTTTCCCGCGCAGTGTCGACGAGGTCGCCGCGGCGCTGGACGTCTGCCGCAATCTCGGCTTGCCTATCACCACCCGCGGTGCGGGCACGTCGATCGCGGGAAACGCCGTCGGCACGGGTTTGGTGCTCGACTTCTCCCGACATCTGAACAAGGTGCTGGCGATCGACGCGCAGATGGCTACGGCCGTGGTCGAGCCCGGCGTGGTCCTCGATGAGCTGCAACGTGCAGCGGAGCCGCACGGGCTGCGCTTCGGCCCAGACCCGTCCACCCATTCGCGCGCCACGCTCGGCGGGATGATCGGCAACAACGCCTGCGGCTCGCGCGCGCTCGGCTACGGCCGTACGTCCGACAACGTCGTCGCGCTCGACCTGCTCACGGCGCAGGGTCTGGCCATCACCGCAACGTCTGGCGGGCGCGCAGCATTGTCCGGCGCCGGGTTGGACGGCCCGTCCCACGGTGCATTGCGCGACGCCCTGGGTGCCGTCGTCGGCGCGGAGTTGGAGATCCTGCGTAGTGAATTCGGCCGGTTCGGCCGGCAGGTGTCCGGCTATTCGCTGGAGCACCTGCTGCCTGAGCGAGGTACTGATCTCGCCAAGATGCTGGTCGGCACCGAGGGCACTCTGGGCATCCTCACCCGGGCGACCGTGCAGCTGGTGCGTGCGCCGGCTGCAACCGCGCTCGCGGTGCTCGGCTACCCCGACATGGCAGCTGCCGCTGATGCGGTCCCGGCACTGCTACAGCACCACCCAGTGGCGATTGAGGGCCTCGATGCGCGGATGGTCGATGTGCTGCGTCGCCGCGCGGGTGCGGTGCCGGACCTGCCGGCCGGCGAGGGCTGGCTGATGGTCGAGACCGTCGGCGCCACCGCGGCCGAGGCACAGGCCGCGGCGCACCGGTTGCTCGGCGACGCCGGCACGTCGGCGCACGCGGTCGTCATCGGGCACGATGCCGCGGCGCTCTGGCGGATCCGCGAGGACGGCGCTGGACTGGCCGGCCGACTGCCGGACGGTTCGCCGGCGTGGCCGGGCTGGGAGGACGCCGCAGTACCGCCCGCGCAGCTCGGTGCGTATCTGCGCGAGTTCTTCGCACTTCTCGCAGCGCACGGACTCGACACCCTGGCCTACGGCCACTTCGGCGACGGGTGCGTGCACGCTCGGATCAACTTCCCACTGGAGCGCTCACCGACCCGGCTGCGCTCGTTCACCGAGGCAGCCGCCGACCTCGTCGCCGCCCACGGCGGGTCGATGTCTGGTGAGCACGGTGACGGGCGGGCCAGGAGCGAGTTGCTCTCGCGGATGTACTCGCCGCGAGCCATCGGTGCGATGGCTGCGGTGAAGCACGCGTTCGACCCGGAGAACCTGCTCAACCCGGGTGTGATCGTCCAGCCGCGGCCGCTGGATGCCGACCTGCGGGTGCCGGTCGCCGCGCCACTGCGCCGCAACCTGGCCTTCGCCTACCCCCACGACGGCGGCGACTTCACCATGGCGGTGCACCGCTGCGTCGGGCTGGGCAAGTGCCGCGCCGACAACACCGCCACCGGCGGCGTGATGTGCCCGTCCTACCTGGCCACCCGGGACGAGAAGGACAGCACCCGCGGGCGTTCGCGGGTACTGCAGGAGATGGCCAACGGAACTCTGCTGCAAGACGGCTGGCGCTCCGACGAAGTACACGAGGCGCTCGATTTGTGCTTGTCCTGCAAGGGCTGCGCGTCGGACTGCCCGGCCGGCGTCGACATGGCGACCTACAAGGCCGAGGCGCTGCACCAGCGGTATCGGCGCAAGCTGCGTCCGGCCAGCCACTACTCGCTGGGCTGGTTGCCGCGGTGGGCCCGGCTGGCCTCCCGCGCTCCCCGGTTGGCCAACGCGGCCCTGCGAGTGCCGGGGTTCGGCCGGCTCGCGGTCCGTGCCGCCGGGGTGGACCGGCGTCGGACGCTGCCGAGGTTCGCTCCCGAGACGTTCCGCAGTTGGTTCGAGGCGCGCCCGGTCGCCGACGGTGACCCGGTGCTGCTGTGGGTTGACACGTTCACCGACCATTTTTCGCCAGAGGTCGGCACGGCGGCGGTCCGCGTGCTCGAAGACGCCGGCTTCTCGGTGCGCATCCCGGACGGCGCCGTGTGCTGCGGGCTCACCTGGATCTCCACCGGCCAGCTGGACGGCGCGCGTCGACAGCTGCGCCGCAGCCTGGACGCGCTCGGTCCGGCACTCGCGCAGGGGACCCCGATCGTCGGTCTGGAGCCGTCGTGCACTGCGGTGCTCCGCTCCGATGCCGCCGAACTGCTGCCCGACGATCCGCGCGCCCGGCAGGTGGCCGGCGTCACGAAGACGCTCGCCGAGGTGCTCACCGAACGGGACGGCTGGCTGCCGCCGGATCTCACCGGCGTGCGCGCGGTCGCACAACCGCACTGCCACCAGCACGCCGTGATGGGCTGGAGCCCGGACGCCGCGTTGCTCGAGCGAGCCGGCGCCACCGTCGATGCGGTGGGTGGCTGCTGCGGGCTGGCCGGCAACTTCGGCGTGGAACGAGGCCACTACGACGTGTCGGTCGCCGTCGCCGAGACCGCGTTGCTGCCGGCGGTCCGTGCTGCCCACCCCGACGCCGTCGTACTTGCGGACGGATTCTCGTGCCGCACCCAGCTCGACGACCTCACCGATCGCCGAGGCATCCACCTCGCTCAACTCCTCGCGAACGCAGCAGACCGGAGCGCACCATGACGGGCTTCGTCCCACCGCCCTACCCGTACGAGCGGCTCGGCGAGCTGATCGCGATCGCGGACGCATTGCCGGGCGGCGCCGTCGACCTGTCGATCGGCACACCATGTGATCCGCCGCCGCCCGCGGTCGTCGCCGAACTGGGGCGGGGCCTGACCTCGCGCGGCTACCCACCGTCGATCGGTACCGCGCCGTTACGGGAGGCGGCGGCGCGCTGGATCTCCCGCCGGCTCGGCGCGGAGATCGACCCGGCGACGAACTTGGCTGCCTGCGTCGGCAGCAAGGAGTTCGTAGCGTCGGTGCCGCAGTACCTGAAGCTGCGCGACCCGAGCCGGGACACCGTGCTGTACCCGCAGATCAGCTACCCCACGTACGAGATGGGTGCGATCCTCGCCGGCTGCCGCGCTGTGCCGTATTCGACGTTGGCCGAGATCGACGACCAGGACGCGCAGCGGGCGCTCTGCGTCTGGGTGAACTCGCCGGGCAACCCGACCGGCGAGCTGTTGGATCTGGCCGAAGCGGCCGACTGGGGACGGCAACGGTCGGTGCCGGTCTTCTCCGACGAGTGCTACGCGGAGTTCAGCTTTGCGGCGCCGCCGACGACGATCCTGCGCAGCGGCACCGACGGCCTCATCGCGGTGCATTCGTTGTCCAAGCGGGACAACTTCGCCGGTGCCCGGATCGGCTTCTACGCCGGGGACGCGGCGCTGGTGGACTACCTGCGCGAGGTGCGCAAGCATGCCGGGTTGATGCCGCCCGGTCCGGTGCAGGCGGCAGCCATCCTCGCCCTGGACGACGACGCGCATGTCGATGCCCAACGCGACCGATACCTGGCCCGGTTGCGCCGGTTGCAGAGTGTCCTGGAGGCCTGTGGGATGTCCGCAGAGCTCCCGGCCGGAGCCTTCTACCTGTGGGTCGCAGCGCCCGGCGGTGACGCGTGGGGGGCGGCCCGCGAGCTGGCCCGTCGAGCCGGCATCGTCGCCTCGCCCGGCGAGTTCTACGGCGGTGCGTCGACCGGATACTTACGGCTGGCCGCCGTGGCCCCCGACGACCGCATCGAGCTGGCCGCAGATCGGGTCGGACGGTGATCGGGGAACGGCGCGCGTGAAGTCCGGAGGAGCTGGGTAGGGACCGCCCGGACGCCGCGCACCGGCGGCGCGTCGCAGATGGGCGGAGCATGACGGACACCTCGATCGCACCGGTCGGCTCGGCACCCAGTGGCGGCCCCCCGCGGCAGCGGCCGCCCCATCCCGGTGTTCGGATGCTCAGTGGTGGCACCGAGATCCGGCGCGCGGCCGAGCAACTGCTCGGCGAGAGCAGACGCGAACAGCTGCTGTCGTTGCCCGCCGGATCCGAGATCGAACGCACTCAGCGATGGCAGACGCATGTCGAGAACGCGCTCGAGCGCAACGTCACGACCCGCCGTCTGGCCAGCCTCGGTTCGGTCTCCGAAGATTGCCTGCGAGAGCTGCGATCGCTCACCGACCTCGGCATGAGCACGAGGGTGTTGTCGAAACTACCGACGCCGTTCATGGTGACTGACCGGCGTCTGGCGATGGTCTATCTGCCGCACCAGGGCCCGGAGGGTCGGGCGGCCGTGCTGAGCGACCCGATAATGGTGGCACTGCTCGCGGACCTGTTCGATCGGCACTGGGAATCGGCCGCTGGTCTGCCGGATGGCGACCTGTCCACGGCCACAACGCTCAGCACCCGCCAGCGCGAGATCGGCGATCTGCTTGCCTGCGGTCACACCGACGAGTCGGTGGCCCGGCGGCTGGGCGTATCGGTGCGGACGGTCCGGGCCGAGGTTGCTGCCTTGCGCGACACGCTCGGCGCGGACAGCCGATTCCAGGCCGGCGTCCGCTACGCGGCTGTACAGACGGGCCCCTGAACGGTTTTGGCCGCCCAACCGTCTATATGACGGCGGGCGGCCAAAAGCGTGAGTGATCAGCCGAACTGGACACCCTGGGCCAGCGGCAACTCCGTCGAGTAGTTGACCGTGTTGGTAGTGCGGCGCATATAGGCCTTCCACGCGTCCGAGCCGGACTCCCGGCCACCGCCGGTCTCCTTCTCGCCGCCGAATGCGCCACCGATCTCCGCACCGGACGGGCCGATGTTCACGTTCGCAATACCGCAGTCCGAACCGTCCGCCGAGACGAACCGCTCCGCCTCACGGGCGTTGAGCGTGAAGACCGACGACGACAGTCCTTGCGGCACGTCGTTGTGCAGTTCGAGTGCGCGGTCGAAGTCATCGAGGGGAGACTGCGACCCGAGCTTGTTCCCGTAGTCGAGTACGTAGACGATCGGTGCGAACGTCTCGGTCTTGATGACCTCGGTCTGCCCGGGCATCCGCACGATGGCCGGCTGCACGTAGTACGCATCGGGCGCCTCGTCGGCCAGCACCCGCTGGCCACCGGCGACGATCGTGCCGCCGTCGGCCACCGCCTTCTCGAGGGCTGCGGCGTAGCCGTCGTAGGCGGCCTTGTCGATCAGCGGGCCGACCAGAGTGCCGTCAGCCAGCGGCGAACCGATAGGCAGGGTGGCGTACGCCGCGGCCACCTTGCTCACCACCTCGTCGACGACCGTGTCGTGGGCGATGACGCGGCGCAGCGAGGTGCAGCGCTGACCGGCGGTCCCGGCGGCACTGAACACAATGCCGCGAACGGTCAGGTCGAGGTCCGCCGACGGGGTGACGATGGCGGCGTTGTTGCCACCGAGTTCCAACAGCAGCCGGGCGAACCGGCCGGCCACCTTCGGCGCAACGGCCCGGCCCATCCGGGTGGAACCGGTTGCGCTGATAAGTGCAACGCGGGAGTCGGTGGTGAGCGCTTCGCCGACCTCGGCACCGCCGAGGATCACCGAGGAGATCCCCTCCGGTGCGCCGACGCGACGGGCCGCCTCGGCGACCAGCGCCTGGCAGGCCAGACCGGTCAGCAACGTCTTCTCCGACGGCTTCCAGACCACGGCGTCACCGCAGACGAGTGCGAGCGCGGTGTTCCACGACCAGACCGCGACCGGGAAGTTGAACGCGCTGATGACGCCGACGACACCCAGCGGGTGCCACTGCTCCATCATCCGGTGGCCCGGTCGCTCCGAGGCGATGGTCAGACCGAACAGCTGCCGGCTCAGGCCCACGGCCAGGTCGCAGATGTCGATCATCTCCTGGACCTCACCGAGGCCCTCGCTGCGGATCTTGCCGGCCTCGATCGAGACCAGCGCACCGAGGTCAGCCTTGTGCTCGCGCAGCAGTTCGCCGAGCTCGCGGACCAGTTGGCCGCGCACCGGAGCCGGCACGGTGCGCCACTGGATGAAGGCGTCCTGTGCCCGGCCGATGGTCGAGGCAACCTCGTCCGCGGTGTGGGCGTGCAGCCGGGCGAGCTCGCCGCCGGTGATCGGCGTACGAGCGATCAGCTCGCTGGTGCCGTTGCCGTCGCCGAGATCGACACCGAGTCGCTGCAACACTGCGGTGGCTTCGGCCTTGACCTCGTCATGCGTGGGAAGGGTGGTCATCGTCGCTCTCCTAGTCAGGTCTCGATCGGCAAGCGGCTGCTGGTCAGACGGTGCCGAGCTCGCGGAACCGAGTGCCGTTCGTGGTGTCGAACAGGTCGTCGAGCCGGATCGCCTCCTGTGCGATGAATCCGGTGCCGGGGAGTCGGCCCGCGGCGACCAGCTCGACGACGGCAACAGCGGAGGCGGCGGTCGTCCACGAGATGGCCCGCCAGGTGCGGCCGTTGATGTCCAGCGGCTGGTAGGCCCGCACATATTGCTTGCGGGTCAGCTGGCCGGCCGCGGTGTCGCCGATGCCGTTGGTGGTGCCTTCCACGGCGGCGTGCAGATAGACCACGTCGTCGTCCACCGGCGGCTTGGCGTTCACGAGGATCTCGCCGGCCAGCTCGCGACGCTCACGCAGGTTCAACTCGTCGAAGAAGAACCGCATCAGCTCGAAGTGGCCGGGGTAGCGCATCGTCTTGTAGTCCAGACGCTGCACACGGCCTTCGTAGGTCTCGCACATGGTGCCGAGACCGCCCGACGTCAGTGATGCCTCGAGCTCGATACCGCCGATGACGACCCGCTCGTGCTCGCTCATCGCCGGGACCATCTGCCGAATGCCGCTGCGCAGCACCTCGCAGTCGTTGAGGTACTCGTTGACGACGCCCTCGGCCGACCAGTTGAACGCGTAGCCGAGCAGACCGGCGGGGTGCCGGGGCAGCGCGCCGACCTTCAGCTCGATGCTGCGGATCGTGGCGAACTGCTCGGCCAGAGATGCGCCCACGATGCCGATCAGGCCGGGGGCCAGGCCACACTGCGGAGCCAGTACGTGCTGCGGGTTCTGTGCGGCAAGCTGCATGACCCGCTGGGTGGTCGGCACGTCCTCGGTGAGGTCGAAGTAGTGGATCGCCACGTCGTAGGCGGCCTCGGCAACCGGCAGGTTCAGGTTGTACGGCAGGCAGGAGACGACCGCGTCGGCGCCCTTCAGTGCGGTCCGCAGCGCCTCTGCATCGCGCACGTCCAGCGCCTGGGTTTCGAAGGGCAGGTCGGTGCGTTCCCGGGCGTCGTAGGCGACGACGTCGAACCCAGCGTCGGCCAGCAACGTGGCGACTAGCTCACCCACCTTGCCCAGTCCGATGACACGAACGGAGTTGATCAAGCGCGACATGACCTACCTCTCCAGGAGTCGAATGCAACAGCAGTGCTTACGTTCTATGCGATGGTATCGTAAGTTCAACTGTCGACCGCCGGATTGAAGTGTGAGATCGAGGAGCCCGCTGTGAGCGTGTCCCGCGAGGCGCCCCGGCCGGCTCCGGCGGCTCAGGCAGATCTGGATGTCGGCCGGCTGCGGATGCTCCGCGAGGTCTCGCTGCGCGGCTCGATCGCCGCGGCCGCTCGGGCGCTGGGCTTGACCCCGTCGGCGGTCTCCCAGCAACTCGCCGTACTCGAACGAGAAGCTGGTACCGCGCTGTTGGACCGGACCACCCGTGGGGTCGAACTCACGGGCGCCGGTCATGCGCTGTGCGACCGAGCCGAGCGCATCCTCGATCTGCTGGCGATGGCCCGCGCGGACCTGGACCGGATGAACGGTTCGGTCAGCGGCCCGGTTCGGCTGGCCACCGTGGCCAGTGCGGCCGCCACGATCGTCTCCGCCGCGGTGTTGACGCTGCGTGACGCCCACCCCGATATCGAGGTCACCGTCCTGGCCGCCGACCCGTCGCGCAGTATCGGCC
Organism: Jatrophihabitans sp.; assembly: GCA_051001975.1. Classification (GTDB taxonomy): domain Bacteria; phylum Actinomycetota; class Actinomycetes; order Mycobacteriales; family Jatrophihabitantaceae; genus DATAEG01. The sequence continues at coordinate 20,791 of JBPCMU010000034.1, forward strand.
TACTGCAGTCCGGTGACGTCGACGTCGCGGTGGTGGACGAGTACGACCAGCAGCCGCTGGCGTTCCCCGATCACCTCGTCAGCCGCGCGCTGCGCAGTGAAGCGCTGGTCGTCGTCGCTCCGCCCGGGATGTTGCCGCAGCGGCGGATCCGGCTGGCCGAGTTGGCCGAGCGCGACTGGGTGATGCCCCCGCAGGACGCGGCTTGCGGCGCCGCGGTGCGGGCCGCCTGCCGGCGCGAGGGATTCGAGCCGCGGGTCCGGTGGGAGACCGACGACATGCTGCTGTTGGAGCGGGCCGTTGCCGCCGGGCACGGCGTGGCGGTGCTGCCGCGATTGGCCGTAGCCTCCGAGCTCGGTGCAGTGCAGCTGCGGGAGTTGGTCCAGCCGGCCATTCATCGCGAGCTGCGCGCGATCAGCCGGACCGGGTCCGATGCCCGGCCGGTGGTGCGCGCCGTGGTCGACGCGCTCGCAGCACAGGCCTGACTCGAATCGCGATGGTTTTGGCCGGCCAGCCCGGCATTTGACGGCGGGCGGCCAAAAGCGGATTGATCTAACGCTTGACCGCGACCAGCAATCCGTCGCCGACCGGGAGCAACGCCGGGATGAGGCGCTCGTCCTCGCGGACGGCCTTGACCAGATCGCGGACGGCCGTGGTGCCGTCGTCGCGCGCTGCCGGGTCGGCGACCCGATCGCCGCGCAGGGAATTGTCGAACGCGACGACGCCGCCGCTACGCAGCAGCCGCACGGCCTGATGGTAGTAGTCGCCGTAGGCCACCTTGTCAGCGTCGACGAACACGAGGTCGTAGGCGGCGTCGGTCAGGCGGGGCAGCACCTCGCCGGCCGCGCCGTTGATGGTGCGGAACCGGGATGCGCCGAAGCCGGCCTCGGCGTAGGCGTCCCGGGCCGCCTTCTGGTTTTCCGGTTCGATGTCGACGGTGGTGAGCACACTGTCGGCTTGCATGCCGCGCATCAACCACACCCCGGAGGTGCCTGCGCCGGTACCCACCTCGACCACAGCGCGGGCGCCGAGCGCGGCGGCGAGAAATCGCAGTGTGGCACCGCCGGCCGGGCCGATCGGGATGCAGCCGAGCTCGTGCCCTCGAGCTCGGGCCGAGGTGAGCACCTCGTCCTCCTCGACGTAGTTCTCGACGAAGGTCAAACTCGGGACACCCAGCATCGCGTCTGCCATGTCCGCGAGCTTAGAGCCTTCAGAGGGCCACGTCGCCGACCCGGTGGGAGCGCCGTCAGAAGTTCAACAGGGTCAGCAACTGCGCTGGCAGACCGACCCCCGCTACCCCGAGCCACGCTGACCTGCGCACCCAGCACCAACCACGGTGGCCCTTCGCCCGCTGCACGGCGAACGCCGCGACAAGAGCGGCAGCCAGCAGCCCCAGCAGCAGATATCCGATCCAGCGCTGATGGATGGCGGCGACGGTAACGACAACAGCGATTGCCCAGACAATGAGGCCGACCGCGACCGGCGCCTTCGTCAGCATCGCGTCGGGGTCGCGCCACGGCTGCCGGATGGCGACGCCGCAGTGACACGGCGCGATGGGTGTGGCCGACGTGGTCAGTTCCGGAGTCCCGGGCGAGGCCGACATGTGCCCAGCCTTACCCGTCGGGACTGGCTGCCACACTCGGCGGGTGGCTGGCCCGACGGATGCCGAACCCGACCTGGCTGCGTCACCGGCGCAGAACGTCCTGCGGCTACGCGAGTTGGCCGGCGCGGACGCGGTGGCCGAGTGGTGCGCAGGTCTGCTCAGCCGCCGGATCGCCTACGACGACCCGCACGCACCGTCGCTCGCCTGGCTCGGCGGTGCGCCGGCCAGTCACGAGTTGCGCCGCGGCCACCTCGTCGAGCGCGATATGGACTACTGGCCACGGGTGTGGGCTGCTCGTGGCCTGCTCCACGCGTACCTGCCGAGCGCCCGGAACGCGATCGTCGGTTCGCTCGACGATCCGGCCTGGCGGGTCCGGGAGATGGCCGCCAAGGTCGTGCGACGTGGGAAGTCGAGGCGCTGCCGAGCGAGCCTTGCGCTAGATGAGTCGGCGGCTGGACCGGCCGCTGTGAGTGTGCCCCAGGCCGCTGCGCCGGAACGTGAACGCAGGCTGAGCCGTTGGTGCGAAGAGGGCAAGGTGCTGGTTCTCTGATGTTCCGCGGCCCGTACGCGGAGGGTGTGGACACCAGCCACGCGAGGGAGTGATGGGTCCGGTGAAGGACAAGATTCGGCAGGTGGAGCCGGCGGTTGCCGGTGCCGAAGGCGCGCCGGCAGGCAGTTGGGTGCCACCGACCTGGGACGATGTCGTGCGCCAGCACGCCGACCGCGTCTACCGCCTCGCCTACCGCCTCGCCGGAAACCGTGCCGACGCCGAGGACCTGACCCAGGAGACGTTCGTCCGGGTCTTCCGGTCTCTGGCCAACTACCAGCCCGGCACGTTCGAGGGGTGGCTGCACCGCATCACCACCAACCTCTTCCTGGACATGGTCCGCAGGCGGGCCCGGATCAGGTTCGACGCGTTGCCCGAAGACGCGTCGGACCGGCTCGCCTCCTCGGCGGCCGGCCCGGAGCAGGCGTTCCACGACATGCACCTCGACCCGGAGATCCAGCAGGCCCTGGACGCGCTGCCCGTGGACTTCCGGGCCGCCGTCGTCCTGTGCGACCTCGAGGGCTTGTCCTATGAGGAGATCGCGGCCACCCTGGGCGTGAAGGTCGGCACCGTCCGCTCTCGTATCCACCGCGGTCGGGTGCTGCTGCGCGAGGCACTGGCCCACCGGGCGCCGGGTGTGCGGCCGTCCGAACCGGGTGTCGCCGCTTCGACCGAGGAGAGGGCGAGGAGTACGCGATGACCCGCCACCTCCCCGTAGCGCACCTGTCCGATGAGGCGATCGCAGCCGTCGCCGACGGCGCTCTCGTCGGAGCACCGTTTTCCCGCGCCGAGCGGCATCTCGGCACCTGCTTGGAGTGTGCGCAGGAAGTCGTGGCCCAGCGGCAGGCCAGCTTCGCGTTGCGCGCCGCGTCGATCCCGTCGTTGCCCGGCGGCCTGGCCGACCGGCTGCGTGGTCTGCCGCAGACGATCCCGTTGGAAGCACCGGCGATCGTGTGTTCGGTGCTCGGTGACAACGGTCAGCCGATGTTCGCCGCCTTCGGCACGACTCAGGACTCCCTGACCGAGGCCAACACACGCTCGCTCCCGAGACGCTGGATGGGCCGCTGAGCGGTTCCCCGCGACGCGCTGCAGCGATGCCCATCCGGCACCCGGCGGTGCGCAACAGGTGACTGCTGAGGCAGACTCGAACCCGTGACCGAGCAGGACGGCGGCGAAAAGCCGGGCAGCGCTGGTGACGCCAGCAGCTACGCCCGGCCGAACGGCGTCGACTCCTCCTTCGCCCCGCACGATCCTTTGCCCGCCGCGCCACCCACCCGGCACCCGGTGTCGCCGGAGGTGGCCGCCCATTTCGGCAAGCCGTACGGCTCCGATGACGCGATTTCGTTCGCCCCGCTACCCGGCGAGCGGATGCCGCCTCAACACCGCATCGCCGTCCCCGCTGTGGACCCGGAGACGGCTAAGGACTTCCAGCGCACCGGCGGCGGCGCCGAGGCGTTCCAACCGGCGCCGGGCACCCGGATCGCTCCGCGCGGCATGCCGCGGCAATCGCCGTGGTGGAAGCCGGACGCGGCGACCGACCCGTGGCGCGATCCGACCTCGCCCTACTGGCTCGGTGCGCCGGCCCGGTTCGTCGATCAGCGCCCGGTGGCGCCGCTGGACGGCGAGCCCGCTCCGGAAGAAGCTCCCGAGGACGAGCCGGACGAGGAAGAACGAGACGCGAAGGTCGTCGGCCGCGGCCGGTTCGGACTGGGCGCGCTAGGACTGGCGATCGTCGTAGCGCTGGTGGCCGGAGCAATCGGCGGCGGGCTGGGATTCTGGTTCACCAAGCACACCCACGATGCGCTACGTGATCCCGACATCAAGCTGGCTACCGCGGGAAGTCCGGCGAACCGACCGCCCGGATCGGTGGCCGACATCGCGAAGCGGGTCGGGCCGGCCGTCGTCGAGATCGACGTGCGCGGCGCCGACGAGGCCGGCACCGGCTCCGGTGTCGTCATCGACAAGGCCGGCTACATCCTCACCAACAACCACGTCGTGTCCATCGCCGGCGACGACGGATCGATCCGGGTGGTCTTCGGCGATCAGACCGCCGCGGCCGCGAAGTTGGTCGGTCGGGACCCGTCCACCGACCTTGCGGTGATCAAGGTGGACCATGCCTCCCTCACCGTCGCGACGCTGGGCGACTCGAGCACGCTGGTGGTCGGCGACCCGGTCGTTGCCATCGGTTCGCCGTTGGGGCTGCGCGGCACGGTGACCACTGGGATCGTCTCGGCCGTGGACCGTCCGGTGCACGTCAGCGGCGAAGGCAGCGACACCGACGCGGTGATCGACGCCATTCAAACAGATGCCGCGATCAACCCGGGCAACTCCGGTGGCGCGTTGGTCGCCGCTGACGGCAGCGTCATCGGCATCAACTCCGCGAGCGCCAGCGTCGGATCGGGCAGTGGCGGGCAGACCGGCAGCATCGGGCTCGGCTTCGCGATCCCGATCAATGAGGCGCGCGCGGTGGCCACTCAGCTGATCAAGACCGGCAAGGTCGCGCACGCGTCGCTGGGCGCTTCGGCCCGCAGCGTCACCGACGGCACCCGGCTCGGTGCGTATCTACTGCAGGTCGATCCGAACGGCCCGGCGCAGAAGGCCGGTCTCAAGGAGGGCGACGTGATCAAGCTCGTCGACAAGCAGCTGATCAGCACGTCCGACGACCTGTCCGTCGCGATCCAGAAGCACAAGCCGGGCGAAGTGGTCACCGTCCGGTATTCCCGCGGTAATGCGGAGAATGACGTTCGGGTCACCCTCGGTTCGGTCTGAGCGACTACTCTCGCCGACGTGTTCTTCAACCTGGGGCCGTTCGAGATCGGCGTGCTGTTGATCGTCGCCCTGGTCGTATTCGGCCCGGACAAGTTGCCGACACTGGCGAAGGACGCCGCCCGGATGTTGCGCACCCTCCGTGACATGGCGCAAGGCGCGCGGACGCAGTTGCGTGACGAACTGGGTCCGGAGTTCGGCAACCTCGACATCCGATCGTTCAACCCGCGGACCGCCCTACAGAAGGCGATCTTCGATGATGACGACGACGAAGCGCAGAGCACGTCGTCTGCGGCTGTCGCGGATGAGCCGCAGGAAAAGCCGGTCAGCTCGCCACCCATCCGTCCGTTGGGTCGTGACGAGGCCGCGCCCTACGACGACGACGCCACCTGATCCACTGCAACCGGGGCGGGCACCAGTACCGCTCGGCGGCCATAGCGCATCAGTGAGACTCCGCAGCTCAGCGTCGCCGTGACAATGATGCCGAGCAGGATCCGGTAGTCGACGAAGTTGATCAGGGCAGCCCCGACGGCAATCGACATTGTCTGCGGCACAGTGGTCAACACGTCGGACGCGGCGCTGACCCGGCCCAGCAGTCGCGGCGGGGTACCACGCTGGATCGCCGTGCCGAACGCGACCACGAAGAACGACAGTCCGACGCCGAGCACGCCCGAACAGGTCAGCACCAGTGGAAGTACCGGCAGCACCATTCCGCCCGCACCGACTGCCAGACCGGCCAGCCCGAGCCCGAGCGTGCGGGCCTCGCCGAGCCGGTGCAGCACCCGCGTTACGGCGAGGCCGCCCAGGATCGACCCGGCGCCCTGCACGCACACGACCACGCCCAGGAAGGACGGGCGCTGGTGGATCGCAGCGATGACGGCGAACACCACCGGTTCGAAGAGCCCGATCGACAGCATGGCGACTCCGGTGGACACCGTGATGCGCAGCAGCAGCGGCGTCTCGCGGATGTGCACGAACCCGGCCACCACCCGACGCAGGAAGGTCGGCTGGTCGGCTGCGTTCTCCACCGGCGACTCAGTCATCCGCACCGCGCTCACCAGCAGGATCGAGCAGCCGAACGTCACCGCATCGAGCACCGCGACCGTGCCGCCGCCGAACGCGGTGTACAGCCCCGCGCCGGCCAGCGGAGCGAGCAGCCGCAGCCCCTGGTTGAGCGTCTGCCGCGCGGCGTTGGCCGAGCCCAGCTCGCCATCGGGCAGCAGATCCTTCATCAGGCCCGACGTTGCCGGCCCCACGACAGTGGCCGACAGGCCGTAGGCGGCCGCCACCGCGTAGATGATCCAGATCTCACTCCGGGAGTGCACGAACAGCAGGCTCAGAACGACGCAGCCGGTGACCGCATCCGTCGTCATCAACAAGCGGCGCCGGTGCCGGACTCGATCGACGAGATGGCCGCCGGCCGGCGAGAGCAGCGCGGGCAGCCCGAGTGCCAGGAAGACCGACGCCGCCGCACCGTTGCTGTCGGTGAGTTCCTTCACCCAGATGGCCAACGCCAGGTAGAGCGCGGTGTCGCCGAAGTTGGACAGGGCGCCGCCGGTGAGCAGCAGGCGGAACCGTCGGTCACGCAGTGCTGACATGGTCGCCCTCGGCAGGTGGGTACTCGGTCAGCGGATAGACGACGGAGAACATCCGCACCGGCAGGGATCCCGCCGGACGAGTAGCCGGGTCGGTCAGGCGCTCGCGGTGGACCTCCAGTGCGTCGGTCAGCGTCTGGCTCAGCGCGTCGAGCTCGTCTGCGGTCAGCCAGGTCAGTGAGCCGTTCAGGCCCCAGGCGTGCTGCCATTTCTTTGGGGCGCGGTGCGTGTTCTGCACCCAGTTCTGCAGTCGGCCGGTCTCCCGTTCGACGAAGGCGGCGGTCAGCGCTCGGGATGCCCGCCCGGTCAGCTCGTCCTCGGCATCGGCCGCCGACCAGCTCTGCTCGAGCTGGGTGAGCCGCCACGGACGTTCCCGCTTCGAGTCGCTCGGTGCCTCCTGGACGAAGCCGTAGCGGGCCAGCTGGCGCAGGTGGAAGGAACAGGTCGCCTGGCTCTCGCCGAGGATCTCCGCGCAGCGGGTGGCGGTGGCAGTGCCCTCCACTCCGAGCGCCTCGATCAGGCTCCACCGGATCGGGTGGGCCAGCGCTCGCATCGCTGCCGGATCGACAACGGTGTGCTCGCGCGCCTCAGCCATCGTCAAAGAATACCTTGACGTCAGTAAAAGTCAAAGGAAACTTTGACGTCTCGTCGCTGCCGGGCTGCCCCCCGGGGGTGGCTGATCGTTGAGGACCCGGGCGCTGGGTGGGAGTCCTCCGCGGTCGTGGTCGACGCAGACCGCGTCGTCTCGAGAATCACCCTGCTGGACGAGGAACTCTCCTTCGCGGTGCCCAGCACCGACGAAGCGGTGCGGTTGCCCACCGGGCAGGTGGAGTTGGTCGCGACCCTGCCCGAGTACGAGGGTCGCGGGCTGGTGCGCGCGCTGATGGGCTGGGCGCACCAGCGCTCGGCCGCCCGCGGACACCTCGTTCAGCTGATGGTCGGGATCCCGTACTTCTACCGGATCTTCGGCTACTCCTATGCGATCGACATCGCGCCGTGGCGGGAGGCGCGTTCGGTGCTGACTACCCGGTCGGACATCACCGTCCGCGCCGCAGAGGTGGCCGACCTGCCCGCCGTGCAGGCATTGCAGGACCAGACGCAGAGCCGCGTCGATCTGCGGATGCCGCACTCGCCGTCGTGCTGGCGCTGGCTGCTAGCTCGGGACGGGTCGACGACGGTGGTCGCAGTGCGCGACGGCATCGTGGTGGGCAGCGGCCGGACCACGCCGCCGGAGGGGGGCGTGGGGCTTGGCGAGGTGGCCGCGCAGGACCATGCCGTGGCCGCGGCGCTGGTCACCCACGCTGCGGCCCTGGGTGGCAGCGAGCCGCTCCAGCTCGCGGATCGGCCGGGTACCGCGTTCGGGGCGCTGGTCGACGAGATCGCCGACCTACCACGGCCGGGTGCGCAGAAGTATTACCTGCGTATCCCGGACCTGGTGGCGCTGCTCGACGCGTTGCGCCCGGTGCTCGAGGCGCGGCTGGCCGGGGCCGAGGTCGACCCGTCTGCAGAGATCCTGCTCTCCACGTTCGGCGCACACGTCCGGATGCCGGTCCGGGATGGGCGGCTGGACCACCCTGTCGGCGGTGGCACTCTGCAGTCTCCCCACGCTGCCGGCGGTGCCGGCGTCGCGCCCGATCGGGTGCCCGAACTGCTGTTCGGCGGCCTCGGTATCCGAGGGCTGATCGAGCGTTATCCAGACGTGTACCCAGGTCCGCATCGCGAGCTGATGGAGGCACTCTTCCCGCCGGTCAGCAGCGACGTGATGACCTTCTACCTGCCCTGAGCGAGCGAGGTCAGCGACCTGCTGGCGCGAGACCCAGTGACCGACCGACCAGGCTGGTCTGCCGGGCCGCTAACGCGTCCGCGACGCCGCGCATCGCTTGCGCAGCAGGGGAATCCGGAGCTGTGACTATGACGGGCTGGCCGTTGTCGCCGCCCTCGCGCACCTGCGGATCGAGCGGGATCTGGCCGAGCAGCGGCACCCGGGTACCAGTCGTCTTGGCCAGCGACTCGGCCACAGCAGCGCCGCCGCCGCTGCCGAACGGTTCCATCCGGGTGCCGTCCGGGAGCTCCAGCCAGCTCATGTTCTCCACAACGCCGACGATCTGCTGGTGGGTCTGCAGCGCGATCGACCCGGCCCGCTCGGCCACCTCGCGGGCAGCAAGCTGAGGCGTCGTGACGATCAGCAGCTCGGCGCTCGGCACGAGCTGAGCGACCGAGATGGCGATGTCACCGGTGCCGGGCGGCAGATCCATCAGCAGCACGTCGAGGTCGCCCCAGAACACGTCGCCGAGGAACTGCTGCAACGCGCGGTGCAGCATCGGCCCGCGCCACACCACAGCGGCGTTGCCCGGCGTGAACATGCCGATTGAGATGACTTTCACGCCGTGCGCGGACGGCGGCATGATCATCTTCTCGACCTGGGTGGGCAGGCCGGTGACGCCGAGCATCCGGGGCACCGAGAAGCCGTAGATGTCCGCGTCGACCACGCCGACCGACAGGCCACGTTCGGCCAGCGCGACCGCCAGGTTCACAGTGACCGACGACTTGCCGACGCCGCCCTTACCGCTGGCGATCGCATACACGCGGGTCCGCGAACCGGGCTGAGCGAACGGGATCTCGGCGACCGGCTGGCCACCGCGAAGCTGGGTGCGCAGCTCGGTGCGCTGCTCGTCGCTCATCACGCCGAGGTCGACGCGCACCGCGGTCACGCCAGGAACCGCCGACACTGCTGCGGTGGTGTCCCGGGTAAGGCGGTCCTTCATCGGACACCCGGACACCGTGAGCAGCAGTTCGACGGTCACCGCACCGGACTCGGTGATGTCGATGGACTTCACCATCTTCAGTTCGGTGACCGGCTTGCCGATCTCTGGGTCCTGCACGGTGGCCAAGGCCGCCTCGACGGCGGAACGATCAACGGAAGGCACGCCACCGATGGTACGGACCCAGCGCGCGGAGTCCGGCGACGGTGACCCGGGTCATCCGCACGTCGCGGCAATCCAGCGACGCGACCAGCCCGGGTGCTGGACATCTGCGGCGAGACAGCAGAGGGTGACTGTCGTGACCGATTCGTTACCAACCCCCGAGGAGGTTCTTCAACCCGCGAGGTCGTGCTGCAACGCGACGGCGACGGCGTCACGGTCGGGTCGGACTGCTACCCGACGGTCGGTAGTTGGACGAGCGTTTACAGCGGGACCACGACGTCCGACCCGTCCA
>JBPCMU010000035.1:0-53264 GCA_051001975.1 Jatrophihabitans sp.
TGGTCCGACCGGCAAAATGCGCTCAAGGCCGCGACTGGCGGCTGATAGTTGTGGCGTAACGTCGGCTGGCGGCCGGCGCCCTCGGGGATACCGGCCGCCAGCCACCCGTAACTGCGCTGCCGACCGCGTTGCGGTCGCGGCACCCTGATCGAGGCGCGACGTGGAGGAGGGCACCGTGACCGCTGTTGCAGGACCTGCGGCAGGTGGGGCCGAAGAACTTGCCATGGAGGATCAGACCGGCGGTCCCGAAAAGAAGTCGAAGAGTAGGCGGGCGAAGGTTGCCTCCGGCGAAGGACGGTTGGCGTTCTACCTGATCGGCCCGGCACTGCTCTTGCTCGCGGTAGTCGTCGGCTATCCGATCGTCAGCGCGATCTACCACTCGATGCTGAGCGACGCGACGACGAAGTTGCTGCCGAACGGCAAATTCGCCACCGGCTCCAGCTTCATCGGCGTCGACCATTACGTCGACTGGCTGGGTCAGAAGTGTCCGTCCGGCGGCAAGTCGGTGTCCTGCCCGAACGGCAATATCGGTGCGCAGTTCTGGACTGCCATCGGCAATACGCTGTTCTACACGATCGTCACGGTCGTCCTGGAGACGTTGATCGGGATGGCCTTCGCTCTGATGATGCACAAGGCCTTTAAGGGCAGGGCGCTGGTCCGCGCGGTCATCCTGGTCCCGTGGGCCATCCCCACCGCGGTCACCGCGAAGTTGTGGCAGGTCATCTTCGACCAGCAGGGTGTCTTCAACAAGGTTCTCGGCACGAACTTCGCGTGGACGACGACAACCTGGCCGGCCCGCTTCGCCATCATCATCGCTGACGTCTGGAAGACCACCCCGTTCATCGCGCTGCTGATTCTGGCCGGCCTGCAAATCATCCCGGCCGACCTCTACGAATCGGCGAAGGTGGACGGCGCGACGGCCTGGCAGCGTTTCACCAAGATCACGCTGCCACTGGCCAAGCCGGCGATCGCCGTTGCGGTGATCTTCCGGGCCATGGACGTGCTGCGCATGTACGACCTGCCGGCCATCCTGACGCCAGGCGCCCAGGACAGCCAGACGATCTCTGTGCTGGTGGTGAAGGCGCTGCGGCAGAACGTCAACGACGCCGCTGCGTTGTCCACGATCACCTTCATCTTCATCTTCCTGTGCGCGTTCCTGCTCGTGCGAATACTCGGCGCCAACGTGGTGCGATCTCAGGCGAAGGGTGTGAAGTGACATGACCTCGTCCCTGCAGGCCTCTCAGGCGGACCTCGCCGACGCGCCGCCGCCGGTGAAGCGCGGAGCGAACTGGCCGTTCATCGGCAACATCGCGGCCATCGCCCTGATCGTGGTCTGGTGCCTCGCGCCGTTCTACTGGATGTTCGTCATGTCGATTCGGGACAAGGGCGACTCCTACGACACCACCCTGTATCCGAATCACTTCACGCTTGCCAACTACCGGTTCGCGTTCAACACCACGTACAACCATTTCGGCCGGTCGCTGGTCAACGGCATCATCATCGGCGGGTGCGTGACGATCATCGCGCTGGCCATCGGGGTGTTCGCGGCATACGCCTTGGCCCGGCTGCAGTTCCGGGGCAAGTTCCTAATCCTCGGCGTAGTGCTGGTGGCATCGATGTTCCCGCAGGTGGCGCTGCTGACTCCGTTGTTCCAGCTCTTCACCGACTGGCACCTGTTGGGCACCTATCAGGGCCTCATCCTGCCGCAGATCTCGTTCTCTCTGCCGCTGTGCGTCTTCATCCTGACCAGCTTCTTCACGGACATGCCGTGGGAGTTGGAGCAGGCCGCGAAGGTGGACGGGGCGACCCCGGGGCAGGCGTTCCGGCTGGTGATCTTCCCGCTGGCCGCTCCGGCACTGTTCACCACCGCGATCCTGGTGTTCCTGGGCTCGTGGAACGAGTACCTGCTCACCAGCCAGCTTTACCAGCAGAACGACAACGTGGCGACGCCTACCGTGGCGCTGGCCAAGTTCACCGCCGGGCCCCACATCGTCCCGTACACCCAGACCATGGCAGCCGGTGTGGTCATCACCGTCCCGCTGGTCCTCGTGGTTCTGCTGTTCCAGCGGCGCATCGTCTCCGGCCTCACCGCGGGAGGCGTCAAGGGCTGACCGATCTTCGGTCACATAACGTGGCGGGCGGCCCAGGGGAACAACGGGGGCGCCCGCCACGTTATGTCCGCGTTCGTTTTGGTGGGTGTGGCTCCGGCTGAGCCATTGACATGGCACACTCACGGGCGACACAACCCGGTTCCGGTTCACGTCCCAGCGACTGCTGTGGGCGACCCGGCGACCATTACCGGTCCGGTACCACCCGGGCCCGAAGGGATCCAGCAGTGAAGAACGACATCCATCCCGACTACGTGGTGACCGAAGTGACCTGCTCATGCGGGAACACCTTCACCACCCGTAGCACCGCCAAGTCCGGGTCGCTGCACGCTGACGTCTGCTCGGCCTGCCACCCGTTCTACACGGGCAAGCAGAAGATCATGGACGTCGGTGGACGTGTCGAGCGCTTCGAGAAGCGCTACGGCAAGCGCACCGCCAAGACCACTTCTTAGCTCTTCCGACGAGTCACCGCAGCCGAGGAAGGAGCCTGCCGATGGCCGACACTGCTGAGGGCATCGGCAACCTCGCCGTGCTGCGCGCCGAGTACGACGAGGTCGAGCGGGCGCTGTCCGACCCCGCCGTGCACTCCGATCAGGACCGGGCCCGCACGCTCGGGCGGCGCTTCGCCGAGCTCGCGCCGATCATCGCGACCGCTCGCGAACTGGACCTCGCCCGGGAGAACCTCTCCGTCGCCCAGGAACTGGCCGCGGAAGACGAGTCGTTCGCTGCCGAGGCGACTGCGCTGAGCGGCCAGATCGACGACCTGGAAGCGAAGATCCGGGAATTGCTGCTTCCGCGCGACCCCAATGACGGCAAGGACGTCATCCTCGAGGTGAAGGCCGGCGAGGGTGGTGACGAGTCGGCGCTGTTCGCCGGCGACCTGCTGCGGATGTACCTCCGCTACGCCGAGCGGCAGGGCTGGTCCACTGAAGTGCTGGACGCCGAGCCGACCGACCTCGGCGGCTATCGGTCGGCCACCGTTGCGGTGCGATCCCGCCGCGCCAACCAGCACGTCTGGGCGCGGCTGAAGTACGAGGGTGGCGTGCACCGGGTGCAGCGCGTCCCGGTCACCGAGTCGCAGGGCCGTATCCACACCTCCGCGGCCGGGGTGCTGGTCCTTCCGGAGGCGGAGGAGGTGGACGTGCAGATCGACCCCAACGATCTACGCATCGACGTGTACCGCTCGTCGGGCCCAGGTGGGCAGAGCGTGAACACCACCAACTCCGCGGTGCGGATCACCCACGTGCCGACCGGCGTCGTCGTCTCGATGCAGAACGAGAAGAGCCAACTGCAGAACCGAGAGGCAGGGATGCGGGTGCTGCGCGCCAGGCTGCTCGCCGCGGCGCAGGAGGAGCATCAGAAGGAGGCGGCCGACGCGCGGCGTTCGCAGGTGCGCACCGTGGACCGCTCGGAGCGGGTGCGGACCTACAACTTCCCGGAGAACCGGATCAGCGACCACCGCGTCGGGTTCAAGGCCTACAACCTCGACCAGGTCCTCGACGGCGCATTGGACGACGTCATCGACGCGCTCATCACCGCCGACACCGAAGCCCAACTAGGAACGGTCTGAAGCGTCTTCCGCTGCGTTCGCCGACCCGATCCTGCCGAGCGGGAGGTTTCCGCGGCTGAGAGGGAGCTTTTCGTCCCAATCTTCGGCGTGTCGTGACGGAAAGCTCCCTCTCAGCCGTAGGCGGGGCGTTACAACGGAACCCGACAGCCCACCACGAGCACCGGTCCGCCGTCTCGTCGGTGCCGCCTGAACTCCGCCACGCGCGATCAGCATGGGATCTGTCGGAATAGTGCGGTGTCGAGACTCGACCGACGATGCGATGAGCGCTTGCGAGGGTCCGCGAGACAACCGACGAGGCGGTCCATAGGGTGGCGCTATGAGCTTCTCCTTTGACTGCAGCGACCCGATCGAGCGGGAATCGGGGATCGCGGCTGCCTCACGTGCGGTGACGGCCGGCCAGCTCGTCGTGCTGCCGACCGACACCCTGTACGGCATCGGCGCTGACGCGTTCGACAGCGCAGCAGTGACCGCGCTGCTGGCGGCGAAGGGTCGCGGCCGGGACATGCCGGTGCCGGTGCTGATCGGCTCTTGGGACACCCTCGACGGCTTGGTCAGCTACGTCCCCGAGCTGGTCCGCTCGTTGATCGAGGCGTTCTGGCCGGGCGGTCTGACCCTGATCGTCACGCACGCGCCCACATTGAGCTGGGATCTCGGTGACGCCCGCGGCACCGTGGCGGTGCGGATGCCGCTGCACCCCGTCGCCCTCCAACTGCTCGCCGACACCGGCCCGATGGCCGTGTCCAGCGCGAACAAGTCCGGACACGCACCGGCGACCACCGCCCAGGACGCGAACGACCAACTCGGCGAGGAGGTCAGCGTCTACCTCGACGGCGGCGCGAGCGAGGCGGGCATCGCGTCCACCATTATCGACGTGACGGCTGAAACGCCCCGGATGGTGCGCCAGGGAGCGGTCGGAATCGACGAGTTGCGCGAAGTGGTGCCGACGCTCGCCGGCTGACCGCGACCGGATGCGTCAGTCGGGCTCCCGGACCGGCCGGCCATAGGGCGGTAACCTCGCACCCGGTGGGCGCGGTCGGCTCTCACCCGGCCCGATCGACGCTGGATGTCGCGGTCCGCGAACCTGACGAGGCGGAACAACCGCAGGGGGCGGTCGGTGCATCCCAGTCTGGAGTACGTGCTCGTCTGCGCCATCGCCGCGGCCGGGTCGCTCCTGCTGACCCCGGTCGTGCGACGCGTCGCCTTGCGCTGGGGCGCGGTGGCGCACCCCCGCGACCGCGACGTGCATGCCGTCGATACGCCTCGACTCGGCGGGGTGGCGTTGTTCTGCGGCGTGGGTCTGGCCGTGCTGGTCGCTCATGAGTTGCCCTCGCTGCGCTCCACTTTCACCAACGGCAGCGAGACGATGGGCGTGCTGCTGGCCGGGCTCATCCTGATCATCGTCGGCGCGCTGGACGACCGGTACGAGATGGACTCGCTGACCAAGCTGGCCGGACAGGTGACCGCGGCCGGCACGATGGTGCTGGTCGGCGGTGTGCAGCTGGTACAGATCAGCCCGCCATGGGCGCACGACGTGATCGTGCTCGGCGACTCGGGTGCGCCGCTGACCATCCTGTTCACGGTGCTGGTCATCAACGCGGTGAACTTCATCGACGGTCTGGACGGACTGGCCGCCGGCGTCACCGCCATCTGTGCGCTCGCCTTCTTCGCCTTCACGTTCCACCTGGGCCAGCTGTACCTGCACGTCGTGGATGCGCCGACGCTGATGGCTGCGGCGTTGGCCGGTGCCTGTATCGGCTTCCTGCCGCACAACTTCGCACCGGCCCGCATCTTCATGGGTGACTCCGGCTCGATGTTCGTAGGGCTGGTGCTTGCCGGCATCGGCACGATGGCGTCCTCTCGGGCCGACCCGCAGACCTTCGGGGGCCTGTACGGCCAGGTGCCACTGGCGCTGTCGCTGCTCATCCCGCTGTCGGTCCTGGCGCTGCCGCTCGTCGATCTGGCGATGGCAGTGATCCGCCGGGTCCGCCGCGGGCACTCGCCGTTCGCGCCGGACAAAGAACATCTGCACCACCGGCTGATGCAGATGGGCCACAGCCATCGTCGAGCCGTGCTGTTGCTGTACTTCTGGGCCACCGTCATCGCTTTCGGCGGAGTCGGCATCTCCTTCGTCCGGGGTCCCTGGCTGGTCGTCAGCCTGATCGGTGTCCTGGTCGTACTCGGAGTCTTGCTCTCAGCGATACCACGCCTACACACGCATCGCAGCTGACTGGAGCCTGCGTTCGACGTGAATCGGCGAACGCAGCGGCAGTGGCGGTCACGGACCTGATTTCAGATGAGAATCCTGTGAGTGATACCGTCATCTGGCCCATCCAGTTGGGGGTCAAGTGAGCGCATCACGGCAGACGCCAACTTGGCCCGGCCTGCTCGGCATCGGTGCGGTCGCCGCGCTGTTGGTGGTAGGCGGACTCCTTCTGGGGTGGGTAGCGGATTCGGTTCTCAATACAACCCCAATAGTTATGTTCGTCGGTCTGGCCCTGGGAATCGCCGGGGCCTGTCGCTTTATGTACACGAAGTTCAGCCTGACCTTGAACGACTGAATGGAGAGCCCGGGTGCCCAGTGCTCCGCCCGTCCGTGTCGACGCGGCTGCCAACCTGCGTCGATCGATGGTGCTCGCCGCGGTCCTCGGCCTGCTGGCGATCATCGTGCTGTCGATCGCGGGCCATCCGCTGATGGCTGTCTTCGCCTGTTTGGGACTGGGTCTCGGCGCACTGAACAACCGGATGCTGCAGGCATCGGTGATCCGCTACGGATCGAACCCCGACCTCAGTCGTAAGCACTTCACCGCAGGGGTAGCGGCGCGGCTGGGCGGGATCACGATCGTCGCGATTGTTCTGGCGCTGCTGGTGCGCCCTGATGGTCTCGGTACCTTCGCGGGTCTCGCGGTCTTCCAGTTGATCATGCTGGTCGGTGCCGCACTGCCCGTGTTCCGCAGCCTTCGGCCGTCAGCATGACGGCGGGTGCGGTGCCCACCCGGGATATCGCCCTCGACATCACTCCGGGCGAGCACATTGAATGGCACGTGTTCGGCCTGACCCTGAATGGCGACACGATCACGGCGACGATCATTGCCGGCGCGATCGTCATCGGCTTGGGCTTGCTGGTTCGACGTCGTTCCGACGTCCGTCGGCCGACCAAACTGCAGCTCGCCTTCGAGGCGGTCACGCAGGAGGTCGAGCGGCAGGTCGAGGGATCGATGGGCATCAAGACCGCACCGTTTGTCGTTCCGCTGGCTCTCGCCTTGTTCCTGTTCCTCACGGTCGCCAACCTGATCTCGATCCTGCCGACCGGCCACCATCCCGAATATGTGCCACCCCCCGCCTCGGACGTCAATCTCACTTATGCCTTGGCGATTTTCGTCATCGGCACCATGCACGTAGTGGGTATCCGCAAGCGCGGCCTTTTTGGGTACTACGGGCACCTGTTCCGCAAGCCCTACGTGTTGATCCCGCTGAATTTCGTCGAAGAAGTGATGAAGCCGGTCACCCTGGCGTTGCGGTTGTTCGGCAACATCTTCGCCGGCACCATCATGGTGGCCCTCATCGCCGCGATGCCGGCATTTATACTTTGGTTGCCGAACATCCTGTGGAAGCTCTTCGACGCCGGCATCGGCCTCATTCAAGCATTCATCTTCTCGTTGCTGACCATCTTGTACTTCAGCTCGGTGCAACCTGCCGAGGAGGGTGCACACCACTGATCGCGCCACACACGCGCTCCATGCGCACGATTGTCTCGCTCCACAGTCGAAAGGAATCGAAGGAAAATGGCTAACACACTCATCCAGGGGATCGAGACTGCCGGCGGACTTGTCGGCGGTGGCCTCGCGCTGGGGGGAGGCGCTATCGGGGCCGGTATCGGTGATGGTCTGGCCGGTAGCTCACTGATCCAGGGCGTCGCGCGCCAGCCGGAAGCACAGGGTCAGCTGCAGACGCTCTTCTTCCTCACCGTCGGCCTGGTCGAGGCGGCCTACTTCATCAACCTGGCGTTCGCGGTGCTGTTCGTCTTCGCCCTGTCCGGCAAGTAACAGAGTCGACGTCCATGAGCTCCCACGTCACCGCATCGAGCAACTTCCTGGTGCCCAACGCGACCTTCATCGTCGAATTCATAGCGTTCTTGCTGATCCTCGGGATCATCTGGAAGTACGTGCTGCCCTACATCCAGGGTCCGCTGCGCGAGCGGCAGACGATAATCGAGCAGCAGATGAAGGACGCCGAGACGGCGAAGGAGAAGCTCGCTCAGACCCAGGCGGAATACCAGAAGTCGATCGGCGAAGCCCGCACCCAGGCCGCCCAGATCCGCGACGGCGCGCGCGCCGAGGGGCAAGCCATCATCGAAGAGATGCGCTCCACCGCACAAACGGAGTCTGCGCGCATCATCGCGCGGGGCGAGGAGCAGCTGAGCAGCCAGCGCAGTGCGATCGTCCGCGAGCTGCGCGCCGAGATCGGCACGCTCGCGGTCGACCTCTCCGAGCGCATCGTCGGTCAGCGGTTGGCCGACGACGAAGCGGTGCAGGCGACGGTCGATTCCTTCCTCGACGATCTTGAAGGTGACGAGGTCGGCCGCGCTCGCGCGGGGCAGGCGCAAGGACAGTCTCGATGATTCATGCGGCGAGCCGGGAGGCGACGGCCCAACTCGAAACGCAGGTAGACAACGCGGCGCACGAGGCCGGCAGCGATGCGCTCGCGGGCATGGCTGGCGAGCTCTATCAGGTCGCGGAGCTACTTGGCGGGCAGCCACAGATCCGCCGCATGCTCGGTGACCCCTCGTCAGCGCCGGAGCGGCGCACCGGGATGACGCACCGGCTGTTCGCAGGCAAGATCAGCGACCAGGCCCAGTCCATCGTCGAGGGAGCTGTGTCGCTTCGTTGGTCGACGCCGTGGGATCTCACCGACGGCATCGAGCTGTCCGGGGATCGCCTGCTGCTGGAGCTCGGCGAGCGCACCGGCCAGCTCGATTCCGTCGAGGACGAGCTGTTCCGCTTCGGCCGGATCGTCGAGGCGAACGACCCCCTGCGTGCCCTGCTGGACGATCAGATCGTTCCCGGTGCGGACCGAGCCGCGTTGGCTGCCACACTGCTGCACGGCAAGGTGGACGACGTCGCCGCGCAGCTTCTGGACCACGCAGTCCGCAGTGCCCGCAAGCGCACCGTGGTGATGGTCATCGATGACCTGCTGGAGCAGGCTGCGATCCGTCGCCATCGCTCGACTGCCGTAGTTCGCAGCGCCGTTCCACTGACCGACCAGCAGGTCACCCGCCTGGCTTCGGGGTTGGCCGATATCTACCATCGGCCGATCGACGTCCGGGCCGAGGTGGACCCCTCGGTGCAAGGTGGACTCGTCATCCGGGTCGGCGACGAAATCATCGACGGCAGCGTCGCTGGGCGCTTCGCCGCAGTCCGAACTGCATTGGCGAACTAGCCCATGCCCCAGCAGTACATGCCTCAGAGACGATGGAGAGTGGGAAGTCACCGATGACCGAGTTGACGATTACATCCGACGAGATCCGTAGTGCCATCGAAGAATACGTCTCGTCCTACACTCCCGAGGCGACTCGGGAAGAAGTGGGCACGGTCGCGGAGACCTTCGACGGAATCGCCCAAGTCGAGGGATTGCCCGGCTGTATGGCGAACGAGCTGCTGGAGTTCGAAAGCGGTGTGCAGGGGGTGGCGCTGAACCTCGACGAGCGCGAGATCGGCGTCGTCGTTCTCGGTAACGCCGACCAGATCGAAGAGGGCCAGCAGGTCAAGCGCACCGGTGAGGTGCTGTCGGTTCCTGTCGGCGATGCGTATCTGGGCCGGGTCGTGGACGCGCTCGGGCATCCGATCGACGGGCAAGGCGAGTTGGATCTTTCCGAACGCCGCGCTCTGGAACTGCAGGCGCCCACCGTGGTGCAGCGCCAGGACGTCAGCGAGTCGCTGTTGACCGGCATCAAGGCCATCGACGCAATGACCGCCATCGGTCGGGGTCAGCGCCAGCTGATCATCGGCGACCGGCAGACCGGCAAGACCACCGTCTGCATCGACGCGATCATCAACCAGAAGGCCAACTGGGAAACCGGCGACCCGACGAAGCAGGTCCGGTGCATCTACGTCGCCATCGGCCAGAAGGGCTCCACCATCGCGTCGGTTCGCCAGACGCTGGAGGAAGCCGGCGCGATGGAGTACTCCACCATCGTCGCGGCTCCGGCCTCTGATTCTGCGGGCTACAAATACATCGCGCCCTACACAGGCTCGGCGATCGGCCAGCACTGGATGTACGACGGCAAGCACGTACTGATCGTGTTCGACGACCTGACCAAGCAGGCCGAGGCATACCGCGCCGTGTCGCTGCTGCTGCGCCGACCGCCGGGTCGCGAGGCCTACCCCGGCGACGTCTTCTACTTGCACTCGCGGCTGCTCGAGCGTTGCGCGAAGCTGTCCGACGAGCTCGGCGGCGGTTCGATGACTGGTCTGCCGATCATCGAGACCAAGGGGAACGACGTGTCGGCCTACATCCCGACCAACGTCATTTCGATCACCGATGGCCAGTGCTTCCTCGAGACCGACCTGTTCAACGCCGGTGTCCGACCGGCCATCAACGTCGGCATCTCGGTGTCCCGGGTCGGTGGCGCTGCGCAGTCGAAGGCAATGAAGGCGGTCGCCGGCCGGCTGCGGGTGGACCTGGCCCAGTACCGCGACCTGGAGGCGTTCGCCGCCTTCGGATCAGACCTGGACAAGGCCAGTCAGCAGCAGTTGGCCCGCGGGGTTCGGATGGTCGAGCTGCTCAAGCAGCCGGCGTCCTCACCGTTCCCGCTGGAGCGTGAAGTCGTGTCGATCTGGGTGGGTTCCAACGGCTACCTCGACACCATCGACCCGGCGGACGTGCGTCGATACGAAACCGAGCTGCACGAATTCATCGCCAACAGCCACAAGCAGATCTTCGACAACATTGCCAACAGCGGACTGCTCGAGGACGACACGGTCGAGGCGCTCAAGCGGGTCGTCGAAGAGTTCGGCGGGCGGTTCTCCGAAGCCGACGCAGCCGGCGAAAACCACGACGACAAGATGCCGCAACGGCGGAACAACGTCGACGATGCTGTCGCCCAGGACGCGCGCTAACAGATGGGTGCCCAGCAACGGATCTATCGGCGACGGATCCGCTCGATCCAGTCGACGAAGAAGATCACGAAGGCGATGGAACTCATCGCGGCATCGCGGATCGCGAAGCTTCAGTCGCGCCGGAACGCGGCGCTGCCGTACTCGCGTGAGCTGACCCGGGCGCTTGCGGCACTGTCGAAAGACACCTCCCTCAAGCACCCGATGCTCACCGGCGTGGAGAACCCGCGCCGGGTCGGCGTTCTGGTCATCACCAGTGACCGCGGCCTGGCCGGCGGCTACAACGTCAATGCGATCAAGCGGGCCAACACGCTGCTTGCCGAGATCCGCAAGGACGGCAAGGAGCCGGTGTTGTACGTCATCGGCCGCAAGGGCGTGGCGAACTTCCGATTCCGCCGGATAGACATTGCCGGGTCCTGGACCGGTTTCTCCGAACAACCGCAGTTCCTGGACGCCCGCGAGGCAACCAGTGCCGTGGTGGCCGCGGTGAGCGCGACCAGCGAGGGTGAGGTCGACGGCGTCCCGGGTGTCGATGAACTCCACGTCGTCTACACGGTGTTCAAGTCCGCGATCACTCAGACACCGGTGGTGAGCCGGGTCGCCCCAGTGGAGTTGGACAAGGCGGGCGACGAGGCGCAGGACGATGCCCAGGACGAGGGGCAGGACGACAAGCGCGACGGGCCGAGCGCCTCGTACGAGTTCGAACCCGAGCCTGACGAGCTGATCGCAGCGTTGCTGCCGCGCTACATAAGCGCGCGGATCTTCTCGGCACTGTTGGAGTCTGCCGCTTCGGAGTCCGCGGCGCGGCGGCGGGCGATGAAGTCGGCCAGCGACAATGCCGACGATCTGATGAAGACCTTCACCCGACTGGCCAACCAGGCGCGCCAGGCGGAGATCACCCAGGAAATCAGTGAGATCGTCGGCGGCGCCGACGCTCTTGCCTCAGCAGGGAGTGACCAGCGATGACCGCAACGAAAGACAAGTCGGCCACTACCGAGGAGACCAAGGGCGCGACCGGCCGGGTAGCGAGGGTCATCGGCCCGGTGGTCGATATCGAATTCGGTCGCGGCACGATTCCAGAGCTGTTCAACCAGCTCACCGTGCCGATCACCCTGGGCGAGATGTCCAAGACGCTCAGCCTCGAGGTGGCCCAGCACATCGGCGACGACGTCGTGCGCGCGATCGCCCTGCAGCCCACCGATGGGCTGGTCCGTGGCGCCGAGGTTACCGACACGGGTGCGGCGATCTCTGTGCCAGTCGGCGACGTGACCAAGGGCCACGTCTTCAACGTGCTCGGTGAGCCGCTGGACGTCGACGTCAGCACGCTGGATATCAAGGAGCGGTGGCCGATCCATCGCGACCCGCCGCCGTTCGACGAGCTCGAGCCGAAGACCGAGATGTTCGAGACCGGCATCAAGGTCATCGACCTGCTCTGCCCTTATGTGACCGGCGGCAAGATCGGCCTGTTCGGTGGCGCCGGTGTCGGCAAGACCGTCTTGATCCAGGAAATGATCTACCGGGTTGCGGAGAACTTCGGTGGGGTGTCCGTGTTCGCCGGGGTGGGCGAGCGGACCCGGGAGGGCACCGGCCTGATCGCTGAGATGATCGAGTCCGGGGTCATCGACAAGACCGCTCTGGTCTTCGGTCAGATGGACGAGCCGCCGGGTACCCGCCTGCGGGTCGCGCTTTCCGCCCTGACGATGGCGGAGTACTTCCGGGACGTGCAGAAGCAGGACGTGCTGCTGTTCATCGACAACATCTTCCGGTTCACCCAGGCCGGTTCCGAGGTGTCCACCCTGCTCGGCCGGATGCCGTCGGCGGTCGGCTACCAGCCCACGTTGGCCGACGAGATGGGCCAGCTGCAGGAGCGCATCACCTCGACGCGTGGTCACTCGATCACTTCGCTGCAGGCCATCTACGTGCCCGCCGACGACATCACCGACCCGGCGCCGCACACCGCGTTCGCGCACCTCGATGCCACCACGACCCTGTCCCGGCCTATCTCGGAGAAGGGCATCTACCCGGCGGTCGACCCGCTGGACTCGACCTCGCGGATTATGGACGCGCGCTATATCGGCCAGGAGCATTATGACGTCGCGTCCCGGGTGAAGCAGATCCTGCAGCGCAACAACGAATTGCAGGACATCATCGCCATCCTCGGCCCGGATGAGCTGTCCGAAGAGGACAAGCTGATCGTCACGCGGGCCCGGCGCATCGAGCGGTTCCTGTCGCAGAACACCTTTGTGGCCAAGGTCTTCACCGGTTTAGACGGATCTTTCGTGCCGGTGAGCGAGACGATCGACGCGTTCAAGCGACTGTCCGAAGGCGAGTTCGACGACTACCCGGAGCAGGCGTTCTTCATGTGCGGTGGGCTCGAGGACCTTGAGCGCAATGCCGCCCGGATCTCGAAGAACGACTAGGACCGGTTCTCATGAGCACAATGCACGTCGAGCTCGTCTCGATCGAACGGCCGTTGTGGTCCGGAGAGGCGACGGCGGTGTTTGCCCGTACCCCCGTCGGGCAGCTGGGGATACTGCCCGGGCACACCCCGCTGCTCGGGGTCCTCGAACCGGGCTGGATCGTCCGGATCCAGAGCGAGGGCGCGGATGAGCTGCGTGTCGCGGTGCACGGCGGGTTCCTGTCGGTACGTGCTGACGGAGTGTCGGTACTCGCTGAGGTGGCCGAGACGGCGGACGAGATCGATGTTGCCCGTGCCCGCGAGTCCTTGTCGCGGGCCGGTGACGGGCAGGACGCCGAGTCGGTGGGCGCCCGGCAACGAGCCCAGGCGCGTCTGCGCGCCGCCGGCGAATCGCTGTAGGCACCGCGCCGGATCGATGGGCCGCCGCGAATGAACCAGATCGAACTCGCGGCGTCGGTGATTGTCATCCTGGTGGTATTGGTCGCATTCTCCTACCTGGCCGTGGTGACCGCCCGAAAGCAGCAGTTGCTGGGCCGTCCCGGCGGGATCTCCCTGGCCATGCGCGTCGGGTCGCAGCCGTGGACGCTCGGCGTCGGGCGCTATGCCGGCGACGAACTCTGGTGGTACGGAGCGTTGCGGTTGGCCCGGCGGCCGACCCGGGTGATCAGGCGCAGCGACCTGGACATCATCGGGCAACGTGGGCGCCGGCCGGACGAGCAGGTGCTCTCCAGCAATGCGGTGATCGTCGAGTGCCATGACCATGGCGCGCCCATCTCACTGTGCTTCGCGCAGGGTGCGGTAACCGGGTTCCTCTCCTGGCTCGAAGCGTCCGCACCGCACTGACGAGAGCAACCGCTGCAGTTCCAGGTGGGGTGCGGCGGTATCAGGTGGATCGGGCGATAGTCTGCGAATAGTCGAGCAGGAGGGACCGCTCATGGGAACAGTGACGATCTCAGCCACCTACGCGGCCGGCGGCAGTGAGCTCGCACCCAGAGTCGCAGAACGGCTGGGTCTGCCGTTCGTCGACCGGGCGATTCCGGTGACCGTCGCAGCCGAACTCGGCGTGCCGGTGGAGTCGGTGGAAGCTGCTGGGGAGGACAACCGCTCCGGGTTCTGGGCTCTGATGGCCAGCATGGCGGTGGTGCCCGACTACATCGGGACCAGCTCGCCGGGCTACGTGCACGTCCCGAGCGAGCGGGCGATGCAGGAGAAGACCGAGGAGCAACTCGCCAAGATCGCCGACAGCACCGGGGGAGTCGTGCTCGGCCGGGCCGCCGCGATCGTGCTCGCTCGCCGTGCCGATGCGCTGCATGTCCGGCTCGACGGCCCGGTGGACGGCCGGGTACATGCCGCCATGCACCAGCACGGCATCAGTGAGGACGAGGCGCGCAAGGCATTGAAGACGAACGACGCGGCGCGCGCCGCCTACGTCAAACACCTGTACCGAAAGGACGCGGCGAAGGCTGAGCTGTACCACCTCGTCATCGACACCGTAGCGATCGGGTGGCCGGCGGCGGAGGAATTGATCGTGGCCGCGGCCGCAGCCCGAGGAATCCCCGCGGCGGTGTGACAGTCCCGACCCTCGTGGTCTTTGCCGGCTTGCCAGGCTCCGGCAAGACCACTCTGGCGCGCACGCTCGCCGATCGGCTCGGTGCCACGTTCCTGCGCGTCGACTCGGTTGACGCCGCAATGACGCGGTGGGGTTTCGACGTCTCGGAGTCCCCGGTGGCATATGCCGTCGGACATGCGATTGCTTCGGACCAACTGCGCTCGGCTCGTGATGTGGTCGTCGATGCGGTCAACCCGATCGCCGAGGCCAGGGACGGGTGGGCTCAGCTGGCGGCGGAGCACCGCGCCCGGCTGCGGTTCATCGAGGTCGTCTGCAGCGATGCCGAAGAACACCGTCGCCGGGTCGAGGCGCGACGGCCCGACCTGGACGGCTATCCGGTGCCCAGCTGGACAGCGGTGCGGGCGCACCGATACGACCCCTGGGACGGCGACCGGCTGATCGTGGACAACATCGGCGACCCGGAAGGCCACCGAGACGTGATCGAGCGCTACGTCGCCTCCTGAGCCCCGCCTTGTGACTGGGTGTCGCCGCCCGGACGCCACATCACGTCGCCGTCGGGGTTGGCGGTGCGGGCGAGGATGAACAGCAGATCCGACAGCCGGTTCAGGTACTGCGCGGTCAGCGGGTTGGTTCGCTCACCGTCCTGATCCATGAGCGCCCACACGCTGCGTTCGGCTCGGCGGCACACTGTTCTAGCGACATGCAGTGCGGCGGCCGCAGGAGTGCCGCCGGGCAGGATGAAGCTGTTGAGCTTCGGCAGCGCCGCGTTGTACTCGTCGCACCAGCCCTCGACCCGCGTGACGTAGGCGGCGGTGATCCGCAGCGGCGGGTAGGCGGGCTCTGCGGTGATCGGCGCACAGAGATCCGCGCCGGTGTCGAAGAGATCGTTCTGTACCTGGCCGAGCACAGCGGCCAGGTCGGGCCGGACCGTGCCGAGCGCCAGCGCCACCCCGATCGCGGTGTTCGTCTCGTCGGTGTCGGCGTAGGCCACCACTCGGGGGTCGGTCTTGGGCACTCGGGACATGTCGCCCAGCGCCGTCGTCCCGTCGTCCCCGGTCCGGGTGTAGATCTTGGTCAGGTGCACAGCCACCCGGTCATCCTCCCACCTAATCCCAGTCCGACCATCCCTAAACTGTCCCGGTGCAGGTGTTGCGAGTGTGTGGTGGGGCGCAGCTGGTCGGCGACGTCCGGGTCGTCGGCGCGAAGAACAGCGTGCTGAAGCTGATGGCAGCCGCCTTGCTGGCGCCAGGCAGCACCACGCTGCACAACCTGCCGGCGATCGCCGACGTCGGCATCATGAATGAGCTGTTGCAGCGGCTCGGCTGCCAGACCGAGGTCTTCGCCGACGACACCGGGTCGGAGAGCGTCGCGATCACCGTTCCGCAGCGCCCGCTGTCCGAGGCGCCGTACGAGCTGGTCCGCAAGATCCGCGCCTCGATCTGCGTACTCGGCCCGCTGTTGGCTCGCACCGGACGGGCCAGTGTTGCCATGCCCGGCGGCGACAACATCGGCAGCCGCAAGCTGGACATGCATTTCGCCGGGTTGGAGCGGATGGGCGCGACGCTGGCCGTCGAACACGGCTTCGTCGTCGCCGATGCACCCGTGCTCAGGGGCGCGACCATCTGGCTGGACTTCCCGACCGTCGGTGCCACCGAGAACATCATGATGGCGGCCGTGCTGGCGAAGGGCAGCACCGTCATCGACAACGCCGCTCGGGAGCCGGAGATCGTCGACCTGTGCCAGATGCTGGTCTCGATGGGTGCCCGGATCGACGGGATCGGCAGCTCGACGCTGACGATCGAGGGAGTCGACGAGTTGCACCCGTGCGAGCACGTCGCAGTCTCCGACCGGATCGTCGCCGGCACCTGGGCGGCCGCGGCGGTGATGACCCGCGGTGACGTGACCGTGCAGGGCGCGAACGCCGGGCACCTGGAGATTGCCCTCGACAAGCTCGTCAGCGCCGGCGCTGACGTCGAGGTGAAGGCCGACGGCTTCCGGATCCGGATGCATGACCGGCCGCGGGCGTTCGACGTGGTGACGCTGCCCTACCCGGGATTCGCCACCGACCTGCAGCCGCAGGCGATCGCTCTACTGTCGATCGCGCACGGCTCGGCGATGGTCACCGAGAACATCTTCGACGCGCGATTCGTGTTCTGCGACGAGATCGCCCGGATGGGAGCCGACGTACGAACCGACGGTCATCATGCGATCGTGCGTGGCCGGGAGCGGCTCTCCGGCGCGCCGGTACGAGCCAGCGACATCCGCGCGGGAGTAGCGCTGGTGCTCGCCGGGCTGGTCGCCGACGGGGTCACCGACGTGCTCGGCGTGCACCACATCGACCGGGGATATGCCCGGCTGGAGGAGCAGTTGCGGTCGCTGGGCGCGGACGTCAGCCGTGCCGAGGACCCCACATACGACGAGTAGGCATCAGACGTGGGGATGGCCCGGCGGCAGCAGACCGCGAGCCCTTCGCTCATCGGCACCGAAAACCGCGACGTCGACGAGGCCGTCGCGCCGCGTCGACATCGACGAACGGATCTCCGCATCGCCGAGAACGGCGCGAAGCGATAGGCCCTCCCGTCGGCTCAGGCCACCCGCGATCGTCACCAACATGCTGGGTACGGCGTCGCCGGGCACCGTGACCCGGGGCGGCCGGCTGGGCCGGAACACCCACCGCATCAGCAGGATCAGCACGACGACGACAAGCGCCGCGAAGATCAGCACGCCCAGGTCGCCGTTCACCGGGATGAGTCTGCCACCGTGTCGCCGGTCAGCGCCGGTCAGCGCCGGTCAGCGCCGGTCAGCGCCGGGCCGGCGCAGGCGGCGAGAGGCGCTGCCCGTCGAGCAGGCTGCCGGCTTGCTTGATGCGACGCACGGTGGGGGAGACCTCGACGTGACCGATTCCTTCGATCTTGCCGATGTCCCCGCTGAGATACCGATAGAGGTCGTCGGCGTCCCTGCACAGTACGGTCGCCACCAGGCTGGCCGGCCCGGTCACCGCGGCCGCGAAGGCGACCTGGGGATGCTTCGCCAGGCGCCGTCCGACCGAGTCGATCGCCGCCGGCGGCACCGTGAGCCAGAGGTAGGCCGAGATCGGGTAGCCGAACAGGTCGGCGGCCAGATCCACGTCGAGGAAGACCGTCCCGGAGCTCTCCAGGACGTCCAACCGACGGCCGGCCTTCGCCTCGGTCCAACCGGTGGCGTCAGCCAGTTGCGCGACAGTGGCCCGCCCGTCGCGGGCCAGCACCTCGATCATCGGTTCGTCGTCCGCACGCAGCGGCTCTGGCTCGACCCGAGGGACCCGCCGGGTTGCGCCGATGGCGGTGCGTTGCCGCGCGGTCAACAGCGTGGCGTCGATACGCCAGTCGTCGCTGCTCGCGCCGCGGAAGATGTGCAGCGTCGCGAATGCACTGATGCTCAAAACCTGGGCTGTGCGCGGTAGCTGTTGCAGGAGCAGTTCGTCGCGTTGCTGTTGGCTGCGCGAGCGCAGTACGGCGACGATCTCCGAGCCACCGGAGGCGAGCGCCACCCACGACACGTCGTCACGACGGGCCAACGCCGAGCCGATCGCAGCGGTGGCATCTGGCCGGCACTGGATGCGGACCTGCCACGACGTCTCACCGAGTCGGTCCGGGTTGACCAGCCCGACTACGCGCATCGCACCCTGGGTGCGCAGCCGCCGGTAGCGCCGCGCAACGGTCTGCTCCGATACGCCCAATACCTCGCCGACCCGACGGAACGCGACGCGAGGTGAGATCTGCAAGCACTGCACGATCTGCAGATCCGTACGATCCGTGATGGCGGATTCCTGCACGGTGAGTGTTGACATGGAGGAAATCTACATCCTCCTTCTTCCGGCTGGGACGGATGCTCTCAGGGGTCGACGCTCATCTCGACGCACCATGACCTACCGAGAGTGAGACTACGAAATGCGTAAGTGGATGCCGCTGATCGCGATCAGCCTGGGCACCTTCATGTTGTTGGTGGACGTGACGATCGTGAACGTCGCTCTGCCGGACATGGCCGACGACCTGTCGACGTCGTTCTCGTCGCTGCAGTGGGTGATCGACATCTATGCCCTCGTGCTCGCGGCCTTGCTGCTCGGCTCCGGGACGATCGCCGACCGGGTTGGGCACCGGCGTATCTACGTCGTCGGGCTGATCATGTTTGCCGCCGCGTCTCTGGTATCCGGACTGGCGCCGAACTCCGGTGTCCTGATCGCTGCGCGCGGTCTGCAGGGGATCGGCGGCGCGGCGATGTTCGCCACCACGTTCGCGCTACTGAACTCGTCCTACACCGGCCGGGATCGGGGAGTCGCCTATGGGATCTGGGGCGCAATTGGCGGCGCGGCCGCTGCGGTGGGCCCCATCGCCGGTGGGCTGCTGACCCAGAACTTCTCTTGGCGGTGGATCTTCTACGTCAACCTGCCGATCAGTGTTCTCGCGGTGGTGATGTGCATGATGGTGCTGACCGGCGGCGACAGCCGGCGCAAGACGCGCCTCGACCTTGCCGGGATGATCAGCTTCACCGTCGCGGCGGCCGCCCTCACCTACGGATTGATCCGGGCCAACGACGACGGGTGGGCAAGTGCCGGGACGCTGGGCATGGTGGTGCTCGCCGCAATCGCCCTGGTGGCCTTCGTGCTCGTCGAACTTCGTGCGGTTGCCCCGATGTTCGATCTCGCGCTGCTGCGTCACGGACCTTTCGTCGGAGCGCTCGTCGCCGGCCTGGCGATGAACTTCGCCGCGTTCGCCTATCTCGCGTACTCGTCGGTGTGGCTGCAGTCCGTGCTCGGTCTCGGTCCGGTCAAGGCCGGTGTTGTCGGCGCTCTGCCGTTGGCAGTCACTGCGTTCCTGACCAGCGCGATCGCCGGCCGGTTCCTGCACGGCGACAAGTCGCGTGCGGCGATCGGCGGTGGGCTGCTGCTCATCGGCGTCGGCGGTCTTGTCGAGGCCTACCAGTTGCACAGCACGGCCGACTGGCACGCGCTGCTCGTCGGGCTGGCGATCAGCGGGGTCGGCGTCGGTCTGGCAGCGCCGGCCCTGAGTTCGACGGCGATGGGCGCGGTGCCGCTGCAGCGGGGCGGGATGGCCGCGGGCGCAGTGAACACCGCACGACAGTTGGGCTTCGCGCTCGGCATAGCGGTGCTGGGCAGTGTGTTCGCTGCGCGGGCCCAGCACTCGCTCGGCGGCGCCAGTCTCACCGACGCAGCGGGGCAGGCCAAGGCCATCGCCGGCGGGCAGGCTCAGCAGATCGTCGCGCACGTCCCGGAGGGGTCGCGGCAGCATGTTGCGACGGTGGTACGCGCTGCGGCCACCAGTGGTCTGCAGGGCACGGTCCTGGTTGCCGGGGTGTGCGGCGTGGTGGCCGCCGTCATCACCGTCGGACTGCTCGGTAAGCCTCAGTCGGCGAAGCATGAGTCACCTGCGGTCGACGGCGACTTGGCCGCTGCGGCCACGTAAGCCTGGGTGCCGGGCGCGTTGCTGAGCGGCTCGCCCGGCCCGGGTGCGAACTCGGCCACAGTTGTTACCAGCGGGTAAGGCGCGTCCCTACACTCTCGCTAACGATCCCGGGAGGTCGCGATGCCCTACCCAGACGATGCCGAGGTCGACCGCCCGTGGGTGATGCGTACCTACGCGGGTCACTCCTCACCGACCGAGTCGAACATGCTCTACCGCCGGAACCTGGCGAAGGGTCAGACGGGGCTGTCGGTCGCGTTCGACCTGCCCACCCAGACCGGCTATGACCCCGATGCGGAATTGGCGCGTGGCGAGGTGGGCAAGGTCGGTGTCCCGATCGCGCATCTCGGCGATCTGCGTGCGCTGTTCGACGGCATCCCGCTCACCGAGATGAACACGTCGATGACCATCAACGCGCCGGCGATGTGGCTGCTTGCCCTTTACCTCGCTGTCGCCGAAGAGCAGGGCGCGGCGAACGGTGTCCCAGCCGAGGACCTCCTGGCCGAGCTGTCCGGCACCACACAGAACGACATCGTCAAGGAATATCTGTCCCGCGGCACGTACGTCTTTCCACCAGAGCCGTCCTTGCGGCTGATCACCGACATGATCGCGTACACGGTGAAGCACGTACCGAAGTGGAACCCGATCAACATCTGCAGCTACCACCTGCAGGAGGCCGGTGCGACGCCGGTGCAGGAAGTTTCCTACGCGTTGTGCACCGCGATCGCAGTGCTCGACTCGGTCCGCGACTCCGGTCAGGTCCCGGCTGACGACTTCGCTGCGGTCGTAGCCCGAATGTCGTTCTTCGTGAACGCCGGCGTGCGGTTCGTCGAAGAGATGTGCAAGATGCGCGCGTTCGTCGCGCTTTGGGACAAGATCACCCGAGACCGCTACGGCGTCACCGACGCGAAGCAGCGCCGCTTCCGCTACGGAGTGCAGGTCAACTCACTAGGGCTCACCGAGGCACAGCCGGAGAACAACGTGACCCGGATCCTGCTGGAGATGCTGGCGGTGACGATGTCGCGCGATGCCCGCGCCCGCGCCGTGCAACTGCCGGCCTGGAACGAAGCGCTCGGCCTGCCGCGACCGTGGGATCAGCAGTGGTCGTTACGGATGCAGCAGGTGCTCGCGTTCGAAACCGATCTGCTCGAGTACGGCGACCTGTTCGCCGGTTCGCACGTCGTCGCGGCAAAGACTGCGCAGATCGTCGAAGAGGCCCGCGGCGAGATCGAGCAGATCCTCGACCAGGGCGGCGCGGTGGCCGCGGTGGAGAGTGGCTACATCAAGTCGGCGCTGGTCGCTTCGCTCGCGCAGCGCCGGCGCCGGTTAGAATCAGGCGAGGACGTGCTGGTCGGCGTCAACCGGTTCACCGAGTCCGAACCCAACCCCTTGATCGCGGATAACGACAAGGTGATCCAGTCGGTGGACCCGTCCGTGGAGGCCACCGCGATCAGGAGCTTGCAGGCATGGCGCGCGACACGGGATGCCGCAGCCGTCACCGAGGCGCTCGCCGAACTGCGTCGAGTTGCGGTGACCGGCACGAACCTGATGCCGGCGTCGATCCGCTGCGCGGGTGCCGGCGTCACGACCGGCGAATGGGCCGGTGCCTTGCGCGACGTGTTCGGTGAGTTCCGTGCTCCGACCGGTGTCTCGGCGGCGTCGTCCGGTGGGGGCGGCGAGACCGAGGCGTTGGCCAAGGTGCAGCAGGCGGTGCGTGCGACCGGCGAGCAGTTGGGCCACCGGCTGAAGTTCCTGGTCGGCAAGCCCGGCCTCGACGGCCACTCCAACGGTGCCGAGCAGATCGCGGTCCGTGCCCGGGACGCGGGATTCGAGGTCGTCTACCAGGGCATCCGGTTGACGACTGCACAGATCGTCGCGGCCGCGGTCGAGGAAGACGTCGACGTGGTCGGACTGTCGGTGCTGTCCGGCTCCCACCTGTCGGTCGTTCCACAGGTGGTCGAAGGACTGCGGGCGGCCGGCCTGGATGACGTGCCGGTCGTGGTCGGCGGCATCATCCCCGATGCGGACGCCGAGACGTTGCGTGCTGCCGGGGTGGCCCGGGTGTTCACCCCGAAGGACTTCGCGATGAGCGACGTGCTCGGCGAGGTGGTCGAGGCGATCCGCGAGTCCCATCACCCACTGGGGAGGTGGGTCAGCTCGGGTTGAAGTGGTCCGGGTCGGGGCCGACGCGGCCACCTCGGTCGAGCCCGGTGATCATGGCGTGGTCCTCCGGGGCGATCTCGAAGTCGAACACGTCGAAGTTCTCGGCCATCCGGGCCGGCTTCGCCGACTTCGGGATGACGATGTTGCCGAGTTCGAGGTGCCAGCGGATGACGACCTGGGCCGGGGTCTTGCCGTGCTTCTCGGCCAACGTGCCGATCGTCGGGTCGGACAGCACCGCGCCGCCCTGACCGCCGAGCGGGGACCAGGCCTCGGTGGCGATCTCGTGGTCGGCGTCGTACCCGCGCAACTCGCTCTGGGTGAGGAACGGGTGTAGCTCGATCTGGTTGACGGTGGGCACCACGTCGGTCTCGGCAAGGATCCGGCCGAGATGGTGCGGTGAGAAGTTGCTG
This sequence comes from Jatrophihabitans sp., assembly GCA_051001975.1. Taxonomy (GTDB): domain Bacteria; phylum Actinomycetota; class Actinomycetes; order Mycobacteriales; family Jatrophihabitantaceae; genus DATAEG01. The sequence continues at coordinate 22,812 of JBPCMU010000035.1, forward strand.
ACGCCGATGGCCCGCGCTCGGCCTTCTCGGTAGACCTCCTCGAGCGCCTGCCACGTCTCGACGAACAGTCCCTTGCTCGGCAACGGCCAGTGGATCAGGAACAGGTCGATGCGCTCGATGCCGAGCGCCTTGAGCGTCCCGTCGAATGCGGCCAGCGCGGCGTCCCGGCCGTGATTGGAGTTGTTCAGCTTGCTGGTGATGAAGATGTCGTCACGCGCAACGTCGGACCCCGCAATCGCAGCGCCGACACCCTCTTCGTTCTCGTACATCTCGGCAGTGTCGATGTGCCGGTAACCCGCCTTCAGTGCCTCCTCAACGGCGATCTGGGTCTCGGCGGGCGGCACTTGGAACACTCCGAAGCCGAGCTGCGGGATCTCTACGCCGTTGTTGAGCCTGATCGTCGGCACCTCTGTCACGGGTTCTCCCAGTACTTATGGCGCCGGCCTCGCGAGCTCGGCGCTGTGCTTATTGCGTCGGCCTCGCAAGCTCGGCGCGAACGCGACCGCCTGGACCTACGGTCGGCGGTGATCCTCGCTACTGACCGTACACATCGCGGGTTGTCCACAGGCTCTCGGTGGACGGAGCGCAACGACCCGTCGTCGACCTACTGTCTGCGGATGCGAGGACGGCGAGGGTTGCGAGCGCTGATCGCGGTCGGCGTTGCGATGGTGGCAGTGGTCGGCGGTTGGCACTTTGGAGCTGGCGCGCGTCGGGTGGTCTCGGGGGCCGGCGCGGCTCGCCTGGCAGCCGCGGTGCGACCTCAACTCGATCCACCGTCCACGCTGCGGGATCTACGCAGCACGCTGAGCGATCGATCAGACGACGGACCGACATGACGCCCGCGCCCTCCGAGCGCTGGAGGAACCGCCCTTGCTGAGCGTCGACACGGTCGGAACCGCTGACCGGCACCACTACCCGATGGAGAAAGGGGTGACAGGCCCGGGCCGGGTGAGCGGGTACCGCTTGGAAGTACCGAGCGCGGCTGCAGCGGTGCGCGGGTGGGTCGTCCTCTGGGAGTACCGCACCGGTGGCCGGATGAGCGGCCGGCTCATCCTCGGCCACCTGCATGGTGACGGCTGGCGGATCGCGTTCGTCGCGGAGATACCACGCTCAGTGCGCCCGCCGGTGGCCCAGCACGATGCGGCCGGCGCGCCCCGGATAGCGACACCGGCCATGACACGGACCACGCCGACCCCACGCGAAATACCGCGAGAGCTGGTCCGGCGGCTGGACGCGACGCTCGGCGACGGGTCAGCTTCGTCCACGCCAATCCGGGACTCGGCTGACGTGGCCGGCGACTACCGCTTCGTCTGGAATGGCGAACCCCCGGCCGCGGTGAGTTACAGCTTCGCGGTGCATGGCTGGCCGCCGCCGCTCGTCGTCGAACTGGCCGATGGAACCCAATTGTTGTGCGCTGCGATCGTCGGCAGCGTCCGGCTCTATCCCTTGCCCGGGATCCAGCTGTGGTGGATCGGCGGCGTCTTGGGCGCCCTGACGCATGAAAAGCATGCCAGCGTGGAACTGGGCGGCGAAATGATCAGCATGGTGGCCCTGGCCGTGCCGCCACGCGCCACCAAGACCAACCCGATCCGGACGGTGGCGCTGACGAGCGGGGTCGTCGCTGCCTGGTCACGCTGAGCGAACCGGTAGCCTCACCGCTCGTGCGATTGGTGATTGCCCGGTGCAGCGTCGACTACGTCGGACGGCTCACGGCTCATCTGCCCAGTGCGAACCGGCTGCTGGTCGTCAAGGCCGACGGCAGCGTGCTGGTGCACTCCGACGGCGGCTCCTACAAGCCGCTGAACTGGATGAGCCCGCCGTGCACCCTCAAGGAGTCGGCTGGGGTGGCCGGCGCGGCGGCGACCTGGACGGTGACGAACAAGGCCGGCGAGCAACTCGTCATCACCGTCGAGGAGATCCTGGGCGAGTTGCAGCACGAGCTCGGCGTCGACCCGGGTCTGGTCAAGGACGGTGTCGAGGCGCACCTGCAGAAGTTGCTCGCCGAGCACATCGAGACGCTCGGCGCCGGGCACCGGCTGGTACGCCGTGAGTTCCCGACGCCGATCGGGCCGGTCGACATCCTGGCCCGTGATCCGGATGGCGTCGCGGTGGCCGTCGAGATCAAGCGTCGCGGCGAGATCGACGGTGTGGAGCAGCTCACCCGCTACCTCGAACTGCTCAATCGCGACCCGCTGCTCGCTCCGGTGCGCGGAGTGTTCGCCGCGCAGGAGATCAAGCCGCAGGCCCGGACGTTGGCAGTCGACCGTGGCATCCGCTGCCTCGTTCTCGACTATGACGCGCTCCGCGGCATCGACGACCCGTCCCAGCGCCTCTTCTAACGGCGATGATCAAGGCAGGCAGCCGCCTATAGCCGGCACTCTGCCTTGTCATCGCGGGAGAGCGGGGGAGTGGGGCTTGCCTCGAACCCTGGCCCCACGAGTTACCCACCAGTAGCCTCTGAGGATGCCTGACGAAACCTACGACTACGTAATCGTCGGTGCCGGCAGCGCCGGCTGCGTGATGGCCGCCCGGCTCAGCGAGGACCGCGACGTCTCGGTGCTGCTACTGGAGGCCGGCGGTCCTGACGACGCCGATGAGATCCACATGCCGGCCGGGTTCTACCGGCTGTTCAAGTCCCGCTACGACTGGAACTACTCGACCGTCCCGCAGTCCGAACTCGGCGAGCGTCGGGTGTTCTGGCCGCGCGGCAAGGTGCTCGGTGGCAGCTCGTCGATCAACGCGATGCTCTACATCCGCGGCAATCGGCTGGACTACGACACCTGGCGCAGCGCCGGCTGCCAGGGCTGGGACTACGACGACCTGCTGCCCTACTTCATCCGGGCCGAGGACAACTCCCGCGGCGCCGATGACTTCCACGGTGTCGGTGGGCCCCTGAGGGTCGAGGACCAGAGCCACCCCCACCAGATCTCCCGGGAGATGCTCGCCGCAGCGATCGAGGCGGGCATCCCGGCCAACGACGACGTCAACGGCGCGACCCAGGACGGCGCCGGGCTGTTCCAGGTGACGCAGCGCGCCGGGCAGCGCTGGTCGACCGCCGATGCCTACCTGCGACCCGCGCAGGGCCGGGCGAACCTCACCCTGCACACTGATGCGCTCGTGCACCGCGTCGCGCTGAGCGGCGGGCGCGCCACCGGCGTCGAGTACGACCATGACGGGCGGCGCGTCGTGGCTTCTGCGTCGACCGAAGTCATCGTCTGCGGCGGTGCGATCAACACCCCGCAGATCCTGATGCTGTCGGGAATCGGCCCGGCCGGGCACCTGCGCGAGCACGGCATCGAGGTGGCCGTCGATTCGCCACAGGTCGGCGCCCGGCTGCAGGATCACCCACTCGCACCGGTGTCCTGGTTCACCGAGGGCGTGCCGGACCTGTACGCGTCGGAGAAGCTGACGCAACTCGGTCGCTGGATGGCCCGGCACACCGGTCCGCTGACCAGCCCGGTCGCGGAGGTGTGCGGCTTCGTCCGTGCCGCGGCCGGCGCGCCCGCGCCGGACCTGCAGCTGCACATGGTCCCGGGCATCATCAACGAACACGGCACGCGGCCCTCGCCGGGCACCGGGATGACGATCTTCTCGGTACTCGTCGACGTGGCCAGCCGCGGCCGGGTCAGCCTGCGCTCCGCCGACCCGCGGCATCGCGTCGCCATCGACGCCGGCTACCTGACCGAGCGCCGCGACCTCGACACGATCGTCGACGGGGTGCGCTTGGCTCGGGAGATCGCCGAGCAACCGGCACTGCGCAGGCACCGTCGCGGCGAGTACGCCCCGGGCCGGGCGTCCACGTCGACCACCGATCTGGAACGGTTCGTCCGCGAATCGCTGACGACGCTGTATCACCCGACCTCCACCTGTGCGATGGGCCCCGAGGACGACGATGTCGTCGATCCCGAGCTGCGGGTGCGCGGCGTCGAGGCGTTGCGGGTCGTGGACGCCTCGGTTCTGCCGAGCGTCCCGCGCGGCAATACCAATGCACCCACCATCGCCATCGCCGAGCGCGCCGCCGATCTCGTCAAGGGAGCCACCCGATGACTGCTGAGAAGTTCGATTCGCTCAATCCGGCAACCGACGAGGTCGTCGCCACGTTCCCGGTCGATACGGCCGACCAGGTACGCGCGGTCGTCGAGTCGGCTCAGCCAGCTGCACGGTGGTGGGCCGAGCTCGGCTTCAAGGGTCGGGCCGCCAGGTTGCGGGCCTGGCGTACATGGCTTGCCAAGCACGCCAACGAGCTGGCCGAGTTGATGCACGAGGAGAACGGCAAGCCGAACGACGACGCGCTGATCGAGATCGCGATCGCGATCGAACACCTGGATTGGGCGGCCCGGCACGCGCCGAAGGTGCTCGGCCGCGATCGCACGGGTTCGGGGTTGCTGTCGGTGAACCACAGCGCAAGCGTCGAGTACCGGCCGTACGGCGTGGTCGGCGTGCTCGGGCCGTGGAACTACCCGGTGCACACGCCGATGGGCTCGATCAGCTACGCCCTCGCCGCCGGCAACGCGGTGGTGTTCAAGCCGAGCGAGTACACCACCGCGGTGGGTGCCTGGCTGGTGCAGTCATTCGCTCGGCTCGTCCCGGAGCACCCGGTCCTCAGCCTCGTCACCGGCCTGGGCGAGACTGGTGCGGCGCTGTGCCGCTCCGGCGTGGACAAGCTGGCCTTCACCGGTTCGACGGCCACCGGCAAGAAGGTGATGGTCGCCTGCGCCGAGACACTGACGCCGGTCGTCATCGAATGCGGCGGCAAGGACGCGATGATCGTGGCCGGCGACGCCGATGTCGAGGCAGCTGCCGAGGCCGCGGCCTGGGGCGGCCTGGCCAACGCCGGGCAGACCTGTATCGGGATCGAGCGGGTGTACGTGGTCGATTCGGTGTACGACGAGTTCGTCGCCGCGCTGGTCTCCCGGGCGCGCACACTGCGACCGGGCGACGATCGCACCGCCGACTACGGGCCGATCACGATGCCCAGCCAGTTGGACGTGATCGCGCGGCATATCGATGAGGCGCTCAGCGCCGGCGCGACCTCGCTGGTCGGCGGCCGGGACTCGGTGCGGGCGCCCTATGTCGACCCGGTCGTGCTCACCGACGTCCCGGCGGACGCGGCGATCGAGCAGGAGGAGACGTTCGGCCCGGTCCTCACGATCACCCGGGTGCCGGACGAGGATGCCGCGGTCGCTCGGGCGAACGGCACTGCGTTCGGACTGGGCGCGTCTGTCTACAGCGCGCATCGCGGCCGGGCCATCGCCGAGCGGCTGCGCTCGGGCATGGTGAGCATCAACTCAGTCCTCACCTTCGCGTCTGTTCCGTCGCTACCGTTCGGCGGCATCGGAGACTCCGGCTTCGGGCGCATCCACGGTTCCGACGGGCTACGGGAGTTCGCCTGGTCCCACGCGGTGACCAAGCGGCGCGCTCCCGCGGCCATCGACGTCACGAAGTTCGGCCGCAAGCCGGAAGCGATCAAGCGGATGATGACCCTCGTCCAGGCCCGCTGGGGCAGATAGGCGGCTGGTATGGCACGCGAGTTCCGGACCGTCGGCGTGGTCGGGCTGGGCACGATGGGCGCCGGTATCGCCGAAGTGTTCGCCCGGGCGGGACTGCGCGTCATCGCCGTCGAGCGCGACGAAGCTGCGCTGGAGCGGGGCCGCGGCCACGTCGAGCACTCGACTCAGCGCGCCGTCGAGCGGGGCAAGCTGACCGCCGTCGACAAGCAACAGCTCGTCGATCGCATCGAGTTCGGCACCGATCTGGCCGCGCTGGCCCAGGTTGACCTTGCCGTGGAGGCCGTTCCCGAGCAGTTGGACCTGAAGCGGTCGATCTTCGCCGCGCTGGACGGGATCTGCCGGCCCGACGCCATCCTGGCCACGAACACGTCGTCGCTGTCGGTCACCGAGATCGCGGTCGCGACGCAGCGGCCGGGCAAGGTAGTCGGGCTGCACTTCTTCAACCCTGCGCCGGTGATGAAGCTGGTCGAGGTGGTGCGCAGCGTCGTCACCGAGGCTGACGTGGTCGAGGACATCGAGGCCTTCGCGCAGAGCCTCGGCAAGACGGATGTGACGATCGGGGACCGGGCCGGATTCATCGCGAATGCTTTGCTGTTCGGCTACCTGAACCATGCGGCGTCGATGTACGAGAGTCGCTACGCGAGCCGGGAAGACATCGACGCAGCGATGAAGCTCGGCTGCGGGCTGCCGATGGGACCGCTGGCACTGCTCGACCTGATCGGGCTGGACACCGCGTTCGAGATCCTTGACACGATGTACAAGCAGGGCCGGGATCGACTGCATGCCCCGACGCCGATCTTCAAGCAGATGATCACTGCTGGACTGCTGGGCCGCAAGACCGGTCGCGGGTTCTATGCCTACGACCGGCCGGATTCCTCCACCGTGATCGGCGACGCGCTCACCCCCGTGGCACGAAGCGGGCAGCCCGCGCCCGCAGCGGCTCTCGCCACCGTCGGCGTCGTCGGCTCGGGGACGATGGCCATGGGCATCATCGAAGTCTTCGCCAAGGCCGGCTTCGACGTGCTTTTCGTCGCGCGCAGCACGGAGAAGACGGAAGCGGTGCGTGGCGCCGTTGCGCGCTCGCTGGAGAAGGCAGTGCAGCGCGGCAAACTGAGCGTGCACGACCGCGACGCGGCGCTGGCGCACATCACCGCGTCGACCTCGCTGGACGATCTTGCCGACCGCGGCGTCGTCGTGGAAGCAGTCGTGGAGGAGCTGTCGGTCAAGCAGGCGCTGTTCGGCAACTTCGCCGCGATCTGCAAACCCGGCACAGTGCTCGCGACGACGACGTCCAGCCTGCCGGTCATCGACTGCGCGGCTGCAGCCGGACCGGCCCGGGCCGCCGACGTGGTCGGGCTGCACTTCTTCAACCCGGCGCAAGTGATGAAGCTCGTCGAGGTGGTGTCGACGGTCGCCACCGCGCCGGCCACTGAAGCGATCGCCGTCGATCTGGTGCGCCGGCTGGGCAAGCACGGGGTGCGCTGCGGCGACCGGTCCGGCTTCATCGTGAACGCGCTGCTCTTCCCCTACCTGAACGACGCCATCAAGATGCTCGAGGCGCATTACGCCAGCGCCGAGGACATCGATGCCGCCATGAAGGTCGGGTGCGGATATCCGATGGGGCCGTTCGAGTTGTTGGACGTCGTCGGGCTCGATGTGTCGCTGGCGATCCAGCGCGGGTTGTACCTGGAGTTCCGCGAGCCCGGATTTGCACCGGCGCCGCTGCTGGAACACCTCGTCACTGCCGGTCGGCTCGGGCGCAAGACCGGAATGGGTTTCCGCGACTACTGAGCCGCTGCCTCCCGCGCACTACGCAGACCCGAGCGCTACCGTCGCAGGGTGCCCCGTCAGAACCGTCGAACCGCAGCGGAGCCACGGCAGGTGCGCGCGGTCGGCGCGCAGCGCGAGGAGGAGTTCGGCGGTCGTACCTGCATTGTGCGGACGGTCGCCGCATCGGACCGGACGTACCGGTGTCCCGGGTGCGACCAGGAGATCGTGCGCATCCCGCATGTCGTCGCCTGGCCGGCCGATGAACTCGACGCGGCGAACCGACGGCACTGGCATGCGCCGTGCTGGGCAGCGCGCGACACCCGCCGCCCGGTGCTACGCCGGGCCGGACGTGGGCCGGGCACCAAATAGGTGGCATCGAACGAGCATCCGACGAGGGCGTTGCGGCCGTACCGGGGGGCAGCACTAACGTCGTGATCTGATCCTGCAGGGCCGACCCCACCGCATCGGTGGATCCAGGAGGGACCTCACGATGGCCACCGTCGCACTCGTCGGCACACTCGACACCAAGGGACCCGACTACGCGTATCTGGTCGAGCGAGTTCGAGCGCATGGCGCGGAGGTCCTGGTGGTGGATGCCGGTACCGGGCCGCCGAACGGCCTGGTTCCGGACATCGACGCTGCGCAGATCGCTGCCGCGGCGGGGACGGACACGGCCGAGCTGACGGCTGCCGGAGACCGCGGCGCGGCGGTCACTGCGATGGGCCGCGGCGCTGCGGCAGTAGTGGGGGAGCTCGTTTCGGCCGGCCGCATCGACGCGATCCTGGCAGCAGCGGGGTCGGGCGGGTCGTCGATCGCCGCGACAGTGATGGCTGCGGTGCCGGTCGGGTTGCCGAAGTTACTGGTGTCGACGATGGCGTCCGGTGACGTGAGTCCCTACGTCGGCGCCAAGGACGTCGCGATCATGTACTCGGTCGTCGACGTGGCCGGAGTGAACCGGATCTCGCGCATCGTGCTGGACAACGCGGCCGCGGCCGCGGCGGGCATGGCCGTGGCACACGCCGATCGTGCCGACTCGGCCGGCCGAGACGAGCGTCCACTCGTCGCGGCCAGCATGTTCGGTGTGACGACGCAGGCGGTGGAGGCGGCCAAGGCCCGCCTCGAGGAACTCGGCTACGAGGTGCTCGTGTTCCACGCCACCGGAGCAGGTGGGAAGGCGCTGGAGGGGCTGGCCGAGGCGGGTCTGCTGCGCGGCGTGCTCGACATGACGACGACCGAGCTCGCCGACGACCTCGTCGGGGGAGTGCTCAGCGCCGGCCCGGACCGGCTCACCGCCGCGGGGAGGGCCGGCATCCCGCAGGTGATCGGCCCAGGCGCTCTGGACATGGTCAATTTCGGGCCGGAGGAGACGGTGCCGGCGCAGTTCGCCGGGCGGCGCTTCTTCGTGCACAACCCGACCGTCACCCTGATGCGCACGACCACGGAGGAGATGGCCGAACTCGGCACGCGGGTGGGGCAGAAGGCGGCCGCGGCGACCGGGCCGACCGAAGTGTTCTGGCCCGATCGCGGCGTTAGCGCGCTGGACGCGGAGGGGCAGGCGTTCGCTGACCCGGCCGCAGACGAGGCGTGCCGCACGGCGTTGGCCGACGCGCTCGAGTCGGCCGGGCTGGAGTTGCACCGCGTCGATGCGCACCTCAACGATCCGCAGTTCGCCGTACTGATGGCTGATTCGTTGCACCGACTCATCGAGGAGGCCTGCTGATGGATCGCGCCGAGGTATTGCGCCGGCTGCACGCAAAGGCGGAGCACGGCAAGGCGATCATCGGCGCCGGTGCGGGCACGGGGCTGTCGGCGAAGTGCGCCGAGGTCGGCGGTGCGGACCTGATCATCATCTACAACTCCGGCCGGTACCGGATGGCGGGGCGCGGCTCGCTGGCCGGGCTGATGCCCTACGGCGACGCGAACGCCATCGTGGTGGAGATGGCCGCCGAGGTGCTGCCGGTCGTCGCCGACACCGCGGTGTTGGCCGGAGTCTGCGGCACGGATCCGTTCCGGCTGATGCCGCGGTTGCTCGACGAACTCGCAACGATCGGCTTCTCGGGCGTGCAGAACTTCCCCACCGTTGGGCTGATCGACGGCGGTTTTCGGCAGAACCTCGAAGAGACGGGCATGGGCTTCGACTTGGAGGTGCAGATGGTGCGACTGGCTGCCGACCGCGGCCTGCTGACCTGTCCGTACGTGTTCGATCCGCAGCAGGCGACGGCGATGGCGGAGGCGGGGGCGGACGTGCTCGTGCCGCACATGGGGCTGACGACCTCCGGTTCAATCGGCGCGCACACCGCGCTGACGTTGGACGAGTCGGTCGAACGCGTTCAGGCGATGCGCGACGCGGCCGCCGCGGTGAACCCGGAGGTGCTCGTGCTTTGCCATGGCGGGCCGATCGCCGAGCCCGACGATGCTGCCTACGTGCTGGCCCGGACCACCGGGGTGGCCGGGTTCTTCGGAGCGTCGTCGATGGAACGTCTCCCGGTCGAGCGTGCGCTCACCGCGCAGGTCCGGGCCTTTACCGAACTGTCCACCCGCTGATCGAAGGAGCCGCAGATGACCGTTGCGCACGTTCCACCTGATGCCGTCGAGACGTTCAGCTTCGACTGGGGCACGATGAAGTGGATGGTCACCCCCGTCACCATCCCGGGCGCGGCCAACTCGCAGGGCGAGGTGATCATCAACCCGGGGCAGGGGCACGTCACCCACCAGCACGACAACGCCGACGAGCTCATCTACGTGATCTCCGGCACCGGCACGCAAACCGTCGGCGACGAAGAATTCGCGATCGCCGAAGGCGACACGGTCTACATCCCAAAGGCAACGCCGCATTCCACCATGAACTCGACGTGGCACACGCTACGGCTGCTCGTCACCTACACGCCCGGCGGCGAGGAGCAAGCCCTGACCGGGTTGCCGGACTTCCACCGGCACGCTGCCGGCGAGATCGTGGACTGGGTCCGACCGTCCTGAGCGGCGTCAGCCGGCGGCCGGCTGGTCGGGGAGCCGGGCGGTGCGCTGCTCCGCAGCGTCGGCCGCCTCCGACTCGACGGTGGTCAGCGGGTCGGCCTGCTGAGGCGATTCGGCAGGTTGCGCGTCGCGATCCTCGCCGGCATGCGCGACCGTGCTGAGCACTTCGCCCATCCGGCGATGCAGGTCGGTGAGATCCGCGTGCGTCCGATCCCGCACGTGGTGCAGTCGCTGCACCTCGGTGGTGGCTTCGGCGACCATTCCCTGGGCATACTGCTGGGCCTCGAAGACGATGCGCTGCGCCTCGGCCTGCGATGCGGCGTGGCGGTCCTGGTCGACCCGCTGCTCCTCCGTGCGTCGTACTCGCAAGGCAATCTCGAAGTCCTCGTTGGCCGTCACTCGCGCCCGCGCGGCCTGAGCGTCGAGCCGTTGGCGGGTCGTCGTCGACTCCGTCACGATCCGGTCGACCTCCGCGTGTGCGTCGGCGAGCAGCTTCGTCGCATCGGACCGGGCCTTGTTGACGTGCTCGGCCGCGGTGGCCTGCGCGGAGGCCAGCGTCTCGTCTGCTTCGCGGGTCCGCTGCGATGCTGCCTGGCTGGCCCGCTGCAGATCTGCTTGGGCCTGCTGGCGGACCTGCTCGGCGTCGTCGTTCGCCTGCCGCCGCGTCTCTACCGAGTCCGCATCGGCCAGTGCGCGCACCCGGGTGGCGTCCGCGTCGGCCGACTGCCTGATCTGACGGGCCTCCGCGTGCGCATTCTCCACCAGTGGGCGCAGCCGGGCGTGCACGTTCTCGCCGGTGATCTCCTCGGTGGCCCCGGCCAATTGGCGGCGGCCGGCTTCGATCTGAGCGTGCGAATTGGCCAGCTGGGCGGCGAGGTCCGCACTGCGGCCCATGGCGGCGTCGCGTTCACTGTGCAGGGCATGCATCTCGGCGTCTGTCCGGGCCACGAAGTCGTCCACCTGGTTGCGGTCGTAGCCGCGCAGGGTGACCTCGAACGACCGGTCTGCGCCCTGCAGGATCGGGAACAGCTGAGAGGTCTCGTCGCTGGTCATGCAGGCAATCTATCTCGCGCGGCGCCGGCGGCAGAGCGTCCGGTCACCGACTACCTGGCCCGGAAGCGGTTGATCTCCCCGACGTGGCGGGCACGCAGTTCGCGATCGCGCACGCCCAGCCCCTCCTGCGGAGCCAGGCACAGCACGCCGACCTTGCCCTGATGCAGGTTGCGGTGCACGTCGTAGGCGGCCTGGCCCACGTCGTCCAAGGAGTAGGCCCGCGACAGCGTCGGGTGGATGCGGCCCTTGGCGACCAGCCGGTTGGCCTCCCAGGCCTCGCGGTAGTTGGCGAAATGCGAGCCGACGATGCGCTTGAGGTTCATCCAGAGGTACCTGTTGTCGTATTCGTGCATGAAGCCGGACGTCGACGCGCAGGTGACGATCGTGCCGCCTCGCTTGGCGACGAACACGCTGGCTCCGAACGTCTCCCGGCCGGGGTGCTCGAAAACGATGTCCGGGTCGTCGCCACCGGTGAGCTCCCGGATCCGGGCACCGAAGCGTCGCCACTCGGCCGGGTCCTGCGCACCGTCATCTGTCCAGAACTTGTAGCCCTCCGCACTGCGGTCGATGATCAGCTCGGCACCCATCGAGCGACACAGTTCGGCCTTCTCCGGCGAGGACACGATGCAGATCGGGATGCCGCCGCCGCCGAGCGCGTACTGGGTGGCATACGAGCCGAGGCCGCCGGATGCGCCCCAGATCAGGACGGTGTCGCCCTGCTTCATATTGGCGCCGTGATGGCTGACCAACTGGCGATACGCGGTGGAGTTGACCAGGCCCGGGCAGGCGGACTCTTCCCAGGTGAGATGCGCGGGCTTGGGCATCAACTGGTTGCTCTTCACCAGGGCGAGTTCGGCAAGTCCGCCGAAGTTCGTCTCGAAGCCCCAAATGCGTTGCTGCGGGTCGAGCATCGTGTCGTCGTGGCCCTGCGGGTCTTCCAGCTCGACCGACAGGCAGTGCGCCACGACTTCGTCGCCGGGCTGCCACCTCGTCACCCCGGGACCGACCCGCAGCACCATGCCGGACAGGTCGGAACCGACCACGTGATACGGCTGGTCGTGCTTGCGGGCCAGCTCGCTGCTCTTCGCGTAGCGGCGCAGGAAGGAAAACGTAGAGACCGGTTCGAAGATCGAGGTCCAGACGGTGTTGTAGTTCACCGCGCTGGCCATCACAGCGATGATCGCCTCACCGGGACCCAGTTCGGGCGTGGGCACCTCCTCGACGTGCAGGCTCATGCGCGGGTCCTTGTCCGCGCTGGCGAGGCCGGCGAACATCTCCTCCTCGTCGTGGTGGACCGTGGCGGCCCGGTAGGACTGCGGTACCGGCTCTGCGGCCAGCGCGGCGAGGTCGGCCGGGTCGTCGCTCAGCAGCGCGGAGCGGAAATCGTCCATGAGGGTCCTCCCACGAAGTTGGGCCCGACGGGCGTGATGCCCGGGAGGTTACCGGCCGGTAACGCTGCCGGGCGCCCCTCGTGAGCCGACCCACACCCCGTCATGTGGTCGTCGATCGGGCTGACTCAGGAGCGGTACTCCGGGTTCACGAAATCGAATCGGGCTCCGGCGTTCCACTCGGTCCGCTGGTTCCCGTAGCCGGGCACCCCGCCGGCATCCTGCAGCAACTTGGCAAGGTGCATCAGGTTCCAGGTCATGAAAGTGGTGTTGCGGTTGGTGAAGTCGTTCTCCGGGCCGCCGCTGCCGGCGTCAAGATACGACGGACCCGGGCCGGCTTCGCCGATCCACCCGGCGTCGGCATTGGGAGGGATGGTGTAGCCGATGTGTTGCAAGCTGTAGAGGATGTTCTGCGCGCAGTGCTTGATCCCGTCCTCGTTGCCGGTGATGATCGCGCCTGCGACCCGGCCGTAGAACAGGTATTGGCCCTTCTCGTTCAACTGGCCGGACAATGCGTAGAGCCGCTCGATGATCCGCTTCGTCATGCTGGAGTTGTCTCCCAGCCAGATCGGCCCAGCCATCACCAGGATGTCGGCGTGCAGTAGCCGCGGGTAGATCTCGGGCCACTCGTCGGTGTCCCATCCGTGCTCGCGCATGTCTGGGTACACGCCGGTGGCGATGTCGTGATCGACCGCGCGGACGACCTCGACCTCGACCCCGTGCTTACGCATGATCGTCGCACTCGCGTCGATCAAACCGGCGGTATTGCTCGGCTCCGGAGACCTCTTCAGAGTGCAGTTGATGAACATCGCTCGCAGGCCGCTGAAGTCATACGTAGTCATGGCTGCCAGTGTTCTGCCCGCGGCGCGCACGGGCAAGATCAATGGCCGCGACCGACTCCACTCTTCCGGGGAGGTCGCGGACGAGTCAGCGCGCGGGCTCCACGAGTTCGATCAGCACGCCGCCGGTGTCCTTGGGGTGCACGAAGTTGACCCGGCTTCCGGCGGTGCCCTGGCGCGGCTCGTCGTAGAGGAGCCGCAGCCCCTTGGCCCGCAGATCTGCGCTCACCACGCCCACATCGGCGACCGTGTAGGCGACCTGCTGCACACCTGGCCCGGACCGGTCCAGGAACTTCGCGATCGTCGACTCGGGGCTCAGTGGTGCGAGGAGCTGGAGCTGCGTGGTCCCGTCGCCGACGGTCAACATCGCCTCGCGTACCCCCTGCTCCGCATTGACCTCCTCGTGCACGCTCACGATCCCGAAGGTGTCGCGGTAGAAGGCAATCGCAACGTCGAGATCAGGTACCGCGATGCCGACATGGTCGATCCGAAGGACAAGGGGCGACGGCAGTGTTGATTCCGATGCCATCGATTCGTGGGACATCGCACCATGGTGACGGTTCGGCGCCTCGGTGGCGGCCCAGGGTGCCCGGGTTCACAGCGCGGGTTCACAGCGGTGCGGCGCCACCCGCCGTTACGCTGGGCGGCAACTGCGGCCGGCATCGGTGCCGGCCGTGTGGTCGAGAGGATCGGTCATGGCTGATCGAAATGTGATCGTCAACGGCGCCCGTACCCCGATGGGCCGGTTGCTCGGGTCCCTGAAGGATTTCTCCGGAGCGGACCTGGGTGGCTTCGCCATCAAGGCGGCTCTGGAACGGTCCGGCATCAGCCCGGATCAGGTCGAGTACGTCATCATGGGGCAGGTGCTGCAGGCCGGCGCCGGGCAGATCCCGTCCCGGCAGGCGGCGGTCAAGGCCGGCATCTCGATGTCCGTCCCGTCGCTGACCATCAACAAGGTGTGTCTGTCCGGGCTGGACGCGATCGCGCTGGCCGACCAGCTCATCCGAGCCGGTGAGTTCGACGTGATCGTTGCCGGCGGCATGGAGTCGATGACCAACGCACCGCACCTGCTGCCGAAGTCGCGGGCCGGATACAAGTACGGCTCGATCGAGGTGCTGGACGCGATGGCGCACGACGGCCTCACCGACGCCTTCGACCACATCGCGATGGGGGAATCGACCGAGCACTACAACGGGAAGCTCGGACTGGGCCGCGAGGAGCAGGACGAGTTCTCCGCCCGTTCGCACCAGCGTGCCGCGATCGCGCAGAAGAACGGCGTGTTCGACGAAGAAATCGCGCCCGTACTGGTTCCGCAGCGCAAGGGTGACCCGATCGAATTCCGCGAGGATGAGGGCATCCGCGCCGACACCACCGTCGAGTCGCTGGCCAAGCTACGCCCGGCGTTCGCCAAGGACGGCACCATCACCGCTGGCTCTGCGTCGCAGATCTCCGACGGTGCCTGCGCCGTGGTGGTGATGAGCAAGGCGAAGGCGGAGGAGCTCGGGCTGAGCTGGATCGCCGAGATCGGCGCCCACGGCAATGTGGCCGGGCCGGACAACTCGCTGCAGTCGCAGCCGGCGAACGCGATCAATCACGCGCTCGGCAAGGGCGGACTGTCCGTCGCAGACCTGGACCTGGTCGAGATCAACGAGGCGTTCGCCGCGGTCGGCATCCAGTCGATGAAGGACCTCGGCGTGGATGCGGAGAAGGTGAATGTGAACGGCGGCGCGATCGCGCTGGGCCACCCGATCGGGATGTCCGGGGCGCGGCTGGCGCTCACTCTCGCTCTGGAGCTTCGTCGACGAGGCGGCGGTGTGGGAGCCGCGGCGCTGTGCGGAGGTGGGGGGCAGGGCGATGCGCTGCTGCTGCACGTCCCCGCTGCCGGGTGAGCGGCAACACCACCGCAACCGCGTCGCGGCCTGCGCGGCGCGCGGTCCAGGTCTCCGAACTCGTCGAGCGGGCCCAGGCCGGTGAGGCGCGAGCGGTCGCCAGGCTGATCTCGCTGGTGGAGAACGAGTCTCCACTGCTGCGCGAGATCGCCGCGGCCCTGGCGCCGCACGTCGGCCACGCGCAGATCGTCGGGTTGACCGGTTCGCCCGGGGTCGGCAAGTCGACTACCACAGCGGCCCTGATCGCCTCGTTGCGCGCCGACGAGCAACGCGTGGGCGTGCTCGCAGTGGACCCGTCGTCACCGTTCTCCGGCGGTGCGTTGCTCGGCGACCGGGTGCGCATGCAGGATCACGCCACCGACGACGGCGTGTTCATCCGGTCGATGGCGACCCGCGGGCATCTCGGCGGGCTGACCGCTGCGGCACCGCAGGCATTGCGGGTACTCGATGCGGCCGGCTGCGACGTGGTGCTCATCGAGACGGTCGGCGTCGGGCAGGCCGAGGTGGAAATCGCCTCCCTGGCCGACACCACTATGGTGCTGCTCGCCCCGGGCATGGGCGACGGGATCCAAGCGGCCAAGGCCGGCATCCTCGAAGTGGCCGACATCTTCATCGTCAACAAGGCTGACCGAGACGGTGCGGATGCGGTCGCTCGCGACCTGCGTGGCATGCAATCGTTGGGCGGCCGGCATACCGAGCAAGGCGCCTGGCGTCCACCGATCGTGAAGACTGTCGCGTCCCGCGGTGAAGGTATGGACGACGTGCGCGCCGCCATCGGCAAGCACCGCGCCTGGCTCCAACGAAGCGGTGAGCTGCAACGGCGTCGGGTGGTCCGCGCCAGCGCCGAGATCGAAGCGCTGGCGGTGGCGGCGCTGCGCCAACAGTTCGCCGAGCTGCACGGGTCCGTGGCGCTCGGCGCGCTGGCCGAGCGCGTCGTCAACGGCGACTTGGATCCGTTCCAGGCCGCCGACGAACTCGTCGAGGCCGCCACCGAACAGGTGTAGTGCCGGTCAGGACCGGATGCGCTTGTTTTTGTTCCCGCGGAGGCCCAGCGCGCCGGTGGCTATGAACAGCACCACACCGATGATGAGCAGCCAGAACAGGCCTTTGATCACCGCGCCGAGGACGATGAAGGCCAGCCAGATGAGAAGCAGGACGGCGAGGAACGCGATCACGGGGCACCTTTCGCAGGGCGGGGCGGACTGTCCATCGTGCTCGCGGTTACCCCCGTTTCGCCACCCCCCGCCGATCCCGATGCAGATGACTCGACTTCCAGCAGGGATGCCTCGTGGCGTTCGGCGTCGTACGCGCTGCGCCCGCCGCGTAGCCCGAAGAGCCGTTTGCCGAGCAGTAGGTAGACGACGGCGACGATATTGACCAGCAGCGCGCCGATACGCAACCAGGTCACCCTCTCGGTGATCTCGTAGATCTCCAGCGGCAGGAACAGCGAGGTCGCGACGACCGCGAAGTACTCGCCCCATCGCTTCAGCAGCCAGAGACCGATGCCCTCGAACACCTGTAGCGCCCCGTAGAAGATCAGCCCGGCCGCGACGATGTTCAGCGTGGAGTGCTTGGCCTGAAGCGCGTTCTCGATGGCGCGGATGGTGCCGGAGTCGGAGACGTTGAAGTGGATCTGGTCCAAGAACGGCTTGAGCGACTTCAGATCCCGGTTGAACAGTTCCTTGAGGCTGACCTGGGTGCTCTCGAAGCGCAGCACCGCGATCCCCAGCAGCAGGATGATGCCACCGCGCACCCACCGCTCGATCGCCAGCAGCCGCAGCACGAAGGCGGAGCGCAACGCCTTGCCACGCAACAAAACGGGCGCATCGTCGGCGGGTCCGTGCCCGTGCGGCTCGCCGAGCACGTATGCACCGCAGCGCAGGCACCGCCACGCTTCCCCTTGCGTGGAGTCGGCCCGAACCCGGTCGTGCAGAGCAAGCTCGTCCGGCGCGTAGGTGACATGACCGCGGCGTGCGCACGTGCGCAGATTCCAGTCCACGGGTCAGCCCCGGACCGGACGGGTCAGCGGAATGCGGCAATCCCGGTGAGCTCTTGGCCCAGCACCAAGGTGTGCACCTCATGGGTGCCTTCGTATGTGTAGACGGTCTCCAGGTTCAACGCGTGCCGCAGCACCGGGTACTCGGTGGTGATGCCGCTGCCGCCCAGCACGCTGCGCGCCTCGCGGCAGATCGCCAATGCGGCGCTGACGTTGGCGAACTTGCCGAAGCTGATCTGCTGCGGCCGGATCCGGTGCGCGTCCTTGAGCTCTCCGAGGCGCCGGGCGGTGAGCTGCATCTGGTTCAGCGCGACGCCCATCTCCGCGAACTTGCGCTGGGTCAGCTGGAAGGACGAGATCGGCTTGCCGAACTGAACTCGGGTGCCCGCGTACTCCAGCGTCGCGGCCAGCGCATCGCGGGCGGCCCCGGTCACGCCGCAGACGATCCCGAACCGGGCTTCGGTGAGGCAACCGAGCGGTCCCTTGAGACCGGCACCCTCCGGCAGCAACGCCGCCGCCGGCAGCCGAACGTCGTCGAAGTGCAGTGCGCTGGTGATGGACGCCCGCAACGACAGCTTGTGGTGCACATCGGTGGCGGTGAACCCGGGCATGCCCTTCTCCACGAGGAAGCCGCGGATGGTGCCCCGACCGGCCGGCGCGCCAGAGGAATCCTCGTCCGTACGGGCCCAAACCACGGCCACGTCGGCGATCGACCCGTTGGTGATCCACATCTTCGAGCCGTTGAGGATCCAGTCGTCACCGTCGCGTTTGGCGTTGGTGAGCATGCTGCCAGGGTCGGAACCGGAGTCGGACTCGGTCAGTCCGAAGCAGCCAATCAGCTCGCCCTGCGCCATCCCCGGCAACCAGTCATTCTTCTGCTCCTCGCTGCCGTAGGCATGGATCGCGTACATCGCCAGCGAGCCCTGCACGCTGACCAGGGACCGCAGCCCACTGTCCACCGCTTCGACCTCGGTGCAGGCGATGCCGTACTGCGAGGCCTTCGCCCCCGGGCAGCCGTACCCGTCGAGGTGCATGCCGAGCACGCCCAGCTTGCCGAACTCCACGGCGAGGTCTCGGGCCGGCAGAGTGCCGTCCTCGAACCACTGCTGGATGTTCGGGCGGAGCTGGTCGTCGCAGAACTTGCGGACGGTGTCGCGCAGCAACCTGTCGTCGGAATCGAGTTCGTCGTCCAGGTCGAGCAGGTCAAGACGGTCGAGGTAGTCGGTGCTGGCCATGGCACAGACGCTACCGCCGCGACCGGCCGATAGGCTCGCCGATGTGACCGATGCGCTGCCGTTCGATCCGATCGACCGCGCCGGTGAGCTGTGGGAGAGGACGTGGCCGGACGCCGGCCCGCACACGTTCGCCGCAATGCGCGCGGTCACGTCGATCATGCGGGCCCATCAGATCCTCATCGCCGAGCTGGACGGCCGGTTGAAGCGATTTGGTTTGACCTTCTCCCGCTACGAGGCGCTGGTGCTGCTGTCCTTCTCCTCGGCCGGGTCGCTGCCGTTGTCGAAGATCGGTGAGCGCTTGCAGGTGCACGCCACCTCGGTGACGAACGTCATCGACCGCCTGGAGGGCGCCGATTTCGTCCGGCGCGAGCCCAACCCCTTTGACGGACGCGGCACGTTGGCTGTGCTCACCGACCGCGGTCGCGAGGTGGCCGAGGACGCCACCCGTGATCTGAACGCAGCCAAGTTCGGCATCGGCGCGCTCGGCGAGCCGGACCTCACCGAACTGTTCACGGTGCTGCGTCGGCTCCGCGTCGACGCCGAGGACTTCGTTCAGGAGTGACCGGGCGCTAGCCCCAGCTCAACCCTGTGTGCGTGGAGAGGAACGCGAGGACGTCGCCCCGTTCTGCGATCAATGCGTCGTGGGAGCGGCCGTGACCGTGCCCGCCGGCCGGCGCCACTCGCAGTAGGGCAGTCGCGTCGCCGGCTGACACGGCCTGCAACTGCGCAGCGAACTTGATGCTGTGTGCCGGTACCACCCGGTCGTCGTGGTCGCTGGTCAGCACCAGGACCGGGGGATAGCCGGCGTTCTCCCGCAGCCGGTGCAGCGGCGAGTAGGCGAAGAGGGTGCGGAACTGTTCGGCGTCGGCACGCGGGTCGCCGTAGTCGGAGATCCAAGCCCAACCGATCGTCCACAACGGGAAGCGCAGCATGTCGAGAACGCCCACCTCGGGGACGACGCAGGCGAACAGTTCCGGACGCTGGGTGAGCAGCGCGCCGGCCAGCAGTCCACCGTTGGACCGACCGCTCGCGGCGAGCTGCGCCGGGGTCGTCCAACCAGCCTTGACGAGATGTTCCGCGACTGCGATCGCATCGTCGAAGACGTTCTGCTTGTCTGCCAGCCGGCCGCCGTCGTGCCACGTCGCGCCGAACTCGCCGCCGCCACGCAGGCAGGCGATGACGCTGACCCCCCCTGCTTCGGCGAAGGTGAACCGGGTCGGCTCGAACGTCGGCGTCATAGAGATGCGGAAGCCGCCGTAGCCGTACAGCCAGGCCGGGTGTGGGCCGGTGGCCGGAGTGACGTCCGGGCGGTGCAGCAGGAAGACCGGGACCCGGGTGCCGTCCTTGCTGGTCACCCAGATCTGCTCAGTGACGACGGCGGAGTCGGGGGCTCCCGATGGGGTGAACGCGGTGGCCAGTTCCGCCGACGACATGTCGTAGCCCAGGACGGTGGACGGCGTGGTGAACGACGTGAAGGCGATGTGCAGTAGCGGCTCGTCCGCGCGGGCGCTCAGCGCGGTGACGCTGCCCAGTTCGGGTAACGCGACCTCGCCGACCTGCGTTCCACTCAGTTCGTGGACGGTCAGCAGCGACGTGGCGTCGTGCAGCCAATGCAGCGCCAGCCGGCCGCCGGCAACGACGCCGCCCTCCAGTGCGTCAGCACGCTCGCCGACGAGCTCACCGACCTCGCCGGTGAGCGCATCGAGCGTGACGACCCGGCTCAGCGGTGCGTCCCGATCGGTTGTCATCAGCAGCGTGTCGCCGGTGGAACCGAGCGGCCACCAGCTGGCGTCGGCCTCGGCGATCAGCGGACGAATCCCGGCGCTCGGATCGGCCTGGTCGCCGATCCAGACCCGACAGTGCTGCTCGGTTCCCTTGGTGCCGAGAATGATCAGCCAGCGCCCGTCCTCGGTGGCATGCGGCCAGAAGCTGATGTCCGGCTCATCCGGCAGGTCGAAGATCAGCTTGTCCGCGGCCTGGTCGGTGCCCAGTCGGTGTAGCTGCAAACGCTGCGCGGTGTTGGCCGAGACGAAGGCATCGCCGTCAGGCGCGTCGAACGCCCCATAGAGGAAACCAGTGCCGTCGGGCAACCAGGTGGGCTCGGTGAACTTCGACCACCGGACGACGTCCGAGCGGTCGGTGCCGGAGTCGACCTCGCGGACCCGCCAGGTGTTCCAGTCGCTGCCGGCCTCGGTGTAGCTGTAGGCGACCAGCGTGCCGTCCCGGTTCGGTACGGCGGAAGCCAGCGACGTGCTGCTGTCGTCGGTGAGCGGGTTGGGGTCGATCAGAACGCGCTCCGCACCGAACGGTTCGGCGGAGACGACCAGGACGTCCTGCTGCTGCACGCCGTCGTTGCGGGTGCGGAACCAAGTGCTGCCGCGGTGCTCGGGCAGGCCGCTGGTCGGCAGACCGACGACTCCGCGCAGCGCGGTGCCGATGGCGGCGCGGCCGGGCAGTGCGTCCAGGTAGGCCCTCGTCGTGGCTGCCTGCTCGACCAGCCACGCAGCGACCTCCGGATCGTCGGTGTTCTCGAGCCAGCGGTAGGGATCGGCCACAGCGGTGCCGAAGAAATCGTCGGTCTGATCGACGGTGCGGGTGGATACAGGCGGCATGCCGCCACCTTACGGAGCGCGAAACTCGCTCGGAGCGGCCCGTCACTACCCGCGGCTAACCCTCGTTGAGCACGATGACGGCCACCCGCGGCCGCCACGGGAGGTTCCTCTCATGACGCCGTGCGCTGCGCCCGATGCCGTCACCACCCGGGCGCGCCGCGTCGGGCCGCATCACCCGGCGCCCGAATCGGGCTGGCGCACGGATGAACAGGGCGCCGCGCGTGCTGTTACAGATGCCTATCTGCTCGCAAAGTGGTAGAGAATGCGCTTGCAGGCGTTCCGCCCGAGCCGCCGTGGGGGCCGGTCCCCCGTCCGGTCCCCACGGCCTTAAATTTGCCTCGCGACGAGAATCAGCGGAGCCGAACGCTCACTGAACGGCGGAGGTAGTCCGCGGTCGGCGCATCCGCCGGGTAGAACGACTCGATCGCAATCTCGGACAAGGTGACGTCCAATGGGGTGCCGAAGACTGCGGTGATGCTCAGGAACGACAGCTCGGTTTCCCCGGAGCGATACCGCAGAGGCACAACGACGTTCCCGGCGCCCGGCAACTCCACCACCGGTTCTGGCTGGTCGCACGGAAGCGCGCGCAACTCACGATGCAGGTCCACGAGCGCACGGTCGGCAGTCACCTGGGCCTGCCGCTTGAGTCGGCTGAGCAGGTGCGTCCGCCACTCGCCGAGGTTCGCGATCCGCGGTGCCATCCCGTCCGGATGCAGCGTCAGCCGCAGCACGTTCACGGGCGGCTCGAGCAGTTCCGGCGACACTCCTTCGAGCAGTAGCGGCACTGCAGCATTGGCGTCGAGCAGGGTCCAGTGTCGATCGATCAACACGGCCGGGTACGGCTCGTGACCGACGAGCACCTGCCGCACCGCAGCAAGCACCGACGTCATCTGCGGCTCGTCCAGCGCCCGCTCCGGGTATGCCGGCGCGAAGCCACCGGCCAGGAGCATCCTGTTCCGCTCGCGCAGTGGCACCTCGAGCTCCTCGGATAGTCGCAGGATCATCTCGCTGCTCGGCCTCGACCTGCCCGTCTCGACGAAGCTGAGGTGCCGGGCCGACACCTCAGCCTGGAGAGCGAGATCGAGCTGGCTGCGCCGCCGGTGCTCCCGCCAGGTTCGCAGCTGGTGGCCGACCGGCGGTGCCACAGTTGTTGCCGTCATTTGTCGGAGCCCTTTCCTGCCGTGACCGGCGAGCCATCCTTTGGGATGAATTGCATTCCGATCATGACAGCCACCGCTACCGCGATCAGGAAGTCGACGCTTGCGGTGAAGGCGTGTGGTACCGCCGACGGGCTCGAACCTGAGTGCTGCAAGCTGCCGTAGAAGATGATGCCGATGACGGCCACCCCCAGCGCACCGCCGATCTGCATCGCTGTGGACAGCACCCCCGAGGCTGCGCCGGCGTTCTGCCGTGCCACCCGGGCCAGCACGATCGACGCCATCGGGGCGATGATCAGACCCATCCCGGCGCCGTCGACGATCAGCCCCGGCAGCAGCCAGACAACCGCTCCGTCCGTGCCGATGTGCTGCACGGCCAGGCTCAGCATTTCCAGGCCGACGATCATCCCGAACGCACCGATCGTGACGGTCTGCCGGCCGAGTCGCCCCACGACCGCCGCAGAACCGATCGACGAGGCGATGTAGCCGCCGCCGATAGCGGTGAAGACCAGGCCGGAGGTCAGCGCAGTGAGGTGAAGGCCCTCTTGCAGGTAGAGCGCGAAGACCAGGAAGAACGAGGCCTGGCCCATCCAGGAGATCACCTGTACGACCATGCCAGTGGCGAACGCACGGTCGGTGAACATCCGCAGGTCAATCAGCGGGATACGTCCTCGGCGGACGAGCCGGAACTGATAACGCGCGAAGGCAGAAGCAAGCACCGCGCAAGCCGCGAGGCTCAGCCACGTCCAGAGCGGCCAGCCCTGTGACTGCCCTTGGATGAGCGGGACGGTGAGACTCGCCAGGGTCAGTCCGATGAGCAGCGTCCCGACGAGGTCGAGCCGCTGTCGCCCGGTGCCCGGCGTGGCCGGCACCAATCGCCGGGTGAGGGCGAGCGCGAGCGCGCCGACCGGAACGTTGATGAGGAAGCAGGCCCGCCATCCCAACCCGAACACGTCGGAGTGGATGAGCACGCCGCCGATCAGCTGGCCGAACACCGCGGCAAGGCCCATCGTCAGCCCGTAGGCGGTGAAGGCCCTGGTCAGTGCCTTGCCGGTGTAGACGGTGCCGATGATCGCCAGCACCTGTGGGGTCATCAGCGACGCGGCGAGACCCTGCGCAACTCGAGCACCGACCAGCGCGTCGGCGCTCGGCGCGAGGCCGCAGAGTGCAGATGTGACGATGAACAGGGCCAGCCCCATGCCGAACATCCGGCGCTTGCCGAACAGGTCGCCGAGACGGCCGGCCGTGATTACCGTGGTGCCGATCGCCAGCGAGAACCCGGCGACGATCCACTGGATCGCGCTGGCCGAAGCGTCCAGGTCGGCCTGGGTGGAGGGGATGGCGACGTTGACGATGAAGAAGTCCAGAGTGCTCATGAAGATCGCGCTCAGGACGACAGCCAGCGCGCCCCAGTGCGCGGATGGTGCGAGGCCGTCGCCACTGGCGTCTGGCGTCGCGACCTCACCGCGCGGTGCGGTGGTGTCGGTGACGGTCATGGTGTTGCCTTTCGTGATCCGTGGGTGTCGGGATCAACTCTGCGGGCGCCCCGCGCGCCGGTCGATTACGTCAGAGGTAAGGGCGGTGATGCTCTGGCGCAGCGCAGATAGGCTCGCTAGGTGTCCACACCCGCGCCGCCGGAGGGCGGATCCGAGCTGCTGAGTCTGCAGACCCTCGACCTCTTGCCCATTACGACTGACCGGCTGATCCTGCGTCGCCCGACCGGTGCCGACGTCGATGCGGTGCTGGCCTACCGTTCCCGGCCGGACGTGTGCCGGTACCTGCCGTTCGAGCCGCAGACGCGCGAGCGCGTCACCGGTCAGATCGCCGATGTCGACGACCAGCTCACCCGCTCCGAGCGGACGCTTTGGCTGATGGTCGAGGTGGCCGAGACCGGTGTGCTGATCGGCGACGTGATCCTCTTCGTGCGCGGCCTCGTGGAGCGAGGTGGCGAGGTCGGCTACGTCTTCGCGCCGGAAGCTGCGGGCAACGGGTATGCCACCGAGGCGACGGCGGCACTCGTCGACTTCGGCTTCCGCACACTGGGCATGCACCGCATCGTCGGCCGGCTCGACGACCGCAACGGACCGTCGGCGCGGGTGCTGGAGCGGATCGGGATGCGCCGCGAGGCGCTGTTCGTGCGCAACGAGTGGTTCAAGGGTGAGTGGGCGGACGAGGCGGTGTACGCGGTGCTGGAGGACGAGTGGCAGCAACCGTGATCGACTACCGCAGCGATGTCGAGGGCCTGCGCGCCGAGCAACCGCCGGGTTGACCTGGTCTGCGACGAGCCGCTGCGCGAATACTACGAACGACTCGGCCTGCGGCCGGTGCTCGGAATGGGCCGTCGCAACCCGGCTGCGCTTGGCCCGGTGAGCCACCGCACTCTCGCTAGCAGATACTAGGACGTCCTAGTATCTTGAGAGCATGGACCATGACGGGATTGCGGCCGGCCGGGAACGCTGGGCTCAGCGTTATGCGAAGGCGGGCAAGGACGACCGCGACTTCACGACGCTGAGCGGTGTCGAGGTCGAGCCCCTGTACGGCCCGGCCGAAGGCGCCGATGATGCGCGGTTCGAGCGAATCGGCTGGCCGGGAGAGTTCCCCTTCACCCGTGGGATCCACCCGACCGGCTACCGCGGCAAGTCGTGGACGATCCGGCAGTTCGCCGGCTTCGGCAACGCCGAGCAGACCAACGAGCGTTACAAGATGATCCTGGCCGAGGGCGGCGGTGGGCTGTCGGTCGCGTTCGACATGCCCACTCTGATGGGCCGGGATTCCGACGATCCGCGAGCGCTGGGGGAGGTCGGCCACTGCGGTGTGGCCATCGATTCGGCCGCCGACATGGAGACGCTGTTCGCCGGCATCGACCTCGCCAGTACCACCACGTCGATGACGATCAGCGGCCCGGCCGTCCCGGTGTTCTGTATGTACGTCGTCGCGGCCGAACGGCAGGGCGCGGATGTCAGCAAGCTCAACGGCACGCTGCAGACGGACATCTTCAAGGAGTACATCGCGCAGAAGGAGTGGATCTTCCCGCCGGAGCCGCACCTGAAGTTGATCGGCGATCTGATGGAGTACGTGATGACCGAGATCCCGGCCTACAAGCCGCTCTCGGTCTCCGGATACCACATTCGCGAAGCCGGCTCGACCGCCGCGCAGGAGTTGGCGTTCACGCTGGCCGATGGCTTTGGTTATGTCGAGCTCGGCCTGTCGCGGGGCTTGGACATCGAGGTATTCGCGCCCGGGTTGAGCTTCTTCTTCGACGCACACCTCGACTTCTTCGAGGAGATCGCGAAGTTCCGTGCAGCGCGGCGCATCTGGGCCCGGTGGATGCGTGATGTGTACGGCGCGAAGACCGACCGCGCGCAGTGGCTGCGCTTCCACACCCAGACTGCCGGTGTCTCGCTCACTGCTCAGCAGCCCGAGAACAACATCGTCCGCACGGCTGTCGAGGCTCTGTCTGCGGTGCTCGGCGGCACTAACTCGCTGCACACCAACGCACTCGATGAGGTGTTGGCACTGCCGAGTGAGAAAGCCGCACAGATCGCCCTGCGCACGCAACAGGTGATCGGTGAGGAGATCGGCGTGCAGAATGTCGCTGACCCGCTTGGCGGCTCCTGGTACGTCGAGGCACTCACCGACGAGATGGAACGGCAGGCCGAGGAGATCTTCGCCAAGATCAAGGAGATCGGCGGCAGCGACAAGATCACGCCGGGGCTGCTGCGAGGCATCGAGGACGGCTGGTTCATGGCGGAGATCGCCGACAGTGCGTTCCTCTATCAGCAGCAGTTGGAGAAGGGTGAGAAGCGCGTCGTCGGCGTCAACACGCTCACCGGCGACGTCGGCGAGCCGCTGGAGATCCTGCGGGTCAGTCACGAGGTCGAGCTGGCGCAGCGGTCACTGCTCGCGACGCGGCGCGCCGAGCGCGACGATGCGCTGGTGCAGTCCCGGCTCGCCGCGATGGCGCAGGCGGCCAAGGACGACGCGAACACCGTCGGTCCCATGCTCGAAGCGGTCCGCGCTGAAGCGACGCTCGGTGAGATCTGCGACGCGCTGAAGGGGATCTGGGGCGAATACCGGGAGCTCGCGCGCTTCTAGCCTTCACCGGTCGCCACGGCTGGGTCTTCGGTTGATTGGTGGTGCTGTTCTCAGACATACTGCGCGTCGACGGAGAGTTGGGCGGGTGGTTGCTGTTTCGGTGCTCAGCGCGGGTCCCGCTTATGGCGTAACGGTTATCCACAGCCCTGATCGTTGTCCACGGGCTCGACTCTCTACGGTTGTTGTCGGTTGCCGTCTCTATAATCAGATGCATGACAGGGGTCGCGGCAGAGGGCGACGCATCGTCGCGACCCTGGACCCAGACGGCACCCTCACCGACGACACCGAGCACCAGCGCCGCCGGGGCGGGACGCTGACCGTGCACCGCGACGGCTCCGGCGACCTGAAAGTCCATTTCACTCCGGAAGCCGTCGCCGTCGTGCAAGCCGTCGTGCTACCCCTGGCCAAGCCACGACCCGCCGGCGACGCCGGCCGAGATGAGCGCAGCGCCGGTCAGCGGCTGCACGACGCGATCCTGGACATGGCCCGACGCCTCCTCTCGTCCGGGACGCTGCCCACCACCGGCGGCACCCCCGCCACCGTCCTGTTGACGATGACCCTCGACCAGCTCGAAACCCGCACCGGGCTGGTGACCACCGGCCACGGCGGACAACTCACCGTGAATCAAGCTTTGCGCCTTGCGGGTGAGGCGGACGTCATCCCGGTCGTCATCGACACCGACGGTTTCCTCGGCTACGGCCTGACCCTCCGCACCGCGTCAGCGATGCAAAGCCGACGAAGCGATCAGAGGATCGGATCGACCCGCAACGAACACCCATCCGCAACCGCATGCACGACGGACTGCCCGCCGCCTGATCAACTGATCTGTTGACGGCTTCGTCAGTCGCGACCTACAACAGATCCTGTCGGGACAGCGCGTCGGCCGAGGTCGGAACTGGCACCGGTTTGCAGTGGCAACCTGACGTTGGTCTGCCGGGACTTCACGCGTTGCTCGTCAAGCAGGTCAAACTCGGTGGTGCTGGACAGTCGGGGCTGCTTCGCTGGTGTCGTGACCGAGATTCGAACATCGCGCCTGCGGCTGCACGCTATCGACGTCGCAGAGGGAGAACGTATCGTCGCTCGAAATGGGGGCCCCGCCGATGCTTGGGCGACCGATTTCCCCTTCGAGGGCGACGTTAGCGCAGTGGGCGCCTTCCTTCGCGCCACTGCCGAGTACGGAGAGCAACGGCCTTTCGGCTACTACCGGATCACCCGCCTCGCCGATGGTCGGGCCGTCGGCGGGATCGGCTTCAAGGGAAAGCCAGACGGCGACCGCGTAGAAATCGGCTACGGCCTGGTTCCGTCGGCCCGCGGCCACGGCTACGCAGCCGAGGCCGTCGTCGCCCTGCTGACCGTCGCCGCCGATCACGGACTGTCCCAGGTGATGGCCGAAACCACTATGGACAACATCGCATCGCAACGAACCCTCATCCGAGCCGGCTTCCGCCTCGTGGGCACCGACGGTGAGCTCCACCAGTACGAGGCACGCCTGGACGTCGGAGCGTGAATCTGACGCGGCAAGATCGTCGGCTATGAATTGACCATGACGGTCCTTTTAGGCCGCTGACGATGCAGCTCGAATTCAGACCATGGCAGCGTTACAGCCCGCCGCTGACGCGGATGATCGTGCCGGTGACGTACCCAGCCTGCTCACTCAGCAGCCACGCGACAGCCGGGGCAATCTCGCCGGGCTCCCCGACGCGACCCATGGGTATGCGACTGGCGACGCGCTCGAGCCGGCCGAGATCTCCGGCTGCGGCGTGGATCTCCGTGCGGACCAGGCCGGGTGCGACCGCATTGACCCGGATGCCGTCGTCGGCGAGTTCCTTCGCCAGCCCGACAGTGAGGGCGTCGACGCCGGCCTTCGCAGCTGCGTAGTGCACGTACTCGTGCGCGGAGCCCAGCGTGGCAGCGGCGGACGAGATGTTGACGATCGCGCCGCCGGTGCCGCCACGGCGGGTGGACATCACAAGCGCTGCCTGCCGAGCACAGAGGATGGCGCCGACGAGGTTCACATCGATCACGTGCCGCACCACGTCAACCGGGGTGTCAGCGAGGTCGCCGATGTGCAGCGTCGCACCGGCGTTGTTCACCAGGCCCGTCACTGATCCGAGTTGAGCCGCCGCGTCGAACAGCCGTGAGACGTCGCTCTCGACGGTGACGTCGGCGCGGATTGCGACGGCCCGCCCGCCCGTTTCCTCGACTTGGCGGACGACCTGCGCGGCCGCGGAGGAGTCCCGGCGGAAGTTCACGGCGACGTCGTGGCCGGCTTTCGCGAGGCGCGCGCAGATCGCCGCGCCGATTCCACGGCTGGCGCCGGTCACGATGGTGACCGGACGCGGCGAGCTGCTCATCGGTCGATCATCGCAGGTTGCCATCGTCGCCAACCTCACCGTCGAGTGGTGCGAAATTACGGTGAGTGGCGCGAAATTTCGCACCACTCAACCGGACATCGCACCACTCAACCGGACATCGCCCAGTCAGCTGAACTTGGTGATCGGCCGAGCTACCGGTGCGCCGTCGATGAAGGTGTCGACTTTTTCGTTGTAGAAGGCGACGAGACCGGCGATCGGCTGCAGTTGCCGGGTGGGGAAGTCGTAGGCCCAGGCGATGTCGACGTGCTCGCTACCGTCGACGCGCGCGGTCCAGTACTCGGACGTGACGCCCTTGTACGGACAGGCGGACTGCGTCGCACTCGGCACGAGCAGCCGGAAGTCGACGTCGGTGCGGTCCAGGTAGTAGCGGGTCGGTAGCCCGGTCTCAAAGACCAGCACCGGTGCCGACGACTCGGCCAGCACCGTTCCGTCGAGCTCCACTCGCACCGCAGGTGACGAGCGCAGCGCATCGACCCGCACATAGGGGTTTCGCGGATGGACGAATATCTGCTCGTCCTCCTCGAACCACGCGTCGAGTGCGTCCCATTCGAATCGGACCGTCCCGGTCAGTCCTGGCACGGATGAGTCGGTGTACATCCGCGCGGCCTGCGGGCGGTGCACATCCCCGACCTGCAGCGCCTGTCGACGGGCGACCCCGCGCTTGAGCCGCTGCTCGTGGTCCTCGTCCACTAGAATGCCCTCAGTGACATCAGCAAGCGGTATGTAGAACTGCGGGTAGTACGGCCACTCCCACACGTACAGGGCTCGAGTGGTGTCGAGGACGACCTGGGCACCGATCATTGCCCGGACGCGGCGCGGCACCGGCTCGACGTGGGCGGTGGAGGCGATCATCGCCGGATAGTCCCGAGGATCCTGTTCTGTCATGACGGGTCCGCGCCGGTGACCGCCAGGAGCAGTCCGTCAAAGTCTTCTGCACAAGGCAGGCAGCTACGCAGGTGCGCGGCGATGCCTGGGTACTGCTGATCGGGGTCGGCACCGGCGACGACGAGCTCCAGGTAAGCGTCGAGCAGCGCCGCGGTCCCGTCGCATCCTGCGTCCGCCGGATCGGTCGTCAGGAACCGATCCAGCGCCTGCCTGCCGGTCATGAGATCCCCTGCTTGTCTTGGTCCAGGTAGCCGTTGGTGACCAGCGACGCGCGGATCTTTCGTCGCGCATCGAACATCACCTTGTAGATGGCGTTCCGATTCGACTGTAGTTCGGCCACGAGCGCATCCAGCGGGACGCCGTTGAGCACGATCGCCACGAAGATGCCGCGCTGTCGCTCGGTGAGGTCCTCCTCGACGGCGCGGCGGACGCCGGCCAACAGTTCCCGCCACTGCGCCTCGTGTTCGGGTTCAAAGCCGAATGCCGCGGGCAACCGGCTCCAGTCGTCCGCGTCATGCCTGACGTCGCCGCGCTGCCAGAAGTGCCGGCCGATCTTGCCGGACACCTCGAAGATGACGAACTTGTAGGCCCAGGTGGTGAACCTGCTCTCACCCCGAAACTGTTCAACCTTGCCGACTATCGATCCGCACCAGCAGCCCGTGCAACCGCTCGACGG
>JBPCMU010000036.1:0-2716 GCA_051001975.1 Jatrophihabitans sp.
GAAGGTGAACGCCGGCCGGTATCGGCCGGCGTCGAGCTCTCGGTGTTCCGCATCGTCCAGGAAGCCTTGACCAACGTGCGCAAGCACGCCGGTCCGGCCCACGCCGCGGTGAGCCTGCGCTACCTCCAGCAGACGGTCGAGGCCGAGATCATTGACGACGGCCCGGGCACGTCGAGCGGCTACGACGGGGGTCATGGACTCATCGGGATGCGCGAACGGGCAAACCTGTACGGGGGCGCACTGCACGCCGGACCCGGTCCCGAGGGTGGCTACTCGGTCCGCGTGTCGATCCCCGTGGGGAGCGGCGGATGATTCGCGTCCTTATTGCCGATGATCAGGCACTCGTGCGCGGCGGCTTCCGGCTGATCCTCGAGGCTGCGGGCGACATGACCGTCGTCGGCGAGGCCGAGAACGGTCTGCAGGCGCTTGCACTGATCGAGCAGCACGCCCCGGACGTCGTGCTGATGGACATCCGGATGCCCGAACTTGACGGTCTGGAAGCCACCCGACGTCTGCAGGCAAACGGTACCGGGCCGCCGCATGTCCTGATCCTCACGACGTTCGACACCGACGAATTCGTGTACGAGGCGCTCAAGGCCGGTGCCGCCGGTTTCCTGATCAAGACGGCACCGCCGGCGCGGCTCGTCGACGCCATCCGGGTGGTAAACACCGGCGAAGCGCTCTTGGCACCGAGCGTGACGCGCCGACTGATCGAGGCCTACGTCCAGCGGCCCGCGCCGGGAAGCACGCACGGAATACTCAACCAGCTGACCGCACGCGAGCAGGATGTTCTCAAGCTCATCGCCACCGGCCTGTCCAACAACGAAATCGCCCAGCATCTGGTCCTCAGCCAGGCAACAGTCAAGACCCACATCAATCGCCTCTTCGCCAAGCTCGGAGTCCGCGACCGCGTCCAAGCCGTCGTGCTGGCGTACCAATACGGCCTCCTTCCATACGACTAACCCCACCAGTGACCGAGCCCCAGTGATAACGACAGCGTCTGCGCCGGATACCGGTGTGGGTATGGCTCCAGCCACCCTCGCTTTGGCTCGGCCTGGCGGAGACCGAACGCGAGCCAGACAGAAAGCCCCATCAACGTTGCCGTCGGGCTGGCCACCATGTTCTCTGGTGTCCGCCGTTCAACTGACCGTGACCGGCTGACGGATGGCACAGCGAACACGGTGCTTTGACGTCGCATAACGACGTCGCGCCGGACGGAACTCCTGAACGCGTATCGCGCCGTATTCGGCGATCTGAACGTGACCAAATGCTGTCGGCTGGGGGCCGAGACCGAATATGCATGCGGAGCGCTGCATGAACTTGCAGTGCGGCCACATGCACTCATCGGCTACGAGCGGATGCATTTTGCCTCGGGTCCAGTGCCCGCAAGCCGAACCGCGTGCGGGCGGGGGCCTGCGTGCTAGGGGTCGCTCATTGTGCCGTCGTCGCTGATGCTCGCCGCGCCGTTTGCGGGGGGCTGTCCGGGCGCGCAGTTCGTGGTCGGGAGCGGTCTCGGTTCTGGGATGGAAGGTCGCTGGGCGCGCCGTGTCGTGGCCGGTACATCGCGGTCGGCGAGTCGCGGTTGACGTCGCCGGTGACCACCTTTCGGACCGATGGCGAGGTAGGTGCCGCGGTGGTGGATTGTCGGGCGGTGGCTGGGGTCTTGCTGCGGACGACAGCGCGGTAGACCGTCGAACGAGCGACACCGAACAGGTCAGCGAGTTCCAGGGTCGTGTACTCACCGGTGTGCAGCAGTTCGACCAGATGCGCTTCCTGGCGCGGGTTGAGTTTGGGTTGCTTTCCTCGGAGATGACCTTTCGCTTTCGCAACGCGCATGCCCTCGCGAGTCCGGGATCGGATGAGGTCGGCCTCGAACTCGGCCACCATGGCAAGGACGTTGAACAGCAGTCGCCCGACGGGATCAGTCGGGTCATAGACCGACGCGCCGAGGCTCAGCCGCACCTTGCGTTTGGTGAGGTCCTCGGCGATCGCTCGCGCGTCGGGCAACGAACGGGCTAGTCGATCAAGTTTCGTCACGACCAGGGTGTCCCCGGCGCGGCAGGCAGCCAACGCCTCGCGCAGGCCCGGCCGCTCCCGATTGCTGCCGCTCAACCCGTGATCGACATAGATCCGGGCCGTCTCCACGCCCAGCGCGGCCAGCCCATCGCGTTGGGCGGTGAGATCCTGCTCCTCGGTGGACACCCTCGCGTATCCGATCAGAGTCCAGACATGACGAGCTCCCCAGATGGTGAGGTCAACCCGCCCCCGGTGGCAACGGCATTGACGGCGGAACGAATCCGCTACCACCAAGTCGACTCCCGCCGGCAGAGGAACGGCTCGCGATCTCGCCAATCGGTATTCGGTTGTAATACACTGCCGTGGTGACCGAGGAGCGGTTCGACCCCGATCTGCTCGATGAGCAGGACCCGTTCGAGGTCGACGTTCAGGTCGCGCACCTGTTCAAACATCCGCATCTGGGGCTGGCAGATGTCGATGACGTGTGGTCAAGCGATCCGCTGTTCTACCCGGCCAAGCCGCCGGCGCACTGGCTGATGTGCGCGCAGGTGTCCGGGCAGGTGCTGGTCGTGCCGTTGGCACCATCGCTTAGCGGCGACCCACGCCGATGCCGCCCGATCGGCTGCTACCAAGCCGCACCCACACTCGCCACCCAGTACCGGAGGGACCGATGACCAAAAACGAGCCGATGACACCTGAG
>JBPCMU010000037.1:0-9954 GCA_051001975.1 Jatrophihabitans sp.
GCCAGTTTGACCTCGTGTTCGGTGTCGCACTCCTGCCATTCCACCCGTGGCCCGTCAGGACTCGGACGCCGGCCGATCGCGGTCCGCACCCCGGCCCGTAGTTCCGCCTTCGGCGAGTAGACGAGCACGGTCGCTCGCGCGGTGGGTGCCGGTTCTGGTGCCATGGCCAAATCGTATCTGTACCCATGGCGCTGTACCCATGGCGCCGGCTTCGCAAGCTCAGCCGGACGCACCCGCCTGGACCCACGGTCGGCGGGACTCTACCTATGGCGCCGGCCTCGCAAGCTCAGCACGGACGCACCCGCCTGGACCTACGGTCGGCGGGAACTCGCTACCGCGATGCCTTCAAAGGTCAGCCGGACGCACCCGCTCTACCTATGGCGCCGGCTTCGCAGCTCAGCCGGACGCACCCGCCTGGACCCACGGTCGGCGGGAACTCTCCCTCCCGCGGCGCCTTCGCAAGTCCGCGGGACGCACCCGTTCGTGGGGGCTGCCGCCATTGCCTTTGGGGACGGTGTGCGACACGCCGCTCGGACCTACCCCGGAGGTGCCCGCGCAGGGGGGTGAGGACATAATGCAACGGTGACGTCGACGACTGCCTCCCCGGGCTTCGAGACCAGCAGGGTGCACTCTCTGACGCGCCCCAATCTGGTGAGCGTCGGGACCATCGTCTGGCTGTCCAGCGAGCTCATGTTCTTCGCCGGATTGTTCGCCATGTACTTCACCGTGCGGGCCGTGCACGCCGGCAACTGGCCGATGCACCCGACCAAGCTCGCGGTCGGCTACGCCACCGTCTTCACCATCATTCTGGTGGCCTCCAGCATCACCTGCCAGATGGGTGTCTTTGCCGCCGAACGCGGCAATGTCTACGGGCTGCGCCGCTGGTTCACCATCACCTTCGTAATGGGCCTGATCTTCGTGCTCGGCCAGGCGAACGAGTACCACAACCAGTACGCCGAGCACGCCCGCAACGCAGCCGAAGGCGGCATGACGCTGTCCTCGTCCGGCTACGGATCGGTCTTCTTCCTGACCACTGGCTTCCACGGCCTGCACGTCATCGGTGGCCTGATCGCGTTCGTGTTGTTCCTCGTCCGCACCACCCTCGGCAGGTTCACGCCGGCACAGGCGACGGCGGCGATCGTCGTCTCCTATTACTGGCACTTCGTGGACATTGTGTGGATCGGATTGTTCGCGACCATCTACCTGATCAAATGACGACCCCCGACGCGAAAGGTGGCGACGTGACGACCGAGCAGAAGCGCAGCAAAAGAGCTGACGCGGAGCTGGCGGCCGTCGACTTCGACTCCGGAGTGCTGACGACCGGCGCGGAGGCCGACGCGGAGATCGACGCCGCGCTTACCGCTGCAGCCGAACGCCGCACGCGACGCAACCGCAGCCGTCGAGACAGCACCAAGGGCCGTCGACTGGCCGCGCTGCGTCGCCCGAGTTCGCGCCGACCGGTCGGCCGGCTTCGTCGCCGGGTGACCGGCGCGTTCGTACTGATCGCCGCGCTGTTCGCGATGGGCGGGGCCTACAGCTTCTTCGCGATGGCCAGCGGCGCCGACGACACCGGTAACTCGCAGGCCGATGTCGCCGCCGGACATCAGCTCTACAACGTCAGCTGCATCACCTGCCACGGCGCCAACCTCGACGGGGTGAAAGGCCGCGGCCCCTCCCTCATCGGCGTCGGCGGTGCCGCCGCGTCTTTCCAGGTCAGCACCGGTCGGATGCCGGTCGCCGGTCAGGGCGGCGACGTCGAGCGCAAACCGGTCAGCTACACCCAGGATGAGATCAACGATCTCGTCGCGTTCGTGCAGAGCGTGGCCGGCGGCCCAGCGGTGCCCACCGGGAGCCTGCGCGACGACGCGAACATGGCTGAGGGTGGCGAGCTGTTCCGGCTGAACTGCGCCTCCTGCCACAACACCGCAGGCAAGGGCGCCCCACTCTCGGCCGGCAAGAATGCGCCGAGCCTGAACAAATCAACCGATCTGCAGCTCTACACCGCGATGCTCAGCGGCCCGGAGAACATGCCGGTCTTCAATGACAATCAGCTCACCCCGGAGCAGAAGCGGGCGCTGATCTCCTACATCCAGACGCTTAAGGCGTCCAAGGATCCGGGTGGCAGTGGGCTGGGCCGCATCGGTCCGGTGAGCGAGGGCCTGGTGATCTGGGTTGTCGGGATCGGTGTCTTGATGGGCGTCATCTTGTGGATCGGCGCTAAGTCATGAGCGACGCCACACCAGAGCACGAACTCACCCCAGAGGAGATCTCCGAGCTCACCGCCGACGAGGCGATGATCGTCGGCGCGGCACGTGACGGTGTCCAGATCGTGCATCGTCGGGACCGGTTCCCGATCCCCGGCACGCGAGCAGAGAAGCGCGCCGAGCGGGCCGTATCGGCCTGCTTCGCGGCATCGTTCCTGGCCGCGCTGGGATTCATCGTGGTGTTCGTCGCGGTGCCGTTCAAGTTCCACCTGCCAGGTCACGGTAGCCAGGGCTACGTGTACTACACGCCCCTGCTCGGCGGCCTGCTCGGCCTCGCACTCGTCGGGATCGGTGTCGGTGCGGTCCTCTGGGCGAAGTTGCTGATGCCCGAGGAAGAAGCCGTCCAGGACCGACACGGCGGCCCGAGCCCGGTGTCCGAGCAGATGCTCACCACCGGCACATTGATCAGCGGGCTCGAGGACACCGGGCTGGCCCGAAGGTCGATGCTGAAAGGCACTCTCGGTCTCGCCGGCGCGGGCCTCGGCATCGTCCCGTTGGTTGCGCTCGTCGGCGGAATGCTCAAGAAGCCCGGCAACCAGCTCGACACGACCTTGTGGGGCAAGAACACCCCACTGGTCTACTCCGACGGTCGCCGGGTCAGCCCCGGCGACCTCGAAGCCGGCGGCATCGCCACCGTGTTCCCGGGAGTTCCCGGTGGCGTCAAGGCTGCTGACTCCCCCACCCTGCTCATCCGCTTGCAGCCGGGCCAGACGGTGAAGTCCCGCAAGGGGCAGGCCGGCTTCAACTGGGGCGACTACATCGCCTTCTCCAAGATCTGCACACACGCCGGCTGCCCGGCGTCGCTGTATGAGCACCAGACCGGCCGGCTGCTCTGTCCGTGCCATCAGTCACAGTTCAACGTGCTGGAGGACGCAAAACCGGTCTTCGGGCCGGCCACTCGCAGTCTGCCGGGCCTTCCACTGAGCGTGCAAAAGGGCTCCGACGGTAGTCTTTATTTCGTATCCCGCCGCGGTTATGACGAGGCGATCGGGCCAGCTTTCTGGGAGCGCCGATGACAAGCACACCAGCACCTGCACAGTACGAACGCCCCCGTACCCCACTGGGCAAGGTTGGTAAAGGGGCCGAGGAGCGGCTCGGCCTGGCCGGCGGCATCCGTAAGCAGCTGAACAAGGTGTTCCCGGACCACTGGTCGTTCATGATGGGCGAGATCGCGCTCTACTCGTTCATCGTCCTACTGCTCACCGGTACGTATCTCACCTTCTTCTTCGACGCGTCGATGGCCGACACCCAGTACGACGGCAGTTACGGGCCGCTCAAGGGCGTCACGATGTCGCGTGCGTACGCATCTACCCTGCACATCTCCTTCGACGTCCGCGGCGGCCTCGTTATCCGGCAGATCCACCACTGGGCGGCGTTGCTGTTCATCGCTGCGATGACCGTGCACATGTTCCGGGTCTTCTTCACCGGCGCGTTCCGCAAACCACGCGAGCTGAACTGGATCATCGGCCTGCTGCTGCTGACCCTCGGCGTCGTCGAGGGATTCGCCGGGTACTCACTGCCTGACGACCTGCTGTCCGGCACGGGCCTGCGGATCGCGGACGCGATCATCCTGTCGATCCCGGTGATCGGTTCGTGGACGTCGTTCCTGGTGTTCGGCAGCGAGTTCCCTGGCACCGAGATAATCGGCCGTCTTTATATAGTGCACGTTCTACTCGTACCGGCCATACTTGCCGCCCTCATAGGGGCGCACCTTGCCCTCATCGTGAAACAGAAGCACACCACCTTCCCGGGTCCGGGCAACACCGAGACCACCGTGAAGGGCGAGCGGGTCTACCCCGTCTACGCAGCCAAGGCCGGTGGCTTCTTCTTCCTGGTCTCCGGGGTGCTCTGCGCGATCGGCGGGCTGGCTCAGATCAACCCGATCTGGATCTTCGGTCCGTACAACCCGGCGCAGGTCTCCGCAGGCTCGCAGCCGGACTGGTACATGGCCTTCCTCGACGGGTCGACGCGTCTGTTCCCATCCTGGGAGACGCGGTACTTCCACCACACGATCCCGGCGCTCTTCTGGCCCACAGTGGTGCTGCCGGGCGTCTTGTTGACACTGGCCGGGGCGTATCCGTTCATCGAAGCCAAGCTGACTGGTGACCGCGCCTCACACAACCTGCTGCAGCGCCCGCGGGATGTCCCGGTGCGCACCAGCCTTGGCGCGATGTCCATCTCGTTCGTCGTGGTGCTGTTCGTCTCGGGCGGCAACGACCTGATCGCCAAGGCCTTCGACATCTCCCTGAACGCCATGACGTGGGGCGGTCGCATCGCGCTGCTGGTGCTGCCACCGATTGCCTATCTCGTCACCTACCGGATCTGTCTAGGGTTGCAGAAGCACGACCGTGAGGTGCTCGAGCACGGGATCGAGACCGGCATCATCAAGCGACTGCCTTCCGGCGAGTTCATCGAGGTGCACCAGCCGCTCGGCCCCGTCGACGCGCACGGTCACGGCTTGCTGGAGTACGCCGGCGCGCCCGTGCCCAAGCGGATGAACAAGCTGGGCAGCGCGTCGCGAACGGTTCGCGGTTTCTTCTCCCCCGTGATCGAGAAGGCCGAGATCGCCGAAGCCATCGAAGCGGTCGAGAACAGTCACCTGGACGACGAGGTCGAACGCTCCGTCACCGCAGGCCACGACACCCACTAGCTCGACCGATCGCTGAGTCGGTTCCTCGCGTTCTCGGGACGGCAACGAGCCCGTCATTCGGGTGCGTCGATCCGGTCGCGGTCTCGAGCACGGCTGAGTCTCGGGGGTACCGTCCCGGGCGATCTTGTGTCGATTCGACGGTCCCAGCCAGCGAATCCTCACAACATCGCCGCGGCCATCCAGCCACGGTGACGCAACGAGACCACGAACGCGATGAGCGCTCGCGCGAAGAGCCGATCGCCCGCGAGCTTGCGGACGAGCGAAGCGAGGGGTTCGGTGGGGCCCCGATTAGATCGAGGCCCACCGCCCGAGACCCAATCACCAACGCGATGAGCGCTTGCGCGAAGAGGGATCGCCCGCGCGCGACGAAGGAGCGCTTGCGGCCGAGCGAAGCGAGGAGTTCGGTTGAGAGTGGGCCCCCGATGCGAAGCGAGCGGGGTCAGCGAGCAACCGACACAGCGATCAATAAACACAGCGATCAGTGGGTGCTGGCGTTCTGCCCCACGTAGTACTCGAAGAGCAGGCCTGCGGTGGTACCAAGGACTGCGACTACGCCGGTGATGACCAGCCACAGCTGGGCAAAGGCTAATCCGGCGCCGGTCGTGGTCGCCGCGAGCGCGATGCCCAGCGGCCAGTAGCTGCCCGGCGAGAAGAAGCCCAACTCCCCGGCGCCCTCGGCGATCTCAGCGTCAGCACGGTCCTCGGGACGGGCGTCGATGCGCCGGGCGACGAAGCTGAAGAACGTCCCGATGATGAAGCACAGCCCACCGGAGAGGATCAGCCCAGCGACGCCAACCACCTCGATGGCGTGCTCCGGGCCCTTATCCGTCCAGAACCCGTACACCGCCGCAAGGACGAAGCAGAACACGGCTACCAGCAGGAAGATCCGACTCTCGATGCGCACGGCGTCCTCCTGTCAGCTGCTCTTGCGGTCGGAACGGTTCGTATTGAACGGATGCGTCGTCGTCGCCAGCGGGTCCTCGCCGATCGACTTGAGCGCCTTGGACTGGCGGGCCGGGTCGCCCGGGCCGAGCGCGGTCAGGGCCTGCTTGTAGGCCTCGTACTTGTCCGGCGTGACCACACGTACCTCGAAGTTCATCTGCGAGTGGTAGGTGCCGCACAGCTCAGCGCAACGACCGACGTAGTGGCCCAGACTGGTCGCGGTGAACTCGAACTGGTTGTCCTTCGGCTGCGGGATCACGTCACGCTTGAACAGGAACTCCGGCACCCAGAACGAGTGAATCACATCGCGGGAGTGTTCCTGGATGCGGACGGTCTCCCCCAGCGGAATCACCAGGATCGGGATCTCCGTCGAGGTTCCGACGGTGTTCGCGTAGTCGCCGGCAGAACTACCTGTGTTGCTCGGATACTTGGAGTCCGCATCACGGTAGGTGAACTGCCAGTTCCACTTGAACGCGGTCACCAGCACGGTGGTGTCCGGGTGCGCCGTCTTCTTGTCGACGTAGTTCTCGACGACGACGGTGCGCCAGAACAGCACACCGATGATGAAGAACGGGATGATCGTGTACGCGAACTCGATGGCGAGGTTCTCCCGGCGCTGCCGCGGCAGTGCGTCGGAGCGCTTGCGGTAGCGGATGCAGCACCAGAAGATGAGGCCCCAGACGATGGCGCCGACCGCCAGCGCGGCGACCGACGACCAGGTCCACAGGACCCGCATCCGTTCGGCCTGTTTGGTCACGCCGGTGGGCCACCCGAAGCGCAGGTTGCGCTCCCATTCCTTGGCTGAGCAGCCGCTGAGCAGCACGGTCAGGGACACGGTCAACAGGCCGATCCAACCGACCTTCCGCCACCCCTTGCCACGCACCAGACTCAGCCTCTCGATGGCATTGCATCCCGGATGATTCAAACCCGATCGGAGCCTATCTGACGACCCCGGCGGGGCACCCCACCACCCTCTGGATTCGGCCACTGGATCGGTGCGGATCGAGTGCCTACGGCAGGATCGTGCGCATGACGAGTCCCCGG
Organism: Jatrophihabitans sp.; assembly: GCA_051001975.1. Taxonomy (GTDB): domain Bacteria; phylum Actinomycetota; class Actinomycetes; order Mycobacteriales; family Jatrophihabitantaceae; genus DATAEG01. Next base: position 6,901 of record JBPCMU010000037.1, read on the forward strand.
ATCGAGCCGTTGCACGTCGAGTCGACCGCGATCGACGGACTGCTGGTGGTCACCATGAAGCAGATCACCGACGAGCGCGGCACCATCCGGGAGCTGTTCCGGGCCTCCGCCTACACCGAGCGCGGTGTGGGCGGCGGGTCTTGGGCGCAGATCAACGTCACTGAGACGTCCCAGGGCGCGATTCGAGGCCTGCACGGCGAGGCGATGACGAAGCTGGTCGCGATCGTCGACGGCGAGGCGTTCGGCGCCTACGTCGATACCCGCCGGGATTCCTCAACCCATGGCGTGGTCGTCACGGTGTCCTTGCGCAAGGGAACCCAGGTGCTGGTGCCGGCCGGGGTGTGCAACGGGTTCCAGTCGGTCAGCCCGGGCATCACCCAGTACCTGTACTGCTTCACTGCCGAGTGGGTGCCTGGGATGAGCGGGGTGGCAGTGAACCCGATCGACCCGGCGCTGGGGATCAGCTGGCCCATCCCGGTCGACCCGGACAACCGCTCCCAGCTGTCGGCCAAGGACGCTGGCCTGCCGCTGTTCGCCGAACTCGCCGCGTCCTGACGCCTGGCCGGGGCACACCCCACCGTCCTGGATACTGGATGGCGTGTGCGGTCTGATCGGATTCCTGTCCAGCAACGCTGACGCGTCCTCGGTGAAGGACGCCGTCGAGGGCTCGCTGGTCGACATGCGCCACCGCGGCCCGGATGAGGGCGGGGTGTGGGCCGACGACGATGTCGTAATTGGCTTTCGCCGCCTGTCGGTCATCGACCTAGATCACAGCCATCAGCCGCTCCCATACCTCGATGGACGCTACTGGCTGATCTTCAACGGTGAGATCTACAACTACCCGGAGCTCCGGGAGCGGCTGCGCACCGAGTTCGGCGCCGAGTTCGCCACCGAGGGCGACGGTGAAGCTGTGGTCGCCGCGTATCACTACCTCGGTGAGAAGTGCGTGCGCGAGCTGCGCGGCATGTTCGCCTTCTTCATCTGGGACAGCCAAGAACGCGTCGTCTTCGGCGCCCGTGACTGGTTCGGTATCAAGCCGATGTACCTGTATTCGGACGAGCGCGGCACGTTCTTCTCCAGCGAGAAGAAGGCGTTGCTCGACGTGGCACCCGAGGCGGTCCGCGAGTCGCTCGACACCGGCGCGTTGCAGCACTACCTGACATTGCAGTACGTGCCGGAGCCGGCGTCGATGCATACCGCCATCACGCGCATCGAGTCCGGCACGTCGTTCACGCTGCGACCCGGCGGGACGCTCAAGAAGCGTCGCTACTTCCACCCGGATTTCACACCGCTGCGCCCGCGGTCGGCGGAAGGCTTGTATGCGCGCATCGCTGAGGTGCTCGAGGATTCCGTCGCCAAGCACATGCGCGCGGACGTCACCGTCGGTTCGTTCCTATCCGGCGGAATCGACTCCACCGCGGTGGCGGCACTGGCCAAGCGGTCCAACCCGAACCTGCTCACCTTCACCACCGGGTTCGAGCGCGAGGGCTTCTCCGAGGTCGACGTCGCGGCCGAGTCCGCGGCGGCGATCGGCGTCGAGCACATCGTCAAGATCGTCACGCCGGAAGAGATGATGTCGACGCTGCCGCTGATCGTCTGGTATCTCGACGATCCGGTGGCCGATCCGGCCTTGGTGCCGCTCTACTTCGTCGCCCGCGAGGCGCGCAAGCACGTCAAGGTGGTGCTCTCCGGCGAAGGCGCGGACGAACTGTTCGGCGGGTACCAGATCTACCACGAGCCGATCTCGCTGCGTGCCTTCGAGAGAGTGCCCGGCGCGCTGCGCCGCGGACTCGGTTCGCTCGGCACCAAGCTGCCCGAAGGCATGCGCGGCAAGGACATGCTGCGCCGCGGATCGATCCCGATCGAGGAGCGTTACTACGGCAACGCACGGATCTTCCGCAACGACGAGATGGGGTTGTACCGCGGGTTCGACCCGACGATCTCGCACATGGACGTCACCGCAAAGCACTATCTCGCCACCTCGCACCTGGACGACCCGACCCGGATGCAGTACATCGATCTCTTCACCTGGCTGCGCGGCGACATCCTGGTGAAGGCCGACAAGATGACGATGGCCAACTCGCTGGAACTGCGGGTGCCGTTCCTGGACACCGAGGTATTCCGCGTTGCGGCCGGCATCCCGACCGATCTGAAGCTCTCCCAGAACACCACCAAGTACGCGCTGCGGCAGGCGCTCGCCGAGATCGTCCCGCCGCATGTGTTGCACCGCGCCAAGCTCGGCTTCCCGGTGCCGATCCGGCACTGGCTGAAGGACGTCATGTACGACTGGGCGCGGGACATCTTCCGCGACAGCCAGGCCGACCACCTCATCGACACCGAGGCTGCGATCCGCCTGCTCGCCGCCCACCGCGACGGACCACACGACTACTCGCGCAAGATCTGGACCCTGCTGGTGTTCTGCCTCTGGCACGGCGTCTTCGTCGAGCAGCGAATCCGGCCGGAGATCCCCGAGCCCGTCTATCCCGTCTCGCTCTGACTATGCCCGGTCGATTCGCGCGGGTGCGCGCTGCGCTGCAGCGCACCCCGGCCGGAGATGGGCCGAGTGGCTATCCCGGCGACTACCCCGGTCCGGTGCACGTCGAGTACGCGCCGCATCCCGACGGTGTCGCCGATCCAGGTGAGGTCGTTTGGATGTGGGTGCCGTACGAGGAGGACCACAGTCAGGGGAAGGACCGGCCGGTACTGGTGATCGGTCGCGACGGCGACTACTTGCTGGCACTCCCGTTGACGAGCAAGGATCATGATCGCGACGCAGCCCAGGAGGCCCGCGCTGGTCGGCACTGGCTGGATGTCGGCAGCGGTGGCTGGGACGGTAGCCGCCGACCGAGTGAGGTCCGCCTCGACCGGGTGCTGCGGGTAGTGCCAGGCTCGGTCCGCCGTATCGGGGCAACGCTGGATCGGGATCGGTTCGACGCCGTTGCTCACGCGCTCAGTCGCTAATCCTGCGGTTCGCGTTCGCCGCTGAGTGGTGTTGGATTCGTGGTGCTGTTGTCAGACAAATTGCGCGTCGACGAGGGTTGGGCGAGTGGTTGC
>JBPCMU010000038.1:0-9238 GCA_051001975.1 Jatrophihabitans sp.
CCTGGGCCAGGGTCAAGGGACCTAGTTTCGGACCCGGAGTCGCGTCGCGTTCTTTTTTCCTTGTCGGCGCTCCGCGACTGGGTTCGTTCCACGCCGGCGCGGGCCAACCAGGCGAGGCAGGCAAGCGCTGATCGCGTACCTGTTCATCGCTCCGGCGGTCCTGCTGTTCCTCGTGTTCGGCCTATTCACTCTCGGCTACGGACTGCGGCTGAGCTTCGTCCAGTGGAACGGCATCAACCCGAACTGGACCGAGGTGGGGTTGCGCAACTTCAAGGAGCTGCTGTGGTCGGACCCGGATCTGTCCCAGCAGGTCCGCGCCTCGTTCTACCGAACCGGCTTCGTGATGATTGTGCTCAGCGTCGGGCTGGTGGCAGTCAGCCTTCCCATCGCCGTCGTACTGAACAGCGTCCGCCGATTCAAGGCGCTCCTGCGAACGATCTACTTCCTTCCGTACGTCACCACCGGCATCGCTGTCTTCTACGCCTGGCGATTCATCCTTCTTCCCGACGGTGGGCTGAACCGGATCCTCGATGCCGTGGGCCTGTCTGGTTGGACCTCTCGTGACGGCCTGCTCGGAACATCCGGGAACGCTCTTCCGACGGCGACCGCCATTCTCCTATGGTCCACGGTTCCACTGGGCATCCTGCTGTACCTGGCCGGTTTGCAATCGATCGACCGTAGCCTCGTCGAGGCAGCCAGGGTCGACGGCGCCGGCTCGTGGCGACTGTTCTGGTCGGTCTACTGGCCGCTGTTGCGGCCGACCACAGCTCTACTGGTGGCCATTGGACTGCGCAGCGCTCTGCACGAGTTCCAGGTGTTCCTGCTCATGACCAACGGGGGTCCGCTCGACAGCAGCACCACCACGAGCTTGTTCTCCTTCCAACTGGCGTTTGGCACCAACAGTCAGTACGGCTACGCCAGCGCCCTGGGCTGGATGCTCTTCGTGCTGGGCATCGTCATCTCCGGGCTGGCCTTCGTCGTCCTCAGGCGCCGGGACTGACATGGAGCGAACAAAGGAGCGTGGCCGAACCGAGGCGTCGCATAGTGGCTCGATACGCGCCGTCGGAGGACTCCGCGGACTGCACGCCGCCGGCCGACTGGGGGCTGTGGTTGTCCTGGTCGGGTATGCGCTCCTGAGCGCCTACCCGTTCCTCTGGATGGTCTCAGGCTCGTTCAAGAACCAACGCGAGGTGCTGTCCAGCGGTCGCATCGTGCCGAAGGATCCAACGCTCCGCACCCTGGCTGACACGTGGTCGAAGCTCGACTTCGCCCGCTACCTCACCAATAGCATTCTGGTGACGACGGGCACCGTGGCACTGATCCTGGTCGTCTACCCCATGGCGGGCTACGCGTTTAGCGTGCTGCGCTTCCCCGGCCGCCGGGTCCTGTTCGCTGGGTTCGGCGCGATCCTGTTCGTTCCGGGTGTCACCACCCTGCTTCCGCTCGTGCTGCTGACGCAGAAATTGCATCTACTCGGCTCGTGGACCGGTCTGGGGCTCGCCTTCGCCAACGGCGCTGGTCCCCTGGCCATACTGATCTTCAAAACGTTCTACGACAGCATCCCCACAGAGCTTCGTGAGGCCGCTCTCATCGACGGTGCCGGCGAGCTGCGCATCCATTTCGGCATCTACCTGCCACTGGCCCGACCGGCAGTAGCGGCCGTAGCGGTTTTGAACTTCGTCGCGATCTGGAACGAGTACGTCCTCAGTAGCGTGTCACTGACCGATCCAGCGAAGTTCACGTTGCCGCTTGGTCTGCAGAATCTGCTCAGTACCAACGTCGTGCAATGGAACCAAGTGATGGCAGGGGCGATGCTGTTGGTGCTGCCGATCATCATCGTCTTCGTGGCGTTGCAGCGGTATTTCGTCTCGGCGATACAGGGAGCGATCAAGGGATGAGCGACTCGATGGTCATGACGGTTACTGGGCCTAAGCGCGTCGATGAGCTGGGTACGACGCTGTGCCATGAGCACCTTTTGATCGACCTGTACTCGGTCTATCAACCACACCGCGACATGTATCTGCACGATCTCGATTTGGCGGCGCGTGAGGTTTTTGAGTTCGCCGACTCCGGCGGAGGGACGATCGTGGATCTCACCACGCCGGACATCGGTCGAAATCCCCTCCTGCTCAGACAGCTGTCCGAACAAACCGGCGTGTCGGTGGTGATGGGATGCGGCCGGTATCGCGGCCCGTTCTACGAGCCCGGCCTCGACGCCCGAACCACGGCGAGCCTGGCCGACGAATTCGTGGAGGAGATCGAGTGCGGCGTGGATGGGATCCTGCCGGGCGTCATCGGCGAGATCGGCACCGATGGCCGCTTCGTGACCGGCATCGAGGAGCGGGTACACCGCGCCGCGGCCCGTGCCGCGAACCGTACCGGCCTGTCGCTGGTGACGCACTCGCTGGGCAGCTCCGTCGGCTTAGCGCAGCTGGACCTGCTCCAAGAGGAAGGCTTGCCGCCTGAGCGGATCGCCATCGGGCATGCCGACACCTGGCCCGACCACGACTACCACCTCGACTTGGCCGAGCGCGGCGTGTACCTGCTGTTCGACACGCTGCGAGGCACAGTGCCCTACGAGACCGAGCGAGCCCTGCGGTGCTACCAGGTGCTCGCCAACGCCGGATTCGGCGGTCGGGTGTTGTTCTCGCACGACGTGTGCGGCACAGCGCACTACCGCGCCTACGGCGGGAATGGCTACACGTTCGTCGGCGGCGATCTACTCCGCCAGGCCGAGGACGCCGGCATCGATCCGGCCGACATCCGCCAATCCTTGACCTCGTCAGCCCACGCATTTCTCACCGGCAGCGCGGTGCAAGCCTGGGCCTAGCGGTCGGCGCCGCACGCCCGCAGGACGCCCTGTAGATAGCCAATTGCATGTGCCCGACCGCGACTGAGGTAGGCGGCCGGCGAGGTGTCCGCCCACGTGTCGAGATCGCCGATGACGGCAGGCACGTGATCGTCAATGAGGAACCCTTCGAAACCTACCCGGTGCAGATGATCGATCACGGCGGGGACGTCGAGGTTGCCCTCCCCGAGGAAGCACTCGTCGAATGACGGCGACACTCCCCGCACGTCGCGGAAGTGCACGTACTTGATTCGACGCGCCGGCCCTAACCGCTCGATCGTCTCGGTCACGGCTGCCTGACCACCCATCTCCGACACGGTGCCGAGGCACAGATTGAGTCCCCAATGCGCGCTGTTCCTGCTCTGCGCATCGGCACGCGCGAGCGCAGCGGGCGATACGAAGATTCGAGCCGCCGACCCCAGCCCGGCGGCGATCGGTGGGTCATCCGGGTGCAGCGCGAGGCTCACGCCGACCTCCTCGGCCACCGGGAGGATGGCATCCAGGAAGTATTGGTGATGCGCCCACAGCGCATCTGCATCAACCGCCGGACCTCCAGTTGCGGGAGCGAGCTTGTACTGGTCGAGCGCGTTCCCCTTGCCGAGGTCATCCAGATGGAATGAGCTGATCCGAGCGCCCCCCCGGCCGGTCGCGCCCATCGAGGTTCGCCACACGTAGGTACACATGAAGTGGTACCCGAGCAGGCCGATCCCGGCGGTGGCCATGTTGCGAATCGTCTGGACGTAGTGCGCGATCTGCTCGTCGCGGCGCGGACCGCCTCGAGGGATGTCGGCGAACTGGTCGGCCGGGACATTCTCCAGTCCCTCCAGCGCCAACCCGTCACGCTCGCAGCGATCGCGAAGGGCGATGAGGTCCGGTGCCGTCCAGTGCCCGGACTCGGTCCCCAAGTTAGCCGGACAGTGCAGTTGAACGCTGGTGAGGCCCAGTTGACGGGCGAAGCCAGCCACCGTCTGGTCGTACTCGTCGATGTGACCCATCGCGATCCGGATCGCCACTATGAGCCCTCTCGTGCGCCGAGCAGTGTCATGGGCCGCTCGTGCCCGCCGTCCCGATGATCGCCACGACGTGAGAGCCCGGGGTTCGCGGCGCGGTCACATCCCACGCACGATCCCGACGACGCAGCCGGAGTAATCGGTGTCCCGAATCGGGTGCGGCAGTCGGCCTGAGGCGTAGCCGGCGGTTATCCCGGCTCCGATCTTCGCGGGCGGACACAACGATGGGGCGTTGACGACACCGCATTGCCGGTAGATGCCGGGTACGGCGGTAGTGCACGGCGGCGTGCCGGTAACGACCTGCACTTGCAGCTTGTTGCCGGCGATAACTGCATCGTGCATGCCGCTGATGACGATCCCGGCGCCGACGTACAGGTGTCCGGAGTAGGCGTACTGCGCCGACCAGGCGCGGACGCCGACAGCGATGCCGATCGCGTTCGGCGCGACGGGCGAGTTCCACAACAGGTTGTGGCTCATGGACGCGCCTCGGAAGTCCTGGCTGGCGACGCCGGGCCCGTCGCCGTTGCCGGACGGTTCGATGTTCGGTGAGCTGTCCATCGAGGCGAAGGCGGAGTTGCCGGCGTTGAGAACGGTGTTGCCGGTGACCGTCGACCGTTGATCGCGGGCCGCTTCGGCGAAGACGATCAGCCCGACATCGGTGGCGTCGACGATCTGGTTGCCGGTCACGGTGGAGTCCTCACACGCGACGCTGAGTCCATCTGCCCATGGCCCGACCACGCCGCCGTTGGCGGTGAGAACGGCCCAGTGCGATCCGGCGAATCCGTCGACGAGATTGCCGTTGAACTGATTGTTCACGCATTCCTCGCCTATGTCCGCGCCGCCGAGTGCGGACAGGTTCGTGCCGCCGGCGGAATTGCTGAGCAGGTTGTCACTGACCGTCGTGCCATTGCCGCTGAACGTTTGGACGGTGTACGCACCATGGCTGACGAACCCGTCAGCGGTGTCGCGCTGTCCGTCGACCCAGACATGGGTGAGCTTTCCGCCGGGGAGCACGCGAACCAGGGAGACGGCGAGGGCGACGTTCCGCACGCGGTAGAGGCGGGCCATCTTGCGTAGTGGCGGGGGTCGGGCCGGCCGACGGTGGTCAACGACACTCCTCGCGGGATGGTGAGAGGCGAGGTCAAGCCGATGCTTGCTCCGGCGGCGAGGCGCACCTCCCCGCCGGACGGGGTGGCATCCAGAGCGGCCTGCAGCGCAGCCTGACCGCCGGTGAAGCCGTCGCCACTGATGGGCAGCTGCGGCGGCAGCGTCGTCCCGAAGTGGTACGCGGGCTCGGTCGGGTCGCAAATAGTTGGAACCAGCCCGGCGAATTCGGCGCTACTCAGCAAGTGATTGACTGCAGTCCGCCAGCTGTGCCGCTTACCGTCTGCAAGTCCGTGGCTGAGTTCGGCATCGGTGGGGTCGCGGTTCATCGTGCGGTACGCGGCCAGTGTGCGTTCGGCCTGGCGGTAGCCCAACTTGAGAAACTCGTGCCCCGTCAGGGTCTGGCGGAGCACGGCTTCGACCGAGTCCGCAGAACATCCTCGGTGCTGGAAATACTGAACACCGGCGCGCCATTCGCGCTGCGATGGCAGCCGTCCCACGCTCTCGACCGAGACCTTCGCCAAGAACTGATAGGGCACCGTCGTCGAATTGGGCGCAGGCCGCGCGGCAGCCACCGGTGCGGTGAGCACCGTTGCCACCATCGAGAGCGCAGCCACCATCACGACAGCGCGCATCCGCCTCAGTGCGAGACCCCGCAATGTAGCGGCGAAGCCGGTGGCACTGGGCCGAGGGAGCCGTCGAACTCTGTGCATGGTCATTGTGTGTCCTGCCGCTCTGCGTGGGTGGACTGTCGGGACTCGCTCGGCGTGTTGTCAGCGATCGAGGGCGGCCAGCACACCTTGGATATAGCCGATGGCGTGGGCGCGGGAGCGGTGACCGTAGCGCGTGTCGTCGGTCATGTTCGGAACGTGGTCGTCCTGCAGCCATCCGTCGAAGCCGACGTCGAGTAGCTGTCGGATCACGGTGGGTGGGTCGTAGTTGCCTTCGCCGATGAAGCACTCCTGGAAGGCCGGCACCGTTCCCTGGACGTCGCGGAAGTGCACGTACCGGATCTTCCCTAGCGGACCGAAATACCCGATCATCTCCTCGACCGCGGCGGCTCCGCCGACCATCTCCGAGACCGTGCCGAGGCACAGGTCCAATCCCCACGCAGGGCTCCCGTTGGCCAGTTTGTGGGCTCGCTTGAAGTTTTCCGGGCTGGTGAAGATGCGGGCGAAACCGTCGATGGAATCCACCGGCGGATCGTCCGGGTGTTGCGCCAACTTCAGACCGACCTCGTCGGCGACCGGGAGGACGGCATCCAGGAATACCTGGTAGTTCGACCACATCTGCTCGGCCGACAGTCGCAGCTCGCCGGTGTCGGCCGGCCACTGCACCTTGTTGCCTTCGCTGATGAGCGAGTGGTCGTATGCGGTGGCGGTGGCCCCGCCACGAGCGGGGGCTGCCATATCGGTCCGCCACACCGACGTTGGCATGAAGTGGAATCCGAGGATCGGGATGTCCGCCGCGGCCATGTTGCGAATCGTCGTGCAATAGTTCTCAAGCTGCTCATCACGGCCAGGAAGACCGAGCATCACCTTGTCGTACATGTGATGCGGAGTGTTCTCGATGACCTCCAGCACGAGGCCGAGGTCGCTGCAGCGCTTCTTCAGACCGACGAGGTCCTCAACCGTCCAGTAGCCGTCGTCGGTGGGCAACGGTGGTGTGGTGATGTTGATGCTCGTGACGCCGAGTTGGCGAGCGAACGCGGCAATCGTCTCGTCCACGTCGCGCACCTGGCACACGGCTTGTCTGATCTGCACTGAATCACTCCCGTGATCTGGTCGGGCTTACTGGACGTTGCTCAGCGCGATGTCGTCAAGGTGCTCGATGTCAAAGTCGGCGACATCTCCGCCGGTCGCGGATGGCGATAACGCCACGAACTTCTCTGGGCGCATCATTCAGCAGGTTTCATCTGTCGAAACGAGTGATTCATTATGGACGTTATCTCCTCACACTCTTGCCTCGGGGTCAAGCATTATCTACAAGGAGGGGCCCTTAGTCGCACCAAATTCGGTCTCGTTTCCCGAATCCCGGGTTTCACGAAGTGCAGAGTGTCCGCGTGCCGCCAGCGTCGGAGTGAGGACGACGATGATCATCGACGGGCGAACCGCCGTGGCCACGACCGTCGATTGCCCTACGGCGAGCAAGGCTGCGTTGGTGAACGCCGCACCCACCCGAGTGCCGAGGCGCCTGCAGCCACCCGGAAGCGCACGCCGCGCCCGCGGAATCGACCGGGCTCGGTTGGACGCGTGTTGGGAAGGAAGTTCCGTTCCGCGCCGCCCCGGGCCGCGTACTGGCAGCGTCAAGCAGCGGGCAGTCCGTCGTGCATGCGGTTGCGGATCGGTTTGCGTTCCGGATCAATCCGATCTTCTGATCGCTTCGTCGGTTCCTCGCGGACCCTTCGCTCCGCGTCGGGGCCCACTCTGAACCGAACCCCTCGCGTCGCTCGGCCGCAAGCGCTCCTTCGTCGCGTGCGGGCGATCTGCTCTTCGCGCAAGCGCTCATCGCCGTGTAGTCGCAGCCGGCCATCACACATCCGCCGTCGCGGGCGGCGAGGGCGCGGCGTTGCATGGCCGACGCGGTGCGGCGGGTCCGGCCGTAGCCGAGGATGCCGTCGGTGTCGATGACGACCGGGATGACGTCCGCCTCCCCGGCGAGGCGGAGTGCCTGGTTCACGGTGAGCTGCCCGCCGTGGCCGGTGGTGACCAGCCCGGTCCGCGACTCCAACTGCTCCAACGTCATCGTCAACAGGACGGTGGCGGGGGTGCCGCCAGTAGTGGGCAGCGTCCCGGACGAGAGGAGCCGCCGAGCCATGTCCAGGATCGCGTCGTGCACCCGCTGCCCCGCGGCCCGCGCGACCCGTTCGGCAGCTGGCTCGATCGGAGTCGAGGTCCACGAGGTCGACCTCGACTCCGGAACACGAGTGCCGTCCGCCCTGCTGCTAGGCGCTGATCCGATCGAGGTATTGCAGCAGGTCGTGCGCGGCAAGCTCGACGTCCTTGTGTCGCCATTCCGATGCGCGGTAGACGCACGCGATGAGCCCGGTTCGATGTACGCGGCGGAAGTCGCCGTAGCCGAACGCGTAGTGCGCTTTCGTCTCGTCGCTCGCGCCCTCGGTGAGACCCAGATGCCATGCGGCATAGGCCTTCCAGTCGTGCCGCTCGAGGTAGGCGTTCTGTGCTTGCGCGTCCGGCTGGACGTCGCCCCAGTCGCTGTCCAGCACATATTGCTTGGCTTCGATGAGCTGCCGGGCGTGCGCGACGCCCGCCGGATTCACCTCGTAGGTAGCCATGCGCTCCACCGTCTCACGTCCGTCGCCTCGCTCACAGGCGTTCGGCCAGCTTGGTCAGCATCGTCATGTTGCGCGCAGTGGTCGGGTTGTCTGGCAGAGCATCGAGCCACTGTTTCGGGCCCAGCGTCGTCTCCGTGGATTTCGCCCTGATCAACCAATGGACATCGCGGCCGCGCACCAGCACGTCGTCACGATCGTTCGACATCGCCTCGACCGCCTCCTCTTGTTGGCGGTCAACTTCGTCAACGGCAGCAGCGCGAAGTGGGTGTGCCCTGCGGCGAGCTTACCGAACGGATGCGCGTCGACCAACGCTCGCACCTGCGCCGACGTCCGGACGAAGGTGGTGAGCTCGAAGCCGAACTTCTTTTCCAACGCCGACCGGATCGCCGCCTCGTGGTCGGCCGCCTTGCCGGTCGCGCTGAACAGGAGATTGCCGCTGTTGACGTAGCTGCTCACCTCGTCCAGGCCGAGATCGGAGACGACGTCGCGAGCGGTCGCCATCGCAACCCGCCGCCCGCCGACGTTCACAGCACGTAGAAACGCGACGAAACGAGCCATGAGCCATTCGACCACGCCAGTCGCCATCGAACCAGTTACGAATCGAGGTCGGCGGGGCGGACCCGCAGAGTGACGATCTGGAAGGGATGTAGCCGTACCTCGCCTGGAGCGCAGCCTTCTGTCGCGTCCGGCTCGATCGGGTCCTCCAGCAGATCGGTTTCGGTCCACGCCGCCGCGGTGAAGTCGGCGACGACGCGAACGCGCGCACGCCCGCCCAGGGACTCATACATCCGCACGATCACATCACCAGACCTGTCGTCGGCGAGCTTGACTGCCTCCACCAGTACGCCGGGATCACCGGCGAGGTGGATCAGTGGCGCTGGGGCAGCTCCCCCGCGTATCTGTCGGACCGGAAGGTTGATGGCGTATCCGGCGGACGCGGCGACGACCACGCCGGCGATGAAGACCAGCGCATAGGCAAAC
>JBPCMU010000039.1:0-34868 GCA_051001975.1 Jatrophihabitans sp.
GATCCCACCTCCCGATGCCCACCGCGACGCCTTCGCCTCGGGCACCGCCGAGGCGCACCATTTCCTCAGAGAAGACACCGGTCCAGGTCCGGCCCGGACTGGGGTTTGCCCGGCCGGTCGCCGGGTCGAAGCCGCCGGTCTGATGCATCTGGTCGGCCTCGTCGTTCTCGGCCGGCGCGTAGCCGTATCCCTTGCGGGTGACGACGTGCACGATCACCGGCGCGCCGAAGTTCTTGGCCAGCCGCAGCGCTGTCTCGACCGACTCGATGTCGTGCCCATCCACCGGGCCGACGTACTTGAGTCCGAGGTCCTCGAACATGCCCTGCGGCGACACGAGATCTTTCACGCCGCGCTTCATGCCATGCAGCGCGTCGTAGATGGGCGCCCCGACGACCGGCGTGCGGCCCAGCGTCTCCTTGACAGTGCGCAGCATCCGCTCGTAGCCAGGCTTCAACCGCAGGCCGGAGAGATGGTTGGCCAGCCCGCCGATCGTCGGTGAGTACGAGCGGCCGTTGTCGTTGACGACGACCACCACCGGCCGGTCCGAGGCGGCGATATTGTTCAGTGCCTCCCAGCACATCCCGCCGGTGAGCGCCCCGTCGCCGACGACTGCAACGACCGGGCGACGCTCGCCGCGGATGTCGAAGGCCTTGGCCAGCCCGTCGGCGTAGGACAGCGCCGTGGAGGCATGCGAGTTTTCGATCCAGTCGTGCTGGCTCTCCGACCGGCTCGGGTACCCGGACAGCCCGCCGGTCTGCCGCATCGTGGGCATCCGGTCCGCGCGTCCGGTGAGGATCTTGTGCACGTACGCCTGGTGACCGACGTCGAAGAGAATCGGCTCGCTCGGTGAATCGAAGACCAGGTGCAGCGCGAGGGTCAGCTCCACCACGCCGAGGTTCGGCCCGAGGTGGCCGCTGGTGCGCGACACCTGCACCACCAGGAGGTCACGGATCTCGGCGCACAGCACGATCCGTTCCTCGTGGGTGAGCGCATGCAGGTCGTCAGGTCCCGCGATTCGGCTCAACACAGACGTCACGGATTGAGAATACGACTCGCCCCCGCGCACCCGCCCCAGGGCTCGCCCGAAGATGCGGTGAACGTCAAGCTGCCGCTGCATCGCCGCTCGCGCCAATTCGAGCAGCCGATCTGAAATCGGGCGGCCCATTCACCCTTGCGTCAACCGCTGACCGCACGGGCACGGTGTGCAGCGGCCTTCACTCGATTCTGGCAGGCCGTCGAGCAGAACCGCCGGGTGCCGTTCTTGGAGACGTCCACGTAGACGCGGTCGCACGAAGGCGCGGCGCAGACACCGAGCCGGTCGGCGTGCTCACTGCCCAGCACCGTTGCCAGTCCCACCACGATGCCCCCGCCCCAGCCGGACCGATCGTGCTCCGACCGCCCGTGAAAATGCAGGTGCCACGGCTGGCCGTCGTGATGATCGAGATACGGATTGGGCTGATAGGCCTTCAGCAGGGCGTTGACCGTGGTGGCAGCGGCGTCCAGATTGTCGGCCGAGACCAGGTCGAAGACCGGCCGGACGGCCGTCCCCAACTCGACGAACGCCGCGGCCGTCGAGGCCCGGGGTGCATCACTGGGCTTTCGGCTGCCGGTCCGGATCGCGACGTCCAGTTGCTCGAGCAGCGTGCGCCCAGCCGGCGCTTCGTAGTCGCGGCCCTGCCGGCAGCCCGGCGTCACCACGTTCACGACGGCCGCTGCGACCGCCACGACCGAATCCGTATGACTACCGAAGTTCACTTGACCAGTCACCTCACCCAAGTTAGCGTCGTAACTGGTCATCGATACTACGACAGTAACGAATGGAGTGCGACGTGGTCACACAAGTTCAGGCTCGCAGTTGGCTCGACCGCTGGGACCGGCAGCAGGAAGAGACGATTCCCGATCGCGAGGAACGCTTTATTGTGATCGGCGACGTGATCTTGGCGGCCATCGCCAGGCCGGATCCGTTGGTGCTGGATTTGGGTGCCGGACCGGGGTCGCTGTCGGTGCGCCTGCTCGATCGGTTGCCGGCAGCGCAGGTCGTCGCCGTGGATGCCGACCCGTTGCTGCTCGGCCTGGCCCGGGCTGCCTACGGCGACCGGCCCGGACTGCGCGTTGTGGACCACGACCTGCGCCAGGACGGTTGGGTGGGCGCGTTGCAGCTGGATCGCGCGCCGGATGCCATCGTGAGCACTACCGCGCTGCACTGGCTGACCCGTCCCCAGCTGGCCGGCGTTTACGCGAGCTGCGGCGAGTTGCTCGCCGGTGGCGGGGTGTTCGTCGACGGAGACCATCTCTTCGACGCGCCGACCCGACCCCGCCTGCACGACGTCGCTCACGCGGTTCGGGCTGCCCGGATCGAGCGAGTCGGGTTGTCCGGCGGCGAGCAGTGGTCTGCGTGGTGGTCGGCGGTCGGCTCCGCAGCCGAGCTGGCCGACCTCGTCGGCGCCCGCGGCGCCCGACCACTGGAGCACACGGTTCCCGACGCACCCGGCGTGGACGAGCACATGGCGCTGCTCTCGGCAGCCGGCTTCACCGAGGTCGGGACCGTCTGGCAGCACGGCGACGACCGGGTGTTGGTGGCCCTGCGTTGATCCCGGGCCGGGCCGTCAGACCGGCTGCAGGGTGGCGACGCACTCGACGTGATGTGTCATCGGGAAGGCGTCGAGCGCGCGCAGCGAGGCCAGCCGCCAGCCCGCTTCGAGGCAGGCGCGCAGGTCGCGGGCCAGTGCAGCCGGATCGCAGGCCACGTAGCAGACGGTTCTCGGCCTGAGGCCGAGGATCGCGCGTATGACGTCCACACCTGCTCCGGCCCGCGGCGGGTCGAGCACGACGAGATCCGCGGGGCCGAGGTCGGCCACCGCTTCGGCGTCGATGCGGCCATGTCGCACTTGGGCCCACGGCATCTCGGCAAGGGTGGCCGTCGCATCCCGTACTCCCCCGCGGTCGCCTTCCACCCCGAGCACGCTGCCGGTCTCGCCGACGTCGTGCGCCAGTGCCGCGGTGAACAGCCCGGCGCCGGCGAACAGGTCCAGCACCCGGTCACCGGGTCGGGGCTGCAACGACTCCCGAACCAGGCCGACCAGCGTGCCGGCCATCTCCGGGTGGACCTGCCAGAAACCGGTGGCCGCGACCCGATGGTCGATCCCGTCGACGCGGTGAGTGAGCTCGTGCGGTCCGCTGATCGGCCGCCACTGCACCCGCTGCGCGCTGCGCCCACGCCGCCGGTCTCGCGGATCCGGCGCGCGGCCGACCACGCTGCGCTCGTCGTCTGCGCCGAGGGCGATGTCAAGCTCTCCCAGTCCCGGCCAGCTCTGCGCCAGCTCCGGCGCGTCTCCGACACCCGGCGCACCGAGTGGGCAGTGCGTCAGCATCTCGAGCTGATGCGAACGGTGCCGGCGCAGCCCGACCGCACCGTCCGGACCCACCGCGTACTGGGTGCGGGTACGCCAGCCGAGCGAGCCACCGGGCAACTCCTCGACGACGACGGGAACGTCGAGGCCGGCCAGCCGCTGCAGTTGCTCGCGAACCACCACGGCCTTCAGTTCACGTTGTGCGGCCGGAGACGCGTGCTGCCAATCGCAGCCGCCGCACTTAGCAGGCCCGGCATGCGGACACGGTTGCGGCACGCGGTCCGGCGAGGCGGTCAGAACCTCTACAGCGTCCGCGCGGCAGAACGACCCGCCCTTGTCCTCGGTGACCCTGGCCCGCACCCGCTCGCCGGGCAAGGTGTGCCGGACGAACACGACCCGGCCGCCGTCGCCGCCGAACCGGGCCACGCAGTGCCCACCGTGTGCGACCGATCCGACCTCCAGTTCCAGGGTGCGGCCCACCCACGAGTCGTCAGCGGCCACTGCCGTCTCCCCCGTTGTGCGGCAGCGACAGGTAGACGGTGCGCACCGCGATCGACTGCCGGATCTGACCGAGGATCTCCTCGAAGAACTCGGCACGGTAGGTCGCGTCGGTGATGACGTAGATGGCGAAATAGAACGCAGCGACCCCACCGAGCAGTGCGCAGACACGCAGCAACGCCTGCGACACGTCCAGCGATCGGCCGAAGATTCCCCAATGCAGGAAGGTCGTGTGGATGTCGGCACCCAGCCACGACGCGATGACCTCGGGCCGGATGGCGACGAAGCCGAAGACGAGGAAGAACCCGGCATTGATCAGGCCGACCAGTACGACCTGCACGATCTGGGTGAACAGCAGCACCAGCAAAACGTTGCCGCGTTCCCGACCGCTCAGCGGCGCAGAGTGCAGCGTCTCGGGCAGGTCGGCCAGTGCGTCGGCCACCGGCGTTCCCACGGCAGCCGAGCGCACCACGTCGTCCTTCATCTCACCGCGCAGCTTGGCCACCTCGGTGGGCAGCCGGACCAGCAGGAAGCCCAGCGCAACGATCCCGAGGAAGGCCAACGCGGCGGTGAGCCGGCCCGGTCGCAGCGACGCGGCCACCTGCCAGAAGTCCGCGGTGACGAACAGCGTGATGCTGATCAACAGCATCAACGGCAGGGCGCGCCCGGCCAGCCCGATCACGCTGCCGAGCTGCCGAGCCATCTGAGCGATCGCCCAACGGATCATCGGGATGATGCCGTAGCTGACGATCAGGTAGACGGCGCCAAGCACGACCAGACTGGTCACGATCTCCAGCGCTGCGTCCAGGATGCTGCGGTGCACGACCAGCACGACCAGCGCCGGCAGCAGGAGGAACAGCCCGATCTCAACGCGGCCGACACGGTCGGGCGGTTGCCGGGCAGACCGACCGCGCAGCCGGTTGACCACTGCGATCGCCGCCAGCACCGCTGCGGCGGCGGCAATGAGGGCCAACGTGTTCTGCCAGCACCGCCAGCTCAGGTCGGCCGCGAAGGTCAGCTGCAGCAACAGAATCACGCCGAGCGCCGGCAATGCGCGCGTGTAGACGTCCCGGTCGGCGCGATAGTCCTCGATGAAATGCGGCAGCCCGCGGGCGAGGAACCACTGTTCGGTGGTCGTGCGGAGGTCCAGCGCGGCAGGCACAGTAAGCGAAGTCATCGACGCGGGCGCTAGCCGCGCGGCGAACCGGTCGGCTCGGTCGGCGTGGTGGGTTTGGTCGGCGCGCTTGGCGGGGGTGGCGGTGGGTGGTGCAGCGAACCGGCTGCCGCGCGGCGCGACTCCGGGATCGCGTCCCGCGAGGTCGGCAGCATCTGCCGCTCGGCGCGCTCCTGCGAGGAGTCCAACTGCCACGGCACGCTGGTCACCATCACGCCGGGCTGGAACAGCAGCCGGCCTTTGAGTCGCAGCGCCGACTGGTTGTGCAGCAGGTTCTCCCACCAATGGCCGACCACGTACTCCGGGATGAACACGCTCACTACGTCGTTCGGGCTCATCTTGCGGATGCCCTTCACGTACTTCACCACCGGCGTCGTGACTTCTCGGAACGGTGACTCCAGCACGGTCAGCTTCACCGGCAGCCCGCGTCTCTCCCACTCGGCGAGCAGCCCGCGGGTCTCCGCGTCGTCCACGTTCACGGTGAGCGCGGTCAGCGTGTCCGGCCGCGTTGCCCGGGCGAATGCCAGCGCGCGCAGCGTCGGCTTGTGCAGCTTCGACACGAGCACCACGACGTGGTTGCGGGCCGGCAACACCAGCCCGGTGGTGTCGTCGGGATCGGTGGCAAGTTCCGCACCGACCCGGGAGTAGTGCTTGTAGATGCCGCGCATCCCGGCGTACAGGATCGGCATCGCGATCAGCACGAGGTAAGCACCCTTGGTGAACTTGGTGATCGTGACGATGACCAGGACGAGGCCGGTGAGCGATGCACCGAAGGCGTTGATCGCCCGAGATCTCATGATGCGTCGTCGCACGGACTGGTCGCGCTCGGTGCGCAGCAGCCGGTTCCAGTGCCGCACCATCCCGGACTGGCCGAGCGTGAACGACGTGAACACCCCGATGATGTAGAGCTGGATCAGGCGGGTGACGTCGGCGCCGTAGATGAAGATCAACGCGCCGGCCACGACGGCCAGCATCAGGATGCCGTTGCTGAAAACCAGGCGGTCGCCGCGGGTGTGCAGCTGCCGCGGCAGGTTCCGGTCCTGGGCGAGGATCGAGCCCAGCAGCGGGAACCCGTTGAACGCGGTGTTGGCCGCGAGCACCAGGATCAGCGCGGTGGCCGCCTGGATGTAGAAGAACCCGATCGAGTGGTCGCCGCCGAAGATGGACGAGGCGAGCTGGGCGATCACCGTCTTCTGCGGCGCGGTCGCGCAGTTCGCGAAGCCATCGAGGTCACAGGCATTGGCTGCGATCCGCACCTTGGCGATGACGGCCAGCACGGTGATGCCGGCGAACATCGCGCAGGCCAGCAGGCCCATCATCAACAGCGTCTTACGGGCGTTACTGGCCTTGGGCTTGCGGAAGGACGGCACACCGTTGGCGATCGCCTCGACCCCGGTCAACGCGGTGCATCCGGAGGAGAAGGCTCGCAGCGCCAGGAAGATCAGCGCAAGAGCGCCGAGATTGCCGTAACCGTGAGTGGCATGGATGTGGTACTTCGCGGACTCGGCCACCGGCGCGTCTCCGACGATGGCGCGGAACAGCCCGGTCAGGATCATGATCCCGACGCCGACGGCGAAGGCGTAGGTCGGAATGGCGAAGGCGGTGCCCGCCTCCCGGACGCCGCGCAGGTTGGCTGCCGTCAGCAGCGCGACGAAAAACAATGCCATCTCGACCCGGTGCGCATGCAGCGCTGGCGCGGCGGAGATGATGTTGTCCACGCCCGAGGACACGGACACGGCCACGGTCATCACGTAGTCGACGAGCAGCGCACTGGCAACTACGACGCCCGCCTGCCGGCTGATGTTCTTCGTGGCCACCTCGTAGTCGCCGCCGCCGGTCGGGTAGGCCACCACGAGTTGCCGGTAGGACGCGACGACGGTGAGTAGGAGAATCACCACCGCCGCGGCCAGCAACGGCGCCAAGAACAGGTAGGCGGTACCCGCTAGCGTCAGAACGAGGAGGATCTCCTGCGTCGCGTAGGCCACGCTGGACAGCGCATCGCTGGCGAAGATCGGCAGCGCCAGCCGCTTCGGCAGCAGGGTGTGGCCGACCTTGTCAGAGCGGACCGGGCTTCCGATCACCAATCTCTTGGCGACCCGGGTCACCACGCTCATCCGGCGATGCCCGTCACAGCTACGGCGTCGCGCAGCGGTACGACCGCGGGGGTGCTCACGTCGGGAGAGGATACGGCGCATCTGCGAGCATGCCAGGATCAGACCCGGCACGGGGTGGTGAGTACCGTCCGTAGCCGCAGTCCGCTCAGCCCGCCAGAGGAGGCTCCGCCGTGCACGTCGTCGTGATGGGATGCGGTCGCGTCGGCTCGACGCTCGCGCTTCGACTCGCAGAACTGGGGCACAGCGTGGCGGTGATCGACCAGGACCCCAACGCCTTCCGCCGGCTCGGCGCCGGTTTCCGCGGCAGCACGGTCGCCGGCCTGGGTTTCGATCAGGAGACGTTGGCCGAAGCCGAGATCGAGCGGGCTGACGCCTTTGCCGCTGTCAGCAACGGCGACAACTCCAACATCATCGCGGCCCGGGTGGCCCGCGAGACATTCAACGTCACCAAGGTGGTGGCTCGGATCTACGACTTCCGGCGGGCCGAGATCTACGAGCGCCTCGGCATCCCGACGGTCGCCACCGTGCCGTGGACCGCGAACCGGCTCCTGCAGAAGGTGCTCGGCGAATCGACTATCGAGCAATGGCGCGATCCGTCCGGCCGGGTGGCATTGGTGGCGCTGGCCATGAGCGAGTCGTGGATCGGTCAGAAGGTCGGGGAGATCGAGCAGGCCACCGGATCGCGAGTCGCGCTGATCACCCGGTTCGGTCTGGGCGAGCTGCCGACCCCATCCACCGTGCTGCAGGACGGGGACGTCGTGCACGTGATGGTGACCGATGACCGGCGCGAGGCGCTGCCCGGCATCGTCTCCGCTGCGCCGGACGGAGCCTGAATATGAAGATCGCAGTCGTCGGCGCCGGTTCGGTGGGTCGATCCATCGCCCGGGAGCTCATCGGCAACGGGCATGAATTGCTGTTGATCGACAAGGAGCCGCGCAAGGTTGCCGAGGATCGGGTGGCCGGCGCGCGGATGCTCAATGCGGATGCCTGCGAGGTAGCCAGCCTGGAGGACGCCAGACTGTCCAGCTTCGACGTCGTGGTCTCGGCCACCGGTGACGACAAGGTGAACCTCGTGGTCTCGCTGCTGGCCAAGACCGAGTTCTCGGTGCGCCGCGTCGTGGCCCGCATCAACCACCCGTCGAACGAGTGGCTGTTCAGCGAGGGCTGGGGAGTGGACGTATCGGTGTCGACCCCCCGAGTGCTTGCCGCACTGGTCGAGGAGGCCGTTTCGGTAGGTGATCTGGTTCGGCTGTTCTCGCTGCGGCAAGGGCAGGCCAACCTGATGGAGATCACCCTCCCGCCGGGCGCCAAGTGTGCCGGGCATCCGGTGCGTGCCCTGCAATTGCCCCGGGACGCGGCGCTGGTCGCAATCGTGCGCGGCGCCCGGGTGATCGCGCCGACGCCGGACGATCCGCTGGAGGCCGGGGACGAACTCCTGTTCGTGGTGCTGCCGGAGGTCGAGGAGCAGCTGCGGCAGGTGTTCGGCAAGACCCCGCCGAACACCTGAGCTGTCCGCTGGGTTCACGGACAAGGGCGCACCGAGGAGGAGTTGGCAGATCCGTCGCCTCGTCTGGCCTGTCGGCCGTCTGGCCTGTCGGCCGGCAGGCCGACAGGGAGGTTGTCGTGGTCGAGCGGGAGCTTTCGATCATGTTCATCGGCGTGTCCCGACGAGAACCCCCCTCTCGCCAGAAGAGAGAACCCGACAACAGCACCCGACAGATCCCGAGTGCCAGCCCACCACCTCGGCTAGGCGGCGAGCGCCAGCCGATGCCGGGCGCGGCGGATCGTCCAGAACGCGAATCCCAGCGCCAGCGCGGTGAGCGGGTAGCCCATCGCGATCCGGGTGACGGCCAGCCAGCCGGTGTCGTGCCGGGAGAACAGGGTCAGCTGCACCACGCCGCGGGCCGCGAAGATCAGGGTGGCAGCGCAGGTGGCCCGCAGATAGGCGCGTAGCAAGATGGGCTGGCGGTACCAGGGCTGGAGCGGCTCGGCCTGGGCCGAGGGGTCGACGAACTCCCAGATGACCCCGATCAGCGGGCGGCGCGCCAGCATGCTGATCAGGCAGGCACCGCCGTAGCCGATGCTGGACCAGATGCCGAGGAGGAAGTACCCGCGTGCCTGCCCGGTGCGTGCCGCGATGATCGCGGCGATGAATACGCCGAACAGGCCGCTCAAGGCCTGCTGTACGGGTTGCCGCCGGGCCATCCGGTACGCGGACAGCAACAGCGCGGAGCCCACCGCGGCGACAACCGCGATGCGTAGCGACGAGACCGCATTGACCGCCACGAACACCACCGTCGGCACGGCGGTGATGATCATTCCGCTCCAGCCGCCCAGACCGGTCACCAGCTGCGAACGGAACTGATCCCGCAGATCGG
Source organism: Jatrophihabitans sp. (assembly GCA_051001975.1). GTDB lineage: Bacteria > Actinomycetota > Actinomycetes > Mycobacteriales > Jatrophihabitantaceae > DATAEG01. The sequence continues at coordinate 9,515 of JBPCMU010000039.1, forward strand.
GGGCCGGACTTGTCGAACCGGTGCCGTGCTCGGCGCGCGGATCCGGCGCCGGCTCGTCCTTGGTGGCGGATACCTGCTCACCGTCGGGGACGGGCGAGCTCACTGCGGCGCGCGCAGTTCGTACCGTGGGTTGAACATGGCCGGGTGGCCGTCGTGCATGCCGACCCGACCGAAGGCCATCATCGTGCGGCCCGGTTCGATGCCCGCGATGCGGCGCCGGCCGAGCCACACCAGCGAGATCGTGCCCGAACCGTCGTACAGCTCGGCCTCGAGGGTGGGCACGCTCTCCCGCGGGGTGTAGGCCACCGAACGGATCCGGCCGACGACCTCGGTCCGCTCACCGCACGACACCCGCGAGCAGGCCTTCGCCTCGGTGGTGTCGACCTCATCGCGCAGTTCCCGCGCGTCCAGCGAACCGGATGATTCGACCAGCCGGCGACGCAACGACGGTTTGTGTCCCATGGCGTCAAGAGTAAGCCCGTTGCACTCGGACGGCCGGACTGCCGTACCGGTGGTTCAGGAATCGGCAGCGGCTTCCTGAGCGACCCGGATCTGCTCGGCCACCTCGTCCGGCAGCGTCAGCGGGATCGCGTCGCGCACCGGCAACGGGTCGGTGCCCCGCACCACGACCAGGTTGCGGATCACCCGGTTGAAGGTCTTGGCCAGCTTTGGGTCCGTAGCCGGGGCGCCGACCAGCATCGCCCGGACGAACCAACGCGGCCCGTCCACACCCACGAAGCGCACCTTCGACATCCCGCCGTCGCCGGGGATGGACCCGGTCAACTCGACGCCGAACTCACCGTCGGACTCCTGCGCGGTGCCGCGTTGCGACCCGATCGAGGACCGGATCTCCTCGCGCACCTCGTCCCAGATTCCCTCGCTGCGCGGTGCGGCGAAGACGCCGATCTGCATGTGCCCCGCGGTGTGGGCGAGGGTGACGGCCACCGCGGCGCCCGTCTCGTCCACGTCGACGCGCAGCTCCAGCCCCTCGGAGCCGGGGATGCGCAGGGCGCCGAGGTCCACCCGCTCCAGGTCGTCGTCCGGCGCATCGGTGATGTCGAACGGACCGGTGGTGGCCTCCACCTCGACGTGCCGCTTCGTCTCCCAGGGCGGGGTCGCGTCGAGCTTGTCACGCTCGGTTCGCTTGTCCTTGCGCCGCCGCCGGCCCTTGTCAGGGCGCTGCTCGCGAGCGGCCCGCCGAGCACTGGCGCGGGACTCCCCTGCTGACTCATCCGCGCCGGAGTCCTTGGCCGGCGTCTCGTCGTCGAGATCGTCGAGATCGTCCTGGCCTTCGTCGACCTCCTCGTCGTCGCCACGGGAGGCCAGCACCTCTTCGATCTTGGCGCTGATCTCATCGTCGACCTTCGAGCGGTTCCGCTCGCGTCGGAGTGCCATCTAGTGCTCTTCCTCTCGGTCCAATGCAAATGCCCCGCCGGTAGAACCGTGACCACCAGAACCCCGCACCGACCCGGGCAGCTCAGCCACCTCGTCGAAGTGCGCGTGCTCGACGCGCTGGATCACCAGCTGCGCGATCCGATCGCCTCGGCGCAACTGCAGCCGCTTCAGCGGATCGTGGTTGATGACGATCACCTTGATCTCGCCACGGTAGCCCGCATCGATGGTGCCCGGGGCGTTGACCAGTCCCACGCCAAGCCGCGCGGCCAGCCCGGAGCGAGGATGCACGAACGCCGCGTACCCCGCCGGGAGCGCGATCGCGACGCCGGTCGGAAGTACCGCGCGCTGACCCGGTCCCAGATCCGCATCAGCGGCGGTGACGATGTCGGCACCGGCGTCCCCGTCCAGCGCGTAGGTCGGCAGGGGCAGGTCCGGGTCGAGACGCTGCACGAGGACCCGCACAGTCGCCGAGTCGGCGACCTCCGCGGACGCGCGGAGCGCCTCGTCCGGCGCGCTGTGCTGGGGTTGGCTCACAGGCGGGCAGGCTACCCGTCGTCGGTCGGCGGATACGCTTGGCCGGTGAACAGCCCCTCCGGCACGCCGCCCGTCGGGATGCAGGCCGCCAGCTTCGACGAGCGACTACGCACTCCGTGGTGGTGGTATCCGGCCGCGCTGGCCGTAGGTGCGGTACTGGCCGCGGAGTTCTTCCTGGCCGATCACGGGCTGAAGGTCTGGATCCCGTACGTGATCATTCTGCCGATCTCCGTCTTCATCGTGTGGTGGCTCGGTCGGATGCGGGTCCAGGTTTCCGGCGACGAGCTCCGGGTGCGCGATGCGCACGTTCCGGTGCAGCTCATCGATTCCGTCATTGCCCTTGACGCGCGCACGCTGCGCAGGCTGGTCGGCCGCGATGGCGATCCGCTGGCCTTCGTCGCGATCCGGCCGTGGGTCGGCCCCGGAGTTCAGGTGATCCTGGACGATCCGGACGACCCCACCCCGTACTGGGTTGTCAGCTCGCGCCGGCCGACCAAATTGGTGGCCGCGCTGCGCGCCCGGCACTGAGCGATCAACCGTCGATGATTCGCGGGTCGTTGTGATTCAGGTCCGCCCGCAGCTCGGCCAGAAGTCGCGCGCCCATCGATCGGGTGGCCCGGCGGTTGAACTCGGCCCCGGCGACGGCGCCGGCCAGGAACGGCGCGACAGACGTCGCGCTACGCCCGACCCGGCGCAACAACACGCCGCGCAGCTCTCGTTTGGTGGCCACCCCGAGCACTGCCGCCAGGCCTTGCCCGGCTGCCGCCGGGTCTACGACCCGGCGGCGCATCCACGCGACGAGGTAGGCGCCGGCCTGGTCGCGGCGTGTGCCGGTAGCCGGGACACCGGCGATCTCGTGCAACTCGGCGACCATCTTCAACTCGATCGCCACCACGCACAGCGTCTCGGCGGCGAGCTGGACCGGCACCGCCAGCAGCGCCGGGGGTGCCACGAACTCGACGGCGGACAGTCCACCAGCTGCGGCGCCGATCGCGGCCGAAGCCTTCATGGCAGTCGCCACGAGGTGCTCGGCGATGGCCGAGTCGCTCTGATTCGGATATTGCCGACGCAGCGCCGCTCTGTCGCGTACTGCTAGCGACGGGGAGACCTCGATCACCGTGTCGGTTAACCAGCGGCCGGCAGCGACCGCTCCAAGCCCGGCCGACCGAGCGCTACGGCCGAGAGCGGCAACCAGTCGAGCCAGCGCGGCCGCACGGCTGCGGGTGTCGTCAGCCGGCTCGCCGACGCTCTCGACGAGCTCGGCCAGATGGTGCGGATCCACCGGCGGTGCACCCGTCGGTGGATCGCGGCGAGGGGTCACGCCCTGATCAGGCGCAATCCCGGCAGATCAACTGATTGCCCTTCTGCCGAGCCAGTCGGCTGCGGTGGTGCACCAGGAAGCACCGCGAGCAGGTGAACTCGTCATCCTGCTTCGGCAAGACCCGCACGGTCAGTTCCTCGCCCGAGAGGCTGGACAGGTCCGCCCCAGGCAGTTCGAGCGCCTCGTTCAGTTCCGTCTCATCGACGTCGATGCTGCCGGACTGTGCTTCCGCGCGCCGTGCCTTCAACTCTTCTAGCGAGTCCTCGCCCAGTTCTTCGACATCCCCGCGTCGGGGAGCGTCGTAGTCGGTCGCCATTCTTGTGTCGTCAACTCCTCGAGATTTCTCCGCGTTTCGCCATATTCCGTTCGGTCCACGACCACGCTGTCCGCGTGGCAACGGCCGGGCGACACGGTAAGTGCCCAATACCTCATGTCCGTGTTCCGACACTGCGTTCGCGGGAGGGTTACCCGCAAAGAACTGACAGTGACGGAGGCGGAAGGCTACCGCGCCTGCCAAGCCTGAGTAACGGCGGGGAGCGCCTGCGCATTCCCACCCGCTCGGCCAGTTACTCTCGTGCCAACGCAGGGCCCGCGATTGCGGTGACCCGAGGAGTCAAACCGGAGATGGAGTCGATGCCGGCAAACGCTGTACGCCGCCCTGTTCCGGCGATCGTCTTCCTCCTCATACTGTCGTTGCTCGCGGCGATCGTGTGGTGGCGCGTGCTGCACCGGGCCAGCGATGCGAGCACCCCTAAGGGCACCAAGAGCAACTGCAGTACGTCCGCGCCGAGCAAGCCGGTCACCCTGCCCGCGCCGAAGGCGGTCTCCTTGACCGTGCTCAACGGCAACGGCAAGTCCGGCCTGGCGGCAACGATCAGCAATCAGCTCAAGGCCCGTGGGTTCAAGATTGCGAAGTACGGCAACGACGACCCGGTCACGGGTGTCGCGGAGATCCGCTACACGACCAAGTTCGCGACGGCGGCCACCGTGGTGAAGGCCTATCTTCCAGGTGCCACCCTGGTCCCCCTCGACGGCACCGCGGCGGGTGTCACGGTGTCGCTCGGTGCGAAGTTCGCCGCCTTGGCCAGCGCTGCAGCCGTGAAGAAGGCGCTCACCACCGCGTCGCAGGCGCCGGCTCCCACCTGTTGACCCCGCGGCTCGGCGCCGTGCTGGGCCGTTAGGCTCCTGACGCCGAGAGGCAGCCGAATCCGCGGGATCTGAGGAGACAGTCGTGTCCGTGCCGTCCGAGACTGTGAACGAACGTCCCCATCAAGCCTACGGGATCGACATCGGCGGCAGCGGCATCAAGGGCGCGATGGTCGACACGAGTACCGGCACGCTGCTGACCGACCGGACCCGGATCGCCACGCCCCAACCGTCCACCCCGAAAGCAGTGGCGAAGGTCGTCGCCGAGCTGTCCCAGAAGGCCGGCAACCCGGCCCTGATCGGCGCGACGTTCCCGGCGATCATCCAACACGGGGTGGCCCGATCGGCAGCCAACGTCGACCAATCGTGGATCGACACCGACGTCGACAAGATCTGCACCCAGGCCACGCAGGGCGAGGTGTACGTGCTGAACGACGCCGACGCGGCCGGGCTCGCCGAGGTCCGCTTCGGTGCGGCCAAGGGCGTCCCCGGCGTCGTCATCGTGCTGACGTTCGGTACCGGGATCGGCAGCGGACTGTTCCTCGACGGGCAACTGGTGCCGAACACCGAACTCGGCCACCTCGAGATCGACGGCAAGGACGCCGAGAGCCGCGCTGCCGCGTCGGTGAAGGACAAGCAGAAGATGTCCTACAAGGAGTGGGCCAAGCGGGTGAACCACTACCTGCGGGCCGTGGAGAAGCTGTTCACCCCCGACCTGTTCGTGCTGGGCGGCGGCGTCAGCAAGGACAGCGACAAGTGGCTGCCGGAGCTCAAGGTGTCGACCCCGATGCGGGTCGCGCAACTGTTGAACAACGCCGGGATCGTCGGTGCCGCGCTCGCCGCCGTCGAGCGACACGCAGAGTAAACGTCATCGTTGAGGTTCGGGCAGTACAATAAGACGCTGAGAAGGCGCGCCCGACCGAAGCGGCCCACCAACGTCGCCACCGATCGCCCGCCGGCTCGTCCTCCAATACCCCCGCGTGTCGGCATATCAAGTTCTGTCATGTGACCACGCGAGTGCACGTCCGAGATGAAAGGCTGTCAGTGGCCGCCAGCGATCTGTCCCGCACCGTCGCCGCTTCACCCGCGAAGGCAGCGGTCAACAAACCGGTGAAGAAATCCAAAGCAACAGCGGTCAAGGCCAGCAAGTCCGCGCCGGCCCGTCCGGTCAAGGCTGTGCAGAGCCCGAAGAAGGCGCCGGCGAAGAAGGCTCCCGCCAAGGCCAGCGCTACGAAGGCCACTGCTACCAAGGCCGCCAAGAAGGCGCCGGCGAAGGGCACCAAGGCCGCGCCGGGCACCACCGACGGCGCGAAGATGGACGGCGAGGTAGTCGTCGAGGTCAACGGTGGGGTCGTCGCAGCCGAGGAGACGGACGAGGCCACCACGCCGGCCGAGGGCGAGAGCGAGTTCACCTGGGACGACGAAGAGGAGTCCGAGGCGCTGCGCCAGGCGCGTAAGGACGCGGAGATGACGGCCTCGGCCGACTCGGTCCGTGCATATCTGAAGCAGATAGGCAAGGTCGCCCTGCTCAACGCCGAGGAGGAGGTCGAGCTCGCCAAGCGCATCGAGGCCGGGCTGTACGCCTCCGAGCGGATGCGGGTCATCAGCGAGAAGAGCGAGAAGCTGCCGATCCAGCAGCGTCGCGACCTGAACTGGATCATCCGCGACGGCGAGCGTGCAAAGAACCACCTCCTGGAGGCCAACCTTCGCCTCGTCGTCTCGCTGGCCAAGCGCTACACCGGCCGTGGCATGGCGTTCCTGGATCTGATCCAGGAAGGCAACCTCGGTTTGATCCGCGCGGTGGAGAAGTTCGACTACACCAAGGGTTACAAGTTCTCCACCTACGCCACCTGGTGGATCCGGCAGGCGATCACCAGGGCGATGGCCGACCAGGCCCGCACGATCCGCATCCCGGTGCACATGGTCGAGGTCATCAACAAGCTCGGCCGCATACAGCGTGAGCTGCTGCAGGACCTGGGTCGCGAGCCCACGCCCGAAGAGCTGGCCAAGGAAATGGACATCACCCCGGACAAGGTGCTGGAGATCCAGCAGTACGCCCGGGAGCCGATCAGCCTCGACCAGACCATCGGCGACGAGGGCGACAGCCAGCTCGGCGACTTCATCGAGGACTCCGAGGCGATCGTCGCGGTCGACGCGGTGTCCTTCACGCTGCTGCAGGACCAGCTCCAGTCGGTGCTGCAGACGCTGTCCGAGCGCGAGGCCGGCGTGGTGAAGCTGCGCTTCGGCCTCACCGACGGCCAACCGCGCACGCTGGACGAGATCGGGCAGGTCTACGGCGTGACCCGTGAGCGGATCCGCCAGATCGAGTCGAAGACGATGAGCAAACTGCGCCACCCGTCGCGCTCGCAGGTCCTGCGCGACTACCTGGACTGACCTCCCCTCAGCACGCGATCGAAGGGCCTCGGCGAAACCCGCCGGGGCCCTTCGCTGTGCACGAATGCAGCAATGCTGTGGGCGGCCGATGAACCCGCGTGAACCTATTGACACCGCCTCAGCGCGGACGGAGGCTGAACTCGCAGCCCTCGACGGACCTCACGGGTCACCCGGGGGCTGCCCACTTTTGGGCGGCAGAGACGACGGCAGGCCCCGCCCGTGATGGGCGGGGCCTGCCGGATACGACTATCTGCTCAGCGCTCTTCGAGCGCCGCGATCTTCGGTGTCTCGTCGAGACGGCCTGTCTCGTCGTAGATGGTGGCGGTGATCGCCCGGAGCCGGTCCTCGTGCTCGCGCGCGTGGTGCGCGCAGAACAGAAGCTCCCCGCCGGACTGAAGGGTCACTCGGACGTAGGCCGGTGCGCCGCATCGGTCGCACCTGTCAGTAGCGACCAGCGGCCGTTCGGTCACTGTTGTGCTCACGGGCACTCCTCCCTCGGCGTTGGTCTCTCTGACCTCAGAGGAACCAGCGTCGTCACTGATACCTCCGTTGCCGGAGAGCGCGTTGTGTGTCTGCATACCTCATACAACCAGCCGGCACTCTCCGACATGCCCGGATGACGCTGTCACAGTCCGATTTCGGGCGGGTTTCGCAGTCAGCGAACGAGTGAACCGTTCTTCGGTGGCGTTCGTCACGCTCGCCCCAGATCCCCGACCGACGTACCGGAGCACGGCAACAGTCGCCCCTGTTGCGAGCGTCGAATTGTTGTCGGGCACCGTGGACGTAGCAGACTCGCCTCGTGGTCGCCGATCGTCATGAGCCGTCCGGGTCTTCCGGCCGTCTGCCGCGCATCGGTGTCCCGGAGCGCGCCCAGGCCAGACCGAGCGGCCGCACCCTGATCAGCAGGACGATTCGCAAGGCGTGGAACGACCGCATCCTCGGGCTCTCCGCGGAGACTGCCTTCTGGCAGCTGCTGAGCCTGCCGTCGCTGTTCCTGGCGCTGCTGGGCTCGCTGGGCTACTTCGCCCGGCTGATCGGCCACGACACGTTGAACCGGGTCGAGACACAGCTGCTCAACGGCTTCAGCCGGGCGTTCAGTGACGACGTGGTCAGCCAGTTGGTCAAACCGACCGTGACCGCGGTGCTGCGCGGTGGCCGCGCGGACATCGTCAGCGTCGGCTTCATCCTCGCGCTCTGGGCCGGCTCGTCGGCCACCGCCACGTTCGTCAATACGATCACCATCGCCTACGGCATGCGTGACTTGCGCGGCGCGGTGCGCAGCCGACTGCTCGCATTGTGGCTTTATCTGGGATCGATCGTGCTTGGGGCGGCCCTGCTGCCGATGTTGGTGCTGGGCCCACGGCTGCTCACCAACGCCTTCCCGGAATCGATCCGCGACGACGCCCGCACAGTCATCAACGCCTCGTACTGGCCGGCGGCCGTGGTGTTCCTGATGTTCGGATTGACCACGCTCTACCACCTGGCCCCACCGCGCCGGCTGCCCTGGTTCCGCGGCGCGCCCGGCGCGCTGCTGGCGATGGTGATCTTCCTCGGCGGCTCGGCCGGGCTGCGCTTGTACATCCAGTTCGTGGTGGACCACAACACCTCGTACGGACGGCTGGCAACGCCCATCGCGGCCCTGCTGTTCTTCTACGTCCTCGCGTTCGGGGTGCTGTTGGGCGCGGAACTCAACGCAGCGATCGAGGAGACCCACCCGGCGAAACCGCCGCAGCGCGTCCGTCGCCGCGAAGAGCGGGCCTGGCAGCAACTGCCGCCACCGCAGCCGCCGGTCGCCTAGCGGCCCGCGTCACTCACCCGGCAACGACCGGTAGATCTCCTTGCACGCCTCGCAGACCGGGGAGCCCGGCTTGGGGGTACGGGTAACCGGGAAGATCTCGCCACACAGTGCTTCGACCATCGTGCCCATGACCGCACTCTCGGCGATCTTTGCCTTGCGCACGTAGTGGAAGACCTGGTCGTCGGTGCCCGTCTCAGAGGTCTGGGGCGATTCCAGGGTCTGCGTGGTGCTGGTCACGAGATCCGATTGTGCCACTGCGGGCCGGGGCGCGTCAGTAGGCGATCCTGGATGGGAGTCGATCAGCCCGGCAGGTGCGGTTCGGGATCGGTCTTGCGCGGGCCGGCGGGCAACGCCTTCGTTGACGAAGGCTCGGCGTAACGGGCGAATCGGGATGCCTTCTTGGGCGGCCGGTCGTTGGCGATGAGCACCGCGCACCACGGCAGCACGACTCCCCCGACGATGAAGATCGCGGCCAGCCACAAGGAGATCGTGTAGGTCAGCACGGCGAGCAGCAGGCAGACGATCCGGGCGCTCATCATGATCAGGTACTTGCGGCGGCGCAGTTCGTGCTGATCGTCCAGGCTTGGCGCCGCCTCGGTGATCAGCGTTGCACCGTCGGGGGGCTGCCGGTGAATGTGCACGTCATCCATGGTGTCACCGCGTGCTCCGCACCGCACGGTGACAAATAACCTGGACCCATGCGAGCTGTGGTGACCCGGGTCAGCCGGGCGGCGGTGCGGGTCGACAATGAGGTAATCGGCGAGATCGGTCCAGGCCTGCTCGCGCTTGTCGGCGTCACCCACGACGACACCGTCGCGATCGCCGGGAAGCTGGCCGGCAAGATCCACGGCCTGCGCATCCTGCGAGAAGAGCGCTCCGCGGCCGAGGCCGGAGCGGCCATTCTGCTGATCAGTCAGTTCACGTTGTACGGCGACACCCGCAAGGGCCGCCGGCCGAGTTGGTCGGCGGCAGCGCCAGGATCGGTAGCCGAACCCCTCGTCGCGGCCGTGGTGGACGCGCTCCGCGACCGGGGCGCGCACGTCGAAACTGGTCGGTTCGGGGCGGACATGCAGGTCGAATCGGTCAACGACGGACCGGTCACTATCCTCCTCGACGTCCCGGCCAGCGACGCGGCTCAGTGAGACGAACCTAACCGGGGGCTGTGAATACGGCGCAGAGCGGAACACTCCGGGCCCCTCGACGGTTCTTACAGGTGTACACGGTCCGCCGCCTTCAATCCTGGACAGCGACGGGCTAGCTACTGCGACACAAGTTGGGTGGGCTGCTACGCAGTGACTACTTCACGAACGACTTCTCCGACCGGCTCCGCGCGCACCAGCGCGTCCCGGTCGACGGCACGCGCGGCCACGGCGGGAACCGCCCGGTCGCGCAGCGGCGAACCCCGCACCGCGGCCCGGGCGCACAAGAGTGCGCGCCCGACCGTTGCGGCGCGAACCGCCACCCGGACCCGTCGGGCGGCGAGCCCGACCCCCGCTCCGGAGGCCGTGAAGACGACGACCGAGGCCGCCGTCGACGAGAACGCCGACATCGAGGCGACCGCGGCGATCACCACGGAATCGACCGGGATGGCCGACCTGGACGCGTCCGTTCAGTCGGCAGATCTGGTCCGGGTGTACCTGAACGAGATCGGCAAGGTCGCGCTGCTGACCGCTGCCGACGAGGTCGATCTGGCCAAGCGCATTGAGGCCGGTCTGTACGCCGAGCACCTCCTTGCCGAGAAGCCGAAGCCAGCCGTCGCACGCGCGAGGGCACTTCGGATGGTTGTGATCGACGGAGAGCGGGCCAAGGACCACCTGCTGCGGGCGAACCTGCGGCTGGTCGTCTCGCTGGCCAAGCGCTACACCGGCCGCGGCATGCCGTTCCTGGACCTGATCCAGGAGGGCAACATGGGCCTGATCCGGGCCGTCGAGAAATTCGATTACACCAAGGGGTTCAAGTTCTCCACCTACGCCACGTGGTGGATCCGGCAGGCGATCAGCCGGGCGATGGCCGACCAGGCCCGCACCATCCGGTTGCCCGTCCACCTGGTGGAGCAGGTCAACAAGATGCAGCGGATCCGGCGGGAAATGCTGCAGGAACTCGGCCGCGAGGTCACCGAGGACGAACTGGCGCACGAGCTGGACATCACGGTGGACCGGCTGCGGGAACTGAAGGACAACGCCCGTGACCTGGTCAGCCTGGACCAGACCGTCGGTGCCGACGACGACGCATCGCTCGGTGACTTCATCGCCGACCGATCCGCGACCGACGCCGAGGCCGAGGTGGAGTTCGGACTGATGCGCCGCCAGTTGGTGGAGGTGCTCGAGTCGCTGGAGAAGCGCGAGCAAGCCGTCGTACGGATGCGTTACGGGCTGGACGACGGAACGCCGCACACGCTGGATGACATCGGCAAGGCGTTCGGGCTGTCCCGCGAGCGAATTCGCCAGATCGAGCGGGAGACGATGGCCAAGTTGCGCCACCCGTCCCGCGCTCAGTCGCTGCGTGACTTCCTGATGTAACCAACCGCACGATCCGCGACCCCCGATGGCAACTGCCGTCGGGGGTCGCGACGTTTTCAGGCTCCGGTCGCCACCGGCCGGGACGGATCGGCGGTCCAGTCGCTCCAGGATCCCGGGTACAGATGCACCTCGATGCCGGCGCTGGCGGCCGCCCACACGGTGTGTGCGGCGGTGATCCCGGAGCCGCAGTAGGCGCCCACCTCCGTGGCGGCGGTGACACCACGAGCGAGGAGGGCTTCGCGGACGGCCACCGGGTCGAGCAAGGCACCGCCGTCGTCCTGCAGGGCAGCGGCCGGGAGGTTGCGGGCGCCCGGGACATGCCCCGCCACTGGGTCGATCGACTCGGTCTCGCCGCGGAAGCGCGGTGCGGTCCGGGCATCGAGCAGGACGCCTGCCTGGGCCACTCGAGCAGCCGCCACGGCATCGAGCACCGGCATCGCTCCCGGATGGACCTGCACCGACCCGCGTAGGCGAACGGTCGCTGCCCCGGACTCGAGGGGTTGCCCGGCCCGCACCCAGCCGGCCAGCCCGCCGTTGAGCACCCGGACGTCGGTCAGCCCGATCCAGCGCAACGCCCACCACGCCCTGGCCGCCGGGACGCTGTCCGCAGCGTCGTAGACGACGACCGCCGACCCGTCATCGAGGCCCACCGCCTGCAGGGCCGCCTGCAGGCGGTCCGGATCCGGCAGGGGATGGCGGCCGCCGTGCCGATCGGCTGACGGTTTGGCGGCGAACACCGTCTCCAGGTCCAGCCACTGCGCCCCGGGGACGTGACCGGCAAGGAAGTCGGGGTACGCCGGCGGGAGGCCGAGTGCCCAGCGCACGTCGAGCAGCAGCGGTGCCTGCTGCGGGTCGGCGAGTTCCTCGGCCAGCCCGGCTGCGCCCACCAGAACCGCAGATGCGTCGATCGTCACACCAGAACTTGTAGCATGAACCCCGCCTGCGCGATCCGCGGCCGTCCGGCGCGCGAGAGCGGACGCAGGCGCCTGACTGGCGACGAGGTAGGTGGAACACCCGTGAGCCATCACATCGACCTTATCGATACCACCGAGATGTATCTGCGCACCGTCTACGAGCTCGAGGAAGAGGGAATCGTCCCGTTGCGCGCCCGGATCGCCGAACGGCTTGGGCAGAGCGGCCCGACGGTCAGCCAGACGGTGGCCCGGATGGAGCGGCACGGCCTGATCACCGTCGAGGAAGACCGGCACCTGCAGCTCACCGAAGAGGGTCATCGGCAGGCCGTTGCCGTCATGCGCAAGCATCGGCTGGCCGAGCGCCTCCTGCTCGACGTGATCGGGCTGGACTGGGATCAGGTGCACATCGAGGCGTGCCGCTGGGAGCACGTGATGAGCGATGCGGTCGAACGGCGCATCCTGGCGTTGCTGGACAAGCCGCTGGTGTGCCCGCACGGCAACCCGATCCCAGGCTTGGACGACCTCGGCCTGCCGTTCGCGGCGACCGCGCCGGCGCTTTCCACGCTGACCCTGCGGGGCGCGAGCGAGAGTTGCCCGGATGCCACCACCGTCGTGGTCGAGCGGATCAGTGAGCAGTTGCAGCCCGATGACGTGCTGATGCGCACCCTGGCGGCGGCGCATGTCATGCCCGGCCGCGAGCTGCAGGTCACCTCCCACGCCGACGGCGTCGAGGTGTGGGCCGACGGTTCGACGCACACCACGCTGGACCGGGTCACCGCGGAGCACGTGTTCGTCACCACCGCGGCCTGAACCGCGTCCCGTAGCATTTGACCTCCGCGAGCCGGTGCCGTCTCGCAGCTGGCAGCACGTCCCGATTTTGACAGCGGATGTGCCCGACTGACGAAGGTGGCTCCGCGATGGTGCACGACCCGCAAGGGTTCCTCCGCCACGACCGCCACGACCGGCCCAAGCGTCCGGTCGTCGAGCGCGTGCGTGACTGGCAACCGGTGTATCTGACACCGCCCGGCGAGCAGGTGCGGCAACAGGCGGCACGCTGCATGGACTGCGGCGTCGCGTTCTGCCACGCCGGATGCCCGCTGGGCAACCTGATCCCGGACTGGAACGAACTGGTCGCCGGTGATCTGTGGGCCGCGGCCGGAGAGCGGCTGCACGCCACCAACAACTTCCCGGAGTTCACCGGGTGGATCTGCCCGGCACCGTGCGAGTCGGCCTGCGTGCTGGCCATCAACAGCGATCCGGTGACGATCAAACAGGTCGAGATCTCCATCGTCGAGCGGGCGTTTGCAGACGGGCAGGTCGGCGCCCAACCGCCGAGCGTGCGCACCGGGCGACGGGTCGCCGTCGTCGGCTCCGGGCCGGCCGGCCTCGCCGCCGCGCAGCAACTGACCCGGTCCGGGCACGAGGTCGTGGTGTTCGAGCGGGACGACCGGATCGGCGGCCTGCTGCGCTATGGCATCCCGGACTTCAAGATGCCCAAGGACATCATCGACCGACGTCTCGCGCAGATGAGCGCGGAGGGCACCGTCTTCCGTACCAGCACTCCGGTCGAGGCGGCCGACGTGCAGATGCTGCGTGGCGAGTACGACTCGGTGGTGTTGGCGGTCGGCGCCTTGCAGCAGCGAGATGTGCCGGTGCCCGGCCGCGACCTGACCGGCGTGGTGCAGGCGATGGAATACCTGCCGTGGGGCAACCGGGCTGCTGCCGGCGACCTCGGCGACGAGCGCCCGCCGATCGATGCACTCGACAAGCACGTGGTCGTCATCGGTGGCGGAGACACCGCGGCGGACTGCCTGGGCACGGCCAACCGGCAAGGAGCCGTGAGCGTCACTCTGCTCGACCACAACCCGGCGCCGGAGCGCACCGGCAGCCTGGTGAACCCGAACTGGCCGTCCGCGTTGAACACCCGGGGCGTCTCCCCCGCTCACGACGAGGGCGTACACGAGGCCTGGGCCCGCGAGGTCGTCGAGTTCGTCGGTGACCGGGACGGCTCAGTGCGCGCGGTCGCCGTCGAAGAGGTGGAGATCCGCCGGGTGGACGGGCGCCGGGTCTTCATACCGTTGCCGGACAGCCGTACCGAACTGCCGACCGAACTCGTGCTGCTCGCCGCTGGGTTCGTCGGCACGGACGTCCCCGGCCTGCTGAACGGACTGGGCGTAGCCGAACAACCCGGCCGTGGCACCGCCCAGGTGGACGACAACTGGCAGACCTCGGCGCCCGGAGTGTTTGCCTGCGGCGACGCCACCCGGGGTGCCAGCCTCGTCGTGTGGGCCATCGCCGAGGGGCGCGCCTGCGCCGCTGCGGTGGATCGCCACCTCGAGGGCTCGAACGAGCTTCCGGCCCCGCTCGCGCCCTACGCGCCGGCCCTGTAGTTCAGCGCTTGTACCTGCGCAGCCTGGGCGTTTGGAACGGGTCGAGCCCCTGCTGGACGGCCGCGTTCAGCAGCACCGCGGCTGAGTAGTCCGGGTCGGATTCCAGCGCCCGGGTCGCGGCTGTGCTGGCCAGCGTGCCGTTCCCGTCGCGCCACTGCTGCCAACCGAACAGGAAGAGTGGCGCGGCGTCGTACGGACTCGGCAACCGACGAGCCAGCTCGCGCCACAGTGCGTCTGCGGTGAGGCGACGCTCGTCCACCGCCAGCCAACACGAATCACGCACCGAGATCCGGCGCAGAGCCACTCCGTAGCGGCTCACCTCCGCGTCGGTCAGCACGCCGAGCGCCCGGGTCGCCGCGAACAGAGCCCGCACCACCGAACGCTCCTGCCGGCTGTTCTCGCCGTACGTGGCTCGTTGCGCCCAGCGGCGCTCGGACTCGGCCAGCACCGGCCGCAGCCGTTCACGGTCTGCGGCTGCGGCCGGGTCAAGCAGCGATGTGAGCGCGGAGCGATCGGGGCGGGCGACCAGCCCGGCGTAGGCGGCTGCCGCGGCCAGCGGCGTCGTCGACTGCGGCACCGGCAAGCCCGCAGCGGGACAACACTCTGTGTCGTCGCAGATGAGCGAACGCCACCGGCCGGCGGCGACACAGAGCACGTCGAGCAACTCGCACCCGGCGCGACCGGCCGCCCAATGCAGATCGTCGAGTTCGCCAGTCGCGATGCTCTGGGCGTAGAGCACCGCAACTGCGCGGTCCGCGCCGGATCGGCACACCGCGCCGAACACCTGGTCCAACGCCTCGCCGATGTCCTCCGCCGGCTGCCGGTCGATCCGCGTGACGACACCGATCCGGTCCGGGCCGCCGCCGCGTTCGACGGCCATCACCACGACGCTGTCGGTCGGATGGAAGCCGAGCAGGTACGGCACCATCTCGATGAGATCCTGTGGCGACCGAAGCCGTAGCCGGTGCTCGTCGACGGGCTCGCTCGTGGGTCGCGATGCGCTGCTCATCGATGCAGCGTCGACCGCCACGTGGCCGGTCAGGTCGGCCGGAGGCAGTCTGGGGACGGCGGCTCGAACGCGTTCGACCGGGTCAGTGCAGCTCGCCGCGCCGCGCGCGATCGGCAGCGACACCGAGCAGATCGGCGACCCGGTCGTTGCGGTCGGCGAGTTCGAGTTGGTCACGGGCATCCGGTGCGTACACGAAGCCTTCCCGGCGGCCTTCCGCGATCACTCGGAAGAACGCCGCGGCCCGCTCCAGGGCGACAGCGAAGTCGCCGGTGTAGGCGCCGGCAAGAATGCTGTCGGCGAGCTCGGCAACCTCATTCGGACCACCGTCCTCGGCGACACCCGCGACCACTTCGTCGGCCGGTGCGTAGCCGCGACCGACCCGCCACAACCGCGAGACATCGGCGGCCTGGTCCCGGCACCAACTGCGCATCAGGTAGACCGCCCACAACGCCCACGGCAACGACCCTGCTTCGGCGTCACGCCAGAGTTCGGCCAGCGTGTCCAGCCCGACTTCGTCGGCCAGCGAGACGAGTCGCTGCGGATCGGCCGGCGCATCCGGGCCGCGCCCGGCACTGACTACGGCGGCTGCCGTCGCGGCGGCCAACTCCGCTCGGTCCATGTGCACATGGCCGCCCAGCGCGTCGACCAGTGCGGTCAGATCAGCGCGCGGCGCGGGCCTGCGAGGGCGTTCGGGCACCGCGCCAGCGTACCCGCCACGGAGTTACGCACAGGCAGTCTGCGACATCGCGAACGGGCCGGTATCCTGGATGACGGCGCCGGCCCGACCCATGGCCCCCGGTCCCACACCAGCCGCTACGAGCGGCCTTTTGCCGAGAGGCGACCTGGCGGGCCGGTGCCCTCACCCGTCGGAACAGAGCGATGCAATACCCGCGGGCGTCGGCGTGCCGAACGCCGTGCGAGAGTGGCTGTATGGCAGCACACGACGGCGACGGGTGGACCACCTGCGCCGCCGGTCACCGGCATTGGGGTCGCTACGGAGCGGCCGGGCTCTTGCTCGGTGACGCCGACCGGGTAGTGCTGCAGCACCGCGCCCCATGGACTCATGAAGGCGACACCTGGGGATTGCCCGGCGGCGCCCGCGACAGCCACGAGGATGCGGTCACCGGCGCACTGCGGGAAGCGATGGAGGAGGGCGGAATCCCCGCCCGGGCATGCCTTCCGGTCGCGCTGTTCGTCGAGGACCACGTCGGCTGGAGCTATACGACCGTCGTCGCCTCACTCGCCGGAGAAGGTCCGGCGTTCGCGCCGAGCGCCCTCAACCGGGAGAGCACGGACATCCGCTGGTGGACCCGATCGGAGGTGCCGGCGTTGCCGTTGCACCACGCGCTGGCCCGACACTGGCCGGTGCTCGGACAGCCTGTCATGCCGCTGGACGTGATCGTTGACGCGGCCAACGTGGTCGGTGCTCGACCGGACGGTTGGTGGCGTGATCGGGTCGTCGCAACGCAACGCCTGCTCGATGCGCTGACCGACCTGGCCCGAGTCGGCATTGCGCCCAACCAACTCCGCCCGAATGCTGTACGCGCACCGTTCGACCGGGTGCTGCCGCACATCACGCTGGTCGTCGAGGGTGCGGCCCGAGACATCAACTCCGTTACGGCGCAAGGCGGATGGCCGCCGACGGTGACGGTGCTGCACGCGAGCAGCAGCGGCGACGACACGGTCACGGCAACTGCCGAACGGTCGCCGCACGCGCTTGTGGTGACCGCCGACCGCGGCCTGCGCGACCGGCTCTCGGACACCACCGAGACGGCCGGCCCGGGCTGGATGTGGGGCATGCTCGACGAGCTGTCGCAGGACCCCGCCCGCAGCTGAAGAATCCCCGTGGGACACGATGGCGGACATGCGACTGGATCATCTCGCGTACGCCGCCGGACCTGAAGGACTCACGTCTTGCATGCAACGACTCGGCTCACACCTCGGTGCCGGATTCACCGACGGTGGCATCCATCCGAGGTTCGGCACCCGCAACTTCGTGCTGCCGCTGGCCAACGGTTGCTACGTCGAGGCCGTCGAGGCGCTCGATCACCCGGCCGCGGAGACCGCGCCGTTCGGACAGGCCGTGCGGGCCCGCGCGGAACTCGGCGGCGGCTGGCTCGGCTGGGTGGTGGCCGTCGATGACATCGGCCCCCTCGAGCAGCGGCTGGGCCGTAGCGCCGTACCCGGGCACCGGGTCCGACCGGACGGATTCGACCTCCACTGGAAGCAACTCGGCGTATTGAACCTCGTCGACGACCCGCAGTTGCCGTTCTTCGTGCAGTGGGAGAGCGACCGGGCACATCACCCCAGCAACGGCGGCGACGGGGTCTCACTGGGCGGCCTGGAGATCTCCGGCGACCCGGGTGTCATCTCCGGCTACCTCGGCACCCCGGTCGACGATCCGCTGGACAACGTCACCGTGCAGTGGCTCGATCCGGCGGAATACGAGGGGCAGACCGGTGTGATCACCGCGCACTTCCAGACCAACCACGGAGCGGTGCACATCGACTGATCAGCAGAGCCGTCACCACCGCGCCAGCAGCGATTGGACACGCCGCACGGCTTCATCCATCGGGATGCCGCGGCCGACCGCGGCACCGATCAGGAACGCGGTCAGGGGTGCGGACGGGCGGGCCACTGCATGCGCCACGCCCCGCGCGAGATCGAGCACGACGTCGATCCGGTCCGCGGCCGCGATCTCGCCGAGGTCAAGCTCGGCGGCCACCGTCGCCCACCACTGCTCCGTTGTTCCGGGCGCACCACTCTGATCCTGTTCAGGCATCGCCCTGCCCTCCTGCTGCCGTCCGGGCCAACGCCAACTGGACGGGGTCGTCGCAGTCCCACCACGGTGGCGGCTCGCCCGGAAGGTTCACCTTCGCTGTGCGTATCGACGGGGTGACCAGTCCGCGCATCGCCGCTCCGATTGGTGAGCCCAGCGCCTCCAGTGCCGCTCGCAGCGCGGGAGCCGTCCAGGCCGCGCACAACAACTGCTCGCGGCCAACGCCGTCGACCGCTACCGCCCGTTGCACGTCGTCGCGCAGCTGCCCGACCAGCGTTTCGACGGCGGCCTCAGTCAGGAACGGCAGGTCGCCGGCGAGCGTCAGGATGATCGGTGCGTGCACGTGTCGTAGGCCGGCAGCGAGAGCGGCAACCGGGCCGCCTCCGGGCGGCTCCTCATGGGTGATGACGTCGGCTCGGGCACCGGGCACCGAGTCGCCCACCAGGACCACCCGCCGGGCCCGGCGCAGCGCCGCAGTCACCCGGGCGAGGATCGCAATGCCGCCGACCTCGAGCGCCGTCTTGGCGTCGCCGCCCATCCGCTGTGACTGTCCCCCGGCAAGCACGATCGCGTCGTAGCCCGCACCGCTCACGAGCCGACCTTGATCCGGTCCGGATGCGCGTAGACGTTCACTCGGCGCCCGCGCAGGAACCCGGCCAGGGTCACGCCGAACTGCTCGGCGACGGCGATCGCCAGACTGGACGGAGCAGACACGCCGGCCACCACCGCCACGCCTGCAGCGACTGCCTTTTGCACGATCTCGTATGACGTCCGCCCGCTTACCACCAGGACGGCCGGGTCAGCACTCATGCCGTGCAGCAGCCGGTGACCGATCACCTTGTCGACGGCGTTGTGCCGGCCCACGTCCTCGCGCACCACCAGCGCAACGCCGTCGCCGGTGAAGAGACCGGCGGCCTGCATCCCGCCGGTGTTTCCGAAGACGGCCTGCGCGGCGCGCAGCCGCTCGGGCAACGCGTACAGCGTCTCCACGTCCAGTTCGGCCGCCGACACGATCGGCTCGGCACGGATCGCCAGCGCGTCGAGGCTGGCCTTCCCGCAGACGCCGCAGGCACTGGAGGTGAAGCCGTGCCGGTCGAGGTGCGCGATCTCGGGCAGTTCAGCGGCCCGCAGCGACACCGTGACAACGTTGAACTGTTGGTCGGCAGGCAGGTCGATGTCGGTGCAGTAGTCGACCTGCGTCAGGTCGGCGGCGCTGTACAGCACGCCTTCGCCGGCGAGGTACCCGGCAGCGAGTTCGAAGTCGTGCCCGGGTGTGCGCATCGTCACGGCGACCGTCTGCCGATGGTGTCCCGCGGCGAGCCGGATCTCCAGCGGCTCTTCGGTCGCCACGTCGTCGCGGCGGACCACCGATTCGCAGTCCGTGACGACGTGCACGCGGGCCCGTATCGACGGACCGGGACGACTGGTCATACCGCCGACAGTACGTCCACGGCGGCGGTGTTTGATGAGGGCGTGAGCGATGATCTGGCTGCTGCCACGACGACACTGCAGGGCGCGGACGGCGCGGCGATCGAGAGCTATCTCGCCCGGCCGGTCGGTCCGAAGAGCCGAGGCGGTGTAGTCGTCATCCACCACCTGCCCGGATACGACGGCTCGACGAAGGAAATCGTGCGACGCTTCGCGGTGCTGGGCTACGACGCGATCTGCCCGAACCTCTACTCGCGGCAGGCGCCGGACCTGGACCCCACCGCCGCGTCGGCGCTGGTCCGCGAAGCCGGTGGCATCACCGACGAACAACTCGTCAGCGACGTCGGCACCGCTGCCGATCACCTGCGTCAACTGGACAGCAACAACGGCAAGGTCGGCGTGATCGGGTACTGCTCCGGCGGTCGCCAGTCGCTGCTCGCGGCCACCCAGCTCGACCCGGACGCGGCCGTCGACTGCTACGGCGCATTCGTCGTGAACCCACCGCCGGCGGAATACGCGTTGAAGGCGACGCCGTTGACCGACGAGCTGGCGAGCCTCTCCTGCCCCTTGCTGGGCCTATTCGGCAACGACGACCGGAACCCGGGACCGGATGAGGTGAACACCCTCGAGCAGCGCCTGCGGGAGCTCGGTAAGGACGTCGAGTTCCATCGGTACGACGGCGCCGGGCACGGCTTCTTCTCGCCCGACGGCGCGAAGTATCAGGTCGGGGCGGCCACCGACGGTTGGTCGCAGATCGAGCAGTTCTTCCAGCGCCACCTCGCCGACAGCGGCCCGTCCGGGCGATGACCGAACCGACCGCCTTCTCCGAGGCCAGCGCGGTCCGGCCCGACGGGGACAGCTACGCGGTGCACATCGACCCGGAGTGGACGATCGGCGGGAAGCCCAACGGCGGCTATCTGCTCGCCACCATGGGCCGGGCTGCGGTGACGGCACATCCGGAGCATCCGCACGTGCTGACCGCCAGTGCCGTCTACCTGGCAGCGCCGGAGCCCGGGCCGGGTCGGGTCAGCGTCGAGGTACTCCGCGCCGGGCGGAACGCCAGTCAGGCTCGCGTCCAGCTACGCCAGGCCGACTCACTCTGCGTCGAGGCGCTGCTCACCTTGGGCCGGCTCAGCTCCGATCCTGCGCCGGAATGGTCCGCGGTGCCCTTGGCCGAGGTGCTCGCGCCGGAACAGTCGATCCGGCTGCCCCCGGTCGGGCCGGGTGGCATCGCGGTGGCGATCATGAGCCAGATCGATCTGCGCATCGACCCAAAGGACATCGGCTTCGCCACCGCGCCGGACGGCAATCATCAGCTGCACGGCTGGCTCACCCTGCCCGGCGAGGATTTCGACCCGACTGCTCTGCTCTACGCCGTCGACGCGTTCCCGCCGGCCACGTTCGGCCTCGGCTCGGCGGGCTGGGTGCCCACGATCGAACTCACCGTGTACGTCCGTGCGCTGCCGGCTCCCGGCCCGCTGCGGGTTCTGCAGGAGGTCGGCTCGATCGCGTCCGGGCGGGTCGACGAGTTCTGCCGGGTGTGGGACAGCACCGGGCGACTGGTGGCGCATTCCACGCAGTTGGCCGGCATCCGGTTCGGCCCGGACGGGATCGTCGGCTCAGGCGGTCACTAGGTTCTGCGGTGTGCCGGCCGCCCAGACAAGCACGCCATCGATCACGTCGGTGTACATGACCGTGAACGCCTCGCGGCTGACGTAGCCGAGGTGCGGGGTGACCAGCGCGTTCGGCAGCGTGCGCAACGGGTGGTCGTCGGGCAACGGCTCGACCTCGAACACGTCCAACGCTGCCCCGGCGATCGTCTCGTTACGCAGCGCGGAGACCAGCGCGGTCTCGTCGACGATCGGCCCGCGTGAGGTGTTGACGAGGTAACCGTCGGCGCCGAGCAGCGCCAATTCCTCCGCGCCGACCAGCCCGCGGGTCCGATCGCTGAGCCGGGTGCACACCACTACGACACTGGCGCGCCGGAACAGCTCTGCCCTGTCGACACGGACCGCCCCGACCTCGGCGGCCCGCTCGTCGGTCAGGTTCTCACTCCACGCCACGACGTCCATGCCGAACGCCTGCGCGTACCCGGCCAGGGTGCCGCCGATCCGGCCGAGTCCGAGCAGACCGAGGGTGGTGCCGCGTAACTGCGGACCCGGCCGTACCGACCAGCCACCGGCTCGCACCGAATCGGCGCCGTCGCGGATGCCGCGAGTGACGGCGAGGATCAGCCCCCAGGTGAACTCCGGCGCGGCCGGCCCGCCAGCGCCACGCGTGCCGCAGACCAGAATGTTCTGCTGTGCGGCGGAAGCGACGTCGACCGCGGCGTTGCCCATACCGGTCGTGATCAACAGCCGAAGCGCCGGCAGCCGGGACAGCAGAGACGCGGGGAACGCGGTGCGCTCGCGCATCAGCGCCACCACGTCGAAAGGAGCGAGCCGGTCTGCCAGCTCATCCTCGTCGGCGACGTGGTCCGGGAAGAACGTCACCTCGGCGACGCCGTCGAGCCGAGTCCAGTCGGCGCTCGGCCGGGCTGCGTCTGCGTAGTCGTCGAGCACCGCGACCCGGATCATCCTGCCGACGCTACCGACTCGCATATGGGATCGTTACGCAGTGCCGAATCTGCAGCTGGACTGGCAGCAATCGGCCGTGCTCGCGGTGGTGCTCATCGGCGTGGCCGCGGCGGCTGCCCGGGTGCGTGGCGAGTCGCCGACGTCCCGCCGGGTGCGCGCGCTGGCACCGTTCGGGCACGAAGCCGGGATCATCGCGGTGCTCTACTCGCTGTGGATGCTGGCGGCGACTCTCGCAGAGAACCGCACGTCGGGTGCGTTCCAGCGCGGCCGGTGGATCCATCGCACCGAGCGGACGTGGCACCTGCCCTCGGAGAAGACGCTGCAGGACGGGCTGCTGCATCACCGGCTCCTCGCCGAGTCGGCCAACCTCTACTACGCGACGATGCACTTCACCGCGTTGTTCGTGTTCCTGCTCTGGCTGTTCATCCGGCACCGCGACCGCTACAAGGCGGTGCGCACGACCGTCGCCATCTTCACCGCGCTGTCGTTGCTGATCCAGTTCATCCCGGTCGCTCCGCCACGGCTGCTCCCGGAGTTCGGCTACGTCGACGTCGCGCAGAGGTTCGGGCAATCTGTCTACACACTCGGCGCGGTCAGCGCAGATCAGCTCTCGGCAATGCCCAGCGTGCACGTCGGGTGGGCCGTGCTCATCGGCGCCGCCATCGTTCTCATCAGCACCTCGCCGTGGCGCTGGCTCTTCCTGCTGCACCCGGTAATGACTGTCTACGTCGTGACTGCGACGGCGAATCATTGGTGGGCCGACGGCATCGTGTCGGCCGCGCTGGTCGCACTCGTGGCGACGACGCAATGGATCTGGGTACACAGCAGACGGCGGCGGGCACCATCACCGGTTCCGGCCGGCGCCGATCCACTCGATGACCCGGCGCAAGCGCCGGTGTCGTCCTAGCCAGGATTCGGCGTGGTTGACAATCGAATCATGCGCAAGACGATCCTGATCACCGGGGCGAGTTCCGGACTCGGTGCCGGCATGGCCCGCGAGTTCGCGAGACGCGGCCACGACTTGGCGTTGTGCGCACGCCGTGGCGTGCGGTTGGAGGCGTTGCAGCACCAGCTGGCCAGCGCCTATCCAGACGTGCGGGTACTGACCCGACCGCTGGACGTCACCGAGTACGACAGCGTATCCGAGGTGTTCCACGCCTTCGACGGCGAGTTCGGCGGGCTGGACCGCGTCATCGTCAACGCCGGGATCGGCAAGGGCCAGCCGATCGGCTCCGGCCGCTTCGATGCGAATCGGCAGACCGCTGAGACGAACTTCGTCGCCGGCCTTGCCCAGTGCGAGGCAGCGATGGACATCTTCCGCGCCTCCGGGCGGGGTCATCTCGTCGTCATCTCCTCGGTGACGGCGATGCGCGGCATGCGGGGCAACGCCACCACGTACGCGGCCACCAAGGCCGGCCTTGCGTCATTGGCCGAAGGCATCCGCGCCGACGTGGCCGGCTCCGCCATCACCGTCTCCACGATCTTCCCCGGCTACATCCGCTCCGAGATGAACGAGCGCTCCAAGCGCACCCCGTTCATCGTCGACACCGAGAAGGGCTGCCGCGCCCTGGTCGCGGCCATCGAGCGGGAACCGGCGAGGGCGTACGTACCGGCCTGGCCGTGGCGGCCGGTAGCAGCAGCGCTGCGGGTGTTGCCGCTATGGGCCGTGCGACGACTCACCTGATGCCACCTGCGCTCTGCCGGTGCGACGATGGATCGGTGTCGCCCCCCGCCTTCGTCTCTGCGCGTGAGTTGTCCCGCACGTTCTACCTCGACGCTGTCCGCCCGCTGCTGTCCGACCGGCCGCATGCCGCCGGGCTGCTCGGGTTCGGATCGGACGTCCTCGGCTATGACACCGAGCGTTCCACCGATCACGGCTGGGGTCCTCGCCTGCACCTGCTGCTGACAGGCGGCGGGGACAGCTCAGAAGTGGATGCGCTGCTGGAGTCGGAGTTGCCTGAGCAGATCCTCGGCTGGCCGGTGCGATTCGGCTGGGACGCGGTGCCGGTAAGTCACCACGTCACGGTCACAACGCTGCCGGACTTCTTGGTCGATCAGCTCGGGTTGGACGCGACCAGCGGGATGTCCACGATCGACTGGCTGAGCACACCCCAACAGCGGCTCCTGGGAGTGGTCGCCGGACCGGTGTACGAAGCCGGGGACGGCAGCCTGGTACGGGTGCGGGAGGCATTGGCCTGGTACCCGGACCAGGTCTGGCGCTGGCTGCTGGCCTGCCAATGGCATCGGATCGCGCAGGAAGAAGCGTTCGCGTGGCGCGCTGCGGAGGTCGGCGACGAGATTTGGCTCGGCTGTCGTCGCGGCTCGCCTCGTCCGGGACATGATGCGCCTGGCGCTGCTGCTGGACCGTCGGTACGCGCCGTACCAGAAGTGGCTGGGCACCGCCTTCGCCGCGATCGCTGACCCCGACGGCCTTTCCGGCAACCTCGCCGATGCCCTGCACGCGCGCGATCTTCCCGACCGGGAGCACGCTCTCTGTGCCGGATATCGCGCGCTGGCAGCCCGGCACAACGCGACCGGGCTGACGGCACCGCTGGACACAGCGACGCGCAACTACCACAGCCGCCCCGCTCAGGTACTGATGGCGGACCGGTTCGCCGACGCACTGTTCGCGACCGTCACCGACGAGGAACTACACCAGCTGGGACTCCTCGGCAGCGTCGATCAGGTTGTCGACAGCACAGACGTCCTGGAGTCGACCGCGCACCTCCGCGCGCTGCGGGCGTTGTACCGCAACGGAGGCGCGACCTAGCTGCCCATCTGTCCGGCGGTCGACCGACTCGTAGCTGTGTCGAGGACGGTCAGAACGGCGGTGGATCTGGGTCAGCTCCGGCGGACGGTGCTTCCCGTTTCGGCTGGTCCGACTCGGTCCTGACCGTGGTCGGTAACGGGTCGGGTTTCGTGCGGAACTCGTGTCCGGTGGGACTGGTCCAGATCGTGGATCCGTCGGGTTGTCGTTCGGGGAGCCAGTCGGTTTGGTGTTTGCAGCGGTGGTGCCGCCGGCACAGCGGGTGCAGGTTCCCCGGGCAGGTTGTTCCGCCGTCTTTGGCTGATACCCGGTGGTCCAGGTCGCAGGCGACTGCGGGTCGGGTGCAGGAGGTGAAGGTGCAGGTCTGATCTCTCGCGATGATGA
>JBPCMU010000040.1:0-19665 GCA_051001975.1 Jatrophihabitans sp.
GCATCGCGCTCGATGCACACGTCGCCGCGCAAACGGTCGGCACCACACGTCATGATGAACCCGTGATCGCCGCCTGACGATCACGCTGACCGCCACCGAAGTTCAACGACGGGCGGGACATCCTCCAGCGGAGCCACCGCACATTCATCGACAGCTACGCCGACTCCTTCAACCGCTAAAGCGAGCGATCGTGCAACACTCGGCCGCCCAGACGCTATCAGTCGTTGCAGCGCCCTGGGTGAGAGGGTTGTGGTGGCGCGAGCGAGGGTTGACCTGCCCAGGGAACCAGACCAACGCCCGTGCAAGTGCGCACCTCCAGTCTCTGCCTGTTCATGCTGGCGACCAAACATTTACGTGTAGAACACGATCCCCCGGACGCCGTAGGCTTCGCGCGCCGAGACCGCTAGCTCCAGCTGTGCGGGTGCGCGTCGGCTTCGGCCCGAGCGGTGTCGGTGTTCTGGTCGCGAATCGCAGTGACGAGTCGCGCGTGGTCGACGTGCTCTCGGGTCGCGGTTCGCTTGCCCAGATCGGCCTCGATGAGTCCGCGGATGACGTCACGCAGATCCGCGTAGACGGCGGTGAGCACGTCGTTGTGGGCCGCGGCGACGACGGCGAGATGGAAGTCGGCGTCTGCCTCGGCGAACGCACCGGCATCTGTTGAGTCCCAGGCGCGTTCGCGACGGGCGAGCGCCGCGTCGAGGCGGCGCAGGTCGGTCTTGGTTCGCCGGGATGCAGCGAGGGCGGCCGCGCTGGACTCGAGCAACGCCCGGAACTCGTTGATGTGGGTCGGCTTGGTCGCAGCGAAGCGTCGATGCATGACGCTGACCAGTTCGCTGGTGGCGGTGACGTAGGTGCCCGAACCTTGCCGGATCTCGAGTAGGCCGGTGTGTGCGAGCGCTCGGATTGCTTCACGGATCGTATTGCGGGCAATGCCGAGCTGTGTGACCAGCTCAGTCTCGGTGGGGATGCGTGAACCGACCGGCCAGACGCCCGACGTGATCTGGTGACGTAGCTGGTCGAGCACGTCGTCGGCAAGCGATGGCCGTCGGGGGAGTTGCGGCAAGGTCATCCCATCATTCTATTATAGGAACATGGGTGTGAGATCGAGCGACACGTATGACGCCGCCGCTCCAGCGCCGCCGACGAGGGCGCCTCGGAGGACGCGTCTGTCATCGATGACAGTGGTCGCGGCCGGTGCGCTGGTGCTGGCTGCGTTCAACCTGCGCCCCGCGATGGCCAGCGTTGGTCCGCTGCTCGATCAGGTTCAAGAGGGCCTCGCGATGAACGGAACTGTCGCTGGGTTGCTCCTGTCGGTGCCGCCCGCGTGCTTTGCGGTGTTTGGGATGCTGACGCCGGCACTGCTGCGTCGGGCCAGTCCCGCAGCGGTACTGGTTGTGGCGATGGCGATGGTCGCTGGTGGGTTGGTGTTACGGGCCACGGCGGGCGACAGCGCAATCTTTGTGTTGTGCAGCGCGACTGCCCTCGCCGGTATCGGTATCGGAAACGTCGTCCTGCCGGTGGCTGTGAAGCGTTACTTCCCCCACCGAATCGGGATCATGACCGGGCTGTACTCGATGGCGCTGACCGTCGGCGCGGCAGGGGCGGCGGCTGTTGCCGTGCCGCTCACCGACCGGCTCGGCGGAAGCTGGCGGCTCGGGTTGGGGGTGTGGGCCATCCCGGCCGTGGCGGCCGCGGGTGCCGGACTTCTCCTCCGAGCGAGACGCGCTCCCGACCCCGGCGCCCCGGCCGCGGCGTTCGCACCTGTGCGGAGTCCGCTCCGCAACAACCGAATGGTGTGGGCACTGAGCGTGTTCTTCGGCCTCCAGGCCACCGGCGCGTACGTCACGCTCGGTTGGATGTCACAGATTCTGCGCGATGCCGGCGTCTCGCCCGAGAGAGCGGGCCTGCTCCTTGCGCTCACACCGACGGTCGGCATTCCACTCGCCTTCGTGATGCCCACCATCGCAACGCGGATGCGGCACCAGAGCGCGCTCGCAGCCGTCCTGACCGCCGTCGCCCTGCCTGGCTACCTCGGCCTCTGGCTCGCACCCGCCGCGACGCCGTGGCTGTGGGCGATCCTGCTCGGGGTCTCACAATCGACGTTTCCCCTTGCCCTGACCATGATCGGCCTGCGCTCCGGCCCCGACGTCACAGTCGCCCGGCTCTCCGCATTCACCCAGAGCGTTGGCTACCTGATCTCCATCCCTGGGCCGATTGTCGTAGGCGCCCTCTATCAGCACACCAGTAGCTGGGCCCTCCCCCTCGCGTTCATGATCGCTCTGCTCATCCCCCAGGTCGCGGCCGGTGCCGCGGCCGGCCGAGACCACGCTGCCTTACGACCTGCCAGCAGTAGTACGAGAGGTCCCGACGCACCGCGTCAGTCGTAACCCGGCTTATGTCCTCCGGTCAGGCGCTGGCGTGGCGTTGGCGTACCAATCTGCCGTTGACACGGCCCGGCTCCACGCCCCCAACGCGGGCTGCCCGTCCAGACCGGAGGGCCGCGCGACGGATCGCGGCGACCAGTCAGGTCAACTTCGCCGCTCACCCGAACACGCAGAGCCCGACTGCGAGTTGCGACGACGCCAACATCGGCCTCAGACCTTGATGCCTCCGGTTCGGTCGGTCAAGCCGGCCTAGCGGGAGTCTGTGGCCTGATAGAAAGACCGGCGCGATGGACGACAGCCAAAATCTCATACCTGACCAAAGCACGTTTCACTTGGCTCGGTGTGAGTGGCTCGGGGCTGAAACCAACGTACGCAACGGGCCAGGCAGGAAATAATCGCTCGATTGCTGTCGACGCACATTGCTGGACGAACGGGTCGAGTGCTGGACGTAGGCGCCGGTCAGGAACGCAGTCGATCCGCCTCGCCCGTGAGCGGCACTAGGTGGTCGCCGTCGCACCCGACCCATTGGTGATTTACCAGCCCGCATTGGCAATGCAACGTATGACACCGTGCTGCTGCTGGGAGTCCTGATGTAGATCCACGAAAGTGGGCCAGCGATCCGCTCAAGTGTCGCGGTGCGTGGCGAACGGCGGCCCCATCTGCGGCGGTCGAGGACGTTGCGTTGCAGCAGCGAGAAGAAGCTCTCCATGGCGGCGTTGTCGGCTGCAGAGCCGACCCGGCCCATCGATCCGACCATGTCATGGCGGGTCAGCGCGCGTTGCATCTTTCTTGATCGAAATTGCGATCTTCGGTCGCTGTGAACCACACGACCGGCTGCCACCTGACCGTCGGTGGCGCGGTGGGCAACGGCGTTGTCCAGCGCGGCAACGGCCAGGCGGGACTTCATCCGCGAGTCGATGGAGTAGCCGACGATCCGGTTGGACCACACGTCCTTGATCGCGCAGAGGTAGAGCTTGCCCTCACGGTCCAGTGCTCGGTTATATCGGTCAGCCAGAGCTGGTTCGGCTCGTCGGCGGTGAAGTCGCGGGCGACCAGATCGGAGTGCGCAGGGGCGCCGGCCCGGCGGGCCTTGGCATAAGCCTTGGGCATGCCGAACACGCTCCACCAGCCGTTGGCCGAGCAGATCCGCCACGCCGTCCTGTCGGGCGTCGCCCGCCCGCCGGCCTCGCGGGCCTCATCGACCAGCAGTCGGTAACCGAATTCCAGGTCCTTGCGCAACTCTGCTCGCTCGAGGTCGGTACTGCCGGGCTTCACGCCAGCCTCGACGTCGGCAGCCTTGAGCCACAGATTCAGACAGGACTCGCTGATCCCGAAATCCTTCGCGATCTGGGCGAGCGCGACACCGCCCTCGCGGCGTCGGGCAACCGCGACCACGTCGTCGCGAACTCTCTCGGATAGGGCTTGGGCACGATGAACATCCTTCCACGGCACCTCACAGCACCACAGATCAGATGTCACCTATCGGTGCAGCAGCCCCTCTTCTGTTTGAAGTCGTTGCTGACCGAGATATAGATCGCAGTGGTCGAGGCGTGGGCGTGCCCGACCTGCTCTTGGACGAACCGTTCGGGGTAGCCAAAATCGTCGACTCTGCCTGGGGTCGTGGTGCCCAACTTCGGACGAGCGAATCAGTCTGCGCTGGCGATTGGCGCATATCGCTGACTTCCTGACCGAAACACGGAACTGGACTTGGCTCGGGATCGAGCCGCCCAGCGTCGTAGGAACCGGCCAATCCTCGACTTCGGCGGGCGCGCTCGCCGTCCTAACCGAAGCGTTTGGCAGATGGCGTGCGCTTCTCACCAATCCCGATGTCGGCCTCTCAGTCCAGGTAGGGCCGCCTGCCGGGCCTTACGGGCAAGGCCCGCGTCGTTCATTCGTCCTACACATCGCCGACGAGCTGATCCACCACGCCGCCGAAGCGGCCCTGTTGCGTGATCTGTACGCCGGGACGGTCGAGCTTCCGGCTCCGTGACTGAACGCCGTCCGATCGCCGAACCGCCCGCGACGCCGTGAAAAACGTCGACTGACCCCGCAGGCGCTGTCGATCATGGATCGTCCCGCAAGGCGCACCTGGGCGGGACGGCCGTCCGCTGTGTCATTCGGATCCGCGACGGGGATTTCGGTTTCGATCGGACATCAGCTTATGGACACGAGTTGGGCGCCGCCGTCGGTTTCGATGATGGTGCCGGTGGTGTTGCGGTTTGTGGCCGCGAGGACGACGACCTCGGCCACCTGGTCGGCGTCAGCGATCGTTCCGACTGGCAGCGCTCGAGCGGCGTCCTGGAAGAACTGTTCGCGGGCGTCGTCGGGCATGCCGCTCCACCAGGGCGTGTCGATGAAGCCTGGGCTGACGCCGTTGACGCGGATGGGTGCGAGTTCCGCCGCCAATGGTTTGACGAGCGCCTCCACCGCGCCGTTGACGGCGGCGATGCCGGCGGTGCCCGGCATCCCGGTGCGAGCGGTGACCGCACCCACCACGGTGATCGATCCATCGGCGGCGAGGTGGGGCGCGGCCGCCTGGATGGCCGTGACGTGGGCCCAGAACTTCTCGTCGAAGGCAGTGCGCAGGTCGGCAAGGTCGAGGTCGGCAAGCAGTCCGGTGCCGCCCGATCCACTGAGCGTGATGATCAGGTGGTCGATCAGCGCGACTGAAGCGGCGAGGGTGCGAACGGCGTCACCCTCGGTGGCGTCGACCTGATGGACGAGCAGGTCGGGATCGGTGTCGGCTAGCGCGGCGAGGCGCTCTTGGCTTCGGCCGGCCACGTGAACGGTGATGCCTCGAGCGTGCAATTGACGGGCCGCGGCGAGTCCGACGCCGGATGTGCCGCCGATGATCAGAGCGGTTCGGGTAGTCATGGAGCTCCTTCAGTTTGAATCGGTACCAGTGGTCTCGTTTTACGCTAGCATGGGATCTGTGGAAGCGAGGAGCGGTAACAAGCCGCCAGCAGGAGCGCGCCCAGGTCGCAAGCGAAGCGAGGACAGTCGAACTGCCATCGTCTCCGCGGCATGGGAGCTGTTCAGCGAAGTCGGCTACGCAGAGCTCAGCACGCGCACCATTGCCGCTCGAGCCGGCTGCGGGCGGCAGACGATCTTCCGTTGGTGGCCTTCAACGGCCGACGTCCTGCTCGAAGCGCTCAGCACCAAGGCTGAAACGCACGTGTCGATCGCCGACCAGGGCGACCTCACGGTGGAGCTCCGCGCGTTCCTGGAGGACTCGTTCGCCCTCTCGCACCGGTCGGGCGTGGCCGAGTTGCTGTGTGCGTTGATGGCTCAGGCCCAGACCGACGTCGAGTTCGGGAAACGGTTCCACGACTCGTTCCTCGCCGTGCGGCGGGCGGCGTTGGGCGGAGTGTTCCAGCGGGCGATCGACTGCGGGCAACTGTCCCACCAGCTGCGCACTGAGACGATGCTCGACATTGTCTTCGGCGTCATCTGGTACCGCATGCTCGCCACCCGCGAACCCCTCGATGACACCTTGGTCAACGAGCTGATCAGCCTGCTCGTGGCTTCACCCGGTCCGGAAAATGACCAACCCCATGAGCGACGCACCGACCATCTTGATCACCGCGCCACCGACGGCCTCCGCCGCGCACCGGCCGCACACCTCGCAGCCGAGGGAGCCCGCCTCGTCCTGCACGGCCGCGATCAAGACAAGCTCGATGACCTTGGAAGCGGCCTCACGGCTCATTCGCCCCAGACGAGCGGCTTGTCATCCTCGAGTTCGACACTGGCGGTGCCGCGGGCCCTCACCGGAGACGATCGACGACGCCCGCTGTTGCTACGCCCCCAAACGAATACAAGCAGGACGTCAACGCAGCCTCAGGCGGACTGGACGTACGACTGCTGCTCGTAGTCGAGCATCACCACCGGGATCACGACCCCATAGCGGCTGCCTACCACCGCCTAATGAATCGAAGAATGGGCGCCACCTCGAGCGCATCTGCGCTGGTCAATCCGAACAAACATCAAGAGCCAGACGCTGCTAGGTGTGCGTCCTCGCTTGCCGCACCTAGGGCGGCGAGCAGACGCAGTCCGTCTTCGGCAGCCGTGCCGGGATCCGCGGATAGCACCAGCATTTCCATGCCCGATTCGCCAGGTAGCGCGAAATTCTCCTGGTGCAGTTCCAGCAGCCCGACCAGCGGGTGCCGGTAGGCCTTGCGTCCGGGTCTGCGGGCGCTCACGTCCGCGCGGGCCCAGAGACGCCGGAACCGATCACTGCCCATCGCGAGCTCGCCAATGAGCGAGGCCAGGCGGGGGTCGTCGGGATATTTCCCGGCGGCCAGGCGCAGATGTCCGACCACGTCGAGGGTGCAGTTCTCCCAGTCCGCGTAGAGGCCCCGTTCCGCCTCTTCTAGGAAGATGTGGCGGGCGGTGTTCAATCCCGGCATCGGCCGGCCGAACAGCAGGCCGGCAAGACGGTTGCCGGCGAGCACGTTGAGGCGGTGATCCATGATCAGCGCCGGTGCATCAGCGATCAGGTCAAGAACTCGCAGTACCTCGGGCCGGACCCGCGCGCCCGGCGCCTTCGCGCGCCGCCGCCGCCGCCGGGCGAGCCGGTAGAGGTGTCCACGTTCGGTCTCGTCCAGCTCGAGGACGCGGGCAAGCGCGTCGAGGACCTGTTCGGAGGGCTGGGTCGCGCGGCCCTGCTCCAAGCGGACGTAGTAGTCGACACTGACCCCGGACAGGTGCGCGATCTCTTCGCGACGTAGCCCTTCGACGCGGCGGCGGCTGTCGACGGGAATTCCGACTGAGCCCGGATCGACCCGCGAGCGCCGCGTCGACAGGAAGTCCGCAAGATCGTCCACAGTCCCAAGTATGGCCTCCAGGAGTGCCGGTAAGGGTGGGCCTGCCATTACCAGGAAGTCCCGTCCGACGGAACTGGTGCCCCTGAATGCCGAGCGCCGAATCGCGCAGGATCGAAGGCACCCGATCCGAAGGAGATCCCATGAAGACGCTGATCGTCTATGCCCATCCCGAGCCGAAGTCGCTCAACAACTCACTGAAGGACCTTGCGGTGTCCACGCTCAGGACCGCGGGGCACGAAGTGCAGGTCAGTGATCTGTATGCGATGAACTGGAAGGCGATCGTCGACGCAGCCGACTACGGCCCCGGCGCCCCGAGCCGGCTGAAGGTCGCACTCGATTCGGGCCGGGCCTTCGACGCCGGGACGCTCACCCCTGACGTTCGCGCCGAGCAGCAGAAGCTGCTGTGGGCCGACACCATCATCTTCCAGTTCCCGCTGTGGTGGTATGGGATGCCGGCGATCCTCAAGGGCTGGGTCGATCGGGTTTTCACCTACCGCTTCGCCTACGGCGTCGGCGAGCACAGCGATACGAAGTACGGCGAGCGCTTCGGCGAAGGCACCCTCGCAGGCAGAAAGGCCTGCTGTCAGTCACCGCCGGCGGCCCGGAGTCGCACTACGTTGCTCGCGGGATCAACGGCCCTATCGATGATCTGCTGTTCCCGATTCACCACGGAATCTTGTACTACCCGGGCATCGATGTATTGCCGCCGTTCGTGCTCTACGGCACCGACCGGATGACCGAACAGGCCTACTCCGACGTCGCCAAAGCCTGGGGACAACGCCTGCTCACTCTCGACTCGACCGAGCCAATCGCTTTCCGACGACAGAACTTCGGTGACTACGAGATCCCCTCGCTACACCTGAAGGAAGGCCTGGAACCCGCAGGCCGCACGGGTTTCGGGCTGCACGTACGAGGCTGAACACATTCGTCATCAGGACGCGAGGGTGCGCGAACCGTCCCAGTTCCGACGGTAGCCGGCACGACCAAGGTGTTTGATGATCGCCCTGTGCGGCCTCACAGATCAGTACTGAGATATGCGCTGACATCGTGAAGGCGTTGGTTGTTTCGCTTGTAATGGGTCCACTGCCCGATCTTGGTGCTCGTGACGAGTCCAGCGCGTTGCAAGACCGCCATGTACTGAGACGCGGTGGACTGGGACACACCGGCCCGGGCCTGGATGTGTTTGAGGCAGACGCCGACTTCTTCGGCGGAGTAGTCCTGCGGCGGGAACGAGGCGGGCTCACGCAGCCAGCCCAGAATCGCCAGACGGGCCGGATTGGAGAGCGCTCCGAAAATCTCGGCTAGGTCCGTGGCGTCGACGGCAGGGCCTGCCTTCCTACTCATCGGTCCATCGTATCGCTTAATCGCTGTTTCCCGATGCACGTGCTAGCGTCATCAATCGGCAAACCACGATATAGCGATGGGATACGAGCATGAGTGAACGCACAGCGGTAGTCGTCGGAGCGCACGGGGTCGTCGGCAGCAACCTCATCGATCATCTGCAGGAGGCGGGTGGCTGGCAGGTGATCGGGGTGTCGCGACGCGGCGGGACGGACGCGCCGGCCATGCGTCACGTAGCGGTGGATCTGACCGACCGGGACGCCACGCGTGCGGTTTCGGCCGAACTCTCCACAGCCACGCACGTCTTCTACGCCGCGTACCAAGACCGCCCTACCTGGTCCGAGCTGGTCGGGCCGAACGTGGCGATGCTGGCCAACGTCCTCGACGTGGTCGCTGCCGCACCCGCACTGGAACACGTCAGCCTGATGCAGGGCTACAAGGTCTACGGCGCCCACCTCGGCCCATTCAAAACCCCGGCACGCGAGGACGACCCGCCCCACCTACCCCCGGAGTTCAACGTCGACCAGCAGCAACTGCTCGAGCGCAGCCACGCCGAGCACGGATGGACGTGGTCGGCCATCCGACCCTCGGTGGTAGCCGGCGACGCACTCGGCAACCCGATGAACCTGGCCATGGTCATCGCCGTGTACGCCTCAATCAGTCGTGAGCTGGGGGTGCCGCTCCGGTTCCCCGGCGCGCCAGGCGCCTACGGCAGCCTGCTCGAAATGACCGACGCCGGCCTGCTCGCCGCTGCCACCGTGTGGGCTGCTACCGATCCCGCGGCAGCGAACCAGGCCTTCAACATCGCCAACGGCGACCTGTTCCGCTGGAGCGAACTGTGGCCCAAGATCGCGGAAATGTTCGACCTCGAGACCGCACCACCGCTGCCCATGTCGCTGACGGACACGATGGCCGACAAAGAACCACTCTGGGACGCGATGCGGGACAAGTACGCCCTGCAGACGTCCTACGAGGAGGTGTCATCCTGGGCCTTCGGAGACTTCGTTTTCTCCTGGGACTACGACATGTTCGCCGACACCTCGAAGGCGCGGCGATTCGGGTTCCATCAGTACGTCGACACCACCGCCATGTTCGAACGCCGATTCGCAGGCCTCCGCGCCTCCCACATCATTCCCTGACCCGCGCGCCGGTCGCCTTTCGCCCGCCTGGCACAGTGCGGCTCGATGGATCCCCACAGAGCAGCGAGATGTGGTTCGACTGGAACGACGAACGGCTGCGCTTCCCCGACACCAGTGGGCTACAGAAGTCCGCCGATCTCACCAACGATCCCCGCGTTCGGTCGTACTCTCGGGCCGTGCCGGGTCGCATCAATCATCGAGGGTGGATCGTGCTGACAAGCGTCTCCTCGTCCGACGGCTCGCTGTGCGTGGACATCTTCCGGGATCCCGCAGGCGGATTCGAGCACTTTCGGTCAGAGCCCGAAGACGGCGGGCGATGGACGGCCATTGGTGGCTTCGGGGGCTCTCGCTTCAGCACTCGCTCGGAGGCCGCTGCCGCCGCCGAGGTTTCGGTGTTCTGGTTGAAACAGGACCCGCGTGCTCGTGCGTCACTGGCAGCCTGGCTCACGCGACCCGAGGTCTGAGTGAGCCGCCTTCCGTTCTCACTGCCGTCCGGCAACTAATGAACCGACAAATGCTGTGCACGGTTCCGGTGTGGTGATCGGGTCCTGTTGTTTCGGGGCGGGTCGACGAGGCCGACTGTTCTTATCGACGAGTACGACTCGGGCATCACCTACACCGATCGCCTGTTTCGAACTCGCTGGATGACTGGCGCGTCCAGCCTAGGCGACTCAACATTGGCGACCTACAACGCAGAGTTGTAGCTCCGCTACCATGCCCGCATGCGCTTGAGCGGGCACGTACCGGAGCTCGCAGCGATCGAGGTTCTGCCGGCCGTGGCGAAGGCCGGCAGTCTGAACGGTGCCTCGGCAGAGGTGGGGTGAGTCAGCAAGCCGGGTCCGCTCGGATGCGCTCGATCGAGGCCCAGACCGGCATTGTGCTGCTGCGGCGTGGGGCGCGCGGTTCGCAGCTCACCGCTGAGGGTGTCGTGGTGGCCGAGATTGGTTTCGTAACCAGGCTGACCGGGCAGCCCGAAGTCGTAGGTCAGCGCCGCTGTTGCCCTCGGCACGGCGAACCCGCCGGCGATGGCGAGCACCAGCCAGGCAAGCAGCACCCACCGCCGACGGGCGATTACGAACCGTGCCAACGCGGTCATTCGATGCGCCCTTCAGATTGTTGCGACTGCCAGGCGCCGTGCACCTAACCATCAGGAACCTTACGCTCCTCGTCGTGTCGCCCCAGAGGTGGTCGACGACCGCTGTTCCGAACGCGAGGCGGGACCGTGAGCACGCGGCCAGGGACCTTAAAGTGGCCTTCATGGACGGTGTGCCCGAAGACCAGGTCGACCTACCCGGACGCGCGACAGCCAAGTTTCAGCCCGAGGACATCACCAGATGGACGCTGGTCCGCACCTATCAAGTCATGGCCCGGCGCTTCTACGCGACCTTCGCCGACGTCGATCTGACCCCGACCCATTTCGGCGTGCTCATGCAGCTCGCCCGCCATCCCGGGACCAGCCAGGCAGCCCTCGCCCGTAGGGTTTTCATGACCCCCCAGGCCATGGGCGAGTTGCTCATCACCATCCAGACTCGCGGGCTGGTCACCCGGGCCGCCGGGCCGGCCGGCAAACCCACCGCCGTCACCCTCACCACCGCCGGCCGAGCAGCCCTGCACCGCGCCGTGCCACGCGTGGAAGCACTCAACCGCCCCGAGGCGTTCGGCCTGACCGCCGCGGAGAGCGCCACCCTGAACACCCTGCTACACAAAGTGCGGCATGCCCTCGGCGACGATTCCTGAACTGCCGCACACCGTCGACGGATAGCCGTCGCAGTCGATCTGTGCAATATTCTACAGGTGAAGAATTTATCTGTGATCGAGGTTCAGGACGTGCTGGTGATCCGTGGTGGCAACACGGTCATCGACCATTTGTCGGTGACCGTGTCTGGATCGTCGGTCACTGGATTGATCGGGCCGTCGGGTTGTGGCAAGACGACGCTGATCCGCAGCATCGTCGGCAACCAGGTCGTCAAGTCCGGCGGCGTGCGGGTGCTGGGCCTGCCCGCGGGATCTGCGGCGCTGCGATCTCGGATCGGCTATGTCACCCAAGCCAGTTCGGTGTACCCGGACCTGAGCGTCGGGCAGAACCTCCGCTACTTCGCCGACCTCGCGGGCGTCGGGTCTTCGGCGATCACCGATGCTCTCAGTCACGTCGGGCTGGCTGACAAAGTGGGCGCGCTCACTGGCCATTTGTCGGGCGGTGAACGCGCCCGGGTGTCGCTGGCCGCAGCACTGCTGGCTGACCCTGAGGTGTTCCTGCTGGATGAACCCACGG
The DNA here is from genome assembly GCA_051001975.1 of Jatrophihabitans sp. GTDB lineage: Bacteria > Actinomycetota > Actinomycetes > Mycobacteriales > Jatrophihabitantaceae > DATAEG01. Next base: position 11,960 of record JBPCMU010000040.1, read on the forward strand.
TTGGGCTCGATCCGGTGCTGCGGCGCGACCTGTGGCAGCTGTTCGCCGAATTGGCCACTTCGGGCCGGACGTTGTTGGTGTCCAGCCATGTGATGGATGAGGCAGCCCGCTGCCAACAAGTGCTGCTGATGCGCGGCGGCCGGCTCGTCGCCGAGGACACACCGGACGGTCTGCGGGCCAGGGCCGGTCAGGAAGACCTGGAGCAGGCGTTCCTGACCCTGGCCGAGGGAACAGCGGCGTGAGGCGCGTCGTCGCGACTGCTCGTCGCGTGCTCCAGCAACTCGGCCACGATCCCCGAAGCGTCGTGCTGATGGTTGCGGTGCCGCCGCTGCTGCTAGTCCTGTTCAAGTACGTCTACGACACCAACACCGCGCTGTTCGACCGGATCGGCCCTCAGATGTTGGGGATCTTTCCGTTCACGATCATGTTCCTCGTCACCTCGGTCACGATGGTCCGCGAACGTACTTCTGGCACCTTGGAGCGACTGCTCACCACACCGCTTCGGCGAGGCGAGCTCATCGGGGGCTATGCGATCGCCTTCGGCCTCGCCGCGTTGGTGCAGGCGATCGTGACGTCGGCGGTGGCGCTCGGACCGTTGGGGATGCAGGTCGAAAGCATCTGGGTGGTCATTCTGTTCGCCGTCCTGGACGCGCTGCTGGGCGCTGCTCTCGGGCTGCTGATGTCGGCGTTTGCGGTCACCGAGTTCCAGGCGGTGCAATTCATGCCGGTGATCGTGCTTCCGCAACTGTTGTTGTGCGGACTGCTCAATCCACGCGACCACATGGCGCTTGTGCTGCAATGGATCTCGAACGTGCTGCCGTTGAGCTACGCGACCGACGCCTTCACCGCAGCGCGCACTCACGCCGGACTGAACGGCGACATGTGGCGCGACGGGGCCGTCCTGTTGGGCTGCTTCATGGCCGCGATCGGACTCGCCTCGTTGACCCTGCGCCGCCGCACTGCATGACCGGCCGCAGCCCCGGCCGGCCACGTGGCCAGGCCGCAACCGACACCCGGCAGTTGATCCTCGCGGCAGCGCGGAGATCCTTCGCCGAAAGTGGATTCGACGGCGCATCAGTACGCGAGATCGCTGCCACCGCGGGCGTGGACGCTGGTCTGATCCGCCACTACTTCACCAACAAGGCTGGCCTTCTGGTGGCCACCATGCAGCTACCCATCAACCCGCTCGAGCTCATTGGGCGGGCGCTTGCCGCCGGACCTGACGGGATGGGTGAGCGGCTCCTGACCGTCTTCCTCACCACCTGGGACGAGCACTGCGATGTCTTCGCCGGCCTGATCCGTACCTCGCTCGCCTCCGCCGACCGCAGCGCGCCCGCGCTGAACATCGCCCGCAGTGTCATCCTCCCAGCCATCACCGAGTCGATAGGCGGTGCCGAGGCGCCGCTGCGTGCCTCGCTGGTGATGTCACAGATCATCGGTGTTGCCACCTTGCGCTACGTTGCCCGGCTCGAACCCATCGCCGACGCACCGATACCCGATGTCGTCGCCTGGTACGCGCCGGCCCTGCAAACGATCATCACGCCCAGTGCGGTCATCGAGATCAGCAGCAGTACCTGATCGCAGACGCTCCAGGCGAGCGGTGCGTAGGCCACCGTCGAGACGCGCGCGGCCGCAGACCAGCGTGAGAATTCCAGCACTGAGCACGAACACGGCGGTAGTACGACGTCGCGGCCGGTGGCGAGGCAGACGGTGTGGGCCATGCGGTTGTCCTGTTAGGTAGTCGATCCCCGACGGGCACACCTGCGCATCAGCTATATACATGCGATTCCGTCGGTGCCAACATCGAGCCAGTCGTGCCGTGATCATGCTGCACCAGCCGCTAGGAGAGTCGGATGAACAACTGGTTCAAAGCCGCCGTCGTGTCCGGCGCCCTGGTCCTCATCGCGGGCACCGCCGCGGCCACCACGACGTCGCCTCACCCCGCTCATCCGCAGCCGGCCAACGCCCAGCCGCGCGTCGCGGCACCCCTCGCATTTGCCGATACGTCCACCGAATCGAAGTACACGCCGATTGCGCCGTGCCGGATCGTCGATACGCGTCTGCATGGCGGTGCCATCGCCGCCAACGCAACCCGCAGCTTCCATGCCCTCGGCAACGGCAGTTTCTCCGCCCAGGGCGGCGCGTCCTGCGGCATCCCTCGCTCTGCGACGGCGGTTACGGGCAGCATCATCGCCGTCGGGGCAGCGGGATCCGGTTACCTCAAGGTGTACGGATACGCGAAGCCCGAGCCGACACCGTCGTTCCTGAATTTCGTCCAGTCACTTACCCTGTCCGCCTCAGGGACGATCCCGGTCAGCAACTCGACCTATGACTTCACCGTCAAGGTGGCCGGTCACCCCATTCAGGTCGTCGTTCAGCTCACCGGATACTTCATCGCCCCGATGTGGGTCGAGGTCGCGTCGAACGGCTCGTATGTGCACGGTTCGCGGACCGTATCGCTGACGCACCTCGGCACCGGTAGCTACCAGGTCAACTTCGACCGTGACGTTTCCGCCTGCGGGTACGTCGCGACGTCATATTTCTTTGGATATTCGATGGAGGTCGAGCCCCGCAGCGGCGACGCGACCGCCGTGTATGTCGGGGCGACCGACTACAACGGGACGGCGGTCGATTCGTACTTCTATCTCGTCGTCACGTGCTAGTTACCGCGATCACCTGATCGGACCATCGCGACTGGGTTCCGTCCTACCGCGGCGGCCTCTCGTGGAGCAATTCCAACTCGCGGCTGCACATGGCGCAGTTCATCGACGGTGGTGGGACGTGCTCGACACCTTCGCCTCGCTGCGCACCTTGCGCAGATTCGGCGTCAAGGTGCACAAGCAGAAAAACCTCAGGGGGCACGCCAAGCTGCTGATCGTCGACGGCGAGCGGGCCCTGGTCGGGTCGATGAACATCGACCGCAGCGCGTTCGATCTGCGCCGCGAACTCAACATCACGATCACCGACGCGGGCGTCGTCGGGCGGCTCGGATCCGTATTCGCCGAGGACTGGAAGCTGTCGCGCCCCTACTCGCCGCCGGATCCGCTCGACCCGTCCGAGCACTTCGAGGATGGCTTTCCGCACGACCCCGAACGGCGCCATGAGTAATGAGAGGGTGTCGCTGTTCGACCTGGCGTGGACGTTCAACCACGTGGCGTTGGCGTCGTTCGGCGGCGGCCTCTCCGCGTAGTCGCGGGAGGTCCTCGTCGTCGAGAAGCAGTGGATGGGCGAGACCGAGTTCCTGTCCGCTATGACGATGTGCCGGATCCTGCCCGGCGCCAATCAGGTCAACATGGCGGCGTTCACCGGCACCAAGATGCGGGCATGCCCGGGGCGGTCGCGTCGGTCGTCGGGCTGTGTCTCGCACCGCTGGCCGGCGTGCTGTTCCTGGCGTGGCTCTACTTCCAGTTCAAGGAGGTGGCCGCAGTCAAGGGCGTACTGCACGGTGCGTCGGCGGCGGCCGTTGCGCTGACCTTGACGATGGTCATCAAGACGGGCCAGAAGTGTCTGACCGGCGTGATCCCGGTGGGCTTGTTCGCCCTCTCTCTCGTGCTGAACGGCATCCTGCGCTGGCCACTGTTCGGCGTGCTAGGCGTCGTCGCGCCGCTCGCACTGATCTGGACCTGGCCCAGGAAGTCGGCGCAGCAGAGCGCGTGAATATTTACCTGCAGCTCGTGGCAATGTTCGGGTCGTTGTGCTGATTTCGATCGGCGGCGGCAACGCGGTGCTGCCCGAGATGCACCTGCGCTCGGTGCAGCAACACCATTGGCTGACCAACACTCAGTTCGCCAGTCTGTTCTCCATCTCCCAGACCGCCCCGGGACCCAGCATCCTGATCGTCGGGATGGTCGGCTACGCCGCAGCCCTTCCGGTCGGCGGGGTGATGGGCGGCATCCTCGGCGGCGTGATCGCCACCGCCGCCATGGTGATCCCCGCTGCGTCACTGGTCTACGCCGTCACGCTCTTCTGGCAGAAGGCCGAGCAGTCCAAGTGGCGGATCGCGGTGGAGAAAGGAATCGCCCCGCTGACGGTCGGTCTGATCCTGGCGTCGTCGCTGGTGATGAGCCGCGCCGCCGACCACGACTGGCGGGCGTACTCCCTGACGGCGGTGTGCACGCTGATCTTCATGCGGAGCAAGATCAACCCGATGATCGTGGTGGCCGCGGCCGGGCTGGTCGGTTACCTCGGCTTCGTGTGAGAAGCCACGTCGCGCAACGCCAGGTCCAGATCGTCAGCCAAATCCGTTGGACCGCTTTGGCGGCGAGCCCTGGGATGGGCGTGAAGCAATCGATCGAGGACAGCGCGCGTGAACGCCTCGTTCGTGCCCACCCAACTCCAGGCTCGCCGCCTGACAACAACGTGTCAGGTCACGACACCTAGCGGCGGCGCATCAGCATAACGACCAGCACGATGAGAAGGATGACCACGACTGTTCCGACGCCGATGTACATGAGCGCTCCTTGATGTCGAGCGCCCGACTGTTGTTGGACGCGCGATGGTTATACCAGGGTCGGGCCTGCGAGAGTTCCGAAGGGTTGGACCGGAGCCTCGATTTGTCGGTTGGAACGGCGGTCGGTCCCGGCCGCTGTGCCCCGGGGCACCGACTGGGGACCCGCACGGATGCGGCGGTCCGGCCGTCGACGCGACGATGAGTGCGTGACCATCCGCAGCATTACTGAGGAGACGTGAGATGAGTTTCTCGGTCAAGCTCTTAGTCGGCCAGCGCGGTCTTGAGCTCGGCACGCGAGCTGATTACGAGCTTCGCGAACACCTTGTGCAGGTGGTACTCGGCGGTGCGCGCGCTGATGAACAGTTGCGGCCCGATGTCGCGGTTGGTGAGCCCGTCGCGCGCGGACCCGGCCACGTTGAGCTCCTGATCGGTGAGCTGATGCACCGCGTCCGGCGTGCGCACGCGCAGGATCTCGCCCGTCGCCTTCAGCTCCCGGCGGGCGCGCTCGGCGAAGCCGATCACCTGCCCCTGGCAGGCAGCGACGCCGATCCGTCCGTACTGCCGCAATGGGTGGCCGGTGACGGGCAGGATTGCGTTGATGTCGTCGCAGTGGCCTCGGCCGCGTCCAGATCACCGCCCAAGGTCCGCGCGGCCATCAGCGGGCGCGCAGCAGCGCTTCGAGCCCCGCCAACTCGCGGTCGCGGCCGAGTAGTGGCGACCCGCCCCTGCCTGATGAGTGCATGACGCGCCGCTCGGTCATGCCGGGACGCTCGATTGGGCTCGAGGCTGCATAGGCGTCTCCCGCCGGAGGCAAGCACTGAGCCTATCGAGTCCAGGGCTCACCGACGCGTCGCGTGCTGCAGTGAAACCAAGCCTTGACACTTAAAGGCTTAAGTGGTCCGATCTCGGGTGTCCCCTCGGCCACATCGCAGCCCCTTCGCCGGGGCTGCGATGCGGCCACCGTCGCCCCCGACCGTGCGAGGTACGCCATGACCGGAGCCCATCAGCCCGACCCTCGACCTAGCCGCGCCGTCAGCCGGCGGTCGGTTCTCGGCGGTGCCGCTGTAGTGGCTGCAGCCGGCCTGGTTGCCGCAGCGCCGGCCTCCGGTGCGACGCCGCTGCTCGCCGCCGGAAAGGGCAGCCGTCAACCGTTCGTCGCAGTGCGACACGGTCAGTTCAGCGCCGCCGGCAAGGCGTTCCGCTTCGGCGGAACGAACTGCTACTACCTGCACCAGCAGTCGCACTACATGATCGACTCGGTTCTCGATGACGCCGCCGCGATGGCACTCACAGTGGTCCGCGCCTGGGCGTTCGCCGACGGCTCCACGCAGCCTAAGCCGCTGCAGCCCAACCCGTACGAGTACGACGAAGCGGCCTTCGACAGCCTGGACTACGCCGTGTGGAAGGCGGGTCAGCTCGGCATCCGCCTGGTGCTGCCGCTGGTGAACAACTGGCCCGACTACGGCGGTATGCAGCAGTACGTTCAGTGGTTCCTCGGTCTGCCCGACGACTCCTACGGCGACGGTGCCAATCACGACAAGTTCTACACAGACAAGGCAATTCGCAAGTGCTACAAGGCATACGCCCGGCACGTCATCCAGCGGCTGAACCGCTACACGGGCCTTCGGTACTGCGATGACCCGACGGTCATGACCTTCGAGTTGGCCAATGAGCCGCGCAACCGCAGCGACAAAACCGGTGCCGCGGTGCTCGGCTGGGTGACGGAGATGAGTGCCTGGATCAAGCAGTGGGCTCCCCGGCAACTCGTCTCGGTCGGTGACGAGGGCTTCTACGGCGACGCCAGCAACAGCGACTACCCGTACTCGAACTACGAGGGCGACCGGTGGAAGCAGTTCCTCAAGGTCCGCACCGTCGACTACGGCACGTTCCACCTCTACCCGCAAGGCTGGGGTGACGTTTCCGCGGCGGACCCGGTGGGCTGGGGCACGAAGTGGATCACCGACCACATCGCCGACGGCAAGAAACTGGGCAAGCCGGTCGTACTCGAGGAGTACGGCCTGCAAATCGATGCGACAAAGGGCATCGCGGACGCGGCGGCTCGCGACGCCGGCTACTTGGCCTGGACCGCGACGGTCGAGAAGGGCGGATTGGCCGCGAGTGACCAGTTCTGGATCCTCACCTCGCGGATCGACGACGGCTCCTATTACCCGGACTACGACGGGTACCGGATCGTCTGGCGCAACGACGCGGACAACCCGAGCAACAGCACCGCTCAGTTGCTGGCCGCGCACGCCAAACGCATGGCCACCAACTGAAAGGCATAACCACCGACCGAGAGGACTTCATGCACATCGCGCCGTCACCGGCCGAGCTCACCGAACTGACCAGCACGTGGACCGGCGACAGATTCGACGACGGCCGGCCGCGCGTCCCCGACGACGTCCTCGCCACGCTGCGGGGAGCAACGATCGAGCAGGCGTGGGGGGTGCTGCGCGAAGCGGGTTACCACCGGCAGTTCGCCGGCGACTGGGTGCAGACCCACCTCGGCACGGTGCTGGTCGGGCGCGCAGTGACGTCACAGTTCCTGCCGCACCGCCCGGACTACGACGCCAGTGTAGTGGCCGCCGGCGCCCGGGAGGGAAATCACGCGGCCGACCGGCAGAACTCCTGGATCATCGACACCCTGCAGCAGTCCGACGTCATGGTCACCGACATCTTCGGCAAGGTGCAGGACGGCACGGTGATCGGCGACAACCTGGGCACAGCCATCGCCGCGCGCACCGGCGTGGGCGCGGTGATCGACGGCGGTGTCCGCGACCTGCACGGTCTGGCTGAACTGCGCGGCGTGAACTTCTTCTGCCGGGGTGCGCATCCCACAGCCATCGAGGACGTGACGCTGGCCGGGATCAACCTGCCGGTGCGCATCGGGATGGCCACAGTACTGCCCGGAGACGTCGTGCTCGGCACGCCGAGCGGCGTCATCTTCATCCCACCCCACCTCGCCGCACGCGTGGCAGAGGCCAGCGGCGACATCGCCCAGCGTGACGTCTTCGGCAAGCAACGCCTCAGCGAAGGGACGTATGGGAGCGCGGACATCGACGTGCCGGATTGGGCCCCGCACATCGAGGAGGACTTCCTCACCTGGCGGGCCGCGGCGAACGAGCGCGGCACTTCATGATCAAGATCGCGGAGATGTTGCCGCCCGGAATGGCCGGGACCCAGCTATGGCGGCTGATGGAGCAGGCCGGCGTGCGTTATGCCGTCGGCGGTTTCGCCGGGCCGGACTCGTTGATGG
>JBPCMU010000041.1:0-51897 GCA_051001975.1 Jatrophihabitans sp.
ACCTATCACCCCCCCCCTCCTTCAACCCCCCCCCGCCCCACACCCTTCGCCTCTTCCACGATCGGTGGGGTTAGCCGCCGGCGAAGGGCGGTAGCACCTCGACGGTGGCACCGTCGGGTACTGCGATGGTGCGATCCCGCACGGCGAGCCCGTCCAGCAGCAACGAGGAGGCGTCGAGGACGGCGGCCAGCCGGGGACCGTGCCGTTGCCCCAGCGCAGCGACCAGCTCGTCTACCTGGGACGCGTCGACCTTCTCCTCGGCAACGCCGGCCGCCGCACGAGCACCGGCGAAATACCGCACCAGCACCGGCACCGGTCAGCCGCCGATCGCGGACATCGGGCGGGCCGGCTGCAGGAAACCCGGATCGTTGATGCCGTGGCCGGGCAGCTTCGCGCGCATTGCCGCAATCCAGCGTTCGGCGATCTCCTCATCCGACGCGCCGCCGCGCAGCAGCGCGCGCAGGTCGGACTCCTCGCGGGCGAAGAGGCAGTTACGGATCTGCCCATCCGCGGTGAGCCGGGTGCGGTCGCACGCGCCGCAGAAGGGGCGGGTGACCGAACCGATGACTCCGACCGTCGCCGGCCCACCGTCGACCAGCCAGAGCTCGGCCGGCGCGGAGCCGCGCTCCTCTGCTACCGGGGTCAGGGTGTAGTCCACCCGCAGCGACGCCAGGATGTCCTCGGCGGTAACCATCGCAGCGCGGGTCCACAGGTGCCCGGCGTCCAGCGGCATCTGCTCGATGAACCGCAATTGGTAACCGTGCTCGACACAGAATCTCAGCAGTGCAGTGGCCTCGTCGTCGTTGACGCCCTGCATCAGTACCGCATTCAGCTTGACCGGACCGAGCCCCGCAGCCGCGGCGGCCGCCAGCCCGGCCACCACGTCGGCGTGCCGATCGCGGTGGGTGATCGCGGCGAATCGCTGTGGGTCGAGGGTGTCGAGTGAGACGTTCACCCGGTCCAGACCAGCAGCCTTGAGCCCCGCGGCCTTCCGGGCGAGCCCGATCGCGTTGGTGGTGAGCGAGATGTCCGGTCTGGGCGCCAGCGCGCTGCTCGCCTCGACGATCTTGGTGAGCCCGGCCCTGACCAGCGGCTCACCGCCGGTGAAGCGCAACTCGCGGATGCCCAGCATCGTGACGCCGATGGTGATGACCCGAATCAGCTCGTCGTCGGTGAGAACCTGCTCGGTGGGCAGCCAGTCGAGACCCTCCGGAGGCATGCAGTAAGAACAGCGCAGGTTGCACCTGTCGGTCAGCGACACCCGCAGATCAGTGGCCACCCGGCCATAGGCATCGGTCAGCGCACGGGCGGCAGCGACGGATGCACTCACACAGTCGAGGGTAGCGGCCGAGCCCGAATGCCGCCCGCGTCGTGCGAACGGGTTCGGGTGCGCGGTCCGGCCGAGTAAGCCATGCTGGAGGGATGGAGTCCATCACGGACCCGCAGCAGCTGGCAGCGTCACTGCGCAGCACCGGGTACCTGCCTGACGAGGGCATCGCCACTGCCGCCTACCTCGCCCTGCGCATGGGCCGGCCGTTGTTTCTCGAGGGCGATGCCGGGGTGGGCAAGACCAGCCTTGCGCTCGCTCTGGCCGCCGCGCTGGACATCCCGATGGTCCGGCTGCAGTGCTACGAGGGCATCGACGCCTCGCAGGCTCTCTACGACTGGGACTTCCCGCGGCAAGTGCTGCACCTGCGGGCCGCTGAGACCGTCGGCGTGACGGATGCCGACCAGCTCGAGCACTCCCTTTATGACCGGCGGTTCCTGATCGCCCGGCCCATCCTGCAGGCGATCGAGCAGTCGCCATGCGTGCTGTTGGTGGACGAGGTGGACCGGGCAGACGACGAGTTCGAGGCGTTCCTGCTCGAGGTGCTCGCCGACAGCGCGGTGACCATCCCGGAGCTGGGCACCATCACTGCGGCAACCCCGCCGCTGGTGGTGCTCACCTCGAACCGGACCCGTGAGGTGCACGACGCGCTGAAGCGGCGTTGCCTCTACCACTGGATCGGGCACCCGACCTTCGACCGTGAGGTGGCGATCATCCGCGGCCGGCTGCCGGAGATCACCGGGCAACTCGCCCGCGACGTGGCCGGCGCCGCGCAGAAGCTGCGCACCGCGGACCTGCTCAAACCGCCCGGCGTCTCCGAGTCGCTGGACTGGGCGCAGGCGCTACATCTGCTCGGCGCGCAGTCGCTGGACCGCGATCGCGCGGCGGCCACACTGGGCGCGGTACTGAAGTACCAGGAGGACGCCGACCGGATCCGCGACACCGTCCTGGCCGAACTCGTCGGCTGATGGGCGCGCCGGTCGCCGCCCCGAGCGGGGACGTGGTCGAGGTCGTCCTCGGCTTCGCCCGCACCCTGCGCCATGCCGGCGTCCCGGCGTCACCGGACCGGGTTCAGGCCATGATCAGCGGGCTGAGCCATCTCGACGTGCTCGACCCGAGCCAGGTCTACTGGGCGGGACGGCTGACGTTGTGCGCAGACCCGGAGGACCTGGACCGCTACGACGCCGCGTTCGCCGCGTACTTCGGCGGCGTCCCGCTGCAGCGGCCGGCGAACACCCAGCAGGAACTCAAGTACGAGACGCGACCCTATGAGATCGACGCCGCCAAGGTCGGCGTCGAGGAGCCGGACGATTCACCGGCGCACGCGGTGCAGGCCAGCAGCACGGAGGTGCTGCGCCATCGGGACGTCTCGACCCTGTCGCCCGCCGAGCGTGACGAGCTGCGCCGGCTGTTCATCCTGCTGGCACCCCGGGTCGGGCGGCGACGCATCCGCAGGCATGCGCCGGCCAACCGCGGCAGCATCGATCTGCACCACACGGTCCGCCGAATGCTCAGCCAGGCGGGCGAGCCGAGCCGGCTGTCCTACCGGCGGCGGCGCACCAAGCCGCGCCGGCTGGTCTTCCTCATCGACGTGAGCGGTTCGATGGAGCCGTACGCAGATTCCCTGCTCCGCCTCGCCCACGCCGCGGTGCGGGTGGCTCCCGCCAGCACCGAGGTGTTCACGCTGGGCACCCGGCTCACCAGGGTCACCCGCGAGCTGCGCCGCCGGGACCCGGACGCCGCCTTGAAGGCGGCCGGCGGCGCCATTCCGGACTGGAGCGGCGGCACCCGTCTCGGTGATTCGCTGAAGGCGTTCCTGGATCGGTGGGGGCAGCGCGGTGTCGCCCGCGGCGCGGTCGTCGTGCTGTGTTCGGACGGTTGGGAGCGCGGCGACCCCGGCACCCTCGGTGCGCAGGCCGCCCGGCTGGCTCGGCTCGCACACGCAGTCATCTGGGTGAACCCGCACAAGGGCAAGGACGGCTTCGCCCCGCTGACCGGCGGCATGCAGGCCGCATTGCCGCACATCGCGGACCTGGTCGCCGGGCACACCTTCGACTCGTTCGAGCAACTGGCCGCGAAGCTCGCTCGCGCCTGATCGGCTGTCGGTTCACCGCATCGCCGCTTCTGCCGCCCGTGGCGGCAAGGCACCCCGGACGCGCATGATGGTGCCGTGCGCGACGTCCTCGATGATCTGCTGCGATGGTGGGAAGCCGGCGAGGAAGTCGGCATGGGCACCGTCGTCGCGACCTGGAAGTCATCGCCGCGGCAGCCCGGGGCGGCCATGCTGGTCGGTCCGGACGACACGGCCGTGGGCAGTGTCTCCGGCGGCTGCGTCGAGGGCGCTGTATTCGAGCTGGCCAGCGAAGTGCGTACCAGCGCTCCGGCAGTGCTGCAGCGTTACGGGGTGAGCGACGACGACGCCTTCGCGGTCGGGCTGACGTGCGGCGGCATCATCGACGTCTTCGTCGAGAAGATCAGCCGCGAGAGGTTCCCGGAGCTCGGCGAAGTAGCGGCGGACGTACGGGAAGGCAATCCGGTCGCGGTAGCCACCCTCGTCGACGGCGTGGACGAGGCCCGGCGCGGCAGGCGGCTCATCGTCCGCGCGGACGCCACCACCGGCTCGCTCGGTTCACAGCGGCTGGACGACGCGGTCCGCGACGATGCGCTGGGGCTGCTGCGGCAGGGCACCACCACGACCCTGCGCTACGGCCCGGACGGTGAGCGTCGCCTCGACAAGATCGGCGTCTTCATCGCCTCCTACGCGCCGAAGCCGCGGATGATCGTGTTCGGTGCCATCGACTTCGCAGCCGCAGTGGCCCGGATGGGGTCGTTCCTCGGCTATCGGGTCACCGTCTGCGACGCGCGGTCAACCTTCGCCACCAATAAGCGCTTCCCCGATGCCGACGAGGTCGTCGTCGAGTGGCCGCACCGGTATCTGGCGAACACTGAGGTGGATGAGCGCACCGTGCTGTGCGTGCTCACCCACGACCCGAAGTTCGACGTGCCGCTCCTGGAGATCGCGTTGCGGCTGCCGGTCGCCTACATCGGGGCGATGGGCTCGCGACGCACCAACGAGGACCGCGCCGACCGGCTGCGCGAGCTGGGCATGACGGAGGCGGAGATCTCGCGGCTGGCCGCCCCGATCGGCCTCGACCTGGGCGCCCGTACCCCGGAGGAAACGGCCGTCTCGGTGGCCGCGGAGATCATCGGCCTGCGCTGGGGCGGCAGCGGTACCAGATTGCAGAGCGCCGACGGCCCCATCCATCACCCCGCCGACCGAGTCCCCACCTGACCCATCGGTGCGACGATTTTCGGCCGCTGGATCGCGGTTGTGGTCGCTTGAGAGCCGACACTCTGCGTTGAGCGGCCGATTCTCGTCACGCAATGCCCCCAGCTGTGCCATTCTCGGCGGCGTGCGGATGAACTCGTCGGCGAGTCGGGTGCCGCTGATCGTGGAACCCGACCCGGACGACCCCGGGTGCGCGATGGTGCTCGTGGACGGCACGGTTGCCGGCCACCCCTACCGGTTCATGCTCGACACCGGCGCCCCGCGGACCCAGATCGAGTTCGACGACTTCACTGCCGAACTACCCAGCCACGGCGAGGATCGGTCGGCAGGCGTGTTCGCAGCGAGCACCGACGACTTGGTGACGCTGCCAGATGTATCGGTCGGCACGGTTACCGCCGCCGACCTCGAAGTCAGCCGCGCCGACCCGACTCACATCGACGCGCAGAACTTGCTGGGCATGGACGTGCTGGGCACCATCTGCTGCGCCTTCGACTTCGAGGCCGACGAGTTGCTGCTGACACCCTCCGGCTCACTTCCGGATGGCCGGTTGCTCAGCCGCAGCCCGCGCGGACACGCGTTCGTCGAGGTGCAATGGCAGCAGGTTTCGGCCCGGGCGTGCTGGGACAGCGGCGCCGGCATCACGCTCGTCGACGCCGCGTTCTTCGCCGACCACCACGACTTCTTCACGGTGTTGGGCTCCTCGACCGGGACCGACGCCACGGGTGCCCGGGCCGAGACCCCGACCTACCTCATGACCGGCGCCACCATCGGTGAGGTCATGTTCGCCGCGCACCTGGTCGCCGTCGTCGATCTGCCGCAGACCGCCGGTATGCCACGGATGGACCTCATCCTCGGATACCCCACGCTCAGCCAAGCCAACTGGGTGTTCGACTTCCCGGCAAATAGGTGGGATCTCAGCGCCGTCGAGCCGCCGCCGGGCTGACCGCCGCAGCCCGAGTACTGGCCGAACGGACCGTCTTTGCCGAGCTGAGGAGACGCCCGGGAGTCTTGTCTTGCGCAGTGCCCGGCGACGCGGTTGTCTTGCATCAGACCGGCCAATATGACTCAGGCCACACGGCGGCGCTAGGAGACTCGATGGTGAAGATCAGCATGCAGGTGGACGGGGTGAGCTACGCGGACGACGTGGAGCCACGCACCCTGCTGGTGCACTACCTGCGCGAACAGCTCGGCAAGGTGGGCACGGTCGTCGGCTGCGACACCAGCAACTGTGGCGCATGCACCGTCGAGCTCGACGGCATGGCGGTCAAGAGCTGCTCCGTGCTGGCCGTCCAGGCCGACGGCAGCACCGTCACCACCATCGAGGGGATCGCGGATGCAGACGGCACGCTGGCGCCGATGCAGCAGGCGTTCCATGAGAACCACGCGCTGCAGTGCGGCTACTGCACGCCGGGGATGATCATGGCGACCCGCGACCTGCTCAAGGAGAACGCCGACCCCACCGAGCAGGAGATCCGGGAAGGCATCGAGGGCAACCTCTGCCGGTGTACCGGCTACCAGAACATCGTGAAGGCTGTCCAGGCCGCAGCGAAAGCGAGCCACTCATGACTGCCGTCGAGGACCGGCCGGCGGAGCTGGAGATCGGAAAGGCCCGCCGCCGCAAGGAAGACCAGCACCTCATCACCGGTCGCACAACGTGGACCGACAACATGACGCTGCCGGGCATGCTGCATCTGGCCATCCTGCGCAGCCCGATGGCACACGCCACCATCACCTCCATCGACACCACCGAGGCGAAGGGCCGGCCCGGGGTGGTCGCTGTCTACACCGGTCAGGACTTCGCCGAGACGCAGGGCAACCTGCCATGCGCCTGGCCGGTCACCCCGGACATGGTCAACCCGGGAGCACCGAGCCTCGCAGTCACCCAGGTCAACCACGTGGGCGAAGCGGTTGCCGTGATCGCGGCGCGCACCAAGGTCGAGGCGCAGGACGCGCTGGAAGGCATCGAGGTCGAGTACGAGCAGCTCCCCGCCGTGCTGGACATGGAGGCAGCCCTCGTCGAGGGCTCCCCGCTGGTGCACCCGAACACCACGTCGAACAAGTCCTACACCTGGGCCTTCGAGTCCGGAGCGGCCGGCACCGGCGAGCCGATCGACGGCGCCCTGTCAGCGGCCGAAGTGACCGTGAAGCGGCGGTTCATCCAGCAGCGCCTCATCCCGGCGTTCATGGAGCCTCGCTCCACGGTGGTGCAGCCGAACGGCGACGGGGTCGTGGTGCACTCGTCTACCCAGGTGCCGCACATTCTGCGCACCATGCTCGGACTCACCCTCGGCATCCCGGAGCACAAGGTGCGCGTCGTCGCACCGGATGTCGGCGGCGGTTTCGGCGGCAAGATCCCGGTGACGCCGGAGGAGGTCATCACCACGCTGGTCGCCCGCAAGCTCGGCAAGCCGGCGAAGTACACCGAGTCCCGCTCGGAATCGCTGATGTCCGCGCACCACGGCCGCGACCAGATCCAGGACGTCACGATCACCGCCAAGAAGGACGGCACGGTGACCGGGCTGGACGTGCACCTGTTCGCCGATATGGGCGCTTATCTGCGCCTCGTCGGCCCGGGTGTGCCGATCCTGGGCGCGTTCATGTACAACTCGATCTACAAATTCCCGGCCTACCGTTTCGTCTGCGAGGGCGTCTTCACCACGAAGACCGCGACCGACGCCTACCGCGGCGCCGGCCGGCCGGAGGCGACGTTCGCGATCGAACGGATCATCGACGAGCTCGCCGCCGAGCCGGACATGGATCCGATGGAGCTTCGGCAGAAGAACTGGATCAAGCACGAGGAGTTCCCGTTCACCACGGTCTGCGGACTCACCTACGACAGCGGTAACTACGAGGCGGCAACGGCCAGAGCTCTCGAGCTGATCGGCTGGGACGAGCTGCGCAAGGAGCAGGCCGAGCGCCGCGAACGCAAGGACCCGGTGCAGCTGGGTCTCGGCATCGCGACGTTCACCGAGATGTGCGGGCTTGCCCCCTCCCGAGTGCTCGGCTCGCTGGCCTACGGCGCGGGCGGCTGGGAGAACGCGTCCATCCGGATGCTGGCCACCGGCAAGGTCGAGGTCGTCACTGGGGCCAGCGCGCACGGCCAAGGTCATGAGACGGCGTTCAGTCAGATCGTCGCCGATCGGCTGGGCATCCCGTTCGAGGACATCGAGGTCATTCACGGCGACACTCAGTCCTCGCCGAAGGGGCTGGACACCTACGGCTCACGCTCGCTCGCGGTCGGCGGCATCGCAATCGTCAACGCCGCGGACAAGGTGATCGCGAAGGCCAAGCCGATCGCAGCGCACCTGCTGGAGGCCAACGCCGACGACCTCGAGTTCGAGGCCGGTTCCTTCACGGTGAAGGGCTCACCCGGCTCGTCGGTGTCGATGGGCGAGATCGCGTTCGCAACGTTCCTTGCGCACAACCTGCCCGACGGCGTCGAGCCGAGTCTCGATGCGGACGCCACCTACGACCCGGAGAACTTCTCGTTCCCGCACGGCACGCACCTGTGCGCGATCGACATCGACACCGAGACCGGGCACGCGAAGATCCGCAAGTATGTCTGCGTCGATGACGTGGGCACGGTGATCAACCCACTGATCGTCGAGGGCCAGGTGCACGGCGGCCTGGCGCAGGGCATCGCGCAGGCCCTCTACGAGGAGGCGGTGTATGACGCGGACGGCAACCTGACGACCGGTACCTTCGTCGATTATCTGCTTCCCTCGGCCGCGGACCTGCCCTCGTTCGTCACGGACCGGACGGTCAGCGCGGCGACGTCGAACCCGCTCGGTGTGAAGGGCGTCGGTGAGGCCGGCACGATCGCGTCCACCCCCGCGGTGGTCAACTCGATCATCGACGCACTGCGGCAGTACGGAGTCACCGACGTGCAGATGCCGTGCACCCCCGAACGCATCTGGCGGGCGATCCACGGCAACGACGCCGACCGCGACGCAACCGGCACGGTTGCCTACGGCGGCGCCGCAACGGCTGATACCACCAACGCCCAGGAAGAAGGCGCCCTGTGATTCCCGCGGCGTTCGACTACGTGCGACCCAGCGCTCTCGATGAGGCCGTGACGGCGCTGGCCGACGGCGGCGAAGACGCCAAGGTGCTGGCCGGCGGGCAGTCCCTCATCCCGGTGCTGCGGTTGCGGCTGTCCTACCCGTCGCTGGTGGTCGACCTCGGCAGGATCGAGGCGCTGCAGGGCGTCACCGAGGACGGCGACTGCATCGTGATCGGCGCGATGACGACACATGCCGACGTCATCAACGATCCACTGGTGAAGCAGCACGCGCCACTCATCGGGCAGGCCACCGAAACAGTGGCGGACCGGCAGGTGCGCCACCGCGGCACGTTCGGTGGCTCGCTGGCACACGCAGACCCCGCGGGTGATCTCCCGGCGGTGGCTCTGGCGCTGGACGCGACGCTGGTGGCGCGCGGTCCGAACGGGGAACGCAGCATCGCCGCTGCAGACTTCTTCCACGACTACCTGACCACCGAGCTGGCCCACGACGAGATCCTCACCTCGATCCGGGTGCCGAAGCTGGGCGCCGGGTGGAGCAGCCACTATGAGAAGTTCAACCGGGTCGCGCAGGCGTGGTCGATCGTCGCGGTCGCGGCAGCGGTGCGCCGGGAGAACGGGTCGATCGCTGAGGCCCGGGTCGGATTGACCAACATGGGCTCGACGCCGCTGCGCGCCAGCGCCGTGGAGACTGCGTTGGCCGGCGCCGACGCGTCGGCCGAGGCGATTGCCGCGGCCTCGGCACACGCCGCAGAGGGCACGTCCGCGCCCAGCGACCTGGCTGGCAAGAGCGACTACCGCAACCACCTCGCTACTGTGCTCACGAAGCGGGCCGTCTCGGCCGCCGCTGGTATCTGAGCACGGTTTTGGCCGCTCGCCGTCATATAGAGGGTTGGGCGGCCAAAACCGCAACACTGGAGGAAACACTGTGGAGCTCGAGCACTCCTTCACCGTCCCGGTCGGCGTCGATCAGGCGTGGCAGACCCTGCTGGACATCGAGCAGGTCGCACCCTGCATGCCGGGGGCCGCGCTGGACTCGGTCGACGGCGACGACTTCACCGGGACGGTGAAGGTGAGGCTCGGCCCGATCGGCCTTACCTACAAGGGCAAAGCCAGCTTCCTGGAGAAGGACGAGGCCGCGCACAAGGCGATCATCGGGGCGCAGGGTCGGGACTCCCGCGGCAACGGCACCGCCGCGGCGACGGTCACCGCGACCCTCACCGAAGAGGCCGCCGGCCAGACCCGGGTGGACGTGAAGACCGACCTCAACATCACCGGCAAGCCGGCCCAGTTCGGCCGCGGAGTGATGGCCGATGTTGGCAACAAGCTGATCGGCCAGTTCGCCGACTGCCTTGCTGGCAAGCTCGAGGGCGGTGGCACTCCGGTGGAAGCCGCTGAGCAGGCTGTCGAGGCCGCCGCGGCCGAGCAGCCAGCTGACTCCGCCGTCGGCGGCGTCCCTACTGCAGCCGCGCCGGCGTCCGCGCCGCGCCCGACCCCGCCGCCGCAGTCCCGCCCGGCACCCAAGCCGATCACCCGCAGCGAACCGGAGCCGATCGATCTGATGGCATCCGCCGGGCCGGCCCTGGCGAAACGGCTGGCGCCATTGGCCGTCGGTCTGCTGGTACTGCTGTTCATCCTGCGCCGCCGCAAGCACTGACGCGGTAGCGCATTCGGGCCAGCGGGTTCCCAACCAGCGCGGACCGGATGGGTGCAGTCCCGGGTCGTCGCTAGGCAGCCGAGAACTTGTGCCCGCAGTCGGCGCAGAACTTGGCGTCGTGGTCGTTGCTCTCCCCGCAATCCGTGCAGTGCTTCGCCGCCTGCAGCGAAGCGCCGCACTCGTCGCAGAACTTGCCGCCGTCGACGTGTGCCCCGCAGGATGGGCAGGCGACGATCGGAGAGCACTGCACGCACTGGCCGACCTCGTCGTTCCAGCAGACCTCGGTGCACCGCCAGTTGCCGCAGCCCCGACACTGCTTGAACCGGTCGCGAATCTCCTCGACGGCCTGGCCCAACGCCTTGTCCTTCGTCGCGGAGTTGGTGCCCCGGTTCATCGCCCACCCGCTGGCCGACGTGCTCAACTGCCGGCCGACCCGCAAGCCCTCACCCGGTGAGCACGTCCCCGCGCGAAATGGACTCCCGCTTGACGCCTCTGAGCAGCACTCCGACCTTGTCGCCGGCGTTCGCCTGCTGCACCATCTTGCGGAACATCTCCACCCCGGTGACCTCGGTGCGCACGGTCTGGCCGTCCGGCCGGGCGATGGTCACCGTCGCGCAGACTTCCACCGTGCCGGCCTCGATCCGGCCGGTGACCACTGTGCCGCGCCCGGTGATGGAAAAGACGTCCTCGACCGGCATCCGGAAGCCGCCTACCTGCTGCCAGGTGCTGGGTGCCGCGGGATCGGCCTCCTGGGCCTGCTGAGCCCGATCCGCCAACTGCTGCGGGTCGAGGTCTTCGTCGTTGCGCCGCCGGAAGAATCGCATACGCCAGAAGCTACTGCCGCCAATGCGCAGGGCATGATTCCGGAGCTGATGGCATGGCTTACACATTGGGGCCCGCTGTGTGGGCGCTAGTGCGGCGCGGCACTAGGTCCCGTCATGTTCTGGGCGTTGCTGCCCCGCCGCTTCCGACTCTTAGCCATCAGCGGTGCGTGGTGCCTCGCCCTCGTACTGGTGAGCTGCACTTTCGGCACCATGAGCCTCGCTGGCTACGAACGGCTGCTGTCGATCCTCAGCAGCCACGAGGGTCAGATCGGGTTCTCGTTGAGCCGAACGTTCTCCACCTACGGAGCGACCGACACCATGGCCCGCCTCGGTGCCGTCGCTGTAGTCAGCGCCGTCGCGGCGGCCGGTCTCGTTGTGTGGCGACTCACCGATTCCGAGGTGGTGCTCTTTTCCGCGACCATCATCGGCAGCCTGCTGCTCTGTCCGATCGTCTGGTCTCACTACCTCGTTATCGCCTTCGTCCCGCTGCTCGTGTCAGGCGTCTCACGCTGGTGGCTGCTGGCCTACGCGACTGCCACATGGTGGATCGCCACCCCTCCCAGCATCATCCGTGCCGCCCGCGAACTCTCCGACTGGACGCCCTCGAAGTATCGGTTCATCGCCTTGCAACTGATGCTGCTGGCGATCCTGTTCCTCGTCTGCCGACAAGCGATACGACGCGATCGCTCGAACGCCGTCTCCCAGCGCACCACGGACACCATCAGTTTGACGTGGTAGGGGTCGTTGAGGGATGGCGTAGGCCCGCCGAGTGTTCGTCGGCGTTCGCGCGCCGCCAGCGCGGAGGGCGTGGGATTCGAACCCACGATGACTGTCACCAGCCATAGCGGTTTTCAAGACCGCCGCACTAGGCCTCTATGCGAGCCCTCCGGATACGAAACAAGAGCGTAGTGGCCCGAACATCTGATCCCGCCCGACCGCCATGCCGGCGTCCACAGCGGAACCATCGGGGTGTTCTCATGGCGGCCGTCGCATGGAAGAACCTGCTACCCAATCGTCGGACAACAGGTTGATTCCGGACAGGTCGCCCAAAGCGACGAGCCGACACGATGCGCAGGTTGGGCAACTTTCCCCCTGGCGCTAGCCAGGGTCTCAGCGAAGCCTTAGCCTTCGACCGCCGGGGGATCCGAACAGACGAGTTTCCCGGTTCCCCTGCCGTGCTTCGAGAGGAACAGGATGCGCGCCACGAAACACAAGCTGCTGATCGGGTCGGCGACCGCCGTCGCCGTCGTTGCAGCTCTCGCGGTCGCCCCATCAGCTGGCGCCGCACCAAAGGCCCCCGCTGCAAAGGTGACCAGCAAGAACGTCATCGTGCTGTTGAAGAACCAGCACAGCACCATGAAGCCGAACCGCGGCGGAGGAAAATCAAGCCAGCGGAACAGCGCGATCGCTAGCGACCAGGCGCGGGTGGTCACCAACGTCCGCAAGATGGGCGCCACCCACATCCAGCAGTTCAACGTGGTGAACGCAGTCTCGCTCACCATCAACTCCGACAAGATCGCCGCGCTGTCGAAGGACACCAGCGTCGCCGCGATCGTCCCCGACCTGCAGATCGCTGCGCCGACGGTGTCCAACGACGTCAGCAAGAAGCAGGACGCCAAGGTCGGCACGAACGCAGTGCCGCCGGCGTCCTACTGCTCGACGGATCAGGCCGCACCGCGGTTGGAGCCCGAGGCACTGCAGACCATGCACGTCGCCTACGACAGTGCCACCACTCCTAGCGCCGCGAAGCTCGAAACCGGCGCCGGCGTCAAGGTCGGCTGGATCGCCGATGGCATCGACGTCAACAACCCGGACTTCATCCGACCCAACGGCGACCACGTGTTCGTCGACTACCAGGACTTCAGCACCGAGGGTGTTGACGCGCCGAGCAGCGCAGCCGAAGCATTCGGCGACGCCAGCTCGATCGCCGCGCAGGGTGGCCAGACCTACAACCTGAACGACTACACCGCTGCGGCGAACCCGCTGACTGCGGGCTGCTACGTGAAGATCCGCGGTGTCGCGCCCGGTTCCTCGATGGTCGGCCTCAAGGTCTTCGGCAACGCACCGACGGCACCGACGTCGCGCTTCATCGGCGCCGTGCAGTACGCGGTCAACGTCGCCGGCGTGGACGTGCTGAACGAGTCGTTCGGCAGCAACCCGTACCCGGACACGATGGATGACCCGATCTCGCTGGTGAACAACGCAGCCATCACGGCCGGCGTCACCGTCGTCGCCAGCTCGGGCGACGCGGGAACCAACGGCTCGATCGGGTCGCCGGCCACGTCCCCGGCCGTGATCGGTGTCGCGGCGACCACAATGTTCCGTAGCGCAGCGCAGATCAAGCTCGACGGATTCTCCATCTCAAACGCCGTGCTGCCGATCAACGGCTGGGCGAACGACAACATTTCCTCGTTGTCCTCGGGCGGGTACTCGCACAGTGGCAAGGTCCCGGACGTCGCTGCACCCGGCGACAGCGGTTGGGCGCTCTGCTCACCGGACCCGACGGTCTACCTCGACTGCACCAACCCCTACACCGGTGCGCCTGTGTCGATGCTGCTCTTCGGCGGCACCAGCCAGTCTGCGCCGCTCACCTCGGGCACCGCGGCCCTCGTCATCGCCGCGTACCGCAGGGCGCACAACGGCGCCAGCCCGACACCGGCCGTGGTCAAGTCGATCATCGTCGGCACCGCGCAGGACCTCGGACACCCGGCCTACGAGCAGGGTTCCGGTGAGGTCGACGCGCTGGCCGCAGTGAAGGCGGCTCTGTCGATGCCGGCGCCGGGCAGCACCACTGTCCCGGCCACCGCAACCGGCACCGGACTGGTGACCAGCACCAGCACCGCCGGTGTCAACCAGCTGAACCTGGTCGGCAGCGCGGGCCGTTCCGCGTCCGGCTCATTCACCGTGACCAACGCGTCGAAGTCGGCGCAGAAGGTCACGCTGGCTACCCGCCAGCTGAGCAAGGTCCTCAGCACCACCGAAGGTTCGGTCACACTGGATCCGGCTCAGACGTTCCCGAACGTCAGCGGCGGCGCCCGGGCGTACCGGATCGTGAACGTGAACGTTCCGGCCGGCGCCGATCGGTTGGACGCATCGTTCGCGTCGAACACCACCACCGACGCAGGTTCGTTCACCGTGTTCTCCGCGCTGGTGGACCCGAACGGGATCTTCCAGGCGTACAACTCACCGCAGGGCCTGGCCAACTTCGGGCACATCGACGCACGCTTCCCGACACCCACTACCGCCACGAAGAAGTGGCATCTGCTCCTGTGGGCCAACCCGGCCTTCACCGGTCCGATCAACTACCAGGTGAAGTCGTCCAAGTACGTAGCGACCGGAACGGTCAGCCCGTCCTCGGTCACGTTGGCGGCGGGCGCGAGCGCGAAGATCACCGCGAACTTCCCGACCGGCACCGTCGCCGGGGACGCATCGGCTGCAGTGACCATGAAGACGGCACTCGGCACCGCTGCCGACGTGCCGGTGTCGATCCGCACGCTCATCCCGAGTGCCGCGGCAGTCAACACCTGGACCGGTGTGATCACCGGCGGTAATGGTCGGGCCAACGGAGGTCCGGCACAAACCAACAGCTACTACGTCGACATCCCGGCCGGCAAGGCAGCCGTGGATATCACCGTGAAGCTGAACAGCCCGGCCTACCCGAATGAGGTCCTGATCGGATTCCTCGTCCGTCCGGACGGCCAGACAGTCAGCGCGAAGTCGAACCTCATCGTCGATCCGGCCACTGGCTCGTTCGACGTAGGAAAGGCTCTGTTCAACTTCGCGAGGGCGCCTGGTGCGGGTCGGTACCGGTTCATCCTCGAGGTGACGAACCCAGTCGGAGGAATGGCCGTCGATCAGCCCTTCACCGGATACCTGACGTACGCAGCGGCTCCGATCGCGCCGGTCTCTCCTTTGCCGACCGCGAAGAACTTGGCGACTCAGGGCAAGACGTACAAGTACAGCGTCAAGATCACCAACAACACGCTCCAGCAGCAGACCTACTTCGCCGACCCGCGCCTGAACAAAGGCACCGACTACCAGTTGGCGTCCCAGGTGCCGGACGATGATCTGCAAAATCTCACGCTGCCGGAATCCGACGTCAGTCCGAACTGGCTCGTACCGAGCCGAACGACCAACGCCACGTTCACTGCCAACGCCACAGTTCCGGTGGAGTTGGACGTGAACTACACCTACGGCGACCCGGAGGTATTCGGCGGCGCGACTGGTAATTACTCCAGCGTGTCGGTGAACTCGCCAATCGGTATCGCCAACGGCGGTTGGTACGCCAATGTCGGCCAGCCGGGACCGTTCGACGGTCCCGCACCAGCCGGCACGGTGGCCCTCAATGCATTGGTTCGCACCGCCGCGTTCGACCCGAACGCGGATAGCTCGCTTGGTGACTACTGGATCAGCTCGCTGATTCCGGCCAGCAATGGCACGGGCGGTGCAAACAGCGGCGCGGTCGGGAACAAGGTGCTCAGCTCGAAAACCAGCCGGGCGCTCAACGCCCTGCGGTATCAGGCGAAGCAAACCCCGGTGAAGGCAAAAACCCGGTCCGCAGCCGGCACGCCAACCTGCGAATCGGTCGGCGGGACGCTCGAGCCGGGCAAGTCCTGCATGTTCACCTTCTCGGTCACGGCGAACGGTGCGCATGGTGCGGTCGTGTCGGGCGCGTTGTCCGTCCAGTCGCTGGACTTCTACGGCGGCACGACGAACGATCTGATCTCGCTTCCGTACGCATACAAGATCAGATAGTTCGCTCAGCACACTCGACGCTGCCCGGTCCCGCATCCAGCGGGACCGGGCAGTGCCATGTTCACCGGGAGTACGCGTGGCCTCCGCGATGAGCGAGGGCGGGGGGGTCAGGATGGGCGGGTGACACTAGGCCTCCCTGACCAGGTGCGCGCCTGTCTGTTCGATCTCGACGGCGTGCTCACCCAAACCGCGACCGTTCATGCCAAGGCGTGGAAGCAGACGTTCGATGAAGTGCTGAAGGCACGTGCCGACCGAGACGGCTCGAAGTTCGTCCCGTTCGACGCGGACCACGACTACGACGAATACGTCGACGGCAAGCCACGCGAGGACGGGGTGCGCGATTTTCTCGCCGCTCGCGACATCCATCTCCCCGACGGCAGCCGGGACGACGGGCCGGACGCGGAGACCGTGTATGGCGTCGGCAACCGCAAGAACGCCCTGGTGCAGGAGATCATCAAGCGCGACGGTGTCGAGGTCTTCGACGGATCGCGGCGCTACCTGGAAAGTGCCCGGGACGCCGGCCTACGCCGCATCGTTGTCTCCTCCAGCGCGAACACCGAGACGGTGTTGCGAGTGACCGGCCTGGCCGAGCTCGTCGAAGGCCGGATCGACGGCGTCACGCTGGCCGAACGCAACCTGCGCGGCAAGCCGGCGCCGGACAGCTTCCTGGCCGGCGCAGAGTTGGCGCAGGTTCCACCGGAGGCTTCGGTCGTTTTCGAGGACGCGCTGTCCGGTGTGCAGGCCGGCAAGGCAGCCGGCTGTTACGTGGTGGGCGTGGACCGCATCCGCGACGGGAAGCACGCGGGCGACCTCGTCTCGTACGGCGCCGACGTGGTGGTCACCGATCTTGCTGAGCTGCTCGACGCGGAGGGTTCCCGATGATCCGGCAATCGCGCTACCCGGTCGAGCCGTGGCACGTCCGCGAGCTCGGCCTCGACTTCGAGCTGCTGGCACAGTCGGAGTCGATCTTCGCGCTGTCCAACGGGCACATCGGGGTGCGCGGCAACCTGGACGAGGGCGACCCCGCAGGACTGCCCGGCACGTACCTCAACTCGTTCTTCGAACAGCGCCCGTTGCCCTACGCCGAGGGCGGGTTCGGGTATCCGGAGTCGGGCCAGACGCTGGTGAACGTCACCGACGGTAAACTCATCCGGCTGCTGGTGGACGATGAGCCGTTCGATATGCGCTACGGCGTCGTGCACCACCACGAGCGGATCCTGGACCTGCGCAGCGGACTGCTACGCCGCGTTGTGGAGTGGGAATCACCGTCCGGCCGGGTGGTCCGGCTGCGCTCCACGCGGCTGGTCTCCTTCACCCAGCGCGCCATCATGGCGATCAACTGGGAGGTCGAGGCGGTCAGCTCACAGGTTCGTATCGTCTTCCAGTCCGAGCTGGTCGCCAACGAGCCGGTCGGCAAGACCTCGAGCGATCCGCGCGTTTCGGCGATGCTGGAACGCCCACTGATCGCCGAAGAGCACAGCGCAGACGGCACCCGCGCCGTGCTCATCCATCACACCGCAAACAGCCAGCTGCGGATGGCCGCCGGGATGGATCATGTGCTCCACGGTGTCGATGGCGACGGCAAGGCAGAAGGCCGGATGTTCGACCAGGACGACTGGGCCCGGCTCACCTCCGGCACGCTGCTGCGCAAGGGCCAACGCTTCGGGCTCACCAAGTTCGTCGCCTACGGGTGGTCCAGTCAGCGCACGCTGCCGGCGCTGCGTGATCAGACCGACGCGGCGCTCTCCGCGGTGCTGCGGACCGGCTGGGAAGGCTTGGTCAAGGAGCAGCGGGCCGCCGTCGACGAGTTCTGGGATGGCGCCGACGTCGAGATCGAGGGCGACCCGGTCGTGCAGCAGGCCGTCCGGTTCGGCCTTTGGCACGTGCTGCAAGCGGGCCGGCGGGCCGAGCAGCGAGCCATTCCGGCCAAGGGCCTGACTGGTCCCGGCTACGACGGCCATGCCTTCTGGGACACCGAGTCGTTCGTGTTGCCGGTGCTCACTGCAGCGGCCCCGCGGGCTGCCGCCGACGCGCTGCGCTGGCGGCACTCTACGCTCGACCTGGCGATCGAACGGGCCCACGCCCTCGGCCTGCGCGGTGCCGCGTTCCCGTGGCGCACCATCCGCGGGCAGGAGTGCTCTGCGTACTGGCCGGCCGGCACCGCCGCGTTCCACATCAACGCGGACATCGCGATGGCTATCGCCCGCCACGTCTGGTGGACCGGTGACGAGGACTTCGAGCGCGAGTGCGGATTGCCACTACTGGTGGAGACAGCCCGGCTGTGGATGTCCCTGGGCTACCACGGCCGCGACGGCAAGTTCCACATCGACGGAGTCACCGGACCGGATGAGTACAGCGCGGTCGTCGACGACAACGCCTACACCAACCTGATGGCGGCACGGAACCTCACCGCGGCCGCTGCCGTCGCCGAGCGCTGGCCCGAACAGGCCGAGGACCGGCGGGTGACGGCGCAGGAGATCGCGGCTTGGACCGCGGCCGCAGCGGTGATCGCGGTGCCTTTCGATGAGGAGCGCGACCTCCCCGAGCAGGACCGGGGCTGGACGCGCCATGAAGTATGGGACTTCGCCGCCACGCAGGAGGCGGGAAAGTACCCGCTGCTACTGCACTTCCCCTACTTCGACATCTACCGCAAGCAGGTGAGCAAGCAGGCTGATCTGGTGCTGGCGATGCACTGGTGCGGCGACGCCTACACCCCGGAGCAGAAGGCCAAGGCGTTCGCATACTACGAGGGTGTCACGGTGCGGGACTCGTCTCTTTCCGCGTGCACGCAGGCGGTGCTCGCGGCCGAAGTCGGTCACCTCGACCTCGCGCACGACTACCTGACCGAGGCCGCGCTGATGGACTTGCGCGATCTCGAGCACAACACCCGCGACGGCGTGCACGTCGCGTCGCTGGCCGGCGCCTGGCTGGCGCTGGTGGCCGGCTTCGGCGGGATGCGTGATCACGGCGGCCAGCTCAGCTTCGCGCCGCGGCTGCCGAAGACGATGGACAAGCTGAGCTTCGCCCTGCGGTGGCGAGGCTGCAAGGTGCGCGTGGTGATCACCCATGGCCAGGCCCAGTATTCGCTGGAGGACGGCGACGGCGCGCACTTGGAACTGCTGCACCACGGCGAGACGTTCACGGTGAGTACGTCCGAGCCGATCACGCTGCCGATCACACCCATCACGCCCATCACCGAGCGGCCGACCCAGCCGGCCGGGCGGAAGCCGGTGCGTGCGCTGTCGGCAGAATGACGTGGCCGCGTTGATCTCCGTCGTGGAGGTCAGCCGAGTCGCTTGGTGAAGAACACCCGGTCCAGTCCGTCATCGATGCGCCGACCAGCCGGGCAGGTGGTGCAGGACCGCTCGTTCTACGCTCAGCTGGTTGGCAGCCGCGTGCGAAGTGGTCGACCGCCACTTGGGCACGGCTGGTCGGCAGCAGCGTTCACGCCGTACCGGCTGATCGCAGGCACACCGCCGGGAGCCCCCGATCAGGTGGTGCTGGCCGGTGCGCCGCGCGGCACGGTAGGCCAGCACGTCAGCGTGCTGACATCGGCCGGACCAGCCACCTACCGGGTCAGCGGAGTGACCGCGGCAACCTCGTTCGAGCAGGCGGTGTTCTTCTCCGACCAGCGGGCCGCGCAGTTGAGCCCACCGGTCAATGCCGCAGTCGTGTACGGCGCGACCAACACACTGAGCCAATCGATCGCCGTCCTGAACCGCAGCCAACCGGACAACCTGCCCGTGGTGATGCTGACCGGAAACGCCCGCCACAACGCCGACCCAACCCGCGCTGAGGAACAGTTGGCATTGCTGGGGGTGACCGGCCTCTTGGGAGTGACCGGCGGGCTCGCGGCGCTCGTCTCGATCTTTCTTGTCGGCGCCACCTTCGCGTTCTCAGTCAACCAGCGCCAGCGCGAACTGGCATTGCTGCGGCTGGTCGGCACCAGTGCCCGGCAGATCAGAACAATGGTGCTGGCTGAGGCCGCGCTGATCGGGTTGGCTGCCTCCACCATGGGCTCACTGATCGGCCTGGTCGGCGGCCCCCTACTGGCGCACTGGTTAGTCACCTGCGGCGCCGCGCCCAACTGGTTCCGGGTCCAGCTGTCACCACTGGTGCTGGTGACCGTTGCCGGCGTGATGGCCACGGGAGTGTGCGTGGCGCTGGTCGGTGCTGTGGTGGCCAGTCAGCGCGCCAGCCGGATCCGCCCGATCGAGGCGCTGCGCCAATCGCAGGTGAGTGCGACAGGAATGGGAGTGGCCCGGTGGTCGCTGGGGGTGCTCACTCTGATCGTCGGCGTCACGTTGCTGTGGCTGGTTCCATTGGCCAATCCGCTGGTCGCGATCGGACTGAACCAGGGCTTCGCGGTGGTGCTGGTCGTGGCGGTCTCTCTCCTCGCCCCGGTTGCGGTCCGCCCCGTCGCACGGCTGGTCACTCTTCCACTGGTCGCACTGAGCGGGGCCACCGGGTTACTGATCCGGCAGAACACATTCGCCTCTGTTCGCCGAGCGGCCGCCACAGCGGTGCCGGTGATCTTCACGCTAGGACTCGCCGCGGTCCTGCTCAGCTCGCTGGACACTCTGAATGCAGCGAAGTCCCACGAGCTCGATCGATCGTTGTCGTCGCAGTTCACCGTGCTCAGCACGAACGGTCCGGGCCTGGACCAGTCAGTGGTGGACCGGGTGGCCGGGTTACCAGGCGTGGTCAGCGAGCCGGTTCGCCCCGTGCAGCTCTACGGCCCGCAGCGCGACAGCACCAGCTTCGTGCAGTACCAGGCGCAGGCGGTTAAGCCAGCAGCATTGAGGACGCTGTTCAACCTGCAGGTGGTCACGGGCTCAGTCGCTCGACTGACCGATAGCACAGTGGTGATCGACGAGGAATGGGGTAAGAAGGTCGGCGACAAGGTGCCAGTCATTTTCGGCGATGGCACCCGCAAACAACTGACGGTCGTGGCAGTATTACGCACCGGGTTCGGGAACAATGCAGCGTTCGTGACCTCATCCCACGCCAGCGGGGTGCTGGCCGACCGTATCGACGTACGCGGTCCGGTCGGTTTGACTGCCGCGGCGATCGCTTCGGCGATCGGGCGACCGGATGTGACGGTGGTGTCGACCGCGGACTGGTCGGGCTCAGTCAACCGACACCAGGTCGACCACAGCCGTCAGAATGCGACCATCGTCCTGATCATCCTGCTGCTTTTCAGCGGGATAGCCGCAGCAAACACCATCGTGATGGCCACCTCAGCGCGCGGCCGCGAGTTCGCGGCGCTGCGGCTGGCCGGCATGGGCAGGTTGCAGATCGTGGTCATCAGCACCACTGAATCGCTCATCGCTGTGGTGGTCGGGGCGCTGCTCGCAGGATCCGCCACCGCCATCGCGGTGACCGGTCTCACCGCGGCCATCCGGGAGGTGACCGATTCATCCCGCGTCGTCATTCCATGGGCCACACTGGCCAGCTTGACTGGCGCGATCTCGGCAGTCGCGGTGCTGTCGACGGTCATCCCCGGCCTGTTTGTGATGCGCACCCCATCGATTCAGCTCATCGGTAGTCGCGAGTAGCGCAGGCCCACTGCCGTACGGGCACCGACGCCGCCGATAGCCAGGTGATCTAGCACCGCCCGAGCCCGGGCCTCGGACCTAGGCTGTGCGACATGTCGACCACGTCGGCGCAGCGGACGCTGCGGATCCTGATCGCCGAGGACAGCGTGCTCGTGCGCGAGGGCCTGATCCGGGTGCTGAACCGATTCGGGCACGAGGTCGTTGCAACGCTGCCGGATGCGGAAGGCTTCATCGAAGCAATCGCTGAGCACAACCCGGATCTGCTGATCACCGACGTCCGGTTGCCGCCCAACCTCAGCGACGACGGTCTGCGCGCGGCGACCGCCGTACGCAATCACTATCCGACGATGCCGGTGCTGGTCCTCAGTCAATACATCAAGCGGATCTACGCCAGCGAGCTGATCTCCCTCGGTGATGGGACCGGCATCGGGTACCTACTCAAGGAGCGAATAGGGGACCTGTAGACCTTTGCGCAGGCGCTGCAGACGCTCGTGGACGGCGGAACAGTATTCGACCCCGAGGTGGTTCGCGAGATGCTGCGGCATGCCCGCGATCCGATTCGGCGCCTGTCCAAGCGTGAACGCGAAGTGTTAGCACTGATAGCCGAAGGACACTCCAACGCCGCCATCGCGCGGGCCCTCACCGTCAGCGAAGCAGCGGTAAGCAAACATGTCGGCGCGATCCTGGCCAAGCTAGATCTGCCACCGGACGAGAGCAGCCATCGACGGGTGCTCGCAGTGCGCGCCTACCTCAACGGCTGAGCCAGCACCAATCAGACAGGCCCA
This sequence comes from Jatrophihabitans sp., assembly GCA_051001975.1. Taxonomy (GTDB): domain Bacteria; phylum Actinomycetota; class Actinomycetes; order Mycobacteriales; family Jatrophihabitantaceae; genus DATAEG01. The sequence continues at coordinate 22,217 of JBPCMU010000041.1, forward strand.
TCATCGTCCACCTCGCACGCGGCCCGGTCACCGATCCTCAGGTGACACGACCCTGCGGCCGTTGTTGATGCCCAGCCCGCTTGACTAGTGCAGAGAAGAAGAGCCGCACTTCTCCCACCCCGAGCTGCCGTGCGCGCTGCTCGGCGAAGTCCAGCAGCACCCGACCGACGCCTGCGCCCTGATGCAACGGATCCACCGCGACGTTGTCGATGTCCAGGCGACGTAGTGCCCGTAGGCGCGCCGCACCAGATCGTGGATCGTCCCCGCCTCGTCGGCGGCCGCCGACCTGACCTGCATGCTCAGCCTTTCGGCCGCTGGTCCAGCACCCGACGGGCCTTACCGAGCGAGCGCTCCACGCCGTCGGGTGCCACCACGTCCACGGTGACGGTGACCCCGACCCGGTCCTTCACCAGGCGGGCCAGTTGTGCGCCGGCAGCCGCGCCGTCCGACTCGGCGGAATCGGTGCGCCGCTCGACGCGGACGGTCATCGTGTCCAGCCGGTTCTCGGTGTCCAGCACGCAGAGGAAATGCGGCGCCAGCGCCGGCACGTGCAGGATGAGCTCCTCGATCTGTGTCGGGAACAGGTTGACGCCGCGCAGGATGATCATGTCGTCGGTACGCCCGGTGATCTTCTCCATCCGGCGCATCGTGCGGGCCGTCCCGGGCAGCAACCTGGTCAGGTCGCGGGTGCGGTAGCGCACCACCGGCGTCGCTTGCTTCGTCAGCGAGGTGAACACCAGCTCGCCCATCTCCCCATCGGGCAGCGTCTCACCGGTACCCGGGTCGATCACCTCCGGGTAGAAGTGGTCCTCCCAGATGTGCAGGCCGTCCTTCGTCTCTACGCACTCGTTGGCGACGCCCGGGCCCATCACCTCGGACAGCCCGTAGATGTCGACGGCATGCATGTCCAGGCGCTGCTCGATCTCCCCGCGCATGTCCGGCGTCCACGGTTCGGCACCGAAGATGCCCACCTTCAGCGAGGTGGCCCTCGGGTCGACTCCCTGCCGCTCCATCTCGTCGAGGATGGCCAACATGTACGACGGCGTCACCATGATGATGTCCGGCGCGAAGTCCTGGATGAGCATCACCTGCCGTGTGGTCTGTCCGCCGGACACCGGGATGACCGTGCAGCCCAACGCCTCGGCGCCGTAATGCGCGCCGAGGCCACCGGTGAACAGCCCGTAGCCATAGGCGATGTGCACGATGTCGCCGGCCCGTCCGCCGGAAGCGCGGATGGACCGCGCCATCACGTGCGCCCACGTGGCGATGTCGTCCTTCGTGTAGCCGACGACCGTGGGCCGGCCGGTCGTGCCCGACGACGCGTGCACCCGGACCACCTGCTCGCGGGGCACGGCGAACATGCCGAACGGATAGTTCTCGCGTAGATCCTGCTTGCCGGTAAAGGGGAATCGGGCCAGGTCTGACAGCGCACGACAGTCGTCCGGATGTACTCCGGCTGCGTCGAACGCGGCGCGGTAATGCGGGACGTTCGTGTAGGCGTGATTCAGCGACCACCGCAGCCGGTCCAGTTGCAGCGCGGCGAGCTCATCGACTGATGCCGTCTCGATGGGTTCCAGGTCGCCGGGGCGCGGGCTCAGGTCATGCATCGTGGGATTCCCCCCTCCGTGACCGCACCGGCCGACCCGTCCAACAACGAGCCACGCACCGTTCGACTGCGCCCGCGCATCTCCGCCACGACCGTCCCATCGGCGCGGCGCACCGTGATGTCGTAGAGGCCGCTGCGCCCGGCCCTCGACCGCTCCACGGCGATCGCGGTGAGCACGTCGCCCTGCTTGGTCGGACGCAGGAAGTCGATGTCGCAGCCGGCCGCAACGGTGACGGCGCCGTAGGAGTTGCAGGCCACCGCGAAGGCGGTGTCCGCGACCAGGAACACGTAGCCACCGTGCGCGATCGCGTGGCCGTTCACCATGGAACCGGTGACCTGCATTCTCACCTCGGACCGGCCGGGCGACACGTGCACCACGCTGACGCCAGCAGTCCGGGACGCCTCGTCGCCGGCCATCATCGCCGCCGCGCTCCGCTCGGCGACAGACTGCTCGTCGGTTCCCTCCGGGTGATCGCTCACGCAGCGAACGTTAGCGCCCCCGCGGTTTCCTCTCTGTCGCCAGCCGCTTGACACAGAGAGGTGCCGTTTCTAGGACAGTCCCGACGTACGCCAACCAAACAGCACGCGCCATCGAGGACCGCGCGCTATGTGCTGGCGAGAATTTGTGCACTGGACTCGTAGGCCGAGGGATTCCTACCGGGTTGCTCCCGGTCCGACGTTGCATCTTGCCTTGGCCGCAAAGTCAGATGCCGATGCTAGAAGGGCTAGCGTCGTCGGGCAACTGATCGTAGACCCTTAGGTAGTCAACCGAACGCTCGCGAAACGAAATGTGATGGCCGACAAGCGCTTTACGCAATTGCACATCGCTACTATTGGCCGTGCTCGTAACGTAGACGGGATGTCTTGCGCGAGCAACTTCACGCTGAGACGCAGGAAAGCGCGCAGAACCTAAGCACACAGCGACAGTCAAACGCCTGCCCGCCAGATATTGTAACGGCATAGCCGTCCAGTACTCTACGTATACTCGCGCCTCATGATCGCTTTCGAGCAACGCCGTCACCGCCCGCATCGCCTGCTCTCGGCGCGGTATCAACGGATACATCTCCGAAGTCATGAAGAAACCGAGACTCAGGGCGCACGAAGCTGCGAGTACGGCAGTACCGAAGGTCCTTGCCTGAATCAGACCCTGTGACGGCGTCATCGCGGCGAGCGACAGGCACAGGACCGGGAATGCTGATATAAGGTAGCGAGGAGTGTCCGTGTACCAGCTGCCAGGCGAAGCCGCAAAAAGCAGCAGCACAAAAGGGGGTATCAGCAAGAATATATCCGCTGATCTCCTATTGGCCGTTTTGAAGCTAAGCAATTGCAGAAGCCCCAACCGGCGCCGGTAGATCGCGACGGCATAGGCGAGAACGAACGCCCAAACGATCGCCCCTTGCAGGAGCACAGGTAGCCCGCCTTCGGCGCGTTGGTACGTCAGGCCTAGGAATTCACGGACGATTGGACCGGACAGGTTTTGTAAGCGTTCAATGACTGTGGTGTGCGGGCCAATCACCTTAGGAAGCGGCGACCTGTGGTGCGCCACGGCGTACACGAGTGCGGGAGAAGCGCCAGCCAACGCGGCCGCGACGGCTCGCCCCCAGGCCCGTACGTGGCGTCCGATGGCTGGCGCCGACCAGATCGCCAACGGCAAGATCACATATAGCGTCGTAACTGCGGTCCAGGCGGCCAGTCCGCTGAGAAATCCAGCAAGGACAATCCACCGATTGGTCGGGCTCGGTGCTTGACAAAATCGGAGCGCGCAGTATAAAGCACCCGTCACGAAGACCTGGCTGGCAACATAGAAGCCCTGCGATGTGGCGGTTGAAACGACGTTGAACCATGGACTTACAGCAAAGAGCGCGGCTGCGAGAATTGCCATACGCTCTTCGCCGAACATGAGGATTGCGCAACGATATATTAAAAGGCAGGTCAGCACGCTCAGCGCCACCTGGGCGAATCTCAGGGTCAGTCTATCTTGCGGAAGTGGGGTAATTAGGTACATCACGGCCTGCGCGTACTGTTCTGCCGTGCCCCCATAGTTCTGTCCAGCGTAGTAGATATAATTATGGCCAGCCAGAATTCGCTGCACCATTATCCCGGTTGTCGCCTCATCCGCATTAAAGTCCACGCGCGGATATTCGAGGTATGCAACTCGCGAGACGACAGTTAACACGCACGCAAATATCGGCAAGAATCGAGAGAGCGGTCCGAGCCCGGGTCGACGCTCCTCGGCGGTCACGGAGCGCACGTTACCCCGTACGGGGCAAAATGGGCTCACCAGAATTGCTGTGGATCGACGCCGGCGGGGGGTTGGAGACGTCTCAATGAGTGTCTTTAACGTTGGTTCGGACGACTTGCAATAATTACCTGAATGGCTTCAATAACAAGGCACGGTCGAGTAGCTTCCGTAGACCTGAGCAGAAGGCGCCTTCTCCTCCACTGAGATAGCTCTACCCTGCAGACTCAAACGGACTGGCCGGGCCACGGGCAGAATGGCAGCCAACCACAAGCCTCCGGCCGGTGTCGACGACCCCGACCCACCGTTCTGACCCGTCAGAGCGGCCTTGGCCGGTGTCTCGACCGGCTCAGTGGCAGGACGACGGTTTGACTACGTCCACCTGCATCGGCACCACCAGCGGCTGGTTCAGCACGATCGGGGAGCCACCGGTCGGCTCGGTCAGCGTGACCACCATCGTCCGTGTCGCGCCGCGGGGCAGTTCCACGTCCACGGTGTAGACGGGATGCCCGAGCTCGGTGGTGGCCGTGCCCTTCACTCCCTTGCCGTCCAACGTGACGCCGCCAAGCTCTGCGCCGGTGCTCGCGTAGTAGCTCACCAGCAGCCGGTTGTCCCCTGGCTTCACCGGATAGCTCGGCTTGTCCGCCCGGGTCGTCGCATAGGGCGGGAGGTTCGCCGGCGCCGCGTTGGTCAGCGTGATGGTGACGGTGACCGAGCGGCGGTCACCGCAGCCGGTGGCCTGCCAGCGCATCGTGCGGTGCAGGTAGTAGTCGAGCTTGCTTCCCGCGGCGTTGTTCACCACCAACCCGGCGAAGGTGGTCGGCGTCGCCGGGATCGTGCCGGCCACCGGCAGACTGGAAAGGTCGGCCTCCACCGAGGGGTCGGCACTCCACACGAGCAGCCGGCGCTCCCCCGCGGCTTTCCCGGCGGCCTTCACCAGGGCGGTGCCGTTGGACTTCGTGCCGAGGATCCGCGCGTCGGCCGCCCTGGCCACGTCCAGCAGGAACTTCTTGCGCACCGTGTTGTCGGGATAGCGCGAGTACGCAACCTTCTCGGTCAATGCGACGACGTTCTGCGCACTCACCACTTGGCCGGCCGCGGTCTTGCCGGGCCCGGTCACCTTGAGCAGATAGCTCAGCGCAGTGGGATCGAGGGAGACGGCACCGTCGATCTTCTCGCCGCTCTTGCGCTGCCACATCCCCGCCCAGATCTGCGCCGCGTAGGGGAAGTTCGGGCTGATAGTGGAATTGACGTAGTTGCCTTGCGGATCGGCTTGCCCGTAGTTCGCCTGGTACTCCGCACCCAGCGATACGTTCGCGCGCACCTTGATGAGCTCGGTGTCCGAGCCGTAGTGCTCGATGTGCAGCTTGCCGTGATCTGCGACGAGGATGACGAATGCCCCGGGCAGGCCGCCGACACCGCGCGCCTCGGCGGTGTTGAGCAGCCCGACGAAGTACCGCTGTGGCCGCTGGGCGCCGAGCATCGGCGGCAGCACCCGCGCGGCTCGGTCACCGGCGCTCAGCGTGGTGGTCAGCCGGTTCAGCTCGGACAGCAGTGAGGTGCGCGCTGAGGACACCGGCCCGAGCCAGCTGCCGGACATGCCTGCCACGTCGGACTGTGCGTGCGCGGTGGCGATGTTGGCACGGTGGATGGCCGGCGCGGCCTTCTGGATGGCGCTGAGGTCTACGGTGCCGCCGCCGGTCAGCAGCGCGTGCGGGTCCAACCCTCGCGAGACGTCGACCAGCTCGGGCAGGGCGCCACTGCCGAGCTGGTCGACCGCGTCGGTCAGGCCACGCACCGTGTGCGCGGGCGCACCGACACCGGGGACAGCGGCGGTGAGCGCCCAGGCCGGACCGGTGGTCAGCTGATGCGCTTTGCGCGCATGCCGCTCGACGGAGCGGGAGGTGCGCTGCGCACCGGCGAGGTCGCCGTCCAGGATCTGCTTACGCAGGGTGGTGATCTGTTGACGTGCCGCGGTGAGTTCGTGGCGAGCCAGCACAGCGGTGACGGCAAGCCACAAACCACCGAGGACGATCAGGCCGAGTACCGACCACAGAACCCACGGGCGGGCACGGCGGACGAACCGCCGGCGTGAGCTAGTGAGCAGACGGCCGGCGGCGCGCTGCGAAGACGAGGAGGGTGCCACCGAGCAACAGGGTGACACCGACGCCCGCGATCATCGCGGCCGGGGTACCGGTGAAGGCCAATGTCTTGTGGCCGCCGGAGGTCTGCTGCGGGGTGACCGGGTTGGTCGCCGGGCGCACCCGCGAGATGGTGGTGGCGTCGAAGCCCTGGCAGGTGCCGCCGGACTGAGCCGACGAGCTGGTGCACGGGCTTGGCGGATACGGGTCGGCGCCAGCCGTACCCGCGCCGACAAAGCAGACGGCGACGCTCGCCAGAACGGCGGTAAGAAAGAGCAGGATCGAACGGTACGTACGCATGGTTTCCCCCGGTGCCCGCACGCGCTCACCATGGATTGGCGGGCGTCCCCCATACAGACCAGTTGCATACTACGGCCACCAAGCCACTTTCGCCAAGTGCTCTGACCCGATTCGTCCTCAGGTCGTCGCGGAGGGCCGCAGTCCGCCTGGCTGACGACGGCGGAGACCTGGCTCACGGCAGAAGCTCAGCCCGCCGGGCATATGGTGATCGGGTCGACGACCGGAAAATCCCGGCGTCGGCGCAGCACTTTCACAGCACCGCGTGCCGGCAAGACGGCGGACACCCCGCCCGTCCCAGGCCGGCCCCCCGGAGGGATCACCCGATGAGCGACTACACCCTTTCCTACCCCGGCGGCGAGTTGCCGCTCGATGCCGTCGACGGGACCGAAGATCCCTCCGGCATCGATGTCGGGGCGCTACTGAAGAGCACCGGCCGTGTCGGCTTGGACGTCGGTTTCGTGAACACCGCTTCCTGCAAGTCCGCGATCACGTTCATCGACGGCGACCAGGGCATTCTGCGCTACCGCGGCTATCCGATCGACGAACTGGCCGAGAAGTCCTCGTTCCTCGAGGTGTCCTACCTGCTGATCTACGGCGAGCTGCCCACCCAGGCGCGGCTCACCGAATTCACCGACAGCGTCCGGCACCACACCCTCCTGCACGAGGAGATGCGTCGGTTCTTCGAGGCGTTCCCGCGCGACGCGCACCCGATGGCTGTGCTGTCCTCCGGCGTCAGCGCGATCTCCACCTTCTACCAGGACAGCCTGGATCCGTTCGACCAGGACCATGTCGAGATGTCGACAGTGCGGCTGTTGGCGAAGCTGCCGACCATCGCCTCGTACGCCTACAAGAAGTCGATAGGCCAGCCGTTCCTCTATCCGGACAATCGTCTGGACTACGTCGACAACTTCCTGCGGATGACGTTCGGGGTGCCGTCCGCCGAGTACGAGGTCGACCCGGTAGTCGCCAAGGCGCTGGACATGCTTTTCGTGCTGCACGCCGATCACGAGCAGAACTGCTCCACCTCGACGGTGCGCCTGGTCGGCTCGGCCAACGCAAACCTGTTCGCCTCGGTGTCCGCCGGGGTCAACGCGCTGTTCGGCCCACTGCACGGCGGCGCGAACCAGTCCGTGCTGGAGATGCTGCAGCAGATCCACACCTCAGGCGACGATGTGGAAACGTTCGTCAACAAGGTGAAGAACAAGGAGCAGGGCGTGAAGCTGATGGGCTTCGGGCACCGCGTCTACAAGAACTTCGACCCCCGCGCCACGATCGTGAAGAAGGCCGCCGGCGATGTGCTGGAGCGGATGAACGTCAGCGACCCACTGCTGGACATCGCGATGAAGCTCGAGGAGATCGCTCTGGCCGACGAGTACTTCGTCGAGCGGAAGCTCTACCCCAACGTGGACTTCTACACCGGCCTCATCTACAAGGCGATGGGCTTCCCGCCGAAGATGTTCACCGTGTTGTTCGCGCTCGGCCGGCTGCCGGGCTGGATCGCGCAGTGGCGCGAGATGATCGGGGACCCGACCACGAAGATCGGCCGGCCCCGGCAGGTCTACGTCGGCGAGACCGAGCGGCACTTCGTCGGGATCGACGCCCGCAGCTCCTAGCTCTGGTCGGCTTTCTGCAGCGCAGCCGCGAGCGCGCTGCCGACCGGGACCCCGAGACCGGTGCAGGCATCCCAGCCGGCACCGGCTCGGTACCCGCCGTTGTCGCCGTCGATGATGTCCCGGAACCCGGCCGGCGCTCGGCCGGCGCTCAGACCTGCGTAGAGCGCCGGCTGGATCAGGCCGATCTTCCGATCGAGGTGCTGGGCCAGCCGGGCGACCAGCGCGGCCCACAGCGGAGCCACCGCAGACGTCCCACCGATCACCTGCGCCTTGCCATCCACCAGCACCTGGTACCCGGTCCGTGGATCGGCCACCGCCGCGACGTCGGGCACGCCTCGACCGCCGGCCGTACCGCTCGCGGCAGCCATGCTGCCGGCAGTGGGCGGCACGCCCGCGGAGCGCTGCCAGTCGGGCAGTGCGAACACCGTGGACACCCCGCCGCCGGTCGCACCGCCGGACGTGCCGTCGTTCCAGACCGTCTCGCTGCGCACCGTCCCCGACGCATCGGCATCCAGCGACGTTCCACCGCAGGCCAACACGTGCGGGCTGGACGCCGGGAAGTCGGCGTGCACGGCACCGTCGCCGGCCCGGTCCGCGCTGCCGTCGTCGCCGGCGGCCGCGGTCACCGTGATCCCGAGGGCGACCGCGTCGGCGAAGGCGTCGTCCATCGCGGTACGGGACTGCGCCGACCAGGCCTCCTCGTACTGACCCCAGCTGATCGACATCGCCGTAGGTGTCGGGGTGGCTTGGGTGGCCTCGGCGACCGCGTCGAGGAACCCGGCGTCGGTGTTCGGCGCGAAGTACACGACGAGGGTGGCCTTCGGGGCGAGCGCGCCAGCCACCTCGATGTCCAGCAGCACCTCGCCGTCGGCTCCGGTCGGATCGCCGCCGGGCTGGTTCTGTGCGCCGTCCACGCTCACTGCAGTGACGGTGGGTGCGCTCAGCCCGAGGCCCTCGAAGTAGGTGTCCAGGTCGGATTGGGCGAAGCCGCCGCCGAGTTCGATGATGGCAATGGTCTGCCCGGTGCCGTCCGTGCCGGCCGGGAAGTCGTAGACGGCGCCCAGCTGCACGGGCGTGTAGCTGGTGGATACCGCGGCCGGCACTGCGATGCGGAAGTTGGCGCGCGACTGCGGAGTGTCGTCGAGACCGAGCACCGCGGTGACGATGCCGGCCAGGGGCTCGGGCACCGACAGCCCGCCACTGCGAAGCCGGAACGTAGCGGTGCCGTTCGGGTCCGGCGCTCGCGCCAGCTCGGTGCCGAACGTCTGCTCCATCGCCCCGATCGTCCCGGCCACTCGCAGCCGCCGCGACGCCGGGTCGGAACTGATCACCGACAGCCCCGTAGAGGCCAGCACCTGCGTAGTGAGCGCGATGTCCGCCGGGTCGGCGCCGTACTCGGCAGCGAAGGCCGCGGCATCGAGCGGGGCCACGCCACTCGGTGGAGGTGGTCCACCGGCCCGGCGGCGCAGCAGGACGGTGACCTCGATGCCGGTGTCCTGCGCATGTCGTTCGCCCGTCGACGGCAGCGCGAGGCCGTGCGGCTTCTCGCTACCGGGCAGTGGGACCAGCGGGACAGCGCTGCGCGGCGCGGCGGGCGGTTCGGTCATGCTTCCGTTGTACTCCGCAGCAGGGACGATTTCGCTGACTTCTGTGCGAACTTCGATAACTCGGTCGCGGCGGGTGTCGGCCCTCTCTACCGTCTCCTAGATGATCATCCGACTCGTGAACCAGGATGACGACGCTGATGTCGCGACGTGGCTCGACGTCGTCGCCGCAGCGCGCCGCCATGACGAGGCGGAGCCCGCGACGTGGCCGCACCGGGAGTGGACGCTGACGTTGCGCGACGCCGAGCGACCGGTCCGGATCACGACCTATCTGGCCGAGGAGGATGGCGTCGCGGTCGGCACGGGCGTGCTGGAGTTCACCCTGCGCGACAACCCCACCCTGTCCGATATCAATATTCAGGTGCTGCCCGAGCATCGCCGCCGCGGGATCGGCACCGCGCTGTTCGAACGGCTGCGCGCCGACAGCTTGGCGACGGGCCGGACCTGCGCGATCACCTTCGTCGACGTGCCGCTGAAGGCCGATGCCTCGCCCGGCAGCCACTTCGCTATCCGGCACGGACTGACCGTGCGCATTCGGGAGGCGCACCAAGTGCTGCGACTACCGATCGCGACCGCTCACCTCGAGCAATTGATCGCCGGTACCGAAGCGCGCTCACGGGCCTACCGATTCGAGCTCTGGACCGGGCCGTGCCCGGAGCAGTGGGCCGAGGAATACGCGGGGTTGCTCGGCGGGCTCAGTACCGAGGCGCCCAGCGGTGACACACAGTTCGAGGCCGACTGTTACGACGTCGATCGGTTGCGGGCAAGCGAGCGGCTGGCCGCCCGGCAGGGTCGACAGGTGTTCAACGCGGTCGCCGTCGCGCCGGACGGAACGCTGGCCGGGCACACCCAATTGCTGGTCCCGGATGCCGACCTCGATCCGGACCGCGCCTACCAGGCCGGCACGCTGGTGTGGCCGGCACACCGCGGTCACCAGCTGGGTCTGGCGTTGAAGGCTCGCATCCATCTGGCCGCGCAGCAGCAGCTACCCGAGCTGCACCGCATGGTGCACACCTGGAACGCCGAGCAGAACAGCTGGATGATCGCGGTCAACGAAGCGTTGGGCTACCGCCGGTCCAGCGTCGAGTTCTGCCTGCAGGGCGATCTCTGACTCGGGGCTCGCGCCTCGGCCTACCACTGGCGTCTGGCCACCGTCCCGGGAATCTCCGTCCACTGAGCGCAGTTGCGACGGGGACACTGACCGGCGTGAAGGGAACAGCATGACCGACCTGCTTCGGGTGAGCAGCCCGCGCGGCCGCCGAGCGCTGGCCGCCACCATCCTCGGGTCGAGCATGGTGTTTCTCGACTCGACGATCGCCAACGTCGCCACCAAGCGCATCGGCCAGGAATTCCACGCCAGCTTCGGCTCACTGCAGTGGGTGCTCAACGGGTACATGTTGCCCTTGGCCAGCCTGATCCTGCTCGGCGGTTCGCTGGGTGACCTGCTCGGTCGGCGCCGGGTGTACGTCGTCGGCGTGATCGGCTTCGCGGTGGCTTCTGCACTGTGTGCGGTCGCGCCCAATGTCGGCGCGCTGGTCGCCGCGCGAGCGCTGCAGGGCCTGGCCGGTGCGCTGCTGACGCCCGGCAGCCTGGCTCTCATCACGTCGATGTTCGATGAGGAGGACCGCGGCAAGGCGGTCGGCTCGTGGTCAGGGCTGAGCAGCGTCTCCACCGCCATCGGCCCGTTCGTCGGCGGTTGGCTGGTCGAGCACGTCTCGTGGCGGTGGGCCTTCGGTATCAACCTCCCGCTGGCCGTCGCGGTGCTGCTCCTGGTGAGCGCGGTCCCGGAGAGCCGGTCGGCCGCTGCTCCGAAACGACCGGACGTGCTCGGCACCGTCCTCATCGCACTCGGTCTAGGCGCATTGACCTTCGGCACCACGTCGGCCGGCGACGGCGGATGGGACGCGGCTGCGCTGGGCACCACGGTGGCCGGTGCGGCCCTAGTGGTGGCCTTCGTGCTCATCGAGATCCACAGCCGACATCCGCTGGTGCCACCGACGCTGTTCGCCGACCGCACATTCAGCGCGGCGAACGCGATGACGTTCTGCACATACGGTGCGCTCAGCGCGGCGCTGTTCGTCTTGGTGCTGCATCTGCAGTCCTCGGCGGGCTACGGCCCACTGGCCGCGGGGGTCGCCACGTTGCCGATCACGTTGCTGCTGATCGGGCTGTCCTCCCGGGCCGGAGCGATCGCTGCCCGGATCGGGCCCCGGTTGCCGTTGACGATCGGCCCACTGCTCGCTGCCGTCGGACTGCTACTGACGCTGCGCCTGGACGCCGACCACCGCAACTACCTGCTGTACGTCCTGCCCGGCGTCATCCTGTTCGGACTCGGGATGGCCACCCTGGTCGCCCCGCTGACCGCCTCGGTGATGGCCTCCGCCCCGGCCAGCGAGGTAGGCATCGCCTCCGGAGTCAACAATGCGGTCGCCCGCTCCGCATCGCTGCTCACCGTCGCCGTTCTGCCGCCGCTGGCCGGGCTGCGCGGCGACGCCTACGAGCATGCCGCGGCGATGACCCACGGATACCGCGTCGTCACGCTGCTGTGCATCGCCCTTCTCGTCATCGGGGCAATGGTCGTAGCGTTGTCCATACGTCCCGCCCCACTCGACACAGCAACCCGAACGGAGCCTGCCGAGCGATGACCGACAACAGCATGAAAGACCGGGAGATCCTGGAGCACATCCACGCGCTCGTCGCGGAGGAGAAGGAGCTGCGAGCGGCGCACGCCGGCGACGGTCTGCACCAGGACGGCCGGGCTCGGCTCGCCGCGCTCGAGGAGCAGCTCGACCAAGCCTGGGACCTGCTCCGGCAGCGGCGCGCCCGCGAAGTCCTGGGCGAGGACCCGGATCAGGTCAAGGAGCGCAGCACGGGCGAGGTCGAGGGGTACCTGCAGTAGCGGTTGACGCCGGATCTGCCGGCAACGCGATCAGCGGTCGGTGCCGCAGGCGGAATAGAGCAACTGCGGCGGCACCGAGCCGACCAGTGTGCGCCCGTCCTCGGTGACCAGCATCGACACCATCGGGCTGGCAAACAGCCGGCCCTGGCCCCATTTGCCAGCCACCGGTCGCAATGCGCTGAGGTCCTGACGAGTCGCAATCACTGGTGCATCGTGGGTGATCGCGCCGCCGGTGAATTCGACCACGCGCTGCCATCCGGTTCCGTGCGCGATTGCTTGGAAGGGGACGGACTGGGCCGGTTCGTCGACCTGCGGGTTCCCGCCGGGCGTGAGCGCCGTCGTGGACCCGGACGACTCCGCCGTCGCGGTGGTACCCGGCGGCGGCGTGAAAGCGAAGTTGGCATCGTCCGGCGCGCCGAACGTGATCCTGGTGAAGGCGACATTGATCGCCGCGGCCGCCTGGCCGCGGGCATACACCCGAACGCCGAGCGGGGTTGATGTCTGCGCGTCGATGGACACCTGCACGCGGGAAATCAGGCTCTCGGTTTGATTGGGCTGTACCTCGAGTCGGTAGACCTGCCGACCGGCAACCGTTGCCGGAGTCTGCACGCTCAGCGTGGTCGACGCATCGATAGCGTTGACAGCCCAGGCGGCAAGTTGCTCCGGCAGCACCCTGGGCATCGGCGTCCAGCCGTCTTGCGCGGCGACACTCGGGAACTCGACATGGGCAGCGGCGCGGTGCATCGGGTCCCAGCGCCAGTAGTTCGAGCCATTCCGGAAGTAGTCGACCTCGCCGTCCGCGTCGACGAGTGCGATGCGCTGCTTGTGCTCGCCGGAGTACCAGACCCGCGCGGTGTGCGCTCCGGCCAGCAGCCCGACAACCGAGAACAACGTGAGGCTCGAACTCTCGTCGACGGCTGGCAGCTTCAGTGACGACGCGGACACGACGGTTCCAGAGAAACCGCTGGTGGCGCTGTCCTTGACCGCGTTCACCAACGTCGCGGCGCTCTTCGCCCTGAGAGGGCCCGGACGGTCCTCGTGATGACGCACGGCCACCGCGCCGATTACACCGAGCACCAGCACCGAACCCACCGGGGTCGCCCACTGCAGCACCTTGCGGGCAAGACTCATCCGCGGCTGCTCCGGACGGACACGGCGGTCATCGCGAGAGATTCCTTCGGCTGGGTCGGACATTCCGGGGACCGATGCGACTGCACCGTCCCGTCCGGTCCAGAATGCTCCTGGTGCGCTGTGAGCGGCCTGAGCCGAGCGGGCCGCTTGCCCAGTTGCAGGGTTGCGTGTGTGATCAGGACAGTGCACGAATCTCGAAGACCCGGACTCGACGACGAGAGGATCGCCACAATGCGACTGCTGCTGGTGGAGGACGAGGTCCGGCTCGCCGCCGCGTTACAGCGAGGGCTGCGATCCGAGGGCTTCACCGTCGATCTCGCGCACACCGGACCAGACGGCCTCAACCGGGCGCGGGAGAACAGTTACGACGCATTGATCCTCGATCTGATGCTGCCCGGGCTGTCCGGTTACCGCATCCTGGAAGCGTTGCGCGGCGAGCAGAACTGGGTGCCGATCCTCATGCTCACCGCGAAGGACGGCGAGTACGACGAGGCGGATGCGCTGGACCTCGGCGCCGACGACTACCTGACCAAGCCATTCTCCTTCGTCGTGTTGCTGGCCCGGCTGCGCGCGATGCTGAGGCGTGGTGCCGAACCGCGGCCCGCGGCGCTGGCGGCCGGCGACCTAGTGCTTGATCCGGCGGCTCGCACGGTGCACCGCGGTGACACCTCAATCGAGCTGACTCCACGGGAGTTCTCGCTGCTGGAGTACCTGATGCGTCATGCCGGCCAGGCGGTGCCGAAGTCGGAGATCCTGCATCACGTCTGGGACTCGCACTACTCCGGCGACGCGAACGTCGTCGAGGTCTACGTCGGGTACCTGCGGCGCAAGATCGACACACCGTTCGAGCGCCAGGCGGTGCGCACGGTGCGGGGTGCCGGCTACCGGCTGGAATCCGACGGCGGCTGATGCTCGGCTGGTGGCGGCGACGCTCGCTGCGGGCGCGTATCACGACCCTGTCCACCACCGTCTTCGTGGCCGCGTTCACCGCGGCGATCCTGCTGTCGGTGGTGGCGCTGACCAATTCGCTGACTCGCGCGCTGGACCGGTCCGCAGTGCGCACCGGCGAGGACGTGGCCGCGCTGGTCAACAACGGTGACCTGCCCAACCAGCTGCTGGCCGGTAGCGGCGGCGTCTTCCTCGTCCAGGTCGTCGACGCGGGGGACCGGGTCGTCGCATACTCGCCGTCGGCCGATGCTGCCGTGTCGATGCTGAAGTCGAACGAGTTGGCTCGCGCCAGGACCGGCGAAACGATCACGGTGCCCGGCTCGCGGCTCGGTTCGGACTCGCCGTTGCGAGTGGTGGCGGTCGACGCCGGGACGACCAACTCGCCGGTCACGGTGCTGGTCGGTGCCGACATCGGGCGGTTGCAGGACAGCGCGCAGATCACCCGCGAGATCGGGCTCTATTCGATCCCGGTGATGGGCGCGATCATGGCCCTACTGACGTACTTCATCGTCGGGGTAACGCTGCGCAACGTGAGCGCGTTGCGGCGCGGTGCGGATCAGATCACCACGACCGGGCGGACCGGCAGTCGACTGCCTGTGCCGCATGCACACGACGAGACGTATCGGCTGGCCGTGACTCTCAACGCCATGCTGGACCGGCTCGAAGCATCGAGCGGCAGGCAGCGGCGCTTCGTCGGGGACGCGGCGCACGAGTTACGCTCCCCTATCGCCTCGCTGCGCACCCAGCTCGAGATCGCCTCGATGCTGGGGCCGGCCAGCGACTGGGACGAGGTGGTCGACGACGCGATGGTGGACGTCAACCGGCTGTCCCGCCTCGTGGAGGATCTGCTCGCGTTAGCCCGCAGTGACGAGGACGACGGCACGCTGCGTCGCCGCCAGCCGGTAGATCTCGCCGAGCTGGCGCAGGAGACGGTGACCGATTACGCAGGCGCGCGGGTTGCGGTGAACCTCGACGGGGCAGCATCCGGCCGGCAGCAGATCACCGGCGATCCCGAGGCACTGCGCCGGGTGCTGGTGAACCTGATCGAGAACGGTGCGCGGCACGCCACCTCGTCGGTACAGGTGGCTGTCCGCCCCGAGCCGGACGCCGTGGTACTCACCGTCGCCGACGACGGCCCGGGCATCCCCGTCGGTCAGCGAGAAGCCGTCTTCGACCGGTTCGTCAGGCTGGACGGCGCCCGCGCCCGGGACACCGGCGGCACCGGGCTGGGCCTGGCCATCGTCCGGGAGATCGTCACCGCGCACGGCGGCACGGTGCGGCTGGAGGACAACGAACCGGGTGTTCGGGTCGTCATCCGCATCTCCACCCACTGATCACGTTAGGACGTCGGGCAACCCGGCGTGGTGGTCGTCGACGAGCCGGTGCCCGTGCCTGTGCCTGTGCCTGTGCCTGTGCCTGTGCCCGTGCCCGTGCCTGTGCCCGTGCCTGTTCCGGTGCCTGTCCCGGAGGAACAGTCCGGGGTGTACTTGTAGACGATCAGGGTGATCAATTGCTTCGAGGGCACCACGTAGGTCCCGGCGGCCGGGTCGGTGCGCTGCACGGTGCCGTCCAGCTTCGCCTTGGCCGGGTCGCTGATCACCACCGTCTGTGCCTTCGGAGCCAGATTCGTGAAGCCGTGGGTGTTCAGGTAGGCCCGCGCCGCATCCTCGGCCTGACCCTTGACGTCCGGGATCTTCCCCTTGCCGGTGGAGATGTAGATGATCACGGTGGAGCCGGGGGCGACTTCCTTGCCCGGCAGTGGATTCTGCTGGACGACGAGGCCGGCATTGTCGACCTGGTTGACGCTCTTGAATGCAGGAGTCAGCTTGGCGTTGATCACCGCCTCCCGCGCCGCCTGCTGACTCAACAGGCTCAGCGCCGGAACCGGCACGGTGGCCGGCCCGCCGTAGACGCTGATCTGCACAGTGCCGTCCGTGTTCAGCTCGGTACCCGGCTTGGGGTCCTGGGCGCAGACCTGGCCCTTCACCGGCTTTGGCGCGTCCGGGTCACAGCCGTCATCGGACACCGTCTTCGGGGTGGCCGGGGTGAGGCTCTGCTGCCGGACCTTGTCCATCGCGGCATCGGGCGTCAGGCCGTAGAGATCCGGCACGCTCACCGTCTTCGTCACCGCGTTGCCCTTGTTCTTGTTGTCGTGCAGCAGCAGGAAGGCGGAGCCGCCGATGACCGCGAGCAGCACGACCACAACGATGGTCAGCACAATCGCGCCGCGGCGTGAGGTCGGCTCCTCGTCGCGGCTCATCCGGATCGGGCCTGACGCATCCAGTGGCCGCGGTGGCGGGGTGCGCGCGATGAACTGGGTGCGCTCCTCGTCGGACATGACCGGCTCGGCCTTGACCGGCTGGTCGGCCAGCGCGTGCTGCAGGTCAGCGCGCATCTCGCCGGCCGACTGGTACCGGTTCATCGCGTTCTTCGCCAGCGCCTTCATCACAATGGCGTCCACCGACCGAGGCACGTTCGCGTTGACCGACGACGGGACCGGCGCACTCTCCCGGACGTGCTGATAGGCCAGCGCGACCGGAGAATCACCCTGGAACGGCGGGTGCCCGGTGAGCAACTCGTAGAGCAGGCAGCCGGTCGAGTACACGTCCGAGCGGGCATCGACCGCCTCCCCGCGCGCCTGCTCGGGCGACAGGTATTGCGCGGTGCCGATCACCGCTGCCGTCTGCGTGACGGTAGCGGCACCGTCGGCTACTGCCCGGGCGATGCCGAAGTCCATCACCTTGATCGCGCCGGCCTTGGTGATCATCACGTTGCCGGGCTTGATGTCGCGGTGCACGATGCCGGCGCGGTGACTGAAGTCCAGCGCGGCACACACCTCGGCAACGATCTGCATGGCGCGGCGCGGGTCCAGCACGCCTTCGGAGGAGAGCACCTCGCGCAACGTCCGGCCGTCGACGTACTCCATCACGATGAAGGGAACCGGACCGTCCGGCGTCTGGTCCTCGCCGGTGTCGTACACGGCGACGATCGACGGGTGGTTCAGCGATCCAGCCGAATGCGCCTCGCGACGGAAGCGGGTCTGGAAGGACGGATCGCGAGCCAGGTCGGCGCGCAACACCTTGATGGCGACCTGTCGGTTGAGCCGGATGTCGCGGCCGAGATGCACCTCGGCCATCCCGCCGTACCCGAGCAATCGGCCCAACTCGTACCGGTCGCCCACCAACCTCGGTTCACTCATGCTTCAGCCCTGCTCTTCGCGCGAGCGGTCCTTGCTCTTTCCTCGCTGCGATGCTCACTCATTGCCAGCCCTGCTCGTCTGCCCGTGCATCACACTGCCCGTCACAGCGTGACCCATCCGGTGCGCTTCCCTTCGTTTCGACACGTCTTCACCGGCCCTTCGTTGCAGCCAGATACGCCTGGATGACGGCCCTCGCGATCGGGGCCGCCGCCTTGCCGCCGGTGACCTCGTCGCCGGCTACCCCGGCGTTCTCCAGAATCACCGCGACCGCGATCTTCGGGTTGCTCACCGGAGCGAACCCGGAGAACCACGCATCCGGCTGCTCCGGATTGCCGTTGGGCAGGGTGCGACCGGTGTCGGCGGTGCCGGTCTTGCCCGCCACTTCGACCCCGTCAATCTGGGCGGACGTTCCGGTGCCCTGCTTCACCACGTTCAACATCATGTTCTTCAGTTGGTCGTCCAGATCCGGGTCGAGCACCGTGCTCAATTGTTGCGAGGACGTCCGCGACAGCACGGCGAGGTTCGGCGCGACCTCCTGCTTCACCAGGTACGGCTTCATCAGGACGCCGTTGTTCGCCACCGCAGCGGAGATCATCGCGCCCTGCAGTGGCGTGATCCGGACGTCGCGCTGGCCGATCGAACTCTGCGCCACCGCAGCCTGGTCGCTCATCGCGCCGAGCGTCGACGCGGCGACCGGCAGCGGGCATGAACGGCTCTGGTCGTTGATGCCGAACAACGCTGCCTCGTCCCGGAGCGCGGAGCCGCCGAGGTCGATGCCGAGCTTCGCGAACGCGGTGTTGCAGGAGATCGTCAGTGCATTGTCCAACGTGTCGGTCTTGCCGTCCCCGCAGCGTTCCCCGTCGAAGTTGGTGATCGCCGCGCTGCTCGTGCCCGGTAGTGGCAGCCGGTCCGGCGCCGGGATTCGATCGGTCGGCTTCTTGCCTGCCTTCAGGGCAGCAGCAGAGACGACGACCTTGAACACCGAGCCCGGCGGATACAACTGGTCGAGGGCCCGGTTGAGCATCGGCTGGCTGGGGTCGGTGCTCAACTTCTTGTAGGCGGCCTCGATCTTGTCCGGGTCGTGCGAACTCAGCAGGCTCGGGTCGTAGGAGGGGAAGCTGACCGCGGCCAGGATGGCGCCCGTGGACGGGTCCATTGCGACGACCGCGCCCTTCTGCTTCGCCATCGCCTTATAGGCGGCCTCCTGCGCGGCAGCGTTGATCGTCAACTCGACGTTGCCGCCACGCGGATCTCGTCCGGTGAGCAGATCGGTGACCCGATTGCCGAACAACCGGTCGTCGCTGCCGGAAAGCACTTTGTTCTCGAGCGATTCCAACGCAGTGTCGCCGTAGTACAGCGAGTAGAAGCCGGTGAGCGGCGCGTACACCGGGCCGCTCGGGTACTTGCGCAGGTACTTCAGCCGGTCATTGGTAGCCACGGACTGCGCGATCGGCTTGCCCTGGACGACGATCGAGCCGCGCTGTCTGGAGTACTCGTCCAGCAGCACCCGGCGGTTCTGCGGATCGCTGCGGTACGCGTCGGACTTCACCACCTGCACCCAGTTCAGGTTCACCACCAGAGCGAGCAGCAGGATCCCCACCACCAGCCCGACCCGCCGAATTGGACGATTCATTCCCGGGCCCCCGTAGCAGCCGGTAGCGCCCGACGCGAAGCATCCCTGCCTGGTGACCTCATCCGGCTACCTCCGCAACTCGCGGCTCTGCTTCCGGCGGGCGTGCCTCGCTGCGGGCCGGACGCCGGCCGGCGTCGGACACCCGGACGAGCAGGGCCAGCAGGGCGTAGTTCGCCACGAGTGAGGAGCCTCCATAGGAAAGGAACGGTGTGGTCAGGCCGGTTTCCGGCAACAGCCGGGTCGCGCCGGCCACGACGATGAACAACTGCAAGCCGATCGACACCGAGAGGCCGGTCGCCAGCAACTTGCCGAACGAATCACGCACCAGCAGCGACGCGCTGAGCCCGCGGAAGATCAGCAGTCCGTACACCGCGAGCAGAGCGACCAGTCCGAACAGGCCGAGCTCCTCGCCGAATGCCGAGATGATGAAGTCACTCTTCACCACCGGCACGATCTCCGGACGGCCGCCACCCAGACCTGTGCCGAACATCCCACCCGTGCCCAACCCGAACAAGGACTGGGTGAGCTGGTAGCCGATGCCGGTCTTGTAGTCGAAGGCGTGCAGCCAGACGGTGACCCGGGTCTGCAGGTTCGTGAACAGCCGGTAGGACAGCAGCGCACCGCCGGAGAACATCAACAGACCGATGATGACCCAGCTGACCCGCTCGGTGGAGACGTAGACGAGCACCAGGAAGACGCCGAAGAACATCAGTGCGGTGCCCAGGTCATGACCGCGCACCAGCACGATGATGCTGACCAGCCAGGCGACCAGCAGCGGGCCCAGGTCCCGGCCGCGTGGCAGTTCGAGGCCGAGCACCCGGCGTCCGGCCAGCGACAGCACGTCGCGCTTGGCGACGAGATATGCAGACGCGAAGATGATCATGGCCAGCTTGGCGAACTCGCCGGGCTGGATGGAGAAGCCGGCCACCCGGATCCAGATCCGCGCGCCGTTCACCTCAGAGATGCTGGCCGGCAGCACGATCGGCAGGGCGAGGAAGAACAACCCGATGAGCGCGACGGTGTAGGCGAACCGGGCCAGGATCCGGTAGTCCCGCACGATCAGCAGCACGCCGATGAAGACGGCCAGGCCGATCGCCGTCCACAACATCTGAGTGGGCGCGGATGGGCCGTTGTAGGCCGGGCCTCCCTCCGCAGCCTGTTGCTTCAGGCCCAGGTCGAGTCGGTGGATCATCACCAGACCCAGCCCGTTGAGCAGCACGACGCACGGCACCAGTACCGGGTCGGCGAACTTCGCGAACCGGCGCACCGCCAGGTGAGTGATCAATGCCAGCAGCAGCGCGACGCCGCCGTAGACGAGCACATGCGAGCTGATCTTGCCGTCTCTGGCGGACTCCACGATCGCCTCGGCAGCGGTGATGATCACGACCGCGCCGACGAGCAGGAACAGCTCCGCTCTGCGCCCGGTGCGAGTCGGAGCGACGGACTGGCCGGCCGCGTCGACGTCACTCACCGCGGCACCCGGCAATCGACGCCGGGTTGCGGCGTGCTGGTCGATTCGCTGCTCGTCGGGTCGCTGACCGATCCGCTACCGGTCTTGGGCGTTGTCTTGGGCGTTGTCTTGGGCGTTGTCTTGGGCGTCGTCTTGGGGGTGGTCGGCGGCGTACTCGGCGTCGACTGGCCGGCGGGCTGACACTCCGGCAACTGCCGGCCGCGCAACCGCCGGATGATCGCGTCGGCGTCGCTGCGGTTGTTCGCGGTAATGCCGCTCTCGACCTGGTCGCGGGCTGCCTGGGTGAGATCGGTGACGTGCAGTGAGCTGCGCTCCACCACCCGGTAGACGTGCATGGGGCCGACCGAGGTGTTCACGCCGCGGAACACCGCGACCACGCTGCCCTTCCGCCCGACGAAGTACTGGCTCTGCGTCCACACGTAGGTGCCGACGACGGCACCAGCCAACAGCACGACGATGAGCACCGGGATGGCCCAGGTACGCATCCGGGACGGACGCTTCGTATCGCTGCGCGACGCCGGGCGGCTCGGGCGGTTCAGCCCGGCGGCCCGGCCGGCCGGGCTCTCGTCGTCAGCGCTCTCGTCCTCGAGATCGACAACCGCGCCGGCCACCACCGGGACGTCGTCGCCGCCGCTGGCCGCATCCACCACGTCCGCGACGATCACCGTCACGTTGTCCGGCCCACCACCGCGCAACGCCAGGGCTACCAGCCGATCGGCGCAGTCCTGTGCGTCGCCGGTGGCCAGCTCCTCGAGCAGCGTCTCGGCGCGCACCACGTCGGACAGTCCGTCGGAGCACAGCAGGTATCGGTCCCCCTCGCGGGCTTCCCGGATGGACACGTCGGGCTCGACGTCGGCGCCGTTCAGGGCGCGCAGGATCACCGACTTGCGCGGGTGGTGATTGGCTTCCTCAGCAGTGAGCCGGCCGGCGTCGACCAGGGACTGCACGTAGGTGTCGTCGTGGGTGATCTGGCTGAGCGCGCCCCCGCGCAGCATGTACGCGCGCGAGTCCCCGACGTGCACCAACCCGACCTTGGCACCGGCGAAGCGCAGCGCGGTCAGCGTGGTGCCCATGCCTTCGAGTTCCGGATGTGCTGCCACCGCCGCGGCGAGAGTCTCGTTGGCCGACTTCACCGCTTCGCGCAGCGTGGTGATCAGGTCGTCGAGTTGGCGATCGTCGTCGAGGTACTCCACCTCGCCGATCACCATCTTGCTGGCCACCTCGCCACCGGCGTGCCCGCCCATCCCGTCGGCAAGCGCGAGCAACCGCGGTCCCGCGTAGACGGAGTCCTCGTTGTTGCCCCGCACCAGCCCCTGGTCGGAGCGCACCGCGTAGCGAAGCGCCAGCGGAGGCGGCCCGACCGGGCGGCGAGGTTCGGTCATCGCAGTTCCAAGACAGTCTGGCCGATACGAACGGGCACGCCCTGCTCGAGCGGAACGGGACCGGTCAGCCGCATCTGGCCGAGATAGGTGCCGTTGGTGGAGCCGAGATCGTCGACGTACCAGACGTTGTCCTGCTGGCTGATCCGCGCGTGCCGGGTGCTCACGTAATCGTCGGAGAGCACCAGCGTGGAGTCGTCGGCCCGGCCGATCAGTACCGGCGCACCGGACAGCGGGATGCGGGTACCGGCCAGGCTGCCTTCGGTGACCACCAGATACCGCGGCGCGACCCTGGGCTGATTGGCCGGCGGCGCGGCACGGCGACGACGCGCCGGCGGCGGCAACGCGACGCGGTTCTGGCCCGCCGAGCGCAGGTCGGCACGCACCACGCGCACGGCGCCGTAGACGAATAGCCAGAGCAGCACCAGGAATGCGAATCGCATCACCTGGATGGCCAGCGGGGAGTTCACGCCGCTAGCCCACCGTGGACATCATCGGACTTCCTGTTGGAAGACCAACCGGCTGTGTCCGACCCGCAGCACATCACCATGCTGCAGTTGGTGGCTGCCGACGAAGTGGCCGTTCACGGACGTGCCGTTGGTCGAGCCGAGGTCGTAGGCGACGGCGTGCTGGCCGTCGAACTGCACGTCGACGTGCCGGCGCGAGACGCCCTGGTCGAGCAGTTGCAGGTCGCAGTCGTGACCGCGGCCGAGCAGGTTGCTGCCTTGGCGCAGCGCGAGGTGCTGATCGGTGCCATCGACGACAAGCCAGGCGTGCAGTTGCTGCTGGCGAGGCGGCGGGGGGGGCGGCTGGTATGGCGGCGGCGCGCTCTGCTGCTGTGCCCCGTTGCCGAACTGCGGCGGCGCCGCGTAGGCCGCAGCGCCCATCCCGGCCGGTGGCGCAGGCACCGGGGCACCGAAGCCGGCGCCCTGCTCGTACGGGTTGCCACCCTGCTCGTACGGGTTGCCACCCTGGTCGTACCCGCCGGCGCCTTGCGGCGCGGGGTAGCCCTGGCCCTGGTCGTAGGGGTTGCCGCCATGCGGCGGGCCCTGGCCGTACGGATCGTCGAACGGCGCCGGGCCGGCGGGGTCCGGATAACCCTGGCCGTGCAGGTCGCCGTTGGGGTTGAACGGGTGCGGATAGTCACCGGGCGCGGCGCCCTCCACCGCTGGCAGCGACAGCGAGTCGAACGGGCGGCGGCGCGGCGGCGCTTCGGACTCCATCCGCGACGCGATGCCGAAGACACCCGTGTGCAGCGTCTCGTCGCGGTGCAGGTAGACCTCGATGTCGCCGACCGTCGTCCATCCATTCTGATCGAGGTTCTCCTGGACGAGCTCGGCGAGGGAGTTCGTCAGCTGGAGTTCCCACGGCGTCAGCCGGTCGTAGTCCGTCGCGGCGAGGCTGATCCGGTACCGGTTGGGTGCGAAGACCTTGCCGTTGCCCATCACGGCGCGCTTGTCGGAGGCCTCGCGCTGCAGCGCGTTCCCGATCTCGACTGGTTCGACCTGGCCCTTGAACACACGGGCGAAGGCTGATCCGACCACCGACTCCAGTCGGCGCTCGAATCGTTGCGCCAGGCTCACCAGTGCTCCTCTCGACGGAGTCGACGACCTGCGGTGTTACCCGAATGGCAGGCAGCGGTCATCGGCGTGGTGGGTTCCACGCAGCCATGATGGTACTTGCGCCGCCCCGGGATCCCGTATTTGCCGTGCGCACACCGTGCTAGCCTGCGATGTCGCCGCGCACGTTGCGGTCGGGGCAAGTGGCGGAATGGCAGACGCGCACGGTTCAGGTCCGTGTGTCCGAAAGGACGTGGGGGTTCAACTCCCCCCTTGCCCACCTAGCACCTCCCATCGTCGGCCAGCGGATCGGTCGCCAACGGCCGGCCCGGCCGGCTCCCGTGCCTGATGAACCACTCGTATCGGAAGACGCGCTGGAAGACCGGCCGCGGCAGCCGGAGGAACCAGGACACGGTGCGGTCTGCCGGTCCTCCCTGCTGCGAGGCGTGCGCCTTGAGGGCGGCTCGCTTCCGATCGATCTGACCGAGCACGTCGACCCGGTGGGTGAGCAGGGCGGGATCGGCAAACGACGCGGCAAGTGCACGACGGGAGAAGCCGTCCGGCAAGCCCGGGACCCACTCGACGAACCTGACTGCCCGGAGCAGGGCGCGCCGGTCGACGGTCGCCTCGAGGACGACTGGTGTCCGGGCGAGCTTCGCGGCGGCGAGCCCTACCCGGTGAACTTGTACGTGGTCGGGATGGCCGTACCCGCCTGCGGCGTCGTAAACGGTGAGGACATCGGCGCTTTCCTCCTCGAGCACAGCGGCGAGACGAGCGGCGGCGGATGCCACGTCGGCCGTCGCGAAGGATCCGGGCGCCGGTGCCGAGCCGGTGTGCCAGCCCGAGTCTGGGAAGCCGAGAAACACGATCCGGTCGAGACCGAGTGCCTCGCCGGCCCGGCCCAGCTCGGCTCGCCTGATCTCCGCCAACGAGCTTGTTCCGGTCCGCCAGGCATCGGTCAGGCCGGCCTCGCCGTCGGTAGCCACCACGAGCACTACCCGGTGACGCTCGGCATGCCAGCGGGCGATGCTACCGCCGGTGAGCAAGGCCTCATCGTCGGGGTGGGCGTGGAAGCAGACCACGGTGCTCACGACCGGACCCGAGCGGTCAGGGCCGAGGCACGCAGGTAAAGCTCAGCGCACGCGGACAATACGTCCGGCCATGTCACCGACGGCGCCGTCGCGAGGTTGTGCGCCCGGATCCGCTCGCGCATCGGACCGTCGCGGGTCAAGGCGACCAGCGCGTCCACCATCCCGGCATCGTCGGCGGCGATCAACCCGTTGACTCCGTGCTCGATGAAGTCGACAACTCCGGTGGCCGAGCGAGCTACCACAGGCAACCCGGCGCAGCGCGCTTCCAGAGCAGCGATGCCGAAGGACTCAAGCGTGGCCGGCGCGACATAGATGTCGCTGTCTGCCAGCTGAGTCCGGACTCCGGCCCGCGATGCCGCTCCCGGCGCCGAGACCCAGTCGGCCAATGCTGTGCGGGCGATCGTGGTGCGAACCGATGCCAGCAACGGTCCGTCTCCGAGAAGTGTGGCGCGTACCTCCACCGATGCCGGGACGGCGCGGCGAACCGCCCGCAACATCGCCAGCAATGCCGTAGGCCGTTTTCGCCTGCTCATCCGCATCACGCTGCAGAGGGCGACGCCTGCGTGCTCGCCGCTGACAGAGGCCCGCCACCAGGCTGCTTCCACCCCGTTCGGAACGATATCGACCTCGCCGCCGACTATCGAGCGCAACGGCTCCGCGGCCGCCTGACTGACCGCCGACCATGCGATGGGCCAGCCTCCCCATCCGGAGAGTGCGTGCGCGCCACGGAAGATCGGCATCGCGTAGGCCCACAGTGAATGCAAGGTCATCGCCACCGGAGTGCCGGCCCGGACTGCCCGCGCAGCACTGGCGTAGGCGAGTGGAGAGAAGGTCGATGCGTGCACGTGCACGACATCCGCCCGGGTGAGAGGCAGGTCGGCCAACCCGGTCGCGCCTGTCCGATATCGGATCGATCCGGGTGCTGCCCGACCCGGGTCCGGCCGGTACACGGTCAGGTCGAGGTCGGCGGGGCCGGGCACGCCAGTGAGGATCGCCACGTCATGGCCCGATGCGCGCTGGCGTACTGCCAGGTCGTGCACCTGCCGCTCGATCCCCCCCATCCGCGGGAGGTAGCAGTCGGTTACATGAAGGATGCGCATGCGCCTCAGCGCACCTGAGCAGTACGTGCATCCGGATGAGGGGAAATCGCAGCGTCATCTCCGGTGCGGTTGCGGGTCAGCTGCACGACAGCTAGCACCAGAAGAGCCAGTATCAGGCAGAGCGTGGCACCGGACAGCGGCCCTCGGTTGATGCGCTCGTCGTAGACCAAGACCCCGATGACGATGCTCAGCAGCGGGTCGACGGTCGCGATCGCGGGCAGGCTCGCCGAAAGCGGCCCGGCCTGGAAGGCGACCTGGGTAAGCAGCACGCCGAGCGCGCCGCAGACCAGCACCGCATACAGCTGCCAGGCGCCCAGGACCGCAAGTGGCCCGTGCGCTGCCACCATGTCAGAGAGGCCCTTGAGCAACGCGGCGGTTCCGGCGTACAGCGCGCCCACAGCAACGCCGATCAGTGGAGCGGCAGACCTGCCGCTGCCCCGCGAACGGCCCCAGATGGTGAAGCCAGCGACCAGCACCAGGCCGACAACGGCCGCGGCAAACGCCGGGTACCGGTCGGCAGTGGTCGGCGCAGATACCGGGGTGACCCCGGCAAGCAACACCAGCCCGACAAGAGCGAGGGTGAGCACACCACCCCACCACAATTCCGACCTTCCGACGCAGCCGCGCAGGAGGAGAGCCACCAGCAGGCTGAACAGCAGGATCGACTGGACTACTGCCAGCGATCCGAAATGCAGCGCCAGCACCTGCAGGGTCAGTCCGACGCCGTCCGCTGCCATGCCCAGCAGCCATAGCCACTGGCCGGCCAACGACCGCAACCACTGGCCGAACCCGCTCAGCGTCGAGTCCAACGGCGCCGACCTGGTCGCACTGCGGTGCTTGGCGGCGCTCGACACAGCAAAAGCGGTCGCCGCCAGCAGCGCCAGCCCGGTGACCATCCACCCTTGCATTTGATGCCTCCGCTTTCGACGCGGGAAACGCCAACGTCCACCGTGCTCCGCCGCTCGTGTCAGGACGATGAGTGACCATGCGCCGGGCTACGACGACCGCGCCCACCCCGGCGGTACGGGATGGGCGCTGCGCGTCTCTCGGAGCTGAGACCGCGGGGACCTTCTTCAGCGGGCGGTGGCGCGGCGGTACTGCCAGTTGGCCAGCGGCGCGAAGACCAGCAATACCGCGACCGCCCAGATCAGCGTGTAGTAAGTGGCGTGGTTCAGCGCCCAGCCCTCCGGGCGTGGTGTGCCTTCCGGAATGTTGCCGAACAGCACCCGCGCAGATTGGGTCACCGACGACACCGGGTTCCACTCCGCGAAGGCACGCAGCGGCCCAGGCAGCGTGCTCAACGGGACGAACGTGTTGGCCACGAACGTGAGCGGGAAGATGATCATGAACGAGGCGTTGTTCACCACTTCGGGGCTGGGCACCAACATGCCGACCCAGGCCATCACCCACGAGATCGCGTAGGCGAACACCAGCAGAACAAGGAAGCCACCGATCGCATCGAGCACGGACGTGCGGATCCGCCAACCGACCAGCAGGCCGGTCAGGGACATCACGACCAGCACGATGAGGTTGTTGACCACATCGGACAGCGTGCGCCCGGTGAGCACCGCCGACGGCGACATCGGCAACGACCGGAAGCGGTCGATGATGCCCTTCTTGACGTCATCAGCGAGGCCTGCGCCGGTGATCGTCGCACCGAACACCACTGTCTGCGCGAAGATGCCGGCGATGAGGAATTCGCGATACCCCTTGGCGCCGCCGCTGCCGTTGATCGCGCCGCCGAAGACGTAGGCGAACAGCAGCACGAACATGATCGGCGACAGCGTGGTGAACACCAGCAGGTCGGGCACCCGCTTGATCTTGATGAGGTTTCGCTTGGCGACGACCATCCCGTCGGACACCGCAGTCGCGACACTCATGACGTCTTCTCCTTGCTGTCGTCGGCGCCGCCTTCTTCGGCGGCATGCCCGGTCAGGATGAGGAACGCGTCGTCCAGGGTCGGGCGTCGCAGTCCTACGTCATCGAGTGGGATCGACTCGGCATCCAGCCGACGCAATGCTTCGGTGAGCACCTTCGCGCCGCCGGAGACCGGCATCTTCAGCGAGCGGCGACCCTCTTCGACGCTCACCTTGCCGATGCCGAGCGGCTCGAGTACCTGTTGCGCGGCGACCAGCTGGCTGGCGTCGGTCAACGTGATCTCGATTCGCTCCCCGCCGACCTGCGCCTTGAGCTCGTCGGAGGTGCCGGTCGCGATCACCTTCCCGTGATCGATCACCACGATGTCGTCGGCGAGCAGGTCAGCCTCCTCGAGATACTGGGTCGTCAGCAGCAGCGATGTGCCACCGGCGACCAGACCCTGGATGACCTCCCACATTTCGGTGCGGCTGCGCGGGTCCAGCCCCGTCGTCGGCTCGTCGAGGAACAGCACCGGCGGCTGCGCGACTAAGGCGCCGGCCAGGTCGAGACGCCGGCGCATGCCGCCGGAGTACGTCTTGACCGGACGGTCCGCGGCATCCTCCAACCGGAACTGCGCGAGCAGCTCGCGCGACCGTTCTCGCGACTTCGCGCGGCCCAGGTGATACAGCCGACCCACCATGTCGAGGTTCTCGTAGCCGGTCAGGTACTCGTCGACTGCCGCGTACTGACCGGACACTCCGATCGCACTACGCACCTGCGCCGGGTGGGCCAGCACGTCGATGCCGGCCACCTGAGCGGTACCGGCGTCCGGCCGGATCAGGGTGGTGAGGATCCGCACCGCCGTCGTCTTGCCGGCACCGTTCGGGCCGAGCAGACCAAGCACGGTGCCCTCCGGCACCGCAAGGTCGATGCCGTCGAGTGCTTTCACTTTGCCGTAGTGCTTGACGAGCCCTTCGGCGATGACCGCATTGGTCACGTCTCTGCTCCTCTTCGCGTTATATCGCGTTTTGGTAGACGCGATATAACGTGATCTGATGTCGGATTGTCAAGCTTGCACCGGCGACAGTGACACAGCCTCCGGACATCGCGCACCGAATTACCTCTCAGCGAACACGCGACGGAAAGCTGGGATGCGCCGATCTGTGGTCAGCGGAAGCGCCGGAAGCCGATCACGCGGGCTGCGGACCGGGCTGGTCGTCCGCGGGGGAAGGGACGTCGAATTCTTCGCCGTCGATCATCAGCCGGCTCGAGTAGGCCCCGCTCGAAGTGGAGAACTGACCGGAGCCGTCGACCGGATGGTCCACCCACGAATGTTGAACGTGTCCTCGCCGACCCTCGGCTGGACCGAAGCCGCCGTTCGCTGGGCCGGCTCTGTTGCTGTGTTCCTCCGTCAGAACGGCGGTGGGTCGGGGTGGTCGACTGGTTCGGGTGGCGATTGCGGTGGCCTGAGGTCGGCCGTCGTCGGTAGTGGGTCTGGCCGGGTCTGAAATTGATGTCCGGTGGGGCTGGTCCAGGTCGTGGATCCGTCGGGTTGTCGCTCCGGGTGCCAGTCGGTTTGGTGTTTGCAGCGGTGGTGTCGCCGGCAGAGGGGGTGCAGGTTCCCCGGGCAGGTGGTGCCGCCGTTTGTGGCTGATACGCGGTGGTCCAGGTCGCAGGCGACTGCGGGTCGGGTGCAGGAGGTGAAGGTGCAGGTCTGGTCTCGGGCGATGATGAACGCCGCCAGGCGTGCTGGTGGCCGGTAGGTCTGGGTGCCGTAGTCGATCAGCCGGCCGTGGTCGTCGGTGATCAACCTGCGCCAGGTACCGGTCTGATCGTCGGCGATGCGGCGGGCCATTTGGGCGGGGATGGGTCCGTACCCGGCCAGCTCACCGGGCTGCTCATCCAATCCCA
>JBPCMU010000042.1:0-49282 GCA_051001975.1 Jatrophihabitans sp.
ATTTCGCTGTTGGCCACGGCGATTTCCTTCTTCGGTGGGGTGTTTTCTGCCGGTACGCCCACCCCGGCAAACCCCACGACTAGTTAGACCGTGACGAGTGCGTAGCCCGCTTCGTCGACGGCGGCACGGATCTGCTCGTCGGCGTAGCCGTCGCCTGCGACGGTGAGCTGACCGATGGCCAGGTCGACCTCGACGGACTGCACGCCGGCGATCTTGCCGACTTCGCTGCTCACGGAGTTCACACAGTGCTCGCAGGTCATCCCGGTCACGGTGTAGGTCTTGGTTGCCATCTCGGTTCGTCCTCTCGCGGTACTGGATCTGCTCGACACTATACCCACCTAGGGTATGACGCGATCAGGTGGCCGGCGTGGGTACGTCCACGGCGATGGGTTCGCTCGGCTCTGCTGGCGGCCCGGTGCGGGTGCGCCAGACGGCCAGGGTGATAAGTCCACCGAGGGCGGCGATCAGGGCGGCACCGGTGAACGCTGCGGCGAACCCGTTGGTGAGCCGGGCCGGGTCGCCGAGACGCGTGGCGCCGTGGGAGGCGGCGACCGCCGTCATCGCGGCCAGCCCGAGAGCGGAGCCGATCTGGTAGGCGGTGTTGACGATCCCTGCGGCCAGGCCGCCCTCCTCGGGCCGGGCGGAGGACAGTGCGGTGCCCAGCGACGGGATGAACGCCAGCGCCTGGCCGAGTGCGGCGACGAGCGTCGCGGGCAGGACGTCGACGGCGAAGTTGCCGGTGGATCGGGCGAAGGACAGCCACAGCAGCCCCGCGGCCAGAGCGAACAGACCGCCGACGACCAACGGCTTCGGCCCGAACCGGCCGATCAACCTCGGCGCGACGCCGACCATCAGCACCATGATCAGCACCGTCATCGGCAGCAGCGCCGCTCCGGAGGCGAACGCGCCGTAGCCCAGCACCTGCTGCAGGTAGAGGTTGAGGAAGTACCACATCGGCACCCACGCCGCGCCGAGCAGGAGCTGCGCCAGGTTCGCGCTACCCAGCAGCGGCGTGCGGAAGATGCTGAGGCGGACCAGGGGCGTGCGCACCGTCGCTTCGATACCCAGGAATGCCGCCAGCAGCAGCACCGCGCCGAGCAAGCTCAGCACTGTCGCGGTGGAGGTCCAGCCGACCTGCGGTGCCCGGACGACGCCGAAGACGGCCAGCGCCAAGCCCGCGGTGACGGTGACCGCGCCCAGCAGATCGACCGAGCCCCGTCGACCTGTGGTCTTCGGCATCAGCAGGGGAGTGGCGGCCAGTGCGGCCAAGGCGATCGGCACGTATAGCCAGAAGATCCACGGCCAGCTCAACCATTGAGTGATCACCCCGCCCAGAAACACGCCGGCCGTGCCGCCGGCCGGAGCGGCCGCGCCATACAGAGCGATCGCCTTCGGCAGATCACTAGTGCCGCCGAACAACGTCATTAGCAACGTCAAGGCCGCTGGCGCGATCAGCGCCGACCCGGCCCCCTGGGCGGCGCGGCCAATCAACTCCACCGACGAGGTGGACGCCAGCGCCGACACGATGGAGCCAGCTAGCAGCACCACCCACCCGGTGGCGAACATCCGCCGCGCCCCGAACAGATCCGACAACCGGCCGCCGAGCAACAGCAGACCCCCGAAAGCAACTACGTAGGCGTTGAACACCCACTGCAGGCTCTCGGCGCCGAATCCGAGGTCTGCGCGCATCTTCGGCAGCGCGACACCGATGATCGAGGTATCCATGATCACCATGAACTGCGCCAGCGCAATCACCCACAACGCCGCCCAGCGGCGGGATCGATCGTTCATCATCGACGTCCTTCCGAATGTGCACCGGCGGGAGCGAACCCTTGTCGCTGTACCGTACCCCGGTGAGGTATGTCTACAACTTTGCGCACGACCCGTCAAGTACCCACAGGGGGTATGCTTCGGAACAGCGACTACAAGGAGGCACTGTGCCCGGCTACACCATCAACAAAGACGACTACCTCAAACGGCTCCGCCGCATCGAAGGACAGGTGCGCGGCATCGCGAAGATGGTCGACGATGACAAATACTGCATCGACATACTCACCCAGGTCAGCGCCGCCACCAAAGCACTGCAATCCGTCGCACTCGGGCTATTGGAGGAACACATGGGCAGCTGCGTCGTCGACGCCGCCCGCGCCGGCGGACCCGAAGCCGACATCAAAGTCAAGGAAGCCGCCGACGCGATCGCGCGGCTCGTGCGTTCGTAGTTGGCTTGCTTGGCGCCACCGCGACCAAGGAAGAACACTGGCCGTTCAGCCGCCGCGGCTGTTGGTGCGGCGCAACCGCGCTGGAGCCGGACCACATGGGCGGTGAACCAGGCCCCGCCCGGCGCTCAGCACCTGCATGGGGATCGGGCTTGGGCGACTGCGGGCACAAGATCGTTGCGACGTGGGCATGGACTTGTGATGCGGTGCGGCGCGATCATGGGCACGGTGAGGAGTGGAGGCCGGCATGGCGACGGTGAGCGTCCGCTACATAGTCCACGATGTGGATGCAGCGATCGCGTTCTACTGCGGGCAGCTGGGTTTCATCGAGCAGATGCACCCGGCTCCACAATTCGCCATGGTGTCTCGCGGTGATCTGCGTCTGGTTCTCAGCGCACCAGGCGGCGGGCCCGGTGGTGGGCAGCCAATGCCGGGGGGCGCCGTCCCCGCACCGGGCGGGTGGAATCGTTTCTCGATCGAGGTCGACGACCTGGCTCAAACGGTGCAGGCACTGCGCGCGGGAGGAGCGCAGTTCCGAAACGACGTCGTCACCGGCGTCGGTGGCAGGCAGATTTTGCTCGACGATCCGTCGGGCAACCCGGTCGAGCTGTTCGAGCCAACTCGAGACGAGGCCAAGCTTGGCGGCACCGACGGCGGTAGAGGCGACGACGCGTACGACGTGCATCCCATCGGGCGAGTCGAGTCTTCGCTCGTCGACATCGCCGACGCCCCGAATCAGGGTGGGCAGGGCGCCCCTGCGGCTTGGCTGGTGTTCAACTCCGACGTACGGGAGGGCATCCGCGACCTCACGGTTGGCGCCGACATCTACCTCCTGACCTGGCTTCATCGAGCCCGCCGTGACGAATTGACCACCGTCCCGGGCGACGATCCGACCGGGCCCGAACGGGGCGTGTTCAGCACACGATCTCCGGCTCGGCCCAATCCGGTCGGGCTGCACCGGGTCTCGATCCTGGCGGTCGAGGATCGCAGGGTGCTGGTTCGTCCCCTCGAAGCGGTCCACGGGACGCCGATCGTCGACATCAAGCCGGTCATCAGACCAGACAACCCGTGAGCGCCGATGCCGGACTCCTTCGCGAACGGGGAACCGGTCCGACAATTTGCGTCATCTTGAGGAGGCGGCCGAGTCCTTGGGTCGTTACTTACCGCGATTGCGGGCTCGGTAGGCGGCGACGTGCTGGCGGTTCCCGCAGTTGCCGGTGTCGCAATACAGCCGCGAACGGTTGCGCGAGAGATCGACGAGCACGCTCGTGCAGTCGTCGGCCGCGCAGATCTGCAACCGGGTCAGTTCATCGGTGCGAACCAGGTCGATGAACCCCATCGCCGCCTCCGCGCCCAGCCGGTGCACCACTGGGGCGTCCGGCCGGGTCAGGTGCAGGTGCCAGCCCCAATCGTCGTGGTCGGTCAACCACGGTGCGGCAGCGGTGTCGGTGAGCAGATCGTTGACGAGGGTGACCGCGGTGGCGGGATCGTCGGCGACGTCCCAGATTGCGCGCAGTCGAGGCCGCAGCTCGTGTACGGCATCCAACTCCGCCCGGGTCCGGGCGCGGGCGCCGGAGAGCAGGTGCGCATCCAGGAAGGCGTTCAATGCGGCGATGTCCGGCAGGCCCTCGTCGTCCGGGTCGTCGGTGTTCACCAGCGCCGCGGTGATGGCGAGTGCCGTCTCGGTGTCATGAGCAAAAAGCAAATTGACTCCTGACGTCCACGCCTCGTAGTGTCATGACCAACACTTCAAGTTACTCCTGACACGTCGATACGGGGCGGACGGTGCTGCGCATGAACGAGCGGCGCGCGGTCGCGGCGGTTCTGGCCGGAGCCGGCTGCATCGCCGCCTCGGCCATTCTCACCCGGCTGTCCGGCTCATCGCCAGGCGCCGCGGCGGTGTTCCGCTGCCTCTTTGCCCTTCCGGTGCTCGCAGTGCTGCTCCCGATCGAACGGACCCGCCGCCCCGGCGCCCGGCTCACTGTGCGCGGACTCTGGATGATCCGGGTCTCCGGGCTGCTGCTGGCGCTCGACCTGGTGCTGTGGACGCACGCGATCGAGGCGGTCGGCACGGGCCTTGCCACCGTGCTGGGCAACCTGCAGGTACTGATCGTCGGGCTGCTGGCCGGGTGGCTGCTGCACGAACGGTTGGAACGCACGCTGCTGGTCACCCTGCCGATGATGGTGATTGGCGTCGCGCTGCTCGGCGGCCTGATCGGTGCGCATTCCTACGGCGCGCACCCGATGCTCGGAGTGATCTACGGCGCGCTGTCCTCGATCGCCTACGCGGCATTCCTGTTGCTGCTGCGGCACGGGATGGGTGCCGGGCAGGTCGGCCGCACGGTCCAGGGCGGTGTGGTTCGCACGCTGTTCGAGGCGACGGCCGGCGCGCTGGTCGGCTCGGTCGTGCTCGCGGCCATGCTGGGGGACTTCCGAGTCGGACCGGTGTGGCCGGCGCTCGGCTGGCTGGCCCTGCTCGCGGTCACCTCGCAGGTACTGGGTTGGTTGCTCATCACCGCATCACTACCGAGGTTGCCGGCGTCGCTGACCAGCATGCTGCTGCTCTCGCAGCCGGTCGGCGCGCTGGGCCTGGGGATGCTGGTGTTCGACGAGCGGCCGTCGGTGCAGCAGTTCTACGGGGTCACTCTCGTGCTGCTCGGGGTGCTCATCGCGGCGAGCGGCGGACGGGTGGGCAGCTTGCGCGTCCGGGTCTACGCGCTCTGCGCGGCCTCGTCTTCGTGCGGGAGCAGACGGGCGCCGGCGCCCTCGGCGGCCAGAGTGTCGGCGGGGTTGTAGAGCGAGCAGCGGCGCAGCGACAGGCAACCGCACCCGATGCACTCGGTCAGCTGGTCGCGCAGCTTGGTGAGCTCATCGATGCGGTGCTGGACGAGTGGTTTCCAGCCTCGGGACAGCCGTACCCAGTCCTCGCGGGTCGGCGTCCGACCATCCGGCAGCGTGGCCAATGAGTCGGCGATGTCGCGCAACGTCAACCCGATCCGCTGCGCGGCGACGATGAATGCGATGCGGCGCAGCACCGAGCGCTCGTACCGGCGGTGCCCACTGCTGGCCCGCACCGAATGGATCAGCTCCCGGGTCTCGTAGAACCGCAAGGCCGACGTGGCGACGCCGCTGCGGGCCGAGACTTCGCCGATCGTCAAGAGATCATGCACCGAGTGTCCTCCCATACCTCAAGTCCACTCGAACTATACGGAGCCGCTACGACGAAGCGATCATTGAGAAGCAGGCACCTTGTCCGGGTGCAGGAAGACGAAGCGCTTGTAGGCATCGAATCGGAACACCGTGCCCAGGCCGATGGTGCCCAGGTTGACGAGGTTCATCACGACCTTGTCGAACTTGAAGTGCAGCGGGTAGGCGAAGATGCCGAGGATGGCAAGCGAGCCGAGCAGCGCGATCAGGTTGATGGCGAAGAAGAATGCCGCCTCGCGGCGGATACCGGTGCGGGCGCGGTGACTGAAGGACAGGTGCCGGTTGCCGAAGTAGGCGAACGTGGTGGCGACCGTCGTGGACACCACCTTGGCGGTGAGCACGCCGAAGCCGTGATGCAGCAGCAGGTTGAACAAGCCGACGTCGATGACGAAGTTGATCGCTCCGACGAAACCGAATGCGGTTATCTCCTTGGCGAGGATTCGCCACGAGCCGCGCAGGCGGCTGGACAGGCCAGTAGTCATCGGAATCTCATCGTACCGGCGGAATCGGCGGCAACCGACCAGCCGGGGCATGAGGTAGCTGTGAGAGCGGGCTACAGATCCACCCGGTGAGGGCTATGCCGTCCAGCACTAGTGTCTTGAGGCGTGGACGCTCGGACCGGACTGCCCGTAGTGGGGATGATCGGCGCCGGTCAGCTGGCCCGAATGACACAGCAGGCGGCGATCCCGCTGGGCCAGTCGCTGCGAGTGTTGGCTGCATCACCCGACGACGGCGCCGCGCTGGTCTGCCCGGACGTGGTGATCGGCGATCACCGGTCACTGGCAGACCTGCAGCGCTTCGCGGCCGGTTGCGACGTGGTGACCTTCGACCATGAGCACGTCCCGAACGAGCACATCCGTGCGCTCGCCGACGCCGGCCACGCGGTCTACCCGTCGGCCGACGCGTTGCTGCACGCGCAGGACAAGATCGAGATGCGCAGGGCCGTGACGAAGCTGGGCGTGGCGTCCCCGGAGTGGGCCGCGCTGCCGGAGCAGGACCCTGCGGCGGCTGTCGAGCAGTTCGCCGCCGTGAACGGCTGGCCGGTCGTGGTGAAGGCCGCTCGCGGTGGCTACGACGGCAAGGGGGTCTGGTTCGTCGAGTCTGCCGCGCAGGTCGCGGCCGCGGTGCAGACCGATGTGCCGCTGCTCGTCGAGCAAGCGGTGCCGATCCGTCGCGAGTTGGCTGCGATGGTGGCCCGCTCCCCGTTCGGGCAGGGCGCGGCGTGGCCGATCGTGGAGACGGTGCAGGCCGACGGGATCTGCGTCGAGGTTGTCGCTCCGGCGCCCAAGCTGAGCGAGGACCTCGCCGACGAGGCACAGTCACTCGCTTTGACGTTGGCCGATCGGCTCGGCGTCGTCGGAGTGCTGGCGGTGGAACTGTTCGAGACCGTAGACGGCGAACTGCTCGTCAACGAACTGGCGATGCGGCCACACAACTCCGGCCACTGGACCATCGAGGGTTCGCGCACCTCGCAGTTCGAGCAACATCTGCGGGCGGTACTGGACTACCCGTTGGGTGCCACCGAGATGGCTGCTCCGGTGGTCGTGATGGCCAACCTTCTCGCCGGCCCGGACGACCTCACACCCAGAGGTATCGACGAGCGTGTGCACCACTGCATGGCGCGCTGGCCCGGAGTGAAGATCCACCTGTACGGAAAGGGATTCCGGCCGGGTCGCAAGGTCGGGCACGTCACCGCGCTCGGCCGCGACCTGGCCACGGTGCGCGCCACGGCCCGGGCTGCGGCACGCTACCTGGCCGACGGCGACGCCGCCGAGACACCGACAACGGGCCAGCCACACCGTCGAGAGGGTTCCACGCGATGAACGAGCCGGTACCGCCGTTGGTCGGCGTCATCATGGGCAGCGACTCGGACTGGTCGGTGATGGCCGCAGCGGCTCAGGCGTTGCGGGAATTCGGGATCAGCCACGAAGTGCATGTCGTCTCTGCGCACCGCGCGCCCCTCGGAATGGTCGAGTACGCCCAGCAAGCGGCCCAACGCGG
Source organism: Jatrophihabitans sp. (assembly GCA_051001975.1). Classification (GTDB taxonomy): domain Bacteria; phylum Actinomycetota; class Actinomycetes; order Mycobacteriales; family Jatrophihabitantaceae; genus DATAEG01. The sequence goes on from JBPCMU010000042.1 coordinate 7,425, forward strand.
GCTGCGGGTGATCGTGGCCGGGGCCGGGGGGGCGGCACACCTGCCAGGCATGGTCGCGTCGTTGACGCCGCTGCCGGTGATCGGTGTGCCGGTACCGTTCAAGAACCTCGACGGCATGGATTCGTTGCTGTCGATCGTGCAGATGCCACCGGGCATCCCGGTGGCCACCGTGTCGATCGGCGGCGCCCGCAATGCCGGTTTGCTCGCAGTGCGCATCCTCGCTACGTCCGATGATCGGCTGCGCGCGGCAGTCGTGGACTTCCAGAACGGCCTCGCTGAAACCGCGCGGCAGAAGGACGTCGCATTGAACGAACAGCGGTCGGCCTCTGATGGCATCGGCTGAGCGAGGTGACCGCAGAGTGGAGGCGATGATGCGCAGGACCGGAGTGCTGGTCTGCATCATCGTGCTACTGCTGGTCAGCGCGTGCGGGGCTGGAAATGCACGGGGGTCCGGCGGTCCCGGTCAGCCGTCCCGGTCCACATCGACGGATCGCCCGACGCCAGCGGCCGTCGGCACTCCGGTCGCGCACCAGAGCGTTCCGGTCCCGCCGAACCCCATGAACCCATGCGTGAAGAACACCCGCTACCAGCTGGTGTTGGTGAGCATCACCGCGCAACACCTGTGGATGTGTGCGCACGCCCGGCAGGTCTACAGCACCGCGGTGACGACCGGAGCAGTGGCCAAGCACGACGCGACACCGACCGGGACCTTCCATGTGCAGGGCAGGAACCGCGACACCACGCTGCTTCAGGACGACGGGTCGCAGTACCACGTCAAGTATTGGATCCCTTTCCAGGCGCCGCTGTTCGGCTTTCACGATGCGCCCTGGCAGCACTTCCCGTACGGCAGTGCGGAGTATCGGTCCGAAGGGTCGCACGGCTGCGTGCACCTGCCGGCGAGAGCGATCGCGTTCCTTTACCACTGGGTCGAGATCGGCGCGACGGTCGTGATCCGCGCCTGATCGATCAGCCGCCGAAGACCTCAGGCTCGCGGGTCACCGGGTAGGTCGCCCAGAGCAGGCGTTCGACGGACCCGTCGGCTCTTCGCTGCAGCCGCAGCAGTTCGCCCTCCTCGCGGCCGGAGACCCCGCGATACAGGTCGGTGTCGATGCGAATGAACACGGCAGGTGCCTTGCCGGCCGGGTCGGCCTCCAGCCGTGCCTCCAGCGCACCGTTGCGCACCGAGAACGCGTACGGCTCGCCCTCCGACCACCAGCGGCCGAGCACCGGCTCGAGCTCGATCGCTACGGCTGGGCCCGGCCGCCACGTCTTCTTGACCGCGGGCAGCTCGTCTAGGACGGTCGCGACGAGCTGACCGGCGAGGGTCACCGGAGCGGCGTCGGCGGAGGAGTTGCACAGCACGATCGCCGCGGTGCGATCGCTGCGCCGGACCAGGATGCCACTGAGGAAACCGGGCATCGCGCCGCCGTGGCCGACCAGCACCCGCTCACCCACCCGGGCGAGTTCCAGGCCGAGTCCCCAGGCCAGCGTCCAGCCTTCGAGATCCGCCATGATCTCCGGACGGGCCATCTCCTCCACGGTGCTTTCGGCCAGCACCGAGTCGTCGCCGGCGGCGAGGAACTGAGCCCATTTCGCCAGGTCGGTGGCGGTGCTCCACAGCCCACCGGCCGCGGCGAAACCGGCCGGGTCCGGCCACGGTTCTGCCTTCACCCGGTCGGCGAACGGATCGACGTAGTAGCCGATCGCCCGGCCGTCGGGCGGCTGCAGCGCAGTGCCGGTCATCCCTAGCGGCTGCAGCAATTGCGCGTGCACCGCGTCGAACCAGCTGGTACCGGCGCAGCGCGCCGCGACCTCGCCGAGCAGTGCGAACGCGAGGTTGGAGTAGTGCCAACGACGACGAGAGGGCAGCACCCGCTCGGCCTGTGCAGCATCGGCGATCAGCCCATCGATCGAGGGGATCTCCAGCGAGTCCCAGATGTCGCTGGCCGGTTCGCGCTGCAGGCCCGACGCATGCGACAGCAGTTCGCGGATCGGCAGATCGGCGTGCCGCGTTGCGAGTTCCGGCAGGTACTTGCCGAGCGGATCCTGCAGGCTCAGCGCGCCGGCGTCGCGCATCCGCATCACCAGGGTGGCCGTGAACGTCTTGGTGATCGACCCGATCGCGAATGCGGTTCCCGGGTCAGGCGCGGTGTCGGGTACGGCCACGTCCGCCGAACCGACACCGGTCCACCAGGCGACCTCGCCGCCCTGCACGACGGCGGCAAGCAAGCCGGGAACGCGCCAGGCATGCTGCTTCTCGCGGGCCGTCCGGTCCAGCGTGACCGCGACGCGTTCGGGCAGGCTCACGGCCGGCCCAGCGCCCGGATGTGCCAGCCCGCCGAGCGCCATTGGGCCGCGTCGAGGACGGTGCGCCCGTCGACGATGTTGGGGGACCGCACCAACGATGCGGCATGGACCGGGTCGAGGTTGCGGAACACGGGCCACTCGGTGAGCAACAGGACCAGATCAGCGCCGTTGAGCGCAGCGTCCAGCGAATCGGCATACGTCAGTTGGGGATAGCTCTTTTTGGCGCTCTGCATGGCCTGCGGGTCGTAGACGATCACGTCGCCACCCTGCTCGCGGATTGCCTTTGCCACGTCCAGGGCGGGGGAGTCGCGAACGTCATCGGAGTCGGGTTTGAACGCGGCGCCCAACGCTGCGATCCGAGACCCTTCGAACGAGCCATTCAGCAACTCGCGAGCCAGATCCACAGTTCGCGCGCGCCGGCGCTTGTTGATCTCGTCCACGTCGCGCAGGAACGACACCGCCTGATCGACACCCAGCTCGCCGCAGCGCGCGATGAACGCGCGGATGTCCTTGGGCAGGCAGCCGCCACCGAAGCCGAGGCCGGCGTTCAGGAACCGGCGGCCGATCCGCGCGTCGTGACCGATCGCATCGGCCAGTTGGGTGACGTCCGCGCCGACCACCTCGCAGACCTCGGCCATCGCGTTGATGAACGAGATCTTGGTCGCCAGGAACGAGTTGGCCGCCACCTTGACCAGTTCGGCAGTTGCGAAGTCGGTGACGATGACGGGAGTGCCGGCATCGATGACGGGGGCGAACGCAGCTCGGACCTGCTCCTCGGCCCAGGCCGACTCGACGCCGAACACCAGCCGATCCGGGCGCAGTGTGTCCTGCACGGCGAAGCCCTCCCGCAGGAACTCGGGATTCCAGGCCAATTCAACCTCGGCGGACGGCGCGTGCTCCTGCAAGACCTGCTGCATGCGCTTGGCCGTGCCGGCCGGAACGGTGGACTTGCCCACCACCAGGGCACGTCGGTTGAGGTGTTGTGCCAGCGAGGTGAAGGACGCCTCGATGTATTGCATGTCTGCCGCATAGCTGTCCGGCTGCTGCGGTGTGCCGACGCAGATGAAGTGCACGTCGGCGAACTCGGCCACCTCGGCGTAGGAGGTGGTGAAGCGCAGCCGATCAGTGCCGACATGCTTGGCCAGCAGTTCAGGTAGCTCCGGCTCGTAGAACGGCACCTCGCCGGCGGTGAGCATCTTGACCTTGTTCTCGTCCACATCGAGGCCGATGACCTCGAAGCCGAGTTCGGCCATGCACACCGCATGGGTAGCACCGAGGTAGCCGGTTCCGATCACCGACAGGCGGGGGCGGTCAGCCATTGGCGCTCCAGGGGGTCCATCGCGGCAGCCGTGCTGCGCCGCGCTCGAGGCGCCTCGGCGCCGATGCCAGGGGCCAGCCTAGGGGTGTCGCCCGGGGGCGGACAACGAGTGGGGTCGAGCTACCCGATCTGCCGGGTCACGCCTGCTGCGCGGGTGGGGACCATCTCGTGCTTCCGGCCAGCGTCGCTTCGCCGAGAGGCTCCGGACGCATGAGTGGCCGACCGTCCCAGGCGTCATGGCGAAATCGCACCAGGTGGACGGTGTTGGTGATGGTGATCCCGAGGTCGAGATCCCGACGATCGGCCACCCAGTCCACCAGCTGCTGGGGACGCGCTATGTCATCGGCGAAATGCACCACCGTGCTGTACCAGATGTCTCGGTGGAAGTCGGCTTCCCGCCAGCTGTCCGGGCCCAGCTCGCTTGCCAAGGTGGTCGCGAACTGGCCGGCGGCGGTATCGGTCGGTATGGCACAGGCGATGACACCGTTCGAGGCAAGGGTGAGACCGACGACGCGTAGCCCGATGGGATGGCTGCGCGCGGCAGCCGCACGAAGTGCAGCGCAATAGCGCTCGACCGGGACGTCGTCGGGGCCGATCGCGTCTCGGTATTTCTCCAGAGCCCGAACAGTGAAATGCGCCGATCCGGCCAGGCCCGTGTGGAAGTGGCGCTGCCCGGCCATCCGAACGGCCTCGTGCATGACTCGCTCCAAGGCTGCCGTCATCGCCCTGTCCGGAAACAGCACGACGCTGACCGGCCAGCGGCCCCCCTCGACCGGGGGCACGTCGCGCTGGTGAGTCTGACTCAACAGCAGGGGACGGGCTTGCCGGAACAGCCCATCGAACTTGGACCTGTCGCCCGACGGTGCCGAGGAGTCCGCAGTACTCACTTGATCACCTTGCCATCTGCGCCAGCACGAGGTGCGGCCGAGTGAGGCAACGTCCAGCTGTGACAGTCCTCCCGATGCGAAGCGCGGGTGGGCGCGAGCGACCGACAAGCGCTCATAATGGCGGTATGGCTTTGAACCCTGATTTCGACAGCTACCGGCTCACTGACGAGCACCGCATGCTGCGAGCGGCCGTGCGGGAGCTGGCCGACGACCGGATCGCTCCCCGTGCCGCGGAGACCGACGAGACGGCGGAGTTCCCCAAGGACGTCTACGAGGCCCTGGTGCGAGCGGGCTTCCACGCTGTGCACATCCCGGAGCAGTACGGGGGGGCCGGCGCGGACTCGCTGGCCACCGTGCTGGTCATCGAGGAGGTGGCGCGCGCCTGCGCGTCCTCGTCGTTGATCCCGGCGGTGAACAAGCTCGGCACGATGCCGCTGCTGCTGTCCGCCTCCGAGGAGCTCAAGCAGGAGGTACTGCCGCCGGTGGCCTCGGGCGAGGCGATGTTCTCCTACGCCTTGAGCGAGCGGGAGGCCGGCTCGGACGCTGCAGCGATGCGCACCCGCGCGGTGCGCGATGGCGACCACTGGGTGCTCAACGGAACGAAGTGCTGGATCACCAATGCCGGTGTCTCGACCTACTACACGGTGATGGCAGTGACCGACCCGTCAGCAGGGTCGCGCGGTATCTCCGCCTTCGTGGTGCACAAGGACGATCCCGGCTTCTCGGTCGGGCCGAAAGAGCGCAAGCTCGGCATCAAGGGCTCGCCCACCTGCGAGATCTACTTCGAGAACTGCACGATCCCGGAGCATCGCATCGTCGGTGAGCCGGGCAGCGGGTTCAAGACAGCGCTGCGGACGCTGGACCACACCCGGCTGACGATCGGGGCACAGGCGCTGGGCATTGCGCAGGGCGCGATCGATGCGTCGATCACGTACATGAAGCAGCGTCGGCAGTTCGGCAAGCCGATCGCCGACTTCCAGGGTCTGCAGTTCATGCTTGCCGACATGGCGATGCGCACCGAAGCGGCCCGCCAGCTCATCTACGCCGCAGCTGGCAAGGCCGAGCGCGGCGAGCCGGATCTGACCTGGGTGTCGGCGGCGGCAAAGTGTTTCGCGTCGGACACGGCGATGTCGGTGACCACTGATGCGGTGCAGCTGTTCGGCGGCTACGGCTACACGACGGACTTCCCGGTCGAGCGGATGATGCGTGATGCCAAGATCACCCAGATCTACGAGGGCACCAACCAGATCAACCGGATGGTCATTGCCCGCAACCTGCTGAAGTAGGCCCTCACGCCGGGAACCAGCCGGCCCGGGCCAACTGACCGGGCACAGGGGTACCGAGCAATGAACCGAGCATGGTGGCGACGGGGAACAACGCTTCGCCCGAGACGCCGGTCTGTACGCCTGAGCGATCGAGCAGGTAGATCAGGTCTTCGGTCGCGATGTTGCCGGTAGCCGCGGGCGCGAACGGGCAGCCGCCGATACCGCCGGCGCTGGCATCGAGTGCGGCAGCACCGAGTTCCACGGCGGTGAGTGCATTGGCGTACCCGGTGTTGCGGGTGTTGTGGAAGTGCCACCGCAGCGGGATGCCGGGCGCCACCTCACCCGCGAGATCGTTGAGAGCACGTACCTGCGCGGGCACGCCGACGCCGATGGTGTCCGCTAGGGCCACCTCGTCGGGCTGCGCGTCCACGCAACGAGCGAGTACGTCGGCGACCTGATCGACGGTGACTTCCCCTTCGAACGGGCAGCCGAATGCGGCGGCGATCGTGACCGTGGTCCGGACGCCAAGGGCCTGAGCCCGGGCGGCGATGCGGTTCCAGGCCTGGATCGCCTCGTCCACCGACACGCCCTGGTTGCGACGGCTGAAGGTGTCGGTCGCGACGACCACCACGTTCACTTCGTCCATCCCGGCGGCCAGGGCACGATCGAGGCCGCGTTCGTTCAGCACGAGACCGATCCACGAAATCGTGCCGCGGGGCAGACGTGCCGCTAGTGCGTCGGCGTCGGCGAGCTGCGGCAGTCGAGCAGGGTTCACGAAGCTGGTCACTTCGATGCGGCGGACCCCGCTCCCGATCAACCCATCGACGAGCCGGAGCTTCTCGTCGGTGCTCAGGATGGTGCTCTCGTTCTGCAGTCCGTCTCTGGGGGCGACTTCAACGAGTTGGACGGATTGCATGCACTACAGAGTGACACACGCGAGCGCGTCGTGGGGATCGCCTATGAATGTTGATTGCTTCGGTCAAAGTCTTGCGCAGCAAGTTCGAGGGCGACAAGATTGCATGCACTTCGTCCCCCGATGTGGAAGGGAGCATCCGTGCGGCAAGCGACCGAGGAGGCCACCCGCTCGCTTCGAGAGGAGATCCTCTCCGGGCGGTTGGCGGCCGGGTCGAAGATCGCCGAAACGGCCCTGGCCCGGCGACTCTCGGTGAGTCGGACCCCGGTGCGCGAGGCGCTGTCCCGGCTGTCCGCCGAGGGTCTGGTCGAGCTCAGCCCGAACAAGGGCGCCCGGGTGACCACGTGGTCCGCCGATGAACTCCGCGAGATCTTCCAGGTGCGCCTGCTGTTGGAGCCGGCGGCAGTGCGCGAGGCGGTGCACCGGATGGGCCCGGACGAGCTCGCTGAACTGGATGAGCTCGCTCGTGCCATGCAACGCGCCGGCAGGTCCGGGGCTCGCCAGGACCTGGATGCGGTGGTGGACCTCAACCGGCGATTCCACGGACTGCTGGCCGAGCTGGCCGGCAACCGTGCGCTGGTCGCCTCGCTGCGCGCCGTCACGCATGCCGCAGTGGTGCACCAGAACTTCCACCATTACTCACCCGGTGCATTGAAGCGCAGCCTCGCCCACCACGTCGAGATCGTCGAGGCGGCCCGTGCCGGCGAGCCGGACTGGGCCGCGGCGGTCATGCGAGCACATTTGTACAACGCTCGATCGACGATGTTGGGTCCGGACGGATGACGGCCCTGCCGCTGGACGATCTGCGGGTCGTCGAGCTCGGCCAACTCCTTGCCGGCCCGTTCTGTGGCCAGCTGCTGGGCGATTTCGGCGCAGAGATCGTGAAGGTGGAAGACCCGGGCCGCGGCGACCCGATGCGTGAGTGGGGCCGGGAGAAGCCGCACGGCAAGTCACTGTGGTGGCCGGTCGTGGCCCGCAACAAGAAGTCGGTTACCTGCAACCTGCGCGATCGGCAGGGGCAGGTCTTGCTGCGCCGACTGCTCGACCAGGCCGACGTGCTGGTGGAGAATTTTCGGCCCGGCACGCTGGAGCGCTGGGGGCTGGGTCCGGAAGTCCTCTGGGAGACCAACCCCGGGCTGGTGGTCACCCGGGTCACCGGCTACGGCCAGAGCGGGCCTTACTCGCCGCGAGCCGGCTTCGGCTCGATAGGCGAGGCGATGGGCGGGATCCGTTATGTGATGGGCGATCCACAGGGCGCGCCGGTCCGGGCCGGCATCTCCCTCGGCGACTCGTTGGCCGCCACCTTCGCCTGCCTGGGGACGTTGGTGGCGCTGCACCAACGGGAGCGCACCGGTCAAGGGCAAGTCGTCGACTCGGCGATCTACGAGGCGGTGCTCGCAATGATGGAGTCACTGCTGCCGGAATGGGCGGTGGCCGGCTATCAGCGGGAGCGCACCGGCGCCGTGCTGCCGAACGTGTCACCGAGCAACGTCTATCCGACCCAGGACGGCGACCTGATCCTGGTGGCGGCCAACCAGGACTCTGTGTTCGGCAGGCTTGCGGTCGCGATGGGGCGGCCCGAGTTGGCCGATGACCCTCGATACGCGACGCACTCGGCGCGCGGCGCGACGATGGTCGAACTCGACAACTTGATCGCAGAGTGGACCTCGACGTTGACCGCCGCCGACCTGCTCGCCGTCCTGAACGAGGGGGGAGTGCCGGCCGGGCGGATCTTCCGGGCAAAGGACATGTTCGGTGATCCGCACTTCGCGGCGCGGGATGCCATCGTCCGGGTGTCGCATCCGGACTTCGGCGAGCTGCCGATGCAGAACGTCGCGCCGAAACTGTCCCGGACCCCGGGTGCCGTGCGCACCGCGGGGCCGGCGCTGGGTGAACACAACGCAGAGATCTGGGGTGGACTGCTCGGGTTGGATGACGCCGAACTCGAGGCATTGCACGCCGGATCCGTGATCTGACTACAGGGGAGTGCACGATGAGTTATCGACTCGGCGTAGACGTAGGGGGCACCTTCACCGACGTGTTGCTCGTCGACGAGCAGACCGGTGCCACCTGGCGGGCAAAGACCGCATCGACTCCGCAGGATCAGTCGATCGGAGTGCTGAACGGCATCGACAAGGTCAGTGCCGAGGCCGGCGTGCGGCGCGAGGACATCGCGCATGTGCTGCATGGGACCACGGTGGCGACGAACGCGATCCTCGAGGGTAAGGGCGCCACCGTCGGTCTGGTGACCACCGAGGGCTTCCGGCAAGTGCTGCAGATTGCCCGGTCGTTCGTCCCCGGTGGGCTGGCCGGCTGGATCATCTGGCCGAAGCCGGAGCCGCTGGCCGCCCTGGAGAACACCGCCGAAGTCCCCGAGCGGATTGCCAGCGACGGTTCGGTCATCCGCGAACTCGACGAGGATGCCGCCCGAGCGGCGGTGTGCCGGTTGCGCGACGCCGGCGTGCAGGCGCTGGCCATCTCGCTCATCAATGCTTTCGCCAACGACGTGCACGAGCGTCGAGTCGCTGCGATCGCGGCCGAAGAACTGCCCGGGATCCCAATCTCACTGTCCAGCGTGGTACTGCCCGAGCTGCGCGAATACGAGCGCGCTCTGACCACCGTGGCGAACGGGTACGTGCAGCCACAGGTCGCGCGCTACGTCACGAACCTTAACCGCCAACTGACCAGTGAGGGCCTCCGGGCGCCGTTGTCGATCTTGCGCAGCGATGGTGGCCTGTCCTCCGCCGATGCCGCGATCGGTGCGCCGGTGACGATGCTGCTGTCCGGCCCCGCCGGCGGCGTCGCCGGCGCGGTGTGGGTCGCCGAACAGTCAGGACACCGGGACCTGCTCACCTTCGACATGGGCGGCACCTCCACCGACGTCGCCCTCGTCCAGGATCTCAAGCCACGGATCGGGCGGGAGACGAAGGTCGGTGACCTGACTGTCCGGGCTTCCGCTGTGGACGTCCGCACGGTCGGCGCCGGTGGCGGATCGATCGCGCACGTACCGGAGTTGACCAAGGCGCTGCGGGTCGGCCCGCAGTCTGCGGGCGCCGACCCAGGTCCGGTGGCCTACGGAAAAGGTGGCCGTGAGCCCACCGTCACCGACGCGAACCTGGTGCTCGGCTACCTACCCGCCTCGCTCGCCGGTGGCGAGATCGGTCTGGACGTGGACGCCGCCCGGGCCGCGGTACAGACGGTTGCCGATGCCATTGGGCTGCCCACCGCTGAGGCGGCCGCGGCAGGCATCGTCGACATCGTCAACGAGAACATGCTGGGCGGGCTGCGGCTGGTGAGCGTTCAGCAGGGTTTCGATCCGCGGGACTTCGCTCTGGTCGCTTTTGGCGGCGCGGGGCCGCTGCATGCCAACGCGCTCGGTCGGCTCACCGGTGCCTGGCCGGTGATCGTTCCCCCGTCGCCAGGGGTGTTGTGCGCGCTCGGCGATGCGACCACCTCGGTGCGCGACGAGGCGGCGCGGACCTGCCTGCGTCGTTTCGGTGATCTCACCGGCGCCGAACTCGCCGAGATCCTCACGGCGCTGTCCGCGGCTGCCTCCGATCGACTGGTAGCGCAGGGGATCCCTGCCGAAGAGCAAGGGATCGGTTACCAGGTCGACGTGCGGTACTTCGGTCAGGGAAACGACATCTCGATCGATCTGGACCCAGGATGGTTGGACGACCCGGATGCCGCGCTGCGGTCACTGGGTGATCGCTTCGACGCCGAGCATCAGCGGCTGTTCTCCTTCGTCCTGACCGGCGATCACGAATTGGTCAATGCCCGGGCGACAGTCAGCGGCCCGCGACCGCAGGTCACCCCGATCTCGCTGCCGACCGGTGACACCGATCCGTCGGCGGCGCATACCGGCACGACGCGCATCTATGTCGATGGCGACTTCGTCGATGCCGACCTCTACGACCGATCGCTGATCGAGGCCGGGGATGTGCTGCCCGGCCCGGCGATCGTCACCGAGATGGACTCCACCACGCTGATCCTGCCCGGCTTCTCGGCGACGGCCGATCCCTGCGGCAGCCTGCTCATCCGTCCCGACGACAGCAAGGAGGGCTGAGCGATGGCCCGGATCATCCAGTCCGACGAGGCACCGGCCGACGGTCTCGACGTCGACCTGATCACCCTCGATCTGATCGAGAACGGTCTGCGCAACGCTCGCTACGAGATGGACGAGGTGCTGTTCCGTACCGCGCTTTCGCCGGGCATCCGCGAGCAACATGACGAGTTCCCGCTCATCGCCGACCCGAGCGGCAAGATGGTCGTCGGGCAGTTCGGCCTGTCGATCCCGGACTTCCTGGAGAATTTCGACGGCGACATCGGCGAGGGTGACGTGCTGCTCACCTCGGACCCGTACGCATGCGGCGCCGCGATCAGCCACGCCAATGACTGGCTGGTGGTGATGCCGATCTACGTCTCCGGCCGGGTCGTCGGCTGGGCCTCGATGTTCGGGCACATGTCGGATGTCGGTGGCAAGACGCCGTCCTCGATGCCGACGGATGCGAAGACCATCTACGAGGAGGGCGTGGTCATCCCACCGTTCGCCCTCTACAAGGGCGGCCAGCTCAATGAGGACGCGCTGCGCATCATTCTCAACCAGGTCCGCGTGCCGGACTGGAACCGAGCGGACCTCAACGGCATAGTCGCCGCCTGCCGGACGGCAACCCGCCGGGTGCAGGAGATGTGCCAGCGCTTCGGTGTCGACACGTATCTCTCCGCGCTGAATGCCCTGCTGGAGCGCAACTACCGGGCGATGAAGACCCTGCTGCACATGGTCTTCCAGGAGGGCAGCACGCTTCGCTTCACGGATTACATCTGCGACGACGGGGTCGGCTTCGGCCCCTATGAGCTGAAGCTGTCGCTGACCCGGACCGGCGACAAGGTGCACCTCGACTTCACCGGTTCCTCACCGCAAGCAGTCGGCCCGGTGAACTACTACATCAATGAAAACCTGGTCCGGATGTTCTTCGGCATCTACATGATCACCGTGGCTGATCCGCAGATCCTCTGGAATGACGGCTTCTACCCACTGGTGGACGTGACCATCCCGGACGGGTCCTATTGGAAGCCGAAGCACCCGGCGGCCCTGAACGCGCGCAACCACGGCATCGGTCGGGTGTTCGACCTGTTCGGTGGGCTGCTCGGCCAGACCAACCCGGCGCTGCTCAACGCGGCCGGATTCTCCTCCAGCCCACACTTCATGTACTCGGGCAATTACTCCGCCGGTGACCGGAAGGGGGAGTGGTTCCAGCTGTACTCGATCGGCTTCGGGGGCATCCCCGGACGCCCGCTGGGCGACGGTCCGGACGGTCACTCGCTGTGGCCCAGTTTCGTCAACATCCCGTGTGAGTTCCTCGAGTCCTACTACCCGCTACGCATCGAGCGATGGGAGACGGTCGCGGACACCGGCGGAGCCGGCCTGCATCGCGGCGGCAACGGCGTGGATGTGGCCTACCGGTTCCTCGAGCCGGGCACGATCGCGATCCACGACGATCGGTGGCTGACCTATCCGTGGGGTGTCAACGGTGGTGAGCCGGGCGCTCGCGGCCGAAAGTACATTGACCGGGCCGACGGCACCCACGAGGTGCTGCCCAGTAAGTGCCATGACGTTGTCGTGCGACCGGACGACGTGCTGCATTTCATCACGTGGGGCGGCGGCGGGTGGGGTGATGGGTTGGAACGCGACCCGGAGCTGGTGGCTCTGGAAGTCCGCCGCGGTTTGGTCACCGCCGAGGGAGCGCGGCGCTACGGGGTGGTGCTGGCCGACGGCGGGTCGGTGGACGGCGGCGCGACCGACGAGCTGCGCGGTCAACTGCGCGCCGAGCGACCTGCCGAGTTGCCGGTCTTCGACATGGGCCCGCCGCTGGCCGAGATCCTGGCCAACTGCGAGGCCGAGACCGGGTTGCCGGCGCCGAAGCAGCCGGTCTGGACATGACCGGGCCGCCGGCCTTCAGTGGCACGCTCGGCTGGGGCCGGCGCCCCGCACTGCTGTTGATCGACATGATGCGCGCCTACTTCACGCCAGGTTCGCCGTTACAGCTGCCTTCTGAAGCCGCGGTGACCGGGTGCGCCCAGTTGCTCGACGCCGCCCGAGCTGCCGACGTACCGGTGATCCATACGGTGGTTCGGTACCAGGCCGGGGCGATCGACGGCGGGCTGTTCGTGCGCAAGGTCGGTGCGCTCGCGGTGTTGGCCGAGGGCGCCGAGGGCCGGCTCGGCGAGATCGTCCCCCGCCTCATGCCGCGCCCGGACGAGCTAGTGGTGAGCAAGCAATATGCGTCGGCATTCTTCGGCACTTCGCTCGCCTCCACCCTTACCGCACAAGGTATCGACACGGTGGTGATCGGTGGCGTGTCCACTTCTGGGTGTGTCCGGGCCAGTGCGACCGACGCAATGCAGCACGGGTTCCGGCCGCTCGTCGTCGCCGACGCCTGCGGCGATCGCACCGAACAGATCCATGACGCGAACCTCTACGACCTGGAGGCCAAGTACGCCGATGTCATCACGGTGTCGACCGCGTTGCGCGGGCTGCGCCCCACGCGATAGTCACCTGAGTGTGCAATGTTGGGCGGCGTGACAACTCCCGGAGATGCCCGATCCGGTCCGCTGGCCGGGTTGCGGGTCGTCGAGCTGGCGGGTCTGGGCCCTGCGCCGTTCGCGGCGATGTTGCTCGCCGACATGGGTGCGGACGTGGTGCGTATCGAGCGTCCGCCCGGACCGGGGCGTTTCTCCCCGACTCCGCCGGAATACGACCTGCTCAACCGTTCCCGGCGCAGCGTCGCGCTCGACCTGCAGCAGCCCGCCGGGGTCGAGACCGCGCTCGCCCTCGTTGAACGGGCGGAGGTGTTGATCGAAGGCTTCCGGCCGGGGGTCACCGAACGCCTCGGCGTCGGCCCTGAGCATTGCTGGGCACGCAATCCCGCGCTCGTCTACGGCCGGATGACCGGCTGGGGCCAGGACGGGCCGTGGGCCGAACGGGCCGGTCACGACATTGGCTACCTCGCGGTCACCGGCGCACTGCATGCGATGGGCCGTGCCGGCGGTCCGCCGCAGGTGCCGCTCAACCTCGTCGGTGACTTCGGCGGCGGCGGCACCTACCTGGTGATGGGTGTGCTGGCCGCGCTCCTTGAGGCGCGCGGCTCAGGGCGGGGTCAGGTCGTCGACGCAGCGATCGTCGACGGCGCCTCCTCGCTGGCCACGATGGTGCACGGCCTGCTTGGCGCCGGGGTATGGCGTGACGAGCGGGGGGTGAACCTGCTGGACACCGGCTATCCGGGCTATGACGTCTATCAGACCTCCGACGGCGGCTGGCTGGCCGCCGGCCCACTGGAGCCGAAGTTCTACGCGGAGTTCATCAGCGTGCTCGGGATCGATCCGCAGCTGGCCAGCCCCGGCGATCGGTCTACCTGGAACCAACTGCGGGACCGGATCGCCGCGGTGTTCGCCACCCGGACCCGCGTCGAGTGGGAGGCCGCATTCGAGGGCACGGACGCATGTGTCGCGCCGGTGTTGTCTTTCGCCGAGGCGCCGGGGCATTCGCAGCTCGCAGCGCGTGGCACCTTCATCGACGTGGCCGGAGTACGCCAACCGGCTCCGGCGCCGCGGTTCAGCCGGACGCCCGGCGCTGTGCAGAGCCCACCAGCCGTGCCCGGCGAGCACACCCGCCAGGCGCTCACCGATTGGGGCGTGCCCGACGTCGAGCAACTGATCGCCGCCGGGGTCGCCGTCCAAGCCGAACCGGAGCCGAAGCAAGCCGAGCAGACGCCACGCCGACCGTAGGTAGAGCAGACGTCGCGCCGACCGTAGGTCCAGGCGCGTGCGTTCGGCTGAGCCTGCGAAGCCGGCGCCATGGGTAGGGCGCGTGCGTTCGGCTGAGCCTGCGAAGCCGGCGCCATGGGTAGAGCGCCAATGACTCAGTTGTCGATCAGCGACAGCAGCGTCAGCAGGTCGTTGTCCTGCAGGTTGCCCAGCACGCCGAGCAGCAGGTCGCCGTAACTGCGCAGCGGGCTGACGTACCACTTGCCGCCGCTCTGCGTGGCGACGATGCCGATCTTCGGCAACGCGGTGAACAGCCGCTGCAGGGCGGCCTTCTGGTCCGCGCTGATGTCGCTGTCCCTGCCGATCGACTTCAGCGCATCGGCCGCGCAGAACTTCCCGGAGTTGTCCGGTGAGGTGTAGCTGACGCAGTCGCCGTCGACGGAGAAGCCGTACTTCCCGTCCGAGGTGTTCACCGTGACGCTCTTGATCGATACGAGCGTGCCGCCGCTGACTTTCGAGGTGTCGAACGTCGCGTCGGTCACCGTGAAGGTGTTCGACGGATCCGGGCTACCGGTGCCCTTGACGATCAGACCGCCGTAGTCGTGCACGACCGCCATCTCGTCCGGGGAGAGCAGCTTGATCGCAGCCGTCGCATCCTGCTTGCCGGCTGCGTCGAGCAGACCGCGCACCGCGTCCTCGGCGGACGAGGCGCCGGCCGCCGGGATGTAGTCGGCCGACGTGGGATTGCGTCCGTTGCCGCTGTGCACTGCGTTGTCGGCGATCGTGTACAGCAGGCTCGGGTACCACTTGCCGCTGACTTCCTGGGTGGCGATGCGGATCGGCTCGCCGGTCTGCTTGACCACCTGGCCGATGTCGATCGTGCGGGTGCGCGACCCCGTGGGGGTGCTGCGTCCCTTGAACGCGATCTTCAGGAACTCCTGCGTGTACGGCACCTTACTGAGGTCGACGTTGACGGTGATCTTGCCGCCGGTCAGCTTGACGATGGTGAGGTGGTCGTTGATCTTCTCGTCGCCGCTGGCGTAGGTCAGCGCGGTGGCAGACACATCCAGACCGGAGACGTTCTTCGGATCGGCCGAGGAACTCAGCACTTTCAGGCGCTTGAGCTGCTTCACCTGATCGGTGATCGGGTCGACGATGCTGGCCCGCTCACCGGGCGGTAGGTGGTCCAGCACACCGAGCAGATCGGCCTTGTCCAGATCGGTGACCAGCTTGCTGACTGCCGAGTGCGGTGAGGAGGCGCCCGCCGAGCCCTTGTCGCCCAACGCGACGTAGGTGGCCGCGGCGCCGCTAGCGACGACCACTGCGGCGACGCCGGCGATGATTGCGGTGCGGTGGCTCTTCTTCGGGGCCGGCTGGCCCGGCCAACCGCCCTGCGGGCCACCCGGTCCCACCGGTCCCGCGGGCCCACCCGGGTACCGGCCCTGCTGGGGGTACTGGCCGGTCTGGGCGTACTGGCCCTGCTGGGGGTACTGGCCGGTCTGGGGGTACTGCCCGCCCTGCTGTGGGTATTGCCCGCTCGGCGGCGCCCACCCTTGCTGCGGCTGCCCCTCGGGTTGGTAGGACTGCGCTGCCGGGTAACCGCCAGGCTGCCATTGCTGCGGGTGCTCCTGGGGCGCCCAGCCGCTGTTCGGCTGCTGCGCTGCGTCCGGGTCCCACTGGCCGTCCGCCGCTGGTGTCTGCTGCGTCCAGTCCTGGTGCGGCTGGTCGGGGCCGTGCTGATCGTGCGGCTCGGTCATCGATGACTCCGTATTCGGTGGACGCTGACTATGACGAGTAACGAGGCCAGCGCCACTACGGCTACCCCCGCGCCAATAAGAGTAACCATCGGGCCACTGCGCACGACCGCGACATTGAACCGGCCCGGCACCGACAGAGCCCGCCACGACACCACCACACAGATCACCCCGGACACTGCGCCGGCCGCCGCCGCGACCCGCCACCACATCAAGGCGAGCAGGGCGATGCTGGCTGCGCAGTACAGGCTCAGGAAGGGCCACAGGTCGATGGCGAGGCGGACCACGCCGTGGATGTCGAGCAGGCGCTCCAGCACTCCGACCGTAGCGTAGCTGTTGCGGTTGGCGTCGCCCGATTTGAGCCACGGCAGGAAGGTGCCCAGCACGCTCGTGGCCAGCGCGAGGCCGGCCACGATCGCGCAGGCGACGGGCGCCGGGTCCACGCGGCGATGCTGGTGCTGCGCAGGTGCCGCCACGGAGCGGCCGAGCGGCGAGCTCACACCGCCGGCAGCGTCATCACCGGCACCGAGTCCGGAACGGTCAGCGGTGCGGCAGTGGCAGCGACCACCTCGTCGGCACTCACCCCGGGCGCGACCTCACGCAGCACCAAGCCGGTGGGCGTGATGTCGATTACCGCGAGGTCGGTGATGATCTCGTTGACGCATCCGGCTCCGGTGAGCGGCAGGGTGGCCTGCTCCAGGATCTTGGGCGTGCCGTCCTTGGCGGTGTGCTCCATCATGACGATGACGTGCTTGGCTCCGTGCACCAGATCCATCGCACCGCCCATCCCCTTGATCATCTTGCCGGGAATCATCCAGTTGGCCAGGTCGCCGTTGGCGCACACCTGCATCGCACCGAGGACGGCCACGTCGATGTGCCCGCCGCGAATCATCCCGAAGGACGTAGCCGAGTCGAAGAACGAGGCACCTGGCAGGACGGTGACGGTCTCCTTACCGGCGTTGATGAGATCCGCGTTCACCTGAGCCTCGGTGGGATAGGGCCCGACACCGAGCACGCCGTTCTCCGACTGCAGCACGACCTGCACGCCGTCAGCGATGTAGTTGGGCACCAGCGTTGGCATGCCGATGCCGAGGTTGACGTACTGACCGTCCCGCAGCTCCTGGGCGACCCGAGCGGCGAGTTGGTTGCGGGTCAGGGTCATCAGAGTGTTCCGTCGATCAGGTCGCGGACGGTGCGCTTCTCGATGGTCTTGCCTGCGCTGCCGACGGCGACAACGCGCTGCACGAACACTCCTGGCGTGTGGACGTGTTCGGGCTGTATTTCACCGGGCTCGACGAGCGTCTCCACCTCGGCGATGGTGATCCGTCCCGCCATTGCGCAAAGCGGGTTGAAGTTCGCTGAGGAGGCGTCATAGACGAGGTTGCCGTGCCGGTCGCCGATGGTGGCCCGCACCAATGCGAAGTCGGTTCGGATGGACTCCTCCAGGACGTAGCGCCGGCCGTCGAATTCGCGGATCTCCTTCGGCGGTGAACCGATCGCGATCGACCCGTCGGGTGCGTAGCGGCGGGGCAGACCACCGTCGGCCACTTGGGTGCCGACACCGGCGGGTGTGTAGAACGCGGGGATGCCCGCGCCGCCGGCCCGCATTCGCTCGGCCAGCGTGCCTTGCGGGCACAGCTCAACCTCGAGTTCGCCGGTGAGGAACTGCCGGGCGAACTCCTTGTTCTCACCGACGTAGGAGCCGGTGGTGCGAGCGATGCGCTGCGCCGCGAGCAGTTTGCCCAGCCCGCGCCCGTCCACGCCGCAGTTGTTGGAGACGGTCTGCAGGCCGGTTGTGCCCTGCTCGAAGAGCGCATCGATCAGCACGAACGGGATGCCGCACAACCCGAATCCGCCGACCGCGAGGCTGGCCCCGTCAGGTATGTCGCGGATGGCTTCAGCAGCCGTAGCAACGGTCTTGTCCATGCCAGGCACCCTAACCTGCGCGGCGGCTGGTCCGACCGTGGCTCAGATCACCACGGTGGCGCGTTCCACCTCGGCCAGCCGGGTGGTGTCGGCGGCCGACCCGCCGCTGACGAGGACGACCGATCCGGCGGCGGCCAGCGGCGCGATCCAGGTGAGCAGGTCGTCGGCGTGCGGGCTGCTGCTGTGGATCAGCAGCCGACCACCGGCGCCGAGGAATAGGTCGGTCGCACGTTCGCGTGCAGCCGCCGCGAAGCCGGCGCGGCTCATCCCGGGAGTTGCCTCGATGCTCGGGTCGGCCGGGAAGCGGACCTGCGCGAAGACGTCCGGCTGCGGCCGGACCGCTGCGACGAAGTCGGCTGCGCCCGCTGGTGGCTCGGCCGGATAGCCCTGCCCCCACGGCGCGAGGGCGAGGCCAAACACTTCCGGCACGGTACCGGCGAGCGTGCTCAGATCGTCCGGGTCGTGGCTGAACGCGACCGCCGCATCGGTGTCGGCGACGACGGTCAGCCCGGCGCTCCACGCCCCGAGCAACACGACGTAGCGCATCCAGTGCACCGGCAGACGTACCGCGGCCCGGTCCGCGACTTCCAGGCCGAGTTCGTCGGTGAGCAGGAAGAACGTCTTGGTCACCCAGTTCGCCAACGACGCGGCAGACAGTTCGGCACGCTCGCCGCTGCTCTGGTCGTAGTAGGTGACCAGCGGCTGCGCCCGGTCCTCGGCAAGGCGGTCGGCGAACAGCCCCTCCGGCGAGGTCCTGCTCAGTTGATGCAGCCGGCCTGTGCGGCGGTCCGGTTGTCCTTGGTGTTGCCGGCGGAGGACCCACCGCTGGAGGTGGACTTCGACGGCGTCGACTTGGCCTGCTTGCCGTCGCTGCCGAGGATCAGGGTGAGCTTGGTGACCGAGGTGGACAGCACGAGGGTCGCGCCCGGCACGTACTGGGCGAGGGTCTTGGCCTGCGACTCCATGCCGCTGCGGTACTGGATCTGAGTCGTTGTGGTGGGGTCGTGATCGCCGGTGCTGGTGGCAAAGCCGACGTTCTTGAGCACCGCGGCATTGGTGGCCGCCCAGTGCCCGCGGCCCGACGCGTTGCGGACATCGACGCTCACCGTGGACGGTGCGACAACCTTCGCCTTGGACAACGCCGACGTGTTCTCCAACCCGAAATACTTCCGGGCGAAGGCCGGCACGTCAGTGGTGATGTTCTGCACCGAGGTATTGCCGACCATTCCACCGGTAGTGGGGATCTGGGTGAAGCGCAGATTGCCGGCCGTCAGGTCGCTCATCTGCTGGCCGAGCTTGAGGACGTCGAGCGTGTCATCCAGCTGCAACGAACTGGCGACGGCCTTGATCAGCTTCTGCGTCTTGAGCGGGTTCAGCAGCGTGCCGGCTGAGGCGATCTTGCGGAACATCGCGGACATGAAGTACTGCTGCCGCACGATCCGGTCGAGGTCACCGCGAGGCAGGTTGTCGCGCTGCCGGACGAAGGCGATCGCGGTCTTGCCGGAGATGGTGAAGTGCCCCTTCGGCAACGGCAGGCTCGCGTTGGTCTCAGCCGCGGTGTAGGACCTGGTGAGGCACACCTGGACGCCACCGACAGCGTTGCTGATGTTGTAGAAGCCGAGCAGGTTCACCGCGAGGAAGTGATCGATGGTTAGGCCGGTGAGATTCTGCAGCGTCTCGACGAGAACCTGCCAGCCCTTGCTCTTGCCGTACTTCTGTACCCCGTCGGCGTAGGCGGAGTTGAGCTTCGCCTTGCCGAACCCTTCCGCGATCGTCACCCAGGAGTCGCGCGGGAACGAGATCACCGACGCCTGCTTCCCGTCGGCCGGGACGTGCAGGATCATCATCGTGTCGGTGTTGTTGCTACCACCGTCACTGGGGACGCCGATCTCCTTGCGCTCCTTCGCCGAGATCGAGTCCCGGTCGTCGATACCGACCAGCAGGATGTTCTGGTCCTTGCCGTCGACATCCTTCTTCGGTGCGACGCTCTTGTTGATCGCGTTCACCCGCTGCACCGTGGAGTTGAACTGCCGGTAACTGGCCCAGGCGTAACCCGCGCCGACGAGAATGGCCAACGACACCAGAGCGGCAACAACTCGAACACCCAGCAACGCACCGCCCAGCACGTCACCACGGCGTCGGTGCGCGGTGCGCCGCGGTGGTAATACACCACCCGCAGCACGACCCGGCGCACCGGGATCCTGCCGCTCACGCGCCTCGGCCCGCGCCACCCGACGCCCGCGCGGATCAAGATCGGGGGGGAGGGGTGCACCCGGATCAGGCAGACCGTCAGCGCCCGGAGGCGTGCGGCGACCTGGGCGATTGGGGTCATCTGGCACGGTCCGAGGATACCTATCAACCTCCGTACAGTCTGGAATACTTACGGTTCTGTCAGCGGTTGTCGGCAGCATCTTCCAGGGAGGTCGCCGCGGTATGCGGATACTCGTCACCGGCGGCGCCGGCTTCATCGGCGCGAACTTCGTTCATCAGACCGTCCGGAAACGGCCGGAGGTCGAGGTCACCGTTCTGGATGCATTGACCTATGCGGCAAGCGAAGCGAGCCTTGCGCCGGTGCGCGACAAGATCAGCTTCGTACGGGGGGACGTTGCCGATGCCGCCGTCGTCGACGAGCTCGTCGAGCACAGCGATGTGGTCGTGCACTTCGCCGCGGAGTCGCACAACGACAACTCGTTGCGCGACCCTTCCCCGTTCGTGCAGACCAACCTCGTGGGCACGTACACGATCCTGGAGGCGGTGCGCCGCCACGGCGTGCGGCTGCACCACATCTCCACCGATGAGGTGTACGGCGACCTCGAACTCGACGACCCGGCCAAGTTCACGCCGGACACCCCATACAACCCGTCAAGCCCGTACAGCTCGACGAAGGCCGGGTCCGATCTGCTGGTGCGCGCCTGGGTGCGTTCCTTCGAAGTGCAGGCGACCATCTCGAACTGCTCGAACAACTACGGCCCGTACCAGCACATCGAGAAGTTCATCCCGCGGCAGATCACCAACGTGCTGACCGGATCCAAGCCGCGCTTGTATGGCAAGGGACACAACGTCCGCGACTGGATCCACGTCGACGATCACAACGCGGCGGTCTGGACGATCATCGACCGCGGGATGATCGGCGACACGTATTTGATCGGCGCCGACGGCGAGGCGGACAACACGACCATCGTCGAGACGATCCTCGAGTTGATGGGTAAGCCGCGCGACTGGTACGAGCACGTCACCGACCGGGCCGGGCACGATCTGCGCTACGCGATCGACGCGACCAAGCTGCGTACCGAGTTGGGCTGGGAACCGGTTTATCGCGATATCCGCGCCGGGCTCGCCCAAACCGTCCAGTGGTACACCGACAACAGGGACTGGTGGGCGGCCGGCAAGGAGGGTGTCGAAGCGCGCTACGCAGAGGTCGGCCAGTGAGCCAGCCGGTGCGCTGGATGGTCACCGGTGCGCGCGGCCAACTCGGTGCCGATCTGCAGGCGCAGCTCGACGGTGCGGACGTACTCGCCGTCTCTCATGCCGAGCTGGACATCACCGATTCCGCGGCAGTCGACGCGGCCGTCGTCGAATTCCGGCCCGACGTGGTGATCAACGCCGCTGCCTACACAGCTGTCGACGCGGCGGAGGAGGACGAGCAGCAGGCCTACGCGGTGAACGCCACCGCGCCCGGGCTGCTGGCCGCCGCACTGGCCCGGCGCGGTGGCCGGCTCGTCCAGGTCTCCACCGACTACGTCTTCGCCGGTGATGCCGAGACGCCCTACGACGTCGACGACCCGACCGGCCCGCGCTCGGCCTACGGGCGGACGAAGCTGGCCGGGGAGCAGGCCGTGCGCGCACTGCTTCCCGACGCATCGTGGGTGGTGCGCACCGCGTGGGTGTACGGCGCGCACGGCAGCAACTTCGTCAAGACGATGGCGAGGCTGGAGGGTGAGCGTGAGACGGTGAGCGTGGTCGACGACCAGCGTGGTTCGCCGACCTGGTCCGCGGATCTGGCCGCCGCGCTGATCGAGCTGGGCCGCCATTCGCCGGCGGTCCCGGCCGGGATCTACCACTGCACGAACCAGGGCGAGACCACCTGGTTCGGGCTCAGCCAGGCCGTCTTCGCTGAGCTCGGCGCCGACGTCGGACGGGTGCTGCCGACCACGTCGCAGGAGTTCCTCCGGCCGGCGCCCCGCCCGGCGTATTCGGTGCTGTCGGCCCGGGCTTGGCAGTCAGCCGGCCTCGCACCGTTGCCGCATTGGCGCGATGCACTGGGCCGCGCCTTCGCCGGAGCGGGCAAGCAGCTGCGCGGAGGCTGACGCTGGCTGGCGCTGACAGACCGGTGTGTCAGGCTGAGCCGGTGCTGCCGAACCTCGCGGATCCGCCGCTGTCTCGGTCGGTCCCGGTGCACAGCTGGCGTGACGTGATGCTGACCCTCGGCCCGTTGCGTCGAGGCGTGGGGGATCCGTCGATGCGGCTGGTCGGCGGGGTGCTCTGGCGCGCCGCGCCCACGCCGCACGGGCCGGTCACTCTGGCGTTGCGGCCCGGTGCCGGCGCGCTGCACGCATCCGCGTTCGGCCCCGGTGCCGCCTGGAGCCTCGACCGCCTGCCCACGTTGCTGGGTCTGGACCAGGACTGGACGGACCTCGCGCTCGACTCGCTGCCGAGACTGCGCGACGTGCACCGCGCCCATCCCGGCCTGCGGCTACCCGCCACCGGTGTCCTGCTGGAGCCGTTGATGGGGGCGGTGCTGGAGCAGAAGGTGACCGGGTTGGAAGCGCGCGCGTCCTGGCGGGCGCTGCTGCAGCGCTACGGGCAGGTTGCGCCCGGGCCTTCGCCGGCTGGACTGCGGGTGATTCCGGACGCTGCCGCACTGCTCGCGGTACCGACCTGGGGCTGGCATCGGGCCGGCGTCGACCTGAAGCGGCAGCGGGCGATCCGCGCAGTCGCCACGGTGGCCGCCGGCCTGGAACGCGGAATCGAACTGCCTGCCGAGCAAGTGCGTAGCCGGCTGCAACTCGTCCCGGGGATCGGTCCATGGACCGCGGCCGAGACGACCCAACGCGCGCTGGGCGATGGGGACGCCGTCAGCGTCGGCGATTACCACATTCCCAACCAGGTCGTGTTCGCGCTGACCGGTCGGCCCCGCGGTACCGATGCCGAGATGCTCGAGTTGCTCGAGCCATGGCGCGGTCAGCGGCAGCGCATCGTGCGGCTCATCGAGGTGGCCGGCATCGGCGCACCTCGGTTCGGGCCACGGATGGCGCCGGGCCGGATGCCGATGCCGCGCCGCTGAGCACGCTTTTGGCCGCCCAGTCCGCCATTCGACGGCCGGCGGCCGGCGGCCGGCGGCCAAAAGCGTCAGTTGGGGTAGGCGGCGAGTACCGCATCGGAGAGTTCCGGCCAGGCAGCCGCGGCCCATACGTCGAAGGCCCGGTCGGTCAGGGCGACGAGGCCGAGTCGGCGCACCGGGTCCACCCAGAACATCGTGCCCGCCTGGCCGAAATGCCCATACGTGGCAGGGCTGTTGGCCGGCCCCGTCCAGTGCGGCGCCTTGCCGCCCTTGATCTCGAAACCCAGTCCCCAGTCGTTGGGATCCTGCGCGCCGTATCCGGGCAACACGCCGCGGATCCCGGGGAACTGCACGGCGGTCGCGGCCTCCAGCGTGGTCGAGTGCAGCCAGCCGGTGGGCCGCAGCAGTTCGCCGATCAGCCGGGCCAGATCGGCCACGCTGGCCACGCCGTCACGGGAGGGCAACCCGTCCACCGACGTGCCGGACATGCCGAGCGGAGCGAACACCGCCTGCCGCAGATACTCCGGAAAGGGCATGCCTGTGGCCGCCGCGACCGTCTCGCCGAGGATGTCGATGCCGATGTTGGAGTAGATGCGGCGGGTGCCGGGTTCGGCGGCGCGGTTGCGGCGGTCCGGTGACAGTCCCGACGCGTGGCTCATCAGGTGGCGCACGGTCGCGCTGTCGACCACGTCGGTGATCGCCGGATCATCCAGGCCCAACGCCTCTTCTTCCACGGCAACAAGCGCGCCGAGCACGGCGAGGGGCTTGGTCACCGACGCCAAGGCGAAGCGCTGCGTGAGATCGCCGCGCTGTGTCACGATGCCGTCCGCGCTGAGCACGGCGGCAGCGGCGTTGGGCACCGGCCAGGCATCGAGCACCGCGAGCGGATCGGTCATCCGCGGGCTCGCTGCCGGGCCGCGGACACCACCGTAGCGAGATCCTCGACGGAGCCCTCCGGCAGCTCGTCCCAGCGAAACCAACGCAGGTCGATCGACTCGTCGGACCGTGTCTCGTCGGTAGCCCCTGCCGCGACCGCGACGAACCGGACGTCGAAGTGCCTGGTGGCAATGCCCAGTGAGCAGGTGATGGGGTGAACGTGCAGGCTGATCGGGACGGGGTCGAGCTGTAGACCGGTTAGGCCGCTCTCCTCGAGGGCTTCGCGAGCGGCGGCAGCAGCGATCGTCGGGTCGCCCGGCTCGCAGTGGCCACCCACCTGCAGCCACCTGCCGACGCGAGGGTGCAGCGTGAGCAGCACCGCATCGCGCGCCGGGTCATAGATCACCGTGCTGGCGGTCAGATGACCGGCCGCGCAGGAGCGCCACATGGCGTCCGGACGGGCGGCGAGGAAACCGAGGTAGGCCTGACGCAACGTCTCCGCCTCGGCGGTGCCGCGGGGCAGAGCGCCGAGCACCCGCACGGCGTCTGCATGCAACGGGCCTGCGGGTGCGTTGCTGCCGCCAGCATCCGCGCGGCCGACCTCGATCGCCTCCGCAGTGCCGAGGGAGAACAGATCGCGTTCGCGCGGATGGATGAGCGGTGCGCTGCCGAGTCCGTCGTCGACGAATGTCAGCCCGCGCACCACTGCGACCGGGGTGGCGGCGAGCTTGCCCTTCACCAGATCGGCGGCAGAAGCGATCTCGTCCGCGATCGCGATCTGGGTGACCCGCAACGCGCGTCCGCCGCTGTCCAACCGGCCACGGTGATCGACGACGGCGGACAGCCCGGCAACTCCGAGCGCCGCATCGACGATGCCCGCACGCCAAGGCCGGCCGAGCGAATCGCTGACGATCACCGCTACTTCGACGCCGAGCCGCACCTTGAGATCGGCTCGCAAGGTCGCGGCCGAGTGATCCGGATCGTCCGGCAGCAAAGCGAGTTCGTCGGTCGCGACATTGGACTCGTCAACGCCGGCTGCGGCCATCACCACGCCGTGCCGATTCGCCACGATGCGCAGGTCATCGCGCCGCGCCACGGTGCGGCGGGTCTCGGCGTCGATGAGCTGCTGGCGGATGCGTTCCCGAGCCACGGCGTCGTCGGAATCGACGGAGACCAGCCGGCCCTCGGACTTCGACACGATCTTCGACGTCACCACGACGACGTCGCCATCGCGCAGCCAGTCGGCCCGTGCTGCGATCAGCGATGCCAGGTCGGCGTCGGGTCGGATCTCGGGCATGCCAACGACCGGCAGGATCTCGATGCGCGCAGCGCCATCGGGCACTGTGTCAGGCACGCGCCAACTCCACTGCTGCACGGACGATCGTCGCGGTTGCCTCGTCGTCGGTCATCATCAGTGGCACCGCCCGCACCCGGAGCCCGGGCACGCTCGCCGAATCGCTCTCGTGCACCAGCCAGCCGTCCAGCAAACCGCCGCCGAGCTTGGCGCCGTAGTAGGCGGCCACACCCTGTGCGCTCACCTCGACACCGATCGCCGGCAGGCATTTGTCGGCCATCCCGCGCACGGGTGCGCCACCGACGATGGGGGACACGCCGATGACCTGCGCCGGCGCGTTGCGCACTGCCTCACCGATGCCGGGCACCGCGAGCACGGTGCCGATGCTGACGACGGGATTGCTCGGCGCGATCAGCACCAGGTCGGCCATCCCGATCGACTCGAGAACATCCGGACCGGGCTTCGCCGACTCCAAACCGACTTGGACGAACGCGTGCGGCGTAAGCCCGGCGCGGTAGCGGATCCACCATTCCTGGAAGTGAATCGCCTTCTTCGTGCCGTCGATCTCGACGACGACGTGCGTCTCGCAGCGCTGGTCGCTCATCGGTAGCAGCCGCACGCCGGGCTGCCACCGTTCACACAGCGCCGCGGTCACGTCGGTGAGGGGGTAACCCGCGTCCAGCATCCGGGTCCGCACCAGGTGCGTCGCGGTGTCCAGATCACCGAGCCCGAACCAGTCCGGGTCCGCGCCGTAGGTGGCGAGTTCCTCCTTGACGTGCCAGGTCTCCTGCGCGCGCCCCCAACCGCGTTCGGTGTCGATCCCGTCGCCCAGCGTGTACATGACGCTGTCCAGATCGGGGCAGACCCGCAGGCCGTGCACGGTCAGGTCGTCGCCGGTGTTGACCACCGCGGTGAGCTCGGCCTGCGGTAGCGCGGCACGCACGCCGCGAAGGAACCTGGCACCGCCGATGCCCCCGGCCAACACCGTCACTCGCACGTCGCCCGACGGTACGGGATCGGGCATTCAGCCTGGCAACGCGGTCGGCCGGATCGCGGCCGGACCGATCACAATCCGGCCCGGCGCCGGTGCAACAGAGCACCGACCTCGTGCATCGTCACCGGCTGTGCGCCGAACTCGATCGCCTGCGGGCGGACGTGCCCGGGCAGGTCGTAGTGCCAGCGCCAGGGGTGGTCCTGAAAGATCCGGCGCGGCACCCCGAGCCGATCGGCCAGGTCGTGCAACTCCTCCCGGCTGTCGGCCAGCAAGTGGCAGAACTCGGTGAAGCGCAGCCCGGCCTCCGGGTAACTGCGTGGAGTGTCGACGTAGCAGGTCACCGACCCATGATCGCGTATTCACGATCGCATCGTCGGTTCCTTACGCAAGGTTTCAGCGCGTGGTCCGACGGCGGCTCCTCCTTTGCCGAGTGGGAGGTTTCATCGCGACACGCCGATGATCATGACGGAAAGCTCCCTCTCGACCGTCATAACCTCCCGCTCGCGGACACCGTCGGCCGGACGGCTGCGCGCCGGGCTGGGGCCCGGGGGCGAGGCGGGCCGAATCCTGAGCACGGCCCGGCGCGGATACCACCGGTGGGCTTGACTTTAGGCTAACGACACGGGTGTAATTCCATCTGTGACGTTCTGAGTGTCCACCCGGTCCCTCAGACGTCATCGCCGGTCAGCTGGGTCGTCGGGTTCGCCGGGACGGTTGAGGGGAACTGGCCCGTCTCGCCGACGCAGTGGCCGTTGGCTGCGGGGGGATGTTGTTAAGTGCCGGGTAGTACAGGGAGTGCGTCGTGACCGATCTGGGCAGCAACCTCGACAACGCCGACCTCACCACCGTCTTCGGCCTCCCGGAAGAGCAGAGCTGGCAGGAACGAGCCCTGTGCGCCCAGACCGACCCGGAGTCGTTCTTCCCTGAGAAGGGCGGCTCGACCCGCGAAGCCAAGAAGATCTGCGTCGGCTGCGAGGTGCGCTCGGAATGCCTCGAGTACGCGCTGCAGCACGATGAGCGGTTCGGCATCTGGGGCGGGCTGTCCGAGCGGGAGCGCCGCCGCCTCAAGCGCCGCGCCGTCTGAGCCGTTCCGGTGAGCGGGCTCAGCGCACCGTGGCTGCTGTCCAGGTCCGGCCGCCGTCACCGGTTGTGTAGAGAAGCGAACTCGACGAGCAATTCTGCTTGCTAGCGCAGCTGTTGTGCTGCACCATCGCCCAGCCGGTCGCGGTGTCGGCGAAGGACAGACTGAGCGCACCGGCCGGCAGCCCCCGCCCAAGCGAGCGCCACCCCGTCGAGGCAAACGTGAACACTTCGCCGGTGGACGGATCGACGGCCACGGCCGATCCGTCGGGGCGCGCCGCCACCGGCATGCCCGCCCCCACCGCACTCGTCGCCGACAACGTCAGCCGGGCACCCATCGTGAACGCGGCGCCCGGCGCGGTCCGGCTGAGCAGTGTCACGGCGGTCTGACCCGATGCAGAATGCAGCGTCACTGGGACCAGGAGCCCGCCGGTGGACGGGCGGGTCGCCGTGCCGAACGTGGGGGAGTCGGCCGACAGCCCACGTCCCGGCGCGGCCGGGCCGACCGGGGTCACCACCGCCGCCCAGTGCTTGCCACTGTCGGTGCTGGAATAGAGGCTCGCGCCGCCGAGCCCACCGCTGAGCAGCAGGTCGGTCGCCGACGCCCATTGCACGGTGCCGCCGGCGGGCAGGTCCCGCGGGGTGAGCCGGGCCAGATCCGAGCCGAGATAGACCATCCCGGCCGAATTGTTCTGCGACGCGGTTGCCGAGTACGTCACCGCGAGGGTGCTGCCGCTGCTGGCGATGGTGGCGTGGGTGAAGCCGGGCTGGGACTGCTTCTGGGTGTGCGTGGCCCACGTCGATCCGGTGGCCTGGGCCAGTTGCAGCATCCCGCCCCGGGCTGCAGCCTGGATGACCCGACCGGCGCCGTCGACGCCGAGTGCGGTGTCGTCGGTGACGTCGTACGGCGCCTGGGTGTGTGTCCAGTGCCGGCCGCCGTCATGCGTTACCGCCAGCGAGTGACCCCCGAGCACGGCCACCCCTGCCCCGGACGGGGTGAGCGGGCTGGCCGCGAAGATCGGTGTCGGTGTCGGGCCGTCGTCCCTCGTGACGTGGATGCCCACCAGCGCTGCTGCAACGGCGAGCACGGTGACCGAGCCCGCGACCATCGCGTTCCTGGACCGGCTCATCAGACGCAGCCACCGCTCGTCGATGGGTGGACGGTCTCCCACAGCGCGGCATTCGAGCAGTCGTTGTCGAGATTGAGGGTGACGCCGTTCCACGTCTCGTTGTGCCCGCCGCGATACTGCTTATGGCGCTGGTGGTTGGTCCAATGCGCGGCCGCAACGCACGACAGCGCGGTCGTCTTCGGGTTGTTGTCCCACTGCCCGGCGTCGATCAGGTCCGGCGGAACCGGGATCGTCGAGTACTGGTCCATCGCGCCGGCGCAGGTCGAGGTGTAGATGCCCGCGTAATAGTGCGGCGCGGCGTGTGCCTGCCGGACCCAGCCGTAGATGAACCACCGCTCCGCGGCGAGGCAGGCAGAGCTCTTCGAGTACGCCGCCTCCATGTCGAAGATCATCGGTGCGCCGACCATGCCCAGCGCGGCGAGTGCCTTCTTCGCTGCGACCGCCTCCGCCTTGCCCTGCGCGTAGGCGGTGGCCCCGGTCAGCGAGAACCGGTGTGGCTCGTTCTTCTCGCAGGGGCTCTGCAGGCCGACGTACAACGGGAGCAACCCCCAGCCCTGCTTCGTCACGGCGGTGACCCAGGCCTTGGTCAGGTTGGGTTGCGCGCAGCCACGGTTCGATCCGCCGAAGTAGATGCCGGCATTGTTGTACGGGGTGTTCTTCCAGAACGCGTTCATCTGCGCCAGCGACGGTGCCGCGCAGGTGTCGATGCCCTTTTCCTGATTGACCTCCGCCCGCGCAGCAGCCGGCGCCGCCGTCGGAAGGCCAGTGAAGCTGACCAGCAGACCGGCCACCAGCGCGCCGATGGTCAGGTAACTGCCGCGTCTGCGGAAGCGAGAAAGGGAACGTGTGCGCATGGTCGCCTACCGGTTGGGGGTCGTGGCGGATGTGACTGATGGGGCGCCCGTTGTTCCTGCACGGTAGCCGCTTGACATCACGCGAGCAATCGCGTTATATCGCGTCTAACAGAAACGCGATATAACGTGAAATGGAGAAGGTCATGGCAGAAGCGTGGACCATCGAGCACGCCACCACCCTGGATCTGGGCGATTCCAGTGCCCCGATCACCGAGGTGGAGGTGCTTCTGGTCGCCGGTCGGGTCGCCGTCGTGGCTGCCGCCAGCGACGACGGATCGGCCCAGGTCGAGGTCAGTGAGATCAGTGGCGGACCGCTCACCGCAACGCTGGATGCGGGCAAACTGCGGATCTCGCACCCGAAGGCGGCCAAGGAAGGCTGGCTGGAGAAGCTGCGCAAGCCGTGGACGGACCTGTCCGCAGTCGTCAGCATCACCGCCCCGCGCGCAGCCAAGGTAACGCTGAGCACGGTGTCGGCCGAGACGCTGGTGGCCGGCATGGCGGCGCCGGTGAAGTTGAAGACGGTATCCGCCGAGCTGGCCGTCGATCAGGTGACCGGCAACGTCGAGGCGAAGTCGGTGTCCGGTGCGCTGGAGGTCCGCGAGCTGCGCGGCGACCTGGTAGCGAACACGGTGTCCGGTGATGTCACCGTGCACGCCCGGGCACTGCCGCACCTGACCGCGAAGACGGTATCCGGCGACGTCACCGTCGACCTCGCCGACGCCGACGCAGGCTCCGCGACAACCAGCGAACAGGACGCGAAGACCGTCTCCGGCTCGGTCACGGTGCGTATCCCCGCCGGCACCGGTTATCTGGTGACGAGCAAGAGTGTCTCCGGGGATCTGGTTGCCGGTACCGAGCGGGTCGGCAAGCAGCCCGGTCAGAGCAAGGGCACGCTGCGCCACGGGAACGAGGCGGTGAAGCTCACCGCCGGCACCCTCTCCGGCGACGTGACGGTGCTACACGCCACCGACCAGGCGGCCCCGAGTTCGGAACCCGCCGCGTGAGCCCGGTCTTCGCGCACGGGCAGCTGCGCCTGTACCTCCTGGCGCTGCTCGACGACGGCCCCCGGCACGGCTACGACGTCATACGGGCTCTCGAAGAGCGCTTCAGCGGGATGTACACCCCCAGCGCCGGGACCGTCTACCCGCGGCTGGCTCGGCTGGAAGAAGAAGGCATGGTCAGCCGCGTCGAAGGGGAGCGGCGCTCGGTCTACTCGATCACCGAGGCGGGCCGGGCCGAGCTGGAGCGGCGCCGGGACGAGTTGCGCGCCTTGGAGTCCGATCTCGACGATTCGGTCGCGCAGCTGGCCCGGGAGGTGCGCCAGCAGGTCCGCGGCACCTCCCGCAGCTTGAAGGTCGAGCTCGCCGCAGCGGCCCGGACAGCACGGCGGGAGGCCAGCGAGGCCCGGCCGGCCGCGGACGGGCACTGGGCCTCGTCGCCGCTGGCTCGTGATGTGGAGCGCGCCGCGAACCTGCTGCGCCAGGAAGCCCGCGACGCCGTGCGGCGTCGGGGCGTGGACGAAGAGACCGTCTCTGCGGTGCGCGACGCGCTGGACGCGGCCAGATCAGTCATCCGCGATCTGTTGCGGTGACGAGATGACGACGAAGGAGAACACGATGTTGGAGAACTATGCGGCGTTCAGCGCCCAACGAATGGAAGAGGCGCGTCGCGCTGCCGGCCATCGACGAATGGCTTCGAGCATGCAGGCGCAACGCAGGTGGCACTGGCTCGAGCAGCTGGCCGCCCGCCGCGCGCACCGGGCCCGAGAGCGGGCCGACCGCGCCCAGGCGGCCTACTCGCTGGCGGCATGACCCCCGCCGCGGCCCGGGTACGCTGCGCAGAGTGAGTGATGAGGACGTCCCGACGCGGCTGAAAGACTTGAACGGCACTCTGGCATCGATCGAGTCGGTGCTCGATCTGGACTCGATGCACTCGGAGCTGGCCGGACTCGAGGAGCAGGTCGCCTCGCCCACCCTGTGGGACGACGTCGAGGCCGCCCAGAAGCTGACCAGCCGGCTGTCCCATGTACAGGGCGACATTCGCCGGGTGGAGGATCTCCGCCAGCGTCTCGACGACACGGGAGTGTTGTGGGAGCTGGCCGAGTCCGAAGACGACCCGGGCAGCCGTACCGAAGTGGCCGCCGAACTGACCGCGCTGGCCCGCCAGATCGACGAACTCGAAGTGCGTACGCTGCTCTCCGGAGAGTTCGACGTCCGCGACGCGCTGGTCACCATCCGCGCCGAGGCCGGCGGAGTGGACGCGGCGGACTGGGCCGAGATGCTGCTGCGGATGTACCTGCGCTGGGCCGAGCGGCACAACTACCCCGTCGAGGTCTTCGACACGTCCTACGCCGAGGAGGCCGGCATCAAGTCGGCCACCTTCCAGGTCAAAGCGCCTTATGCGTACGGCACATTGTCTGTCGAGCAGGGCACCCACCGCCTCGTCCGAATCAGCCCGTTCGACAACCAGGGCCGACGCCAGACCAGCTTCGCCGGTGTGGAGGTGCTGCCGGTGGTGGAGTCTTCTGATCACGTCGAGATACCCGACGAGGACATCCGAGTCGACGTCTACCGATCGTCGGGGCCGGGCGGGCAGGGCGTCAACACCACCGACTCCGCAGTGCGGATCACCCACCTGCCGACCGGGATCGTCGTCTCCTGTCAGAACGAGCGCAGCCAGATCCAGAACCGGGCCAGTGCGATGGCCGTGCTGCAGGCCAAGCTGCTGGAGCGCCGTCGGGAGGAAGAGCGCGCCAAGATGGACGAGCTCAAGGACGGCGGCTCGAGCTGGGGCAACCAGATGCGTTCCTACGTGTTGCACCCGTATCAAATGGTGAAGGACCTGCGTACCGATCATGAGGTCGGCAACCCGCAGGCGGTGCTCGACGGTGAGATCGACGACTTCATCGAGGCCGGCGTGCGTTGGCGGCGCAGCTCCTGACCCGCCCGCTTTCCCGCGATGATCAAGGTCGTTTGGTCGCTATAGCAACCAAACGAGCTTGATCATCAAATGGGTGTTGTGCTGGCGCCCGGTCGAGATTGCGGCTGAGAGCCCAGCGTTGCTGGCCGGTCCGCCGAAAGACGTTGGGTACAGTGGCTCGTCGTGATCAGACTCGACAACGTCACGAAGCTGTACCCGGCCAGTAAGCGGCCCGCTCTCGACAAAGTCTCCATCGACATCGAGAAGGGCGAGTTCGTCTTCCTCATCGGTCAGTCCGGCTCCGGCAAGTCCACCGTGCTGCGCCTTTTGCTGCGCGAGGAGGCTCCGTCGAAGGGCATCGTCGAGGTTGACGGTCGCGACATCACGAAGCTGCCGGGCCGCCGGGTGCCCGAGCTGCGCCGCAAAATGGGCTGCGTCTTCCAGGACTTCCGGCTGCTGCCTAAGAAAAACGTGTACGACAACGTGGCGTTCGCCCTCGAGGTGATCAACAAGTCGACGCGCAACATCAAGCGCACCGTGCCCGAGGTGCTGGAGTTGGTCGGCCTCGACGGCAAGGCCAAGCGGATGCCCAACGAGTTGTCCGGCGGTGAGCAGCAGCGCGTTGCCATCGCCCGCGCCTTCGTCAACCGGCCGCTGCTGTTGCTCGCCGACGAACCGACCGGCAACCTCGACCCGGATACCAGCCAGGGAATCATGGGTCTGCTGGAGCGGATCAACCGCACCGGCACCACCGTCCTGATGGCCACCCACGACAACAACATCGTCGACGCGATGCGCCGTCGCGTGGTCGAACTCGACACCGGCCACGTGGTCCGCGACCAGAATCGCGGCGTGTACGGCGTCGGCCGCTGATCCGGCCACTGATCGTCATTCGCCTGTACGACCATCTACCGATCGTGAGGATTCGATGCGCCCCAGTTTCGTGATGTCCGGTGTGGCGACTGGATTGAGACGCAACCTGAGCATGACGGTCGCGCTCATCCTCAACACCGCGATCGCACTGGCATTCGCCGGTGGAGCGCTGCTCGTCAGCAAAGAGATCACCAAATTCAAGGTCAGCTACGAGAACAAGCTGAACGTGTCGGTGTACCTGTGCGGCACCACCACCACCCCGGGTTCTGCCTGCAAACACAAGGTCACCACCGCAGAGCAGCAGGCGCTGCAGCAGAAACTGAAGAGCGACCCGCGGATCACCTCGGTCGACTACCTCAGCGAGACCGAGACTTATCAGCTCGGCAAGAAGTCGCTCGACCCGGAGGACGCGAAGTTCCTCGAGCCCGGCACGCTTCCGGCCCAGTTCGTGCTCAAGCTGAAGGACACCAAGAAGGACTACGCGCCGGTCGCCAAGGACTATGCGACGGCCTCCGGCGTGGACGAGGTGCAGAACCAATCGGACAGCCTCAAGACACTGCTGACGATCTTCGACAAGGCGCGCACCGGGGCCTTCGTGGTCGCCATCGCCATCATGATCTGCGCGATGTTGCTGATGGCCAACGCGATCCAGGTGGCAGCCAACCAACGTCGTAATGAGACCGGCATCATGCGGTTGGTCGGCGCCTCGCGCTGGATGACGCAGTTGCCGTTCATGATCGAGGCGGTGATCGCGGCTGCCATCGGAGGCATTCTCGCGATCTTCTTGGACTGGATCGGCAAGAGACTCATCCTGGACGGCATCTTCCATCAACAGGTGGAACGCAATGTGCTACCCCAGTTGAACCTCAACGACGTGCTCGTGGCCGGCGGCGTCGGCGCGATCGCCGGAGTCGTGCTCGCGGCGATCACCGCAATTGCGACGCTGCGATTCCTCGTCCGTCTGTAGCCTTTCGTTGTGCCCGCCGAAACCAGTAACCGCCCCTCGGGGCGGTCGATCATCGCGTCGAACCGAAAGGCGCGCCATGACTACACGATCATGGACGTCTTCGAGGCCGGGATCTCGTTGACCGGCACCGAGGTCAAGTCGCTACGCCTCGGCCGGGCCTCGCTGGTGGACGGCTTCGCCACGATCGACGACGGCGAGGTGTTCCTGCGCGGGGTGCACATCCCCGAGTACACCGAGGGCTCGTGGACGAACCACGAGCCGCGTCGGGTGCGCAAACTGTTGCTGCACAAGGCGGAGATCATCCGGCTGGTCGGCAAGACCCACGAGGGCGGGCTGACTCTCGTCCCGCTGTCGCTGTACTTCCTCGACGGCAAGGTGAAGGTCGAGATCGCGCTGGCCAAGGGCAAGCGCAGTTACGACAAGCGCCAGGACCTGGCGAAGCGTGACGCCGACCGGGAAGTGGCCAAGGCCCTCGGCCGGCGCAACAAAGGCGTCGAATAGCTGCCACACCCTGTCCGCGATGATCAAGGCACCCGACCGGTTATAGCCGGTCACCTGCCTTGATCATGACGAGGAAGGGATGCGGGACAGAGGGGTGTGGATGCGGGACGAAGACGTGCCGGGCTGGTGGCGGTCGCTGGGGCTGCCCGGCCTCATCGACGTGCACGTGCACTTCCTGCCGCCGCGGGTGATGGTCAAGGTGTGGGACCACTTCGAGCACGCTGACGAGCACTATGGCGTCGCCTGGCCGGTGCACTACAAGGGCACCGACGCCGAGCGTGTCGAGATCCTGCGCGAGCTGGGCGTGCTGGCCTACCCCGGCCTCGTCTACCCACACAAGGCGGGCATGGCGGCGTGGCTGACCGAGTGGGCCGGTGAGTTCGCCGCGAGCACGCCGGAGTGCGTGCCGAGTGGGACGTTCTATCCCGAGCCGACCGCGGTGAAGTACGTGCGCGCCGCCCTGGATGCCGGCACCCGGATCTTCAAGGTGCACGTGCAAGTGGGTGGCTTCGACCCCTCGGACCGACTGCTCGACCCGGTGTGGGGGATGCTCGCCGATGCCGGTGCGCCGGTGGTGGTGCACTGTGGGAGCGGGCCGGTACCCGGACGGCACACCGGCCCGGGGCCGATGGGCAGCGTTCTGGCCCAGCATCCCACGCTCACCGCGGTGATCGCCCACGCCGGCGCGCCTGAGTACGCGGAGCATCTCGCCCTCGTGCGGAAGTACCCGAACGTGCACCTGGACACCACCATGGTCGGCACCCCGTTCATGAATCGGTTGGCGCCGTTGCCGTCCGAGGTGATCGCCGGCTATGCCGATCACGGCGACCGCATCGTGCTGGGCAGCGACTTCCCCAACATCCCGTACGCCTACGCCGAGCAGATCCAGGCGATCGAGAGCTGGGGGCTCGGCGACGACTGGTTACGGCACGTCGTCCACCACAATGGCAGGCAATTGCTCGGTTTGGTCGATATCCCCTAGCCGGTGGGTGATCCGGGTGGTTGGGTGGCGCTCGTGAGCTACGACTGGCGATCTCTCCACGGCGTCGACACGGCGGCCTGGTCCGAGCTGGTCCGCCTCATCGCCGACGAGGACCAGACCGCGGAGTACTACAGCGCCGAGGACCTGGCCGAGGAGCTCGAGGACGACGATGTCGTGCTGGGCGAGGACACGGTCGCGGTGTACGACGGCGCGCAGCTGGTGGCATTCGGCCAGGTCCGGGTCCGGGCCGGGGCAGTCGACGGGCACGCCCGCACCATCCTGATGGGTGGGGTGCACCCCGAACACCGCGGCCGTGGGATCGGGCGCGAGCTGATGGAGCGGCTGGAGGATGCCGGCATCTCCCGGGCTGCATCCATCCATCCGGACATCACCGCGCAGCTGTCCGCCGAGGCTGGCTCGAAGGCCGCATCGCACCTCGCGCTGTTGGCCCATCGTGGTTACCTGCCGGTGCGCTACTTCCACCACATGATCCGCCGCCCGCAGCCCGGAGACGCCGAGCTGGCCACCGATCCGCGGATCCGGCCCTACGATGCGGCCCTCGACGTGGCGGTGCGAGCCGCGCATACAAAGGCGTTCGCGTCGCACTGGGCGTTTTCACCGCCGAGTGACGGGGAGTGGCATCAGTGGTTCACCGGTTCCCGGACGTTCCGCCCCGAGCACAGCGTGGTGATGTCGCTGGACGGGAGTGGCATCGATGGCATCGCGCTGGCCTACCAATACGAACCGCAGGAGCTGTGGATCGGGCAGATCGGCGTCGTGCCGGCCGCGCGTCGGCAGGGCATTGCGCAAGCCGGCCTGCTGGCGGTAATCGCGGCAGCGTCCCGGGCCGGCTACTCGGAGGTCGGGCTGGGCGTCGACACGGCGAACGCGGACGGGGCCGGTGCGCTCTACAGCGGCGTCGGATTCGTCTCCGATCGCACGTCGATCGTGCACCAGCTCCCGGTGGCCTGACGAAACTCGCTTTTGGCCGCCCAGCTGGCTATTCGACGGTCGGCGGCCAAAAGCGTGCAGTCGTGCGCCGGGGATGACTGGGCGTGCGGCGGTGGTTACTCTGGGTGGTGCACAACTCAATAGGGGGTGAATGGTCTCGACTTCGTTCGTCGATTCAGGGGAAGCGGGCCGAGGATTGCGATGCTGACCTCGTTAAAAAAGCGTCGCAAAACCAATAAGCGCCGATTCCAATCGCGCTGACTTCGCTCTCGCTGCCTAAGTAGCAGAGCGGGTCTGTCAGCCCGGGTTCGTCATCGACCCGGTTCCTGGCATCAGCTAGATGACTCACTTTCCGTCCCGGTCGCGGGGACGGACGGGACATCTCACAGCGACTGGGCCCGTCACACCGGCTTGTGTGTTTGACCGGTGGGGCCGAGTAGAGACAGCGCACACTGCGCCCGGAGAAGACCTGATGAACCGGCGAAGGACGCGGGTTCGATTCCCGCCACCTCCACGAGCCGCACCCGATCCTGAGCATCGCACTCGGGGCCGGGTGCGGCTTTCCACTGTCGCGGTGCGCTCACCGCGAGGGGTATCACCGTTCTGGCTCAAGGCTCTTCATCGCTGAGGGAACGGCTTGATGTCGCCGTTCTCACTTCGACGACGGGGGACCTAGAAATGAGCGACACCATCGATGCCGACCTCGCACTCAAGGCCAAGCACCGCGCCATGTGGGCGCTCGGTGACTATCCGGCGCTGGCCGGAGAGGTGATTTCCTCGCTGGGACCGATTCTCGTTGCGGCCTGCGGAGTGGGTCCTGGCGAGCGCGTGCTGGATGTCGCCGCCGGCGCCGGCAATGCAGCCATCCCCGCTGCGCTGGCTGGCGCCAGCGTGGTGGCCTGCGACCTCACCCCGGAACTGCTCGACTCCGGACGGGAACAGGCCGCGGCGCGGGGCGCGGAACTGGACTGGCAGCAGGGCGACGCAGAAGCGCTGCCATTCGCGGACGACGAGTTCGACACGGTTATGTCTTGCGTCGGCGTGATGTTCGCACCGCACCACCAGGCAAGTGCCGACGAACTCGTCCGGGTCTGCCGACCGGGTGGCACCATCGGTGTGCTCAGTTGGACGCCCGGCGGCCTCATCGGTCAGATGTTCGCGACCATGAAGCCCTAC
Source organism: Jatrophihabitans sp. (assembly GCA_051001975.1). GTDB lineage: Bacteria > Actinomycetota > Actinomycetes > Mycobacteriales > Jatrophihabitantaceae > DATAEG01. Next base: position 45,437 of record JBPCMU010000042.1, read on the forward strand.
GCGCCACCCCCACCGCCCGGCGTGCAGCCCCCGCCGTTGTGGGGGAGCGAGGAGCATGTCCGCGATCTGTTCGGCGCCCAAGTCGCTGCCGTCGAGGCGGTGCCTCAGTCCCTGACGGTGGATCGGTTCGTCGACGCCGTGGAGCTGCGTGACTACTTCAAGTCTCGCTACGGCCCGACCATTGCGGCGTACCGAACATTGGCGGGCGACGCGCAACGCGCGGCGGCCTTGGACGACGATCTCATCGAGTTGATTCGACGCCACGACCGCGGCGGCGACTCGTTGGTGCTCGACTGGGAGTACCTGCTATTCACCGCCCGCAAGGCCGACTGAAGCGTTCGGCATCGCGTCATAGGCATCGCGTCATAGGCATCGTCGGGTCGTCAACGGGCGAGGCGGTAGAAGCGCCAGAGACCGAAGTCGTCGATGGGCAGGATCTCGAACGCGCCGAGGCCGGCGTCGCGGGCGTAGCCGCGCAACGTCTCTGGGCGCATCACCGTGCCGGTGGCCACGCTGGGCGGGTGGGCCATCGAGTCGGGCAGGCACACCAGCAGGCTGAGCCCGTACATCAGCCGCTCGTCCGAGTCGCCCGGGGCGGTGAAGGTCTCGGCCACGGCCTCGTCCATCACGATGACGAAGCCGTCCGGGGTCAGCGCGCGCGCAGCCGCTGAGAGCACCTCGACCGGGTGGGGCATGTCGTGCACGCACTCGAAGAGGAACGCCACGTCGTAGTCCGCGCCGGGTAACTCAGCGGCGTCGACGAGGGTGAATCGCGCCCGATCCGACAGGCCGGCCCGCTCGGCATTGCCGACGGCCAACTCGACCGATGCCGCGTCGATGTCGAAACCGTCGACGGTCGCGTCGGGGTAGGCACGGGCCAGCGCGATGCTCGACCAGCCGCCGCCACAGCCCAGGTCGGCTATACGCGCGCCCGGCCTGCGCAACACCGCATCGAGGGCGGGAACGCTCGCGAGTGCCGGGACCAGCCCACGCTCGTACCACGGCCGGTTCATCTCCGCTTGCGATTCGCGGGCGTCGGCGCCGTACTGCTCCCACGGCACCCCGCCGCCGGTTCGGTACGCCTCGAGCAACGCCGGCAACTGCTGTCCGGCCGCGGCGAACATCCGGGCGATCGGGCCGAGGTAGGCGCGGCTGGTCTCGTCGGTGAGCACCTTGGCCATGCCCGGCTGCAGCGTGTACCGGCGCTGCTCGGCGTCGGGCGAATCGTCGACGGCGAGCAGGTTCGTCACCGCCTGCTGCTCCAGCCACTCGCGGGCGTAGCGCGGATGCGTACCGGTGCGGTCGGCCAGTTCCTGTGGTGTTGCAGGCCCGTCGGTGCGAAGCGATCGGTACCAGCCCAGTCGATCGCCAAAGTAGATGGAAAATATGTCCGCGGTGCCCACCGCGGCGTTCTGGATGCGCTCGAGAATTGCGCCGACGTCGTCACTCGGATCCGTCATGCCTGCGATTGTGCAACCTTGACCCCGTGCGGGTGGTCAAAGTTGCTCAATCGGTGTCAGTGGGGGTGAACTGATCGCGGGTGGCGAGGATGCGGTCGATCGTGGCGTTGACCTGCGGATCGATCGACTGCTGCTCGGGGTGCGCATCATGCCACTCGACGATCTCTGCTGCCCCTTGCTCGAACGGGATCGACGGGTCGAAGTCCGCCACCAGCGCGGCGACCTTGCTGTTGTCGAACACCATCGAGTGCGAGACGTCACCGAGCAGCCGCGGTCCCCACTCCGGTTCCACCGCGGTGATGCTCTCCGAGGCGACGTGCGCCAGCACCGGATCCGCGACGCCGGCCGCGCCGCCCATTGCCCGGAAGATGTGATCCCAGGTGATCGGCACGGAGTTGGTGATGTGGAACGCCTCGCCCACGGCCGCCGCGTTGCCGAGCAGACCGACCAAACCGACTGCGACGTCCTCGGTGTGCGTGATGGTCCAGAGCGAGGTGCCGTCGCCGTGCACCACGACGGGCTGACCGCGGCGCATCCGGTCGACGACCGTCCACCCGCCGTCGAACGGGACGCTGGTGCGGTCGTACGTGTGCGACGGGCGCACCACCGTTACCGGGAATCCGTGACTCTCGGCCAGCTCCGCGAGCAACTGCTCGCAAGCGATCTTGTCCCGCGAGTACTGCCAGAACGGGTTGCTCAGCGGTGTGTCCTCGGTGACCCGGCAGCGACTGCGGGGGAGTCTGATAGGCCGACGCCGAGCTGATGAACACGTACTGAATCCGGTTCGCGGATGTCGGCGCGCAGCTCGATGACCTCGGGCGGCAGTGGGCGCACGGTGGACCGGCCGCGGTTGAGCACGGTCACCTCGTCGCCGAGGTCGAGCGCGCGACGCACGCAGGCTGCGCTGATCGTTCCGGTACCGCCGACGAACAGCAGCTTCTGGCCGGTCACGAGGTCTCCAGTGGTCGAGGTCGAATCGCCCTGAGCCGATCGTTGCAGAGTGGCAGGTCGGCCGGCCGTTGCGTGCTGCGCATTCGGTGACTTGAACCTGACGTCGCGTGAGGTCCTAGGGTCGGTGGCGTGGACGAGCCGGAGCGGATGTGGCGAGTGGGCGAGCTCGCAGCGGCCACCGGACTGACGGTCCGCGCGCTGCATTACTACGACCAGCTCGGACTCGTCGAGCCGTCGCGCCGCACCGCCGGGGGACACCGCGACCATGCACCGGCACCGCGCCGATCTCGTGAGCCAACTCGTCGCGATGACGACGCTGCGCGGCCGGCTCGGGTTCGTCGCCGACCGGGCTGATCCGGGCGATGGAGGAACTGGTCGCGTGCCCGAACCCGGTGCGCCACGCGCTCGCGCTGCTGCCCTATGCAGACATCGAGGCGGCGCAGGGCTGGCTGGTCGACACGTTCCAGTTCCAGGCCGGATCGCTGGACCGCGACGAGACGGGCGAGATCGTGCATGGCGAGGTGATCGCCGGGCTCGGCACCGTCCACCTGCATCCGCCGATGCGCTACGTCGCTATGCCCGTCGAGACCGGGACGGCCAGTGCGATCGTTGTGGTCAGCGTCGAGGACGCGGACACGCATGCAGAGCGCACCCGGGATCGCGGCGCGGAAATCATCTACGGTCCCGCCGACATGCCTTACGGCATGCGCGAGTACGGAGCAATCGACCTGGCCGGCCATCCCTGGTCGTTCCAGGGGCCACCCATCACCCAGAGGAGCACCCCATGACCGGCGAACCGACCTACATCGAACTCGGCGTCCCGAGCGCTGACGCCGCGCGCGCCTTCTACGGGCCGTTGCTCGGTTGGGCACCGTCCGGCGACGCGGGCAACGGGCAGGTGGAGACCCCGGGGCTGTCGATCGGCATCCACGACGGCGACGACGACCGGCACTTCGAGGTGTTCTTCGCCGTCGATGACCTGGCCGCCGGCGCCGCGAAGGTGACCGAACTCGGCGGCCGGCTGATCGGCGAGGTGCACGACGATCCGGGCTTCGGCAAGTGGATCGAGTGCGCCGACGACCAGGGAGTCCGGTTCGGCCTGCGCGGCCGTGGCAGGCTCGCGGCATGACGCTTTCCGTTGCCATCGCCGGCGCCGGGTTCGTCGGGGGAGTGCACGCCCGCTCTGCCCGACTGGCCGGCGCGACCCTCGTCGGTATCACCGCCTCGACGCCGCAACGATCGGCCGAGGCGGCCCAACGCTTCGGTGCGCAAAGGGTGTTCGTCTCGTCCGAGGAGCTGGTCACGGCGCCGGACGTCGACGTGGTGCACATCTGCACGCCGAACAACTCGCATGCACCGCTCGCGTTGGCCGCGCTCGAGGCGGGCAAGCACGTCATCTGCGAGAAGCCGCTGGCGCTGGACTCGACGGAGGCCG
>JBPCMU010000043.1:0-4073 GCA_051001975.1 Jatrophihabitans sp.
GGCTTCACCGAGGATCCGAGCGACAAGATCAACGTGCACAACCAGTACACCCAATCGCATACGGCGCAGGCGTTGAGCGACAACGTCACGCAGGCGGTCTACGCGTCGATGACTCCAGCTCAGCAGACGGCACTGTTCGGCTCGCAGCCGCCGGTGCCGGGAAGTCTGAATGGGGCGCAACTCGATCTGCTCAGCGAGCAGCTCGACCCGGGTGCTCACCCCAGCCAGCAGAACAGTGCGTACTCCGCAACGCAGACGGCCGCTTCGCAGGCCTACACCTCGGAGGACTTCCGCGCTCTGGGAGAGTGATCCGATGGCTACCGAGTCAACCCCCGAGCGTTCGGCGTTGCACGTCGCGGCGGTGCGTGACGCGCTGCGCGCGGCAGGCGTGTCTTGGACGGTCGACGTCGTGGCCGAGTCGGCCTCGACGAATGCCGAACTGCTGGTGCGTGCGGCTGGCGGTGCGGCCGAAGGAACGGTGCTGACCGCGGAGTTTCAGAGTGCCGGTCGCGGTCGGTTGGACCGCACCTGGACGTCGCCGTCGCGGGCCGGGCTGACAGCGTCGGTGCTGCTGCGCCCTGCAGTTCCGCTGACCGCCTGGGGTTGGCTGCCATTGCTCGCCGGGGTCGCGCTGTGCGACGCGGTCGGCGAGGCCGCCGCGATGAAGTGGCCGAATGATCTCGTCCTCGGCGCCCAGGCGGGCAAGGCAGCGGGGATTCTCGTCCAGGCCGAAGGAGGCGCGGCGGTGGTCGGCATCGGCGTCAACGTCAGCCTCACCGCCGACGAGTTGCCCACCGCCCAGGCCACCTCGTTGCTGCTGGAGGACGGTGTCGCACCGAACCGCACCGAACTGCTCGGCCGGCTGCTGGTCAACCTCGCGGCGCGGTATGTGGCCTGGGTCGAGGCCGATGGTGACCCGGACGGCAGTGGCATCCGGGCCGCCTATGTGGCGCGGTGCCGGACGATCGGCCAGCAGGTACGCGTCACCGGTGACGCCCTCGGCGAGATCGTCGGGCGGGCGACCGGGATCGACCCGGCGGGGCGCCTCCTGCTGGCCACCGACGAGGGACCGCGGGCGATCTCCGCCGGGGACATCACCCACCTGCGCCCTGCCGACAGGTAGTTTGCACATTCGACGATGCCGCATCCGTGGCGTGGCCCCTGAGGAGGACGGCGATGGCCTTCCCGCACAACCTGATGACCCAGGACGAAGAGGTCGTCGAGCACCTCCATCCGCACTGGATCACCCTCGTCCCGGCCACGCTCTGGCTGATCGTGGTCTGCGTCGCGGCTGGGGTCGGCATCGCCTACCTGCCCGACGGCTCGGCGCACGGCGCGCTGGTCATCGCGGTCATCGTGGTGGCGTTCCTGCTGCTGTGCTGGCTGACGTTCAGGCCGTGGCTGTCGTGGCGCACCACGCACTACGTCATCACCAACGAGCGGGTGCTGATCCGTCGCGGCATCCTGCGCCACTCCGGCCGCGACATCGCCCTGTCCCGGATCAACGACGTCGGGTTCGTCCTGACGATCTGGGACCGATTGGTTCGGGCCGGCACGCTGACCATCGAGTCGGCCGGTGAGCTCGGCCAGGAGAAGCTGGTCAACGTCCCGCATGCCGAGCGCGTCCAGCAGAACCTCAACCATCTCATCGAGCAGGATGCCGACGCCCGGGCGCGGCGGGCCCACGGGGCCGGCGGCAGCGGCGCCAACTACGACGGCACCTGACCCGACCCAAGACTCCCCGACCCGACCCGACCCGACGACCCGACGACCCGACTCCCCGACTCCCCGACCCGACCCCCGCGACCCCCGTTTGCCGAGCGGGAGCCTTATGGCGCCGAGAGGGAGCATTCCGTCGCGACACGCCGGACAACCTGACGGAAAGCTCCCGCTCGGCACTCGGTCAGACGGTGGCCGCTGCACCGCGACGAGGTCGGTGCGGTCACGGTGGCGGCGCACCGGCCAACCGCAGTGCGGCGCTCAGGTCCGGCAGGAAGGCTCCGGACCGGACGGCGGCGGCGTTGACGCGTAATACCGTCCAACCAAGGGCAGTCAGTGCGTTGCCGCGCGACAGGTCCCGACTGCGTTGGTCCGGGTCGAGCCAGTGCTGGGCGCCGTCGTATTCCAGCCCGACGCGCCATTGCGGCCAGCCCAGGTCGAGCCTCGCGATCACTGCGCTACTCCGCGCGCGAACCTGCACCTGGGTCAGCGGTCGTGGCAGACCGGCTCGAATCACGGCCAGTCGGGTGCGCGTCTCCCACGGTGACTCCGCTCCCGCATCGGCTTCGGACAGGGCTTGCCGCAGCCTGACGATTCCCCGCGCTCCGTGATGTCGCCGCACGACCTCGTCGTCGCACAGCCGCTCGTTGCGGACAACGATCCCGCGTGGTGAGCGGACGTGGTGGGTTCGGCTGACTTCGGCTGGCGCATCCTCCGGGCTCCAGACAACGCCAGGTATCGTCGCGGCCGACCAACCGGCCAGCGCGCCGGCGCCCTTGTTCCGCTGCCGGGCGGCGCCGGCACGGGTGACAGCGTCGAGCTGCGTGCCGGGCAGCGCGTACACATCGCGATGTGCTGCCGATCGGGAGGATTCCGTCATCTCACTCGGCGTGTCGTGAGGGAAAGCTCCCTCTCGGCAGCAGAAAGCTCCCTCTCGGCAGGCGAGAGGGAACGGGCTTGGACGGGGCGATCACTCAGTAGGCTGATCGGCATGAGCGAGTTGCCGGCTGAGATCGTCATCCGCGAGGTGGGACCCCGGGACGGTCTGCAGAACGAGGAGCCGATCCCGACCGACGCGAAGGTGCAACTGGTCGATGCGCTGTCGCAGACCGGCGCATCGCGCATCGAGGCGGTGTCGTTCGTTCATCCGCGGGCGATCCCGCAGATGGCCGACGCCGACGAGGTGTGGTCGCGTATCGCCCGCAATCCGGCGGTGCGCTACAGCGCTCTGGTGCCTAATTCGAAGGGTGCCGAGCGCGCCTTGGCGGCCGGGTTCACCGAGATCGAGGTCGTCGTCAGCGCGTCGGACACGCACAACAAGAAGAACGTGAACCGCACGACGCAGGAGTCGCTCACCGACATCGCCGCCATCATCGAGCAGGTACACGCGGCCGGTGCGGCGCTAGAGGTCATCGTCGCGACGGCGTGGGGTTGCCCTTACGAGGGCGAGGTTCCGGTCGAGCGGACGCTGTGGCTAGCCGACGAGGGCATCAAGGCCGGGGCCGATTCGCTGACCTACGGCGACACCACCGGGATGGGCACGCCGACCCGGGTCACCGAGTTGGTCAGCCGCACCCGCGATGCGCATCCGGACATCCGCCTGGCGCTGCACTTCCACAACACCCGCGGCACCGGTCTGGCGAACCTGTACGCGGCCCTGCTGCTGGGCGTCACCCACTTCGATGCATCAGTCGGCGGCCTCGGCGGCTGCCCGTATGCACCCGGTGCGACCGGCAACATCGCCACCGAGGAGGTGGTCGCGATGGTCGAGGACATGGGCATCAAGACCGGCATCGATCTCGACGCGCTGCTGGATGCGGCCGCGCTGGCGCAGCGGCTGACCGGCAAGACCCTGCCGTCCAACGTGTTGCGAGCCGGACCGCGAACCCGGCTCACACCGCTGGACGCCGATGTCGTGGGATAGTCGCGCCCGGCTGATCTCCGACCCGTTCGACTTCCGCGTCACCAAGGAACGCGCGGTCCGTATCGATCGTGGCGGGCGCACCGTCACCGTCGTCAACGGAGCTCGAGCCGAACGGTTGATCGCTGTTCTTGACGCCGCGGCCGACGACCATGCCCAGCAACAGTTGTTGGCTCGCGCTACCGGTCACTACAAGCGCGGAACGGAGTAACGCCGTGCCGCTGACCGACGACGAGCTGCTGCGGCGTGAGCAGGCGCTGCGGCAGGAGGCCGATGCGGTCGTCGCCGATCTGAGGTTGGTGCAGCAACTGAGCGAGCTCGGCGACCCAGTGCGTACCGGGAGCTCCGCGCTCGGGCTCATGGTGTGGCGCGACATCGACCTCACGGTGGTGTGTGCCAACACGCTCGGCGACGGCGGCGTGATCGCGCTGGC